>CAVWLX010000007.1:0-205541 GCA_963755885.1 uncultured Alphaproteobacteria bacterium
CCCGAAGTTGCCCTAATAAGCGGCCACCGGGACCTCCGAATGTTGCTCCGCTACACGCACCCCATGAGCGAGGGGATTTTAAAAAAGCTCGATGGTTGAATGGGCGATATAGGATATTAGTTCCTAGTTTAAGTTATTGATTTGGTGATGTTTTGTGACTTTTCCTGCACCTTGCGCTTCACGCGCGAGTGCCTATTTACTGTGCTCGAACGTCCCTACACGTTTTTCATCATCCAAAGCGAGCGGGCGGAGCGCCGTCAGCCGCGAACGCAAACCGAAGGAGAAACATGGTCCGTGCCAAAGCACGAATTTCTTAGCCGAAACATCAATCCGATAAAACACGCCCATTCAATTCGCGAGTTCTGTGCGCAGCACGGGATATCCCGCTCCCTCCTCTACAAGCTCCTCCAAGACGGCAACGGTCCCCGCGTGATGAAAGCGGGGAAGCGCACCCTCATAACCAATGAAGCGGCGGAGCAGTGGCGGCGTAGCCGGGAGAGGGCTGCGTGAGCGCCAACCCACTAACCAGTAAATGAGCAAAAAGCGGCCGAGGGAATGACCGCCTTTGCTCGAAATCCAACGATTTACAGGAGAATTATCCATGCAAAATAACCATTCGTCCGTCCAACTTCAAGAACGTGCCCGACTTCCAATCATTTCCACAAAAAGCCGCAGCAGTCCCGGAACGGAAGCTAAAGCTGTTGATACGACCGATCACGCCGCAGTCCAACGAGAGCTAACGCAGGTTGACGGAATACAGTTGCTCAAAGACATAGAAGCGCAGTTGCGCCGCTTCATTTGGCTGCCTAACGAGCGCGACTACGTCATAATTGCACTTTGGATAGTCTACACACACGTCTACGATTTATTCGATCATGCTCCGCGCGTTGCCTTGCGCAGTCCAGTGCCGGGATGTGGCAAGTCCACTCTCTTCCGTATTCTCAAGGCACTCGTTCGGCTAGGGAAGATTTGGACAACACCGACGCAGGCGACCCTGTTTAGAGAAATGCATGCCTCGCATCCAACCATTCTTTTTGATGAAATGGACAAGTACCTGTACGGCAGCAACGCCATTCTCGCAGTACTCAACGCCGGACATGCGGCAGGCGTGAGTGTGCCGAGAACTGTCGGGGAAGGAGAAGAAGCTCACGTTGTAGACTTTGACGTATTCGGCCCGGTCGCGTTTGCATTGAAGCAAAAGCAGCTACCAGCCGATCTTGCGGAGCGATCATTTCAGATCAAGATGCAGAGGAGCTTGATGCAACTGGAGAAGCTAACGCCCGTCAAGGTGCAGGAGATTGAGAAAATAGCTCCACGCATCTCGGACTGGGCGAAGCAGAATAGGGTAGTGATCGAACGTGGCGCGGAAACGTCAACCCTTCCAGAGGAAATCATCAATCGTGCTGGGGACAACTGGGTTCCGTTATTTGCGGTTGCGGAGGCAGCCGGAGGAGATTGGCCTCAGCGCGTAGCAAGTGCGGCTCTGGAATACGAGAAGCAAAACGCGCCGCTGGACAGGGGCATAAGTTTGCTCAGCAATCTCAAGACAATTGTGGAGAACGCTTCAAAGGCTTTCTTTTCCTCCGATGAGCTACTCAGCACGCTTAACGAACGAGAAGATTGGCCTTGGGGTGAATATGCACATGGCAACGGTCTGAACGCCCACGCCCTCGCAAGGATGTTAAAGGGGTTCGGGATTTCTCCCGAACAACAAAGGTTGACGGGAACTGATACCCGCGCAATGGGCAAGGTCAGGGGCTATCACAAGCGCGACTTTGAAAGAGCGTGGCGGGCATTCGGCATTGAAGGAGTGCCTAGCGGAGATTAAAGCTCCGCATGGCAGACTGCCTCACTTGGATCAATTGCCTCAATTCGTGGAAGTGGAAGGTGGCGAGCGCAGGAGAACACGAGAATACGAGTATGCACGCAGCCTATTATTTTAATTATAAAATATATGCCGTCGTGCTTCATTGGCTCCTCTGAGCAACCGAGGCAATCGAGGCAACTGAGCATAAGGGAGGAGAGACTTTTATGTCCTCCTCCCCTGTACCTCTAGACAAACGCGTACCTATCTTTTCTTAGGGTTCGGTACGAGGTACGGACATTCAGGTTAGTTCGAACTTCCCAGTAGCAAACCCAAGCTTCACCGTCATGGTGCCTTCATTTACAAGCCATGGCCGAACCCTAAAGGTACGCGCGCCACTGATATGCATTGGGTCCTTGGCGGCAATTTCCTTTGCCTCTGCTAGCGACGCGGCACGGATTACCACCATCCCTTCGCCTTCCCACAACTGTTCATCATCGGTCCAATGCGGGCCTGCGGCGAACATGATGCCACTCTTTTCGAGGCTTTCCTGATATTTCAGATGCACATCTAAATTCTCCATCACGGGGCCCATCCCCTGTGTGGGTGTCGTAAAAATCACATAGAGTTGCTTCGCTAAGAAGCCACCCGACTTGCAGATTTGTACGATCTCTTGCGCTGTGACCACAGGTCCGGTCATTGCAATCTTCCCCTGCTCAAAAACCAATTGGCAATCTACTGGCACCCGCACAAGATCGGCAATCCCAAGAACGGGGCGATTACGCAACGACAAGGGGAACGAGGCACTTTGAAATCCTATAAGAGATATACATAGAATGTCGAAGTGGCTTGATGGTCACATGGACACCAGCAAGATGGCCACTTTTCCGTATTAGTCGGAATACGCAGTTTGGCGAAGCTGGCGGGTCCTAAAACCGGCCGGGGCTATTTCTTCTCCAAATGCCACGTGCAATCCGATGCCGGCGGCGGCGTGGCGATGCAACTGCTGCACTCGCCGGGCTGGCCGTGGCCGTTCCAGAAGCACGTGCCATGGACGTTTCGATCAGCCGTAAATACCACCTTGCAGCGCGCATCGGTGACCATCGTTGCTTTGGCCCGGCAGGCATAAGTTATCCCGCAACCGAGCAGCGAAAAGGACCCCCCCTTGTCGGGGGCTCTAGGTAGGGAGGGCGGGGGGATCATTTTGGCTTTCACCCACACCCCCTGCTCCTTTAACGAACAGTCGGGGGGCGACGCCGCCCTCACCGGTAAAGCACCGGCCATTAGAATTGCGCCTACAAGGATGAAGTGCCTGATGTCTTTGAGCATAAGCTCATACATTGCGAGAGCTTGCAGCGACAGTCCACGACTGGCCATTGCGTTTCCCCCACCTCTTCACCGAACGCCGCATCCTAACAGTTACGACGTTAGTCCGCTCCGAACAATAACCCGATGCGAGGGACGGGTTAGATGTTCAATCACTCAACAGCTTCGTTACGTGCACCCCCAGCGCCTTCGCAATTCTGGCCATCACTAGCAAACTCGGATTGCGCCTGCCCCGTTCAATCCCACCAACGTAAGTCAGATCAATTTCAGCTTCAAATGCAAGCTGCTCTTGGGTCAGTTTCTTTTGCAAACGAAAGCGTTTGACGTTTCGCCCGAGTATGAGCCGCCAATCCTGCATTGCAGGAGGGGGCACCATCTGGCATATAGTCTCTAGGGAATATAGTCTCTATTGGCGCCTTGGTAACGAGATAAAGCGCAATGATGCGTGGGGGCCCATTACTGCTTAGAAACTTGCTTTCGATGTGTATTGCGCTTGTGCTTATCGCCGGATGCACCCAAAACGGCGGCAGCAATGTCACCTCGCCGCAAAGTAATCCGCCCGTGCCTCTCTTTGGCCAAGGGGATAGTTTGCTTAATCAGATGGCGGCGGGGCAAGGAAACCAATGGGCGCAGAAACAAGTAGCGTCTGCCGCGGCGGCAGATGGAATGCAGCTATTTGTTCGACTATTGGAGCAAAACGGGCATGACCGGCAACGGGCATGGATGGCATTTTATCAAACCCCTGAAGGCCAGCGCGTAGCGCGCACTCCCGGCGCGCTTAAGCTTCTAACAGATTGGCTTAATTCGGTGGTCACTTTGCCGTCTGGGCAACAGGATAGTTATCCCGCGCAAAAACAGCCCTTGACGGGTCCACAGCAACATATCGGGGCCAACACACAACCAGCCAATCAACTTGGAGCCAACGGCAGCTTTCTCGGTCCTTACCGGTCCAACGCTTATGGGCCGGGCATCAATAGCGACGCGACGGGCCGACCATTTAGTTGGCAGCCGTCACCGGGACAGGGCCCCCCAGACCCCTTTGCCACTGTGCGTCCAAACGCCTACGGGCCCGGGATCGGTATGGACCAGTTCGGCCGACCTGTGCAGCCAGCGTGCCCTCCATCCCAACAATTCTGTTGAGAGACAAG
Source organism: uncultured Alphaproteobacteria bacterium (assembly GCA_963755885.1). Lineage (GTDB taxonomy): Bacteria > Pseudomonadota > Alphaproteobacteria > Rhizobiales > Xanthobacteraceae > BOG-931. Next base: position 4,279 of record CAVWLX010000007.1, read on the forward strand.
CGGCACCGTTAGTTGGCTGTCTTCTTTGGAAGGAAGCGGACGGTTTTGATCCCCGCTCGCACGAGGGTCGTTAGGCTTCAAAACGCCCAAGAAAACAACAACTCCGTAACCTCATTTCCCCCCAACACTTTGCACGGTTGCGAGGCCAAGGTGGCCACATTCCAAACGGCTTGGCCTTCTCGGTGTTCTTGAGTAGAACCTTCTTGTCCTTTAGGGATCGACGGCATGAAGTGGCGACTTTCCGTTGGATTGTTTGCGCTAGTCGCGCTCGTCGCGAGTAAAGGCGTGGGTATCGGCGAGGAAATTGCTGCCGCGTATTATTGCGCCACAGAGGTTGCGGGTGGCCTATCCTATGACAGTTCTCAGAAGGCTTGGCACGGAACCTCGTTTAACACGGATGAGAAATTTGTTCTGCGAATGACGTTCGTTGATACGAAGCATTACCAAATTCCAGTTCAAGGGCCGGACGGTAAGCCGTTCCTTGGGGGGGATGGTAAGCCGTTCAAAATGCCAATTGATTCTCAGCGATACCAAGCAAAGATCACGAAAGCAGGAACGAACGAGACAGTTTACTGCGAGAGCCACGGATCAATAGGAAACCCGCCCGAGCAACATTTGGTCGACGCCGGGGCGTTTTTACTTTGCACCGCTTGGGAGCGAGACTTCACTTTTAGTTTCGTTACCAATAGGTTTCTGATGTCCTACACGATGCGGGGATACTTCGATTGGATGCCCGGTCTGCTTGAGGAGGTGAAACCTTCTACGCCGTACGTTGCTGGCGGGACCTGCACCAAAATCGAGTGAGGGCCCTAGCGCAAACGCCACACAAGGCAACCTCTACCGCTATCGAAAGAAATAGCCCCCGCCCCAAATGACGGACGCCGAGGCTAAGTCAGCATCAGAGGAAATGAGCCTGAGTTGCCGGGGAGCAACCCAAGCCCTGCGACGATAGCTGATGGCTTATGAAATCAAAAGGGGCCGTGAATGCGCTCGGCCTAGTCTTCTTCCGTCCGCCGCATTTGGTGGCCGCAATCTATGCACTCATACGTCCAAGTTTCGGTGCCATCGCGTTTAACTTCTATCCTGCGCGTGGACATCCGTGCGACCGCCCTCAACCCTATTTGCGCTCTTGCCTCCACATGGACTGTCTTGGGAGCGGGGCCGCACTTGGGACACGTCGAATTCACGTCAGGCAATTCCTCACCGCATTTGTCGCAAGTTACGGGGAAGCCCGCCATGACCGACTCCTCTTCTACTCTTATGGTATAATTTGAGAATACTAGCTAACCCGTCGAGTGTGCGTGTTTGCGGCAGTGTGGAGATGGACCTAGAGCCCGAACGAGCCGACATACTTAGAATGTGGGCAGCAAATACCGCAAGCGTCTATGAGCTTTGGCTATTTGGTAGTCGAGCCAAGGGCACATCTACGCCAGAGAGTGACGTTGACCTCGCAATTGTTTTAATGCCAGAGAATGATGACGGTGATTGGGCTTACGCAGATTACGTACAGAACAGCGGTAAATGGAAGAAGCAGCTCATTAGTATTGTTGCACGCCCTGTCAGCCTTGAAGTGATTGAATGTGAAGAGCCGCTAGAGAGCGAAGTCCACGCAACGGGCGTGCGTTTGTGGAAACGTGATATAATTTAAAACCAAAGACTGCCGCGCGGTGGTCAAGACGCAGGCGCGCTTTACTCCGAGCTAAAGATAGGCCAACGCCACGCCCTGCCCTTGCACCACTTCTCGACTTTCATTTCAGCGTCAATATGGTTCAACGCTTGGACGCATAAATATCGGGACTTTTTCCCGTCAGTCAGACGAAAGATGAACTGGCGCATACAAGCCTCCACTTTGGCCCACATAGTTCAGACTAATGATTACTGCCAAGTTAACCATTCGATTTGCGGCCCCGCCGTGAGCGCCATTATTTTGAATGGCGCAAAGACAGGTGAACATCGGTGCGCCCGTAGGACTTCCGCCATGCTACCGTCGCCAAGTCAGCTTTAAGGGTGCGAGCATGAGCAACAGTGACGACGCAATGCGGGCGAACATGGAGTACACGCTAAGTTTGGCGGACCAGATTTTGCGCTCCGCTGGAACGGACCCGCTCGATGCATTCGTCAAAGCGGTGGGGACGCTCGCGCAAGTCGTCCACATAATCACGCCCGACGATCAAAGAGAACAAACGCTGCAATCCATGATGACCATGTTGCGGACCTATCTGGAAGCACTCGACCAAGTCCGCGGGCCAAGTTCCCCCACCATCCGGCAGCCACGATAAAGTGAGGGACGTTGATTATGAAAACGATGTTTTTCGCGCTTGCGGTTGCGATTTTTGCGGTCACGAAGCCAGCGAACGCGGACAATACAGACCACAGCGCCAATTACTATCTGCCGGGCTGTCGGGACTTCGCAAATAAAAGATATGGCGGTGACCAGTTTTTGCAGGGAGAGTGCGTCGGCATACTCGAAGGTCTATCGGTGACCGCTTCCGACTTGGATCCGATGTTCGTAGTCAGCCGCTCATGCACGCCGGACAACGCCACTTTGTCTCAGATGGCGGCGGTGGTTGTGCGCTGGTTCGATCAACATCCCGAACGGTGGCATGAGGATTTCCGGGCGCTTGCGCTTCTCGCCTTGCATGACGCTTGGCCCTGCAATGCAAGCAAATAAAGCGTCGGTTCCCGTGCGCGTCCCGGATTACCAAACCTGAAGACGGTTGAAACTGACGCGCGGCGAGCGGTCGAGACGGGAGAGCTAGCTGGCTTGCAAGCCGGGCGCTCCAAAGGGTTCCGTCCGGTTGATGATCGGTGTTACGATCAAGAAACGCAATGACGACGCCTATTTTTCGACTGTGTTAGTTTGATCGTTAACCCCGGTTGCTCGCAAAGCCCAAATTTGATATACGTCGCACGAACGCTGGCAACATGGGTTGTCGGCGGGAAGCCCCCACCATCGCAGAGTTTGGAACATGAATGCGCCCGCAACGCGCGTCGCCTTTAATGGCGTCGCCGCAGCGGCGGAGGCTAGTGGTCTTCGTCCGCACCATATCCGCCAAGGACTCGCATCCGGCGAATTGCGGTTTAAACGCATCAGGCTCGCGACGGGCAAGGAACGCATAATCGCCGCACTTCTCGCAGCAGGCCGTGAATGCGAGTAATTGCTCTTTGTCTATGGAACGGGTGTTGGGCATTGTCCGCTCTTGGAAAGAAGGGTTCAACCGGGGAGCAAATTGACGTTGCCAATTCCGAACTTGATTTCCGGCATAAATTGGGAAGTCGGCTGCGGCAAATTGGAACGGATTGCTGGGCCACACCCGCCACCGGAACTAAGACGCCCTATTCGCATTAGTGGTATTGGACGGAGACCACTCAACGCCCCCCAGCCCCGCTCCCCGTCTAAAAGCCCCGCGTATGTTTGGGGCTTTTCCTTTTTGAGGTGGCACGAAGCTTAGGGCCGACGGCTTTCCTCCGCAGTGAAGCAAACACCGCAGGCCCGGCATTCGTAGCTGCGCAATTCGGACAGCCCACCTAACCGGGGAATAGTCCTGATAAGCCGCATTGCCTCTCCGCAACTGGGACAGTGGGGAAGGTTCGGGTTGGGTGCAGGAGTGTCCATGCGTCCTAAATTGCACGCGGGAAAGCTTACGTTTTGATTTAGATCAGGCCGAGCAACGCATCGGTGCCCGCAGTGAGCCGCTAACCGAACGGCCTACTCCTCATCGGCTCCTAGCACTCTGCCCGTTTTTGGAAGCTAGTCGCAGATGCATTCTATTGCTTTGATTTAGCGCAATGTTCACGGGTGCCGTCGCTGGGTTCGACGCCCTCATCCTCGCGGGCTCGCTCGAACTTTCTTTGGCGCTGGGGATCAGAAAAACGAGAGTTCTTGCTGAAACGCAACGGCTCGGCCGAAATATGCAATTGGGGTGGACGTCACGTCCTCTGGGCCCCGCTCAAGAAATTGATGGCATCAGCTGCACGGCTATCGAAAAGGATGTTTCCGAGGAGATTTGGGTCGGTGTTTGTCGGCGTCTTTCGGTTCCTGGACCTATCCTAATCTGGAACGGGACGGCAAAACCCTCGTACAGTTTGGCCGATTTAGTCCGATCGGCAGCTTAATGATTAGTTTCCCAATTCGATTTCGCAACCGACTCTCCAGTCGAGAAATGCTCAGCGACTCCGTCACCGAGATTGCGGGCTATCCTCGCCGCAGTGTCCATCATTCTGCTCGTCGTGGTCAGGTCGGTGGACGACTGATTATTGCAATAGACAATGACATTCGCGACAAAAGCCAGGGTGAATGGCACGGCGGCCATAATTTCTGCTTCCGAAGACTCGGAACGCAGATGCCCAAGCATCTCTTGGATCATCGCAAGCGCGGTTCGCCTCGCGACTTGAACTGCCAGCGCGGGAAACTCTTCCAAGGGCTGGTAGTTCAATTTCTGCAAAGCCGAACTGGCTTCCTCCAACCGTGCTGCAAAGTCGTTCATTCGAAATCTCCTGACTCCGAGCAGTCCCTATTCAAGGCCGACAAGGTGACACAACCGATGGGGTGAGAGTATGAGTAAAGATGAACAAGCGAAGCAAAGCACTACCTCGCACTTTCTTGAAATTCAGATTCTTCGACTCGCCGCAATCGCTGTTGATCTTCGTGAACAATTGACGCCCCAAGAAATTGCGAAGACGCCGAGCTTATCAACCGTACTAGACGCATGTGATAGTTTGTTTGAGGAGCTTGGATGGGGAGCGCCTTCAGTTGCTGTTACGAAAAGATGTCAATTGGACACTCTTACGGAAGACTAGAGACGATTTGAAGGCGGGCGGAATTCTGAGCACGGATTAGAACTGCGGCGTTCAACGGTTGGAAGAGTCTCATGCCGCTTTGCAACGACATTGGCGGTGCGAGTGAGTTACGAAACCCTAACAAATCAGGACGCGGGGCCGTGTGGTTTCTTTGGCATGGCTTCGTTGATTCCGTCGAAAAGGCGACAACCAGGCCGGAACTCTAGCGGCTCCAAGACTCCTACAACTGCGTTTGTAAGCTCGCCGATTAGCAGATCGCGGAGTCGTCCTGTGATGGCGTGTCTGTCAAGCACCGTTCGAATGGCTGATGCAAATTCGTCAACGATGGTTTCGTCTAAAGCCATATGCACATGAAAGTAGCATGTGCCATACAACTCCCTCAATGCTAGATTCAATCGGCGGTAGATGGAGGCTAGGTAGAGAGACGTAGCCCTTGACGATATGTTCTCGTTTTGTTCAAATCGGACATGACCGTATTTATCCCTTGACAGCATTTACGGCCTAATTTATGTTATCCCACAATCGCAGGTAGGGGGATAACTCATGAAGCCCGGCGTCCACACCTTCAAGCAGTTTCAGGCCATTTACCCGACCGACGCTCATTGCCTAGCTAAGCTTATGGAGGTGAATTTCGGCGGTACGGAAATCGTGTGCCCCGGCTGCGCCAAGAACACCAAGTTTCACCCGCTCGCCAAGCGCCGCGCCTATGTCTGCCAGCACTGCGGCTACCATGTTTACGCGGCAGCGGGGACAATCTTTCACAAGTCGCGAACCAACCTCACCAAGTGGTTTTTTGCGATGTATCTGATGACCAGCACCCGCCATGGCGTGGCCGCCAAGGAGCTAGAGCGCCAGCTAGGCGTCACGTACAAGTGCGCATGGCGGATGGCTCATGAGCTTCGCAAGCTGATGGCAAGCGCGGACTTTGGCGGCCCGTTAGGCGGCGACGGCAAGCATGTCGAAATCGACGAAACAATCATGGGCGGCTATCAGAGCAAGCGTTGATAACGTCCAGAATTTTCGCACTTTCGGGACTGACGGCTTCTTCGTACAATGAAGGAGCAACCGATGAGTGACGAGAATCCGATGGGTCAGGTGATCCAGATCGATGAAGCCCGGATCCGAGACCATCTCGGTGAGATGGTTCGTGGCACGGTGGAAGAGACGTTGAATGCGATGCTGGATGCTGAGGCAGACCAGCTCTGTGGCGCCGGCCGTTATGAACGGAGCCAGGCGCGGCAGGACACCCGAGCTGGCAGCTACGAACGAGCGCTGCAGACCAGCGCCGGCGAAGTAAGCCTCAAGGTACCAAAGCTGCGGCGCCAGACCTTTGAGACCGCGATCATCGAGCGGTACCGCCGGCGGGAGAGCTCGGTCGAGGAAGCGCTGATCGAGATGTATCTGGCGGGCGTCTCGGTGCGACGCGTGGAGGACATCACCGAAGCGCTGTGGGGCACGCGGGTGAGCCCGAGCACGGTGTCGAACCTCAACAAGAAGATCTACGCCAAGATCGAGGCTTGGCGGAACCGCCGCATCGAAGGCGAGCATCCGTACCTCTATCTCGACGGCATCGTGATGAAGCGGACGTGGGCCGGCGAGGTGCGCAACGTCTCGCTGCTGGTGGCCAGCGCGGTCAATTCCGAGGGATTTCGGGAGATTCTCGGCATTTGCGAAGGCGCCAAGGAGGACAAGTCGGGCTGGTCGGCGTTCCTGCTGCACCTGGTCGATCGTGGGCTCAAGGGCGTGCAGCTCATCATCTCCGACGCCTGCCGCGGCCTGATGGAGAGCGCCGGTGAGTATCTGCCGGACGCCCGATGGCAGCGTTGCATGGTGCATTTTTATCGGAACGTTTTCAGCCACGTACCGGCGACCAGGGTTCGCGAGGTGAGCCACATGCTCAAGGCTATCCATGCCCAGGAGAACCGCGACGCGGCCGACCGCAAAGCTCGGGCGATCGTTGAAGACCTGCGGGCCGCCAGGATGAACACAGCGGCCGATTTGGTCGAGCGCAGCGTTCACGAGACGCTGACCTACTACGCCTTTCCCGACATCCACTGGCAGAAGATCCGCACCAACAATCCGCTCGAGCGGATCATGAAAGAGATTGGCGGCGTACCCGCGTCGTCGGCGCATTCCCCGATGGCCAATCATGCCTCAATCTGGCGGCAGCTCGACTTCGCTACATCGCTGGCACCGCATGGTCCGCCAAGTGCTACATGAACATGAGACCGCTGTATCAGCCGCAAGTTCCGCAAACCGAAGCCGTGGCCTGATCAAATGTGCGAAAGAATTGCACGCTACACCGCGTTCGTCGCGCGAAAGGCTCGAACAAGAGCCTCGTTTTCGGCATGGTCGAGCGCGACGGCAAATTGCGCGCCGGACCAATTCCAAATCTTGCGTCCGACACCCTCGAAGACATCGTGCGCGGTCACGTGATCGCAGGTACGCGGGTTAGCGCCGACGAATGGGACTCATACAATGACCTGAAACGAGATTTTGAACTTGGCCGCGTCAACCACAGTAAGAAGCAGTGGGTTGCTGGCGTCCACCATACGAATACGATTGAAGGGCATTGGGGACATTTCAAGCGCGCCGTGCGCGGCACTCACGTCCACATCTCGGCTAAGCATATGTGGAAGTACGTTGCCGAGTTCACCTATCGGCGCAATTACCGGCACTCGCAGCAATTTATGTTTGATCGCCTTGTGGCCGCTTTCGCGCTCCCCCGCTTGCAAGAATCCTGAAACCCGCTCGGGGCGAACGTCCATCACTTCTGGATTAGACAAGCGAGGAAGCCAAGGCATCCGGGCGGCCTTCGGACGTGCTGGCTTCTTGATTCCCGCCAACTGAGATTGCCGTTTTGGAGCGAGAACGGGGAATGACCCCCGTCCTCGCCGTCGCTATCCTAGAAGCTGCCAAGCCAACTAGGAGCGGACTCGATGAACGATGAATTGGCCGGTTGGAAAAGCAACGCCGCTCAAATGAGCCTCGCGGCAATGTCGTTGAAAACTTTCGCGAGCGAGATCATCGGGCACGTTTTGAACGGTGGCGTTCTTGACGACATCGCGATTTAAACCATCAAGACCAAGTGCATGACTGATCTCAAGAATCTTGACGTGATCGATATTGAGATCACAGAGGAAGCAGACATCATGGGGAAGGCTATTCAGCTTTTCGATCAGATGGCTGATATGGCAATCGCGGATGGATGGAAGCTCAAGAAAACGTAAGCCATCCTTCGACATGACGATGATGCATTTTCCGTCAGCGACGATTGCATACTCGGCCATCGTGACAAGCGCCTCCGTTGCGCGTATAATGGTTACGCGCAGCGCAGCGGGTAGCGTGCAGATTCTTTCGCACATTTGATCAGGCCACGGCTTCGGTTTGCGGAACTTGCGGCTGATACAGCGGTCTCATGTTCATGTAGCACTTGGCGGACCATGCGGTGCCAGCGATGTAGCGAAGTCGAGCTGCCGCCAGATTGAGGCATGATTGGCCATCGGGGAATGCGCCGACGACGCGGGTACGCCGCCGAATCTCTTTCATGATCCGCTCGAGCGGATTGTTGGTGCGGATCTTCTGCCAGTGGATGTCGGGAAAGGCGTAGTAGGTCAGCGTCTCGTGAACGCTGCGCTCGACCAAATCGGCCGCTGTGTTCATCCTGGCGGCCCGCAGGTCTTCAACGATCGCCCGAGCTTTGCGGTCGGCCGCGTCGCGGTTCTCCTGGGCATGGATAGCCTTGAGCATGTGGCTCACCTCGCGAACCCTGGTCGCCGGTACGTGGCTGAAAACGTTCCGATAAAAATGCACCATGCAACGCTGCCATCGGGCGTCCGGCAGATACTCACCGGCGCTCTCCATCAGGCCGCGGCAGGCGTCGGAGATGATGAGCTGCACGCCCTTGAGCCCACGATCGACCAGGTGCAGCAGGAACGCCGACCAGCCCGACTTGTCCTCCTTGGCGCCTTCGCAAATGCCGAGAATCTCCCGAAATCCCTCGGAATTGACCGCGCTGGCCACCAGCAGCGAGACGTTGCGCACCTCGCCGGCCCACGTCCGCTTCATCACGATGCCGTCGAGATAGAGGTACGGATGCTCGCCTTCGATGCGGCGGTTCCGCCAAGCCTCGATCTTGGCGTAGATCTTCTTGTTGAGGTTCGACACCGTGCTCGGGCTCACCCGCGTGCCCCACAGCGCTTCGGTGATGTCCTCCACGCGTCGCACCGAGACGCCCGCCAGATACATCTCGATCAGCGCTTCCTCGACCGAGCTCTCCCGCCGGCGGTACCGCTCGATGATCGCGGTCTCAAAGGTCTGGCGCCGCAGCTTTGGTACCTTGAGGCTTACTTCGCCGGCGCTGGTCTGCAGCGCTCGTTCGTAGCTGCCAGCTCGGGTGTCCTGCCGCGCCTGGCTCCGTTCATAACGGCCGGCGCCACAGAGCTGGTCTGCCTCAGCATCCAGCATCGCATTCAACGTCTCTTCCACCGTGCCACGAACCATCTCACCGAGATGGTCTCGGATCCGGGCTTCATCGATCTGGATCACCTGACCCATCGGATTCTCGTCACTCATCGGTTGCTCCTTCATTGTACGAAGAAGCCGTCAGTCCCGAAAGTGCGAAAGATTCTGGACGTTATCGCGCAGCGCAGAACGGCTTTTTGAAATCAGGCTCGGATGGCAGTCCGGGCCGATTTCATCTTATCGGACGTTTGCGAGCTTCAGTATCTACCTCATTCCAATTCATGAAATGGTGGTCCTGTTTATTCTTCGGCTTCCAGCGTATGCCGCCTTTGCTGACGACCAATTCGCCGAATTTCGCAGAACCCTTTTTTACCTTGAATACAACCCCATTTTCTTCTCGGCTCAGCGGGTGGCTAGTGATGTTCACCGTGACTGATTTTACTGACACGATTTTCCCCCGTTCCGTCAAAAAAATAGCTTCTGCACTATCAACACAACCAATGGTAAAAGAAAAAAGGCACTCCCTGCAAGGCTGAGTATCGTTTCATGCCGCCGATACCGCATTCCAATCTTGCTTATGTAAACCGGGCTATTGGCGAACCTCCTATCGAGATAGCGGCTCGCCTAGCCCGACAAAAACATGGCCGGATAGTACAGAAATATCCACCACATCAGCGTTGAGCGCATACTTTCGGTTCTAGTCTTTCGGCTTCTTCCGCGCTGCCACATCTACAAGACGTGTGAAATCCGTTAGGTGATTGGGATTGGCGTCGCCAGCCGCTTCGGCCGGGGGCGCGACGGCGGCATCGACGTTAGCCTCCGGCTCGGCGACGTTTTCTTGGTCGCGCTGCTTTTGCATCGCATCATCCCTCTTTGTTCGTTGTTCCAGGAATATAGGCTGCTTCAGCAAGTTTATAATCTCCCACGCGGGAACCACCAAGGCCATGCTGCTCGGGATTTTGAGCTTATCGCGATCTCGGATGACATCATCACTCTCGCCCGCGGTCTTTTTGATTTTGCGCGCCTCCACTCGTTCTGAATATTGTCCCGCGTGTATGCCCAAAAGCATGAGGAATGTATTTTTTCGTCTTTCCTTCTCGTCTGCCGCATAATTAGAATCGATGTGGTCAATCATTTCGTAACCGAAATCGCCTCCAGCGCCGACGAAATCGATTGAGCGCAGCCGCGTTCTAAAACCCCCGCGTTCGGCTGCCTCCCTAAGGTCGCCGCTGGGCGTGCGGTAGATAAAAACGGGTGAGCCGGAAAATCCTGGGCGCGATCGCATGTCAAAGATATGCGAAGGCCGCTTTATGCCATTTGGTTGCTCTATCGTCTCATCGTCATGGGCAAGCAGACTGAGATTTCCAAAGCGAGATGCAATCAAGTTCTGGCGTTTCCCGGCGTGATCAGCAAAAAGCCCAAGCATGAAGCCGTCTTCACCGATGCCGACAAACTCGTCTGCGAGGAAATCTTTCCACGCCACCAAATTAGGCGGAAGAACTGAAAAATCGTCAGAATTTGCAAGTCTGTCTGTAACATCGACGGCACACATATCATCCCCATTCGGAATGAACTGCCACTCGTCAGGTTCAAATTCAATGAACCGGCTGCCGCCGTCTTGCGTATTGATTCGGATGATCGAACCACCGCCAGACACCGCCACGTGGTGGCAGGTCACAGCGTAGAAGTGACGCATAAGCCAAACGCCCCGGCTTTCCATTCCGACGAAAAAGCCAGTCCCTTTTGGGCCGACAATTTCCCCGGTTTTAGGGTGCCTCCCATAAAGGAAGAACACCATGTGCTGGAACCGATGATTTAAGCGCGGCATACCGTAGGGAACCCAGCGCAGAGACCTGCCTTCCAAGGGCGACCGACACCATGCGGATCGGTGCGGAAAATCCGCGTCTTGGAAATGTACCTCGCGCATTTCGGTCCTACCTTTCTAGGCGGACCGCATTCACCCCTAATTATCTATCACAACCGATAAATGCTGTGAAGGGATAAATACGGGACATGACATTTCGCCGCCGATTTCCGCCCCCTTGGAAGATTGAGGAACACACTGAATTGTTTGCCATAACGGATGGCCTCGGTCAGAAACTTGTCTTTATCCATTTCGAGGATGAGCCACAGCGCCGGATGAGCATGAAGCGGCTTAATAAGGATGAGGCTTGGCGAATCGCTCGGGCGATTATTCGCATGCCGTCTTTGATGCAACGCGATTAGATATTGCTGACACAGAACCCTGGCAATGAGAGCATCGCGAACATGCGCACGACTTTTTCGATTGACGATGACGTGCTCAACGCAGCCAGGGAAATGGCAAGAGTGCAGGGCACGACCGCGGGAAAGATCATCTCAGAGCTTGCCCGTCGCGGGCTTACGCGGACGGCTAGGGGACCTTGGATCCCCCGAAATGGATTTTGGGTGCTGGCAAACCGCGGTGGTCTTGTAACATCGGCCTTAGTCAAGCAGCTCGCTGAAGGCGATAGCTAAAAGCCGTGCGGGCCTTGGTTCCTAGTCGCCGAGCTGCCTTGTGAAACAAGGGTAGGTCGCAGCGCCGGGGCGCGTTATACATCCGCGCGCAATCCGGGATCTGACCAATGACGATCGACGTTTCCACTGCAGACCGATTTGCCGGCTCCGCTGCGGTTTCGCAGCGGCGCGTGGCGATCGGTTTTCTGAATGTCGCCCACGGCCTCGATCACTTTGTGATGCTGTGGCTCCCAACAAGTCGAGTTGTATTTCCGACTACGGCAAGCAAAGAGGTAGAATGCGTAGTCTACAACACAAATACCAGTGATAGTAGTCGGCCTGTCGGCCGACGCTGGTCCTATTTGGGGCCGTTCTTACTCAATTGGAGCCACAATGCTGACCGCCCGCATCCTCCGCGGACGGCCAGCGTTTTGGTATGCTTGCCTCTATGAGAACCGCGTTATGACGCGCCTCCAAAAAGGTTCAGTCCCCAAGGATGGGGACGCGGTCAGATTGGATGAGATTATGGAGGAGGCTAAGGCTAAGCTTGCTTCCTCCACTCCTCGTCGGTGTCTTCGGTGTGTTTTTTCAGTTCTTCGATTTCTTCCGGGTGTCGTTCGAGAACTCGAAGGAGATTGCTAAATCCCTTACTCAAGGTGACGGTTCCTTGCTCGTATTTTTGGAAGGCGTTCGGGCCGCCGCCTATAAACAACCCGGCCTCGCGTTGTGTAAGACCGAGACCCTCTCTAATCCGCTTCACCTCTTGCGGGCGAAGCAGATTTTCAACTTTTATTCTGAGTTCTTTAAGGGCCGCATCAGACACAACGATATCTTCTGCCGTGTGAATGCTTTCGCCAAACTCATGGCAATACCATCCAGGCATATCAAAGGTGGTTGCTTGGCCCTTATAGGTAAGCGTCATGGGACGCGTATCGCGCACCATCGGCTTCCCGGTTTCTGGGCATACAGGAGGCTTTTTCACGTTACTTCTCCTTATATGAAAGGAGCAAAAAATCAGAGGTGCCGTTGTCGGTGAACTTCACATACAGCGTGCCGTTGGGATGAGGCACATGGTAGACGTCTTGCCATACATTGACGTCATAGTTTGACGTCATAGACTTGTAGAAGTGAGCCGCCGTTATCGTTTGGATAATTTCGACGATCTCCTTTGATCCGTGGCCAACGTAAGCCGCCCCCTCAAGCGCACTTCTAGTAGCGTTTAAGTCTGGAACTAATTCCGCTTTAATGGCCGCTAGATCGAAATGCGGCACGTTTTTCTCAGCCATCCATATACACCATAATGGTGGATTCCGCAATAGGTTCCCTTGGGCACAAATGGTTGCGCTTGATTTGTTCTTTTCTTTAGGGTTGTAAATAACTTAAGGCGAACCTTCCGCTATCTGCAAGTCAGTTTCGGCGTCTCTTGCGCCAGCGCAGAAACCGCGCGGCCAACTGTATCGTTGCATCAGATGCATTAACATCAATCCATGCGTACGACTCTTTCGATTGACGATGACGTCCTCAACGCGGCCAAGGAAATGGCCGAGGCGCAGGGGACAACCACGGGAAAGATTATCTCTGATCTTGCCCGCCGCGCGCTCACGCAGCCGGTGGACGAATCCTTGATTCACCGAAACGGGTTTCGGGTGCTGCCAAGCCGAGGTGGTCTTGTGACCTCGGCGCTGGTCAAACGGCTCGCCGAAGAAGACAGCTGAAAGTCGTGCGAGCCTTGTTTGACGTCAACGTGCTGATCGCCATGTTGGATGGGCAACATGTGCCTCACGGTGTCGCGCACGAATGGTGGTCGGTGAACCGCCGCCATGGTTGGGCATCATGTCCGCTTACTCAGAACGGATTTGTGCGGATTGTCTCGCAGCCGCGCTATGCCAACCCCATCGTGCCTACCTCTGCGCTCGACCTGCTCGGGCAGCAAATGATCGAGACGGACCACGCGTTCTGGCCCGATCACGTGTCTGTCTTGGACCGGGAGCTTTTCAATCGCGATGCGATCATCGGACCGAGCCAGCTCACCGACATCTATTTATTGGCCCTCGCCATGACTTACGGTGGACGGCTTGCGACCTTCGACCGTTCCGTTCCGTTGACGGCGGTGCGCGGCGCACAACGGCGGCATATCGCGTTCATGTAACATCCTCGGCAGTCCCCTGGCTTGTCATCATTGGGGGCTGCGCCGCGCTGCCTTGTGAAACAAGGGTAGGTCGCAGCGCCGGGGCGCGTTATACATCCGCGCGCAATCCGGGATCTGACCAATGACGATCGACGTTTCCACTGCAGACCGATTTGCCGGCTCCGCTGCGGTTTCGCAGCGGCGCGTGGCGATCGGTTTTCTGAATGTCGCCCACGGCCTCGATCACTTTGTGATGCTGATCTTCCCCATGGTGGTGATCGAACTGCAGGCCTTTTATGGTCTGTCTTATTCCGAACTCATCATGTTCGGCACGGCGTCGTTTATTGCGTTCGGACTGTTCTCGCTGCCGGCGGGCTGGCTCGCCGACCGCTGGAGCCGCCGCAACATGATGGTTGCGTTTTATATCGGCTGCGGGCTGTCGCTCATTGGCGCTGCTTTCGCGCCGTCGCTTTATGGGCTCGCCGCCGCGTTGTTCGCGCTCGGCATCTTCGCGGCGATCTATCATCCGGTCGGGACGGCTTTAGTGCTTGAAAACGCCACCCAGCGGGGCCGGACGCTGGCGTTCAACGGCGTCTGCGGCAATCTCGGCATTTCGCTCGCCGCCGCCATCACCGCGGTGTTGACCGCGGCGTTCTCCTGGCGCGGCGCGTTTCTGGTGCCGGGCATCGTCTGCATCGCGACGGGCCTCGCCTATTTGCGCTTCGTGCCGAACGAGGCGCGGCATGGGGCGTCGCGGAGCGCGGCGCCCGATGTTTCGCTTTCGTCGGCCGCTGCGGCCGCGATCTTCGGGCTGTTTGTCGTGGTCGCGCTCTGCGCCGGCCTCGTCTTCAACACCATCTCGATTGCGCTGCCGAAAATCATCGACGAGCGCGCCGGCGGCGATATTTCGCTGCTGATGATCGGCGGCCTGACCACGGCGGTGTTCCTCTGCGGCGCGATCGCGCAGATGGCCGTCGGCCGGATTGTCGAGCACGTCCGGCTGCATATCCTGTTCGCAATCCTTGCCGTGCTGCAGTTCGCAAGCGTCCTGTGGGCGGCGTTCGCAACCGGTAAATTGCTGCTGGTCGCTTTGGCCTGCGTCATGACCGCAATTTACGGACAGATCACAGTGAACGATCTCGTCATCGCCCGCTACACCGCCGACGCCTGGCGCGGCCGGGTCTACGCCGTGCGCTATTTCCTGACCTTCATGATCTCGGGCGCCGCGGTATCGATGATCGCGATCCTGTACACCCGCGGCGGCTTCGACCTTATTCTCGGCGCCACCGCGATCGTGGCGCTGGGCTTCATGGTTGCGGTGCTGGCGATCGCGTTTATTGCCGCCAACGTCGAAAAGGCGCGGGCGCCTCATTCCATGCCGGCGGAGTGATTTAATCGAGCGATGCCGTGCGGTTCCCCGTCGGCTCACAAATCAGGTTTGATGTCGGCTTCGATCCGGAACCGGGCGAATTGCTGCGCCACAGCGGAATGACCCGATGTGCCAAGAGTAGCCGCGTTTGACAATGCGCGGCACTTCTTGAAGGGGCGCGGCACCTGTGGCCGCGATGTCACACAATGCGGCCGTGATCATTAGTCCACAGGTAACGATATTGACATCATCCGTTATGTCCGTTCGGATACATCGTATTCAGGCGGGGGAGCTAGATGAGAAGCGTCACGAACGGTCGGAACGGGCCAGCTAACACATTGGCAGCGCGCGGAGGCCGCCTAAAGGCTATCGTCGCTGGCGGGAAGCGTTGTCTCCTTGTCGGTGCGGCGATTGCAATCGCACCGGTTTGTGCCCACGCTGCAGACGCGCCGCCACCGATCTCGCTGCCGCTTGCGGTTAAGGCCTTGGACCCGTCTGCCGGATATGTACCTACCGGGCCGTTCGTATCTTGGCTCGCCATGGTCTCGGCCACCCAGGCGGCGCAACCGAGTTGGATGACCCCTCTCGTGACCGTTACGCCACGCCTTGAGCAAGAATTCCGTGCTGACTTCTACAATCAGCAAAACGCCTCCGCGACCAGCCCCAACGGGAACGGCCAACACATCGACAATTACGGGGGACCTGGCGGATTCAGGATGGAGCTAATCCCCTTCTACAATGTTGAAGCCATTTTAGCTACTCCGGCATACGAAACGGCCACCGGCCCCAAGGGGACCGCACAAGGCTGGGGCGATTGGCCGGCTTTTCTGCTCAAATACCGCTTCATTTCTGCAAACGCGCAGAACGGCGATTATATTGTGAGCGGCTTCTTTCAGATGTCGGATCCACTGGGCACTCCTGGGAAAATCTCCAACAACGTTCTAACCGCCCAGCCGACCATCGCGTTCGGCAAGGGTTTCGGCGATTTTGATATTCAATCGACGCTCAGTGTGCAAATTCCCGTTAGCGCGCTGTCTTCGCCCGGCAACACGCCAGCCATGAACATGACCAACTACGGCGATCCGTTCCTTTGGAATACGGCGTTCCAATATCATTTCCTGCAATATTTCTGGCCGGAGCTCGAGGTCAATTACGAATACTGGCCGAACGGCGAACACCAAGGTCTGAGCCAAGTGTTGCTCACGCCCGGCATCATATTCGGCCGCTTCAAGATAGGACAGGACAGCCCAACTCGCCCGATCAATCTGATCTTTGGCGTCGGTTACCAGGTTTCGGTAACCCCTAACCCGGTCATTCAAAACAACCTAGTTGGAACCGTCCGCATCACGTTCTAACAGCAGCCAGTCGTCCTTCTCAATTGTGGGCGTCATATCTGCTGTGGGGCATTTTCGACCGGAACGCAGCTGGCGGCATGTCCGGGCATGTCAGCTGTTCCCCGAAAGCGGAAGCCAAATCGGGATAGTGGCTTCTGCTTTGGCTGGTCGTGGCGGTTGATGATGCCGGCCGGCGCGTGTGATTCAAGCTTCCAAACCGGAGCCTTTAATCATGCGCTGCGAACTCACGGACTTTGAGTGGTCTGCTATCAAGCCGTTCTCACCGAATAAACCTCGTGGCGTGCCGCAAGCGAATGACCGACGTGTGCTTATGGCGTCAATGGACGCGTTGAAAGAATTTCCGCGCCAGAAAGTGCACCATGAGGTGCGTCGATGCGGGTGTCGGTGCAGTGCACTCGAACACGATTGAAAGTTTCTGGCCGATCTTCACCGCTCCGTCCCTTTTCCATTGATATTCGTCCCGTTTTCAAGTACACAACCGACGAATCTCGCTCATCAAGGACGTGTTCTCGAGGCACACCTGAACATGGGGCGAGTGCGGTGCTTCCGCGCGAATTTGCACCTCGCGCCGGAGCGGCTTTGGGCATCATCTGACCGGTACTACGGCCGGTCCGGGAGGTGCATTCCCTGGACTGGGACAGGCGGGCGCGGGTAACGCCCGTGGAAGAACGTAAGGTCTCTGCACCCCGGTTGGTGCGGGCTTACAGGATCGAGCGTCCTGCCACGTCCCAGGAAGCATGGCCTGGAGCTGAGCCCCGGGGCGAAAGTCCCGACGGCAAGAACCGCGGTGAGACGCCGACAGGCGAGCGCGCCGATCAGCGCGCGCCGCATCCGAAGATGCGGGCAGGTAGGACCATGCGTCTGTCGGCGTTTCGCCTCCTTGCTTTCTTTGTAGTGCTGTCGTGAAGCGGTAGTGAAACTCTCAGCAGCCTGGTGCGCATGATCCAAAAAAGCGCCGTCCCGTCGTAGCCGGGGCGGAAGCTTTGCGGATCGTGCAGGGGAAAACTCGCGCGTGGCGTTCGTGTTGCACGCAGCCATTGGACCGGCCGAAGCGACCGGCTCGATGACAGGCTTCACGACGAAGCCATCCGGGCCGCGCGGCCCAGATGGCTTTGCAGATGTGGTTTTCTGCCTAAGCGGCCGAAGGATGCCGTGCCGCCATCGCCATGCCGATCAGGGCCACGCCGCCGAACACCATGTTGATCCCGACCAACAGACCGAGCGCCCACAGCGCCGTGCCCGGCAGTCCGGCAAAAATGATTGCGGCGAGGATCAGGTCGATGATGCCGCTGACCAGCATCCAGCCCCAACGGCCGGTGAGCTGGTTGCGGTGCTCGATCGCATAGAAGATCGAAGCGATGCCCTCGATCACGAAAAACGCGATCAGCACCAGCGTCAGCGAGACCGATCCGCTGATCGGCCACAGCAGCAGCACGATTCCCGCGGCGATGGCGATCAGGGCCGAGATCAGCGCCCACCAGAAGCCCGGCGCGTGGCGGGCCATAAACGTCGTGATCAGGCCGACGATGCCACTGACCAAAAAGATCCAGCCGATGATGATGGTAAAGGCTATGGTCGCCAGCGGCGGCAACACGATCGCGATAATGCCGAGAATCACCAATATGATGCCTTCGATCAGGAACATCACCCAGTGCTGGTGAATTGCGCCGGCGACGGCGCGGCCAATGCTCTCGGCCGATGGTTGATTGATCGTCATTATCCTCTCCCTTGCAGTCTGGATGCCGATTCTCGGGTTATGCCGGAGCCGGCCAGCTGGTTTAAAAAAACGAGGGTTTCCGGTTACGAAATGGTTGAAGCGGTCGGTCGGTGAGCCATCTTCGGCAGCACCGACAGTCTGGCACAAAAGCAGCCCTTGCATAATAGCGATCGTGTGCCCATTTAGCGTGCAGCGGCGTTGAGCCTTTATGGGCTCCGTCGTGACACGGCCACGGTTACGATAGGGTGACGCCGGATGTACGCGCACCTGATCGTTTCGTGGCCGTTGGCATTTTAGCTTTCCCCCGCCGTGCCGACGTTCGAAGTCTTCCGGTTTTGTGTCATAAGACTGTAATCGACCGTCGTCATGAGATTGAAATAATTGGGACAGCAGGGGACGACAGGGACGCCATGCCGGACACGAGCATTGATTTTGGGTTGTTGGCCGGAGCAGGGGCGCCGCTCCGCAGCTTCAAGGCCGGCGAGGTCATCTTCAAAGAGGGCGATCCGGCTGAGGAACTGTTCGTCGTCAAGACCGGCAGCGTCGAAATCCGCCTCGGCAACCGGCTGCTGGACACGCTGCCGGAACGCAGCATTTTCGGCGAAATGGCCTTGATCGATCAGGGCCCCCGCAGCGCAACGGCGGTGGCTGCCACCGACGCGACACTGGTACCGGTCGGCGAGAAGCAGTTTCTGTTTCTGGTGAGCCGAACGCCTTACTTTGCACTCAACGTGATGCGCGTGCTGGTGCAGCGATTGCGAACCTCTAACAGTGTAATTTATTAGGGCGGGGCTGCGACGCTGCGGGCTTAGGCCAGAGTGGCCCGGCACAGATGCGGGGAGGGGCAGGGAGCCCCGACTTTTATTTTGTCATCATCGGCGGTGCCGCACTCGCGGGGGTTGGCGCGCTTGGCGAGAATGACAACGTCACCCACGCGTTCCAGCCTGACGGGCGATTGTCCGCGGCGAATTCCCAATACGCTTTCAAATTGAGATAAGCCTGTATCGGTCCGGCCGGGATAATGAACCCGATCTGGGGACCGACAGCTGCAACGCGCAACTCATTGCTGCCGAGAAAGGCCGCCGCGCCCTGGTCGGGGGTGAGTTGCTGATACAAATAACCGACCGCGCCGACCTGAATCGTCGGCGTTACGAACTGCGAGGCGCCCCAGTCGACATGCCAGTCGATGCCGTTGGTATAGTTGGTGCTCGGATTGGTGAAATTGCCGGTCAGTCCGGTCACGACGGAAAACTCGTGGCCGGATTCGGGATCGAAGTAGGTGTAGCCGCCGCCGCCGTCGATGGCGCCATGACCGATGCCGAGATTCGCCAGGTTGCTCGAATTGTAGTCGCCGACCGGGATGTCGCCCATGGCGTAGACCATCCAGTTGTTGACGCCGGAGTTCCAGCGCAACGACATCTGCGGGTAGAGGTCGCCAAACCCCGTAATCGAGTCGCTGATGCTGCCCTGCCGCGTCGCGACCAAAGGACCGGCGGTGGCCGTCAAGGTTCCGCTGATATCAGCACTGTTGCGGCCGGCAATTCCGGCCATGCTGACGGCGAATTGGCCACCCAACACTGGCGTCGCCAACACGTAGCCCGGACTGAACACGACAAGGTCGGCATTGGCGCTCAAATTCACGTTCAAGTTCACGTTGACCGTCGGATTGAGCTTGCCGATCGTCACCTCGCGCGCGGCGGCGACGCTGCCCGCCGCGCTCACCGACGTGTAATAGTTGACGATGGCAAACGTCCAACCCGGCTGCTGCGGAACCGCCGCAAGGCTGCCGAACTGGCCCGGCAGCCAGAAGCTGACGCCGCCCTCGTCGGCGAGAGCGCTGTCAAGCGTCGTCGCGGCAACCGCGGATGAAAGCAATAGAACCGCGAGCGGCGCTGATCCGCATTGCCTGCTGCCCGGGGCGCGCTTGGCGCGACCGCAAGGAGCATCTTTTTTCATCGTCGCCTCCATCCGGCCGAACCCAATCGGCCGCCACTATTTTTCGAACGGGTAGATCACCTTCCAGTCCTTCTTCATGTCGACGATCGTCCAGCCTTTCGCTCGGCCTTCATCGAGCGCCTTGTCGAGTTTTCCGATTTTAGAGTGCCGGTCGTAAGCGTATTCACGTTCGGCGTCGGTGTGGTGCACGATGCCCATGAAACGCGCGCCGCCGCCGGCTGCGGTCCATTGCAGCATCTGCAGGTCGCCGTCCGAGTTGCCAAAGGCGAAGATCGGCTGGCGGCCGATGAAGCGGTTGATGCCGACCGGCTTGCCGGGGCCGTCGTCGACGAACACGATCTTCGGCAGTTTGACCAGTACCGGCTTGCCGTCGGCGCCGATGTGAAACTTCACTTCGCCGGACGAACCGACAACCTGTTCCGGCGGAATGCCGTAGACCTTCTCCGTCCACGGCCGCATGAACTCGATGCCGCCACCGGACACAATGAACGTCTTGAAGCCGTTGCCGCGTAAATACCCGAGCAATTCGAGCATCGGCTGATAGACGAGATCGGTGTAGGGCCGGTTGAACCGCGGATGGCGGGCGGTAGCGATCCAATCCAGCACCGTTTTGGCGAACGCGTCCGTCGTCATCCCGCTGTGGGTTGCCGCGACAATTTCCAGGAGGCCTTTCTCGCCGGACGCGGCCAGCGCTCCCATGTCTTTGTTGAGCAGCGCCTTGAACGGCTGTTTGGTCTTCCACTCCGGGTGCTGCGGCGCCATCGCTTTGACGCGGTCAAACGCGAAGGCGAGCTGAAAATAATACGGCTGCTCGGTCCACAGCGTGCCGTCGTTGTCGAACGTGGCAATGCGCTGCTCGGCCGGTACGAAATCCGCCCCGCCCGGCGTCGTGATACGCGCGACGAAGTCAGTGATAGATTTTTTGACAGTCCCTTCGTTCCATGAAGGCAGCGGGTCGGACGCGGGCTGCTGCGCCGAAGCATTGCCGCAGACACCGGCAAGGAAACAGCAGACCAGCAGGCTTCGGCGATTGAGCACGCACAACACTCCCGTATTGCCTCTGGGCAAAGAGCGCGCCGGCCCGAGCAGGAGGCACGGGCCGGCGTGCTTTGGGTTGCGAAGATTACTTCAGGCCGTGATCCTGGAGCCGTTCCTCCGCCGGCTCACTTGGCCATTGCGTTGCGTGCAGCGTCGATCTGCGCTTTCACCGCATCAAGGTTGAAGCTCGCGCCCGGCTGCATCGGCGGGAATTCGATCGCGGTCTGCGCCAATTTCGCCACTTCTTGCTGGACGAACACGAAGCGCCAGAATTCATACTTGAACCACTCGAAGTATTCCGTTGATCCGAATTTTGCGCCGCTGTCCGCCCAGCCCGTGCGCTCGAAAGGATCAAGACGCAGGTTGATCAGGTAAGGCACATCAACTTTGACCTTTTCACCGAGCCAGCCGGCAGGCTGGTCGATGAAACGATATTTGTAGTCGTCGATGCGCACGGCACCCAGCGTGCTTTCCCCGAAATACCAGATCTCGTGACGGTTCGACGGCCCCTTGCCGGTGATTAAGTCCATTTGGTTGTAGCCGTCGAGGTGCACTTTGCACGTCGTGCCCAGGAGATCTTTGCCCTTTTTCAGTTCTTCGACGATGTTCGGATTCCCGGCTGCCGCTACGAAAGTCGGGAACCAGTCGAGCCCCGACATAATTCCATTCTCGACCTTGCCCGCCGCTACTTTGCCGGGCCAACGGACGATGGCCGGCACACGGAAGCCGCCTTCGAAAACTGTGCCTTTGCTCTGCGCGAACGGCGTCTGCCCGCCATCCGGCCAAGTGAAGACTTCGGTGCCGTTGTCGGTGGTGAACACGACGATAGTGTTGTCGTCGACGCCCATGTCCTTGAGGTGCTTCATGACAATGCCGACGTCGTCGTCGAGCTGCGCCATGCCGGCCTCGTGGATGGTCCAGCCGTTCTTGGAATTGCGCATCGCCTCGTACTTCGGCGACAGGTGGGTGACGATGTGCATGCGCGTCGGATTGAGCCACAGGAAAAACGGTTTGTTGTCGGCCTTGGCCTTGTCGATAAAAGTGAGCGCCAGATCGCGGATTTCGTCGTCGACGGTCTCCATCCGCTTGGGATACAGCGTGCCGGCGTCCTCGATTTTCTGTTTTCCGACTTTGCCCCAGCGCGGATCGACAGTGGTGTCATCCACCTCCGTCGCCCACGAATGCAGCATGTTGCGTGGACCGACGACGTTTAGCAATTCCTGCGGGTAACCCGGGTGCGCCGGGTCTTCCATGCCATCGAGGTGATAGAGATAGCCGAAGAATTCATCGAACCCGTGGACTGTTGGCAGAAACTCGTTCCTGTCGCCAAGGTGGTTTTTGCCGAACTGGCCGGTGGCGTAGCCCATCGCCTTGAGTGCGGTGGCGATCGTGACGGCTTGTGCGGGTATACCGATCGACGCGCCGGCTTGACCCACGGTGGTCATGCCGGTGCGGATCGGCAATTCGCCGGTGATGAAGGCGGCGCGCCCCGCAGTGCAGCTTGCCTCGGCGTAATAGTCCGTAAACATCATGCCTTCGGCCGCCATCTTGTCGAGGTTTGGCGTCCGCCCCGCCATCATGCCGCGATGGTAGGCGCCGATATTCCAGTAGCCGATGTCATCGCCCATGATGACGACGACGTTCGGGCGTTGTCCGGACGGCGTCGTCTGCGCTTGCGCCATCCGCACCGGCGCCGTCGCCTCCATCACTGACGCAGCAGCGACAGTGGTGCCGGCAAGCAAAATATTACGGCGGCTCAGGCTAGACTTACGATCGTTTTCATCCTCGATGCTCATGCTTCTCTCCCGGGTCGAATAACACACCGGAATCCGATGTGACTTGTTGATAAATCGGCCCGGCCGGGGTTATCGCCGGCCGGCGCGCAAGTCGCTCAGTTGCCGGTAGGCAGCGGAATATTGACGCCGTCCTTGGCAAGCTCATCGCGCATGAACTGGAAGTGCTCATATTGCGTGAGCGTGATCGGCCCGGCATACAATTCGCTCTGGAGCTTGCGTGGCGGATATTGAACGTAGGTCTTCATCAGTTGTTTGATGGCGTCGCTGATGGTAACCATGACCCAGGTTCGCTCCGTGTAATTGTTCATGAAGATGTCGTAGCGCTCCTGCGGGTCCTGCCATAGATCGAACACCTGGGGCACGGTAGCGACGTAAGCCTCGGCGCCCTTCCAACCGAGGTTGGAATCGACGGCCAGCCCGCCGGTCTTGACGCCATCATCGCCGCGCAGATTGAATACGGCCTTGTAATTGTCGACGCGCGCGGCACCGGGCGTCAGCTCGTTCTCGGTAAAATAGAACCAGCTGTTTCGCCCTGACTTACCAGTGCCAAAAAGAACCGGCGACATGTCGACACTGTCGAAAATGATCGGCTTTCCCTCGTGATCGCTCTGCGGCAGCTTGGCGCCGGCCAGCGACGCGAAGGTCGCCATATAATCGAGACCGCCGACAATCTCGGAGTTACGCGAGCGTGCCTTGATGCCGGGGCCCCAGGCGATCGAGGGCACCCGATTGCCGCCTTCCC
Organism: uncultured Alphaproteobacteria bacterium; assembly: GCA_963755885.1. Taxonomy (GTDB): domain Bacteria; phylum Pseudomonadota; class Alphaproteobacteria; order Rhizobiales; family Xanthobacteraceae; genus BOG-931. The sequence continues at coordinate 28,119 of CAVWLX010000007.1, forward strand.
GCACCGTGCCCTTCGTACCGCGGAACGGCGTATAGCCGGCGTCCGGATAGACGTCCTGCCACGCGCCGTTGTCAGTGGTCCAGAACACATAGGTGTTCTTGTCGAGACCGAGCGCACGCACCTTGTCCAGGATGTGTCCGATGCGAGCGTCGTTCTCCACAACCAAATCCGCGAATTTCGACTTCGAAAGGGATTTCTCCTTGAAATCCGGATGCGGCATATTCGGCTGGTGCACCTTCATGAAATTGACGCTCATGAAGAATGGCGTGTTCGACTTGGCGGCGCGGTCGAGATAGTCGAGCGATGCCTTCTCGACATATTCATCGAAGAACGGAATGCCGACAACGCCCTTGTCCGGCGTGTTCACGTATTGGCCGTTGATCTTGAAATCTTCCTTCGGCGGCTGGCCGGCATTGCCCGACAGCGCGCCTTTGGTGACCCGCGCAAACATCGCGCGCAGCTCCGGATTCATATCCGGAAACCAGGTCGGGTCAGCGTAAGTGTAGGCGTTAAGATGGTAGAGGCCGCAATATTTCATCTCGTCATAGCCCTGCGCATTGGGCAGCGCGTAATCGGCCTCGCCAAGATGCCATTTACCGGAAAAGAAGGTGTTGTAGCCTGCGGTTTTCAGCACCGAGGCGAGCGTCCACTCGGCAGCCGGCAGGCCGCCACCCTGACCCTGGAACGCCACCGTGGTCATACCGCTGCGGTTGGGAATGCGGCCGGTCTGCATGGCGGCGCGGCCCGGGGTACAGCTCGGCTGCGCGTAGAATGACGTGAACATCATGCCCTCGTCCGCCAGACGATCGATGTTTGGCGTCGGCATGCCGCGCCCCTCACCGCCGAGATAGCAGCCGGCATCGCCGTAACCGAAATCGTCCGAAACGATCATGATGATATTCGGCTTCTTGCCGCTCGCTGCCGTCACCGGCTGCGTTTGTGCCTGCGCCACTTGCATGGAGCTGCCAGCGGCGACCGCCGACGCGGCCGCGAGCGTTGTGCCGCCAAGCAGGATGTTGCGCCGATTGATGTTTGCAGGGGTCGCCGCCTTTGCGGACTGTTTCTTTGCGACGCCGTCGTAATCATCAAGATTCTTGCTCATCTTTGAACCTCCCGGGGGTTGAAGTTCGAGTGATGCAACGAAAGCCAAGATGGCTCGTGGACGTATCCACCGGTTCCGCATGGCGCGCGGCCGGACGGTAGCGGCGGCAGTAATTCGGCGCGCAAAGATGCGAGCCGCCTTTGATCACCTTGCGGGGAATTTTGATTTGCGGCTGGTTGGGGTCGTAGCTTGCCGCCTCGGGCCCGCCGCGCGGATTTTCCGGAACGCAACAGGCCTTTTGGGCATCGGCCCCATGCTGCGCGCTCCACCAGTCGGTGGTCCATTCCCAGACATTGCCGATCATGTCGTAAACGCCGTAGCCGTTCGGCGGAAACGCCATCGCCGGCGAGGTGCGCTCGAAGCCGTCCTCGCAGCAATTCTCGTGCGGAAAATTTCCCTGCCAGGTGTTGGCGCGATGCTGGCCGCCGGGCATGAAATTTTCACCCCAGGCGAACTCGGCGCCGTCGAGGCCACCGCGGGCGGCCAATTCCCATTCGGCTTCCGTCGGCAGCTCCTTGCCGGCCCAGGTGGCGTAAGCGAGTGCGTCGCCAAACGTGACGTGCACGACCGGATGGTTGTCGAGATTATTGATGCTCGATCGCGGCCCATAAGGATGGCGCCAATCCGCGCCCTTGAGCAGTGTCCACCATTGACTCCAGTCGCGCAGATCGACCGGCCGGCTTGGTGGCGCAAAGACAAGCGAACCGGCGAAGATCATGTGCGGCAACGCGCCGGGATAGTCCTTAACATCCGGCGAAATTTCCGCGAACGTGACGTGGCCGGTCGCTTTAACGAATTCCTTGAACCGCCGGTTCGTCACTGGCGCGCGGTCGATCCAAAATCCGTCGACGGTTACCCGATGGGCTGGCGCTTCTTCCGGATAGTGCGAATCCGATCCCATGCGGAAGGTGCCGCCGGGGATGAAAACCATGTCAGACATGGTTTCCCGAGCTGTGGATTGTCGCCCCACGCGAACAGTCCTTGGTTACGCTCAGTGATACACCGCAGCACATCACTTCACAAAGCGTAGCGAAGCAATGTGACTTCGACAATCACAACTGCGCGAATGACAAGGTCAGCAATGCTGACACGTAGTCAAAGTATACGATCTTGTTTTTCCGAAATTGCCGAGAAAGATTTTGGTTCGCCATCGACGGCACGAAGCTGAGTGGACGTGACCGCGGTCAAGAGCACGTCTCTGCGGCGAAAGAGGACGTTCGTCACGGAGTTGCAGACTGGTGTCAATTAAACCACACGCGCTGAATGCTGACCTACTTCTTCAATCGCTCGATTAACGCCATCGCCGCCGCTGGCGCGCGGATTTTGCCTTCGTGAATCACGTAGGCGAACACGTCGCGCGGAGCGATCTTTTTGGGCGCATAAGCCGGATCGGCCCGAGGGAGGGCGTCGGGCATTTGACCTGACGCCCAAACTCGCAAACGTTGAGCCCATGCGTCGATGTCCTTCGGTGGATAGGCGGTCGGGATTGTGTCTTGTCCCTTTTGCAGCCGCGCATAAACGAAATCGCCGGGTAAGTCGGCGAACGATGGATAAGTCGCATGATCGGTAAACGCCACCGGGGTGCCGAACTCACGCAGCATAGCGATAAAGGCCGGCGTGCCAAAGCTCGCGTGCCGCACTTCCACGACGTGGCGCAGACGCGCTCCGTCCGCCTGCGCGGGTAAGAGTTCGAGGAATTTTCCGAAATCGGCGGCATCGAATTTTTTGGTCGGTGCGAATTGCCAAAGCAGCGGCCCGAGTTTGTCGCCGAGCTCGAGCACGCCGGAATTCAAAAACCGCTTGATCGAGTCGCCGGCCTCGGCAAGTACGCGCCGGTTGGTGGCGAAACGCGGTCCCTTGACCGAAAAGACAAAGCCGTCGGGCACGGCGGCGGCCCATTTGCGGAAGCTCTCAGGCTTTTGCGAACCGTAGAAGGTCGAGTTGATCTCGATCGAGGCCAGCCGGCTTGCGGCGTATTCAAGTTCCTTCGCCTGCACGAGGCCGGTTGGATAAAACACGCCGCGCCACGGCTCATAATTCCAGCCGCCGATGCCGATATAGATGTGACCCGATTTCGCTGCCATTTTGGCTCCACTGCGCTGTCATTAGCCTAAAGGCGCCAACAATGTTTTCGCCGCCGGCAGGTCGGCCGCTGGAACCCTTCGCCGAACGCGCTGCTCGCGTGCCTTTGTTCTGCGGCGTGTATCACGCTTGGCCGAAGTCATACCGGCGTCACGCGCTATTGCCATAGTCTTAGGGCACTCGGTGGCGGGTTTCGACCCGGCGCCGGTTGTGGCCACGGTGATCCGGTGACGCCGGATGAACGCGCACCGGTCATTTGTGGTCGCAGTTTTGATCGTATCGCGTATTTCATTATGCTATGTATTGCCCCTGTTTTAAGTCCCCGCATGAAGGCCCGGCGTTTTCCGGGCCTTCTCTTTTCGGCGCGGCAACGGCGCAGTTCCGCTGATTGTGGAACGAGGCAAGCGGAATTCAGACGACCGGCTTTGAACCTTTTCCCGGGCAGCTCCGACCAATGGGTACGGAAACCCATACCCTGGAGAACGCCCATGTCTCGCACTCTTATCCTCACTCTCGCAGCCGCGGCCACGATCACCGTCGCCTCGTTTGCGTCCAGCGCTTCCTACGCCCGCGGCTTCAGCGGCGGGGGGCACGCCAGTGTCGGCGGCCACGCTAGTGTTGGTGGCCACGCCAATTTCGGTGGCCGTGTTGGCACTGGCCGTGGTCGCGTCGCTGGGAACGGTAATCGCTTGACCCCGATCCTCAACCCCGGTCATCCCGGTCATGGTTACCCCGGGCATGGCTACCCGGGCCGGCCCGGCCGGTGGGCCTACCATGGTCACGGACACTGGATCTTCCGTGGTGGCCGCTGGATCGTCGTCGACCCGGTGGTTGGTGACGCCGCAGATGTGGCGCCGGTGGAAGCTGCCGCGAGCCCCGGTCCTTGCACCTGCCTGACCAAAACCTACACGCCGGACGGCCTCGTGATGTTCGCGGACGTCTGCACCAAGGAAGCAGCCTCGGCCCAGAAAAACTAAAGTGCCGATCAATAAAAGCGAAGCTGTAACGAACTGAGGACCGCCTGCGAACACGCCGGCGGTCCTCTTGTCTCAGCTTCCGTTCGGCCGGCATCGTTCATTCGTGAACCTTCATTGCATCGCGGGGCAAGCGTGCGCCCGCATAGCCAAAAGCAAGCTCGCAAATCCGCTCCGTCAGATCTCCGTCAGGCGCCGCGAGCGCATCGAGGATGGTGAAGTGGTTTCGGCCGGCGACCTCGCACAGTTTTGCCGGCGCGCCGCGCTCCCCCCATGCAGCGACTAAATCCGCCGTCCACTGCTTGAACCCTTGCGTTTCGTCGCCGCCGACAATGCCGAGCAACGGCACGAGCGCGGCTCCTTCCGTCAACGCCTTGACGCGAAGCAACGGACTCGCGTCGGCGGCTTCTTCGGCTGACAGATTGAGATCAGCATTGATCGAGGTGTTCAACAGGGGGCGTAAGTCGAACGCCCCGCTGATGGCCGCCAACCCGACGATCGGCCCTTCGCCTTGGACCGCCTGATCCAGTGCCAGCATGGCGGCCAATTGACCGCCGGCGGAATGGCCCGAAACCACGATGCGCTCGGGCGCGAGCCGTTTGACGATCCAAGCAAACGCCAGCCGCATTTGGTCGACGATGCCGCCGACGCGAATGCTCGGAACCAGATCGTAGCCGGGCACGACCACTGTGATGCCAGCATTGCGAAACGGCTCGGCGATGAAGGAGACATAAGACTTATCGAGCGCCCGCCAGTAACCGCCGTGGATGAAAAACAGAACCGGCGCCTGATCGCCGGCAGGGAAAATATCGAGCAGGCAACGCGGGCCCGCCGCATAGCGTTGATCCAGAATGCAACGGCTTTCCGCCCGCGCGATCGCGCTGCGGCGTTTGTGCTCGTCATAAATCGTGTCGCGTTCGGGATGCCGCTTGCGCAGCGCGAACTCGGCTTCGAGAGTCTCGTCGATCATTGCCACGATGCCGTTCGATCCGTCAGGGTTTGAGGTAAGCCTCTTTCACGGCGGGATCGTTCACCAAAACGCTGGTTTCCGCGCCGCGTACAAGGTCTCCGTCCGCCAGCACGTAACCGTATGCCGCCGTGCGTAACGCCATGTTTGCATTCTGCTCGGCCAGCAATATCGACATGCCGGCCGCATTGAGCTGCCTGATGGTCGCGAAAATTTCCTGCACCACCCGCGGAGCGAGGCCGATCGAAGGCTCGTCGAGGAGCAAAAGCCGTGGCTTCGACATCAGCGCCCGCCCGATCGCCAGCATCTGCTGCTCGCCACCGGACAGCAGTCCGGCCGCCTGACTTTGGCGTTCGCGCAGCCGCGGGAACAGGTCAAAGACCATCGCCATGTCGGCTGCCACCGAGCGATCGCGCCGCGGCCATAGCCGGCGGAACGCGCCCATCTCAAGATTCTCCCGAACCGTCATTGGCGCGAAAACACGGCGGCCTTCCGGCACCAAAGTGACGCCGAAGTCGAGCCGGGTCGAAGCGGAGCGGCCGGCGATGTCGCTGCCGTCGACCGAGATGCGACCCCGGCTCGGCGGCAACAGGCCGCCGAGGCAACGCAGCAACGTGGTCTTGCCAGCGCCGTTGGCGCCAATCAGGCAGACCGATTGTCCGCGCCCGACCCGCAGCGAAATGCAATGCAGGACTTCGATGCTGCCGTAGCCGGCGGTCAGCGCTTCGACTTCAAGCATCATCGGTCGCACCCAAGTAAGCCGTCAGGACGTCGGGGTGCCGGCTTATTTCGTCGCCCGAGCCCTCCGCGATCCGGACGCCATTGTTAAGAACAAGAATGTCGTGGGAGAGCGACATCACCATGCGCATGTTGTGTTCCACCAGCAGCACGGTCATGCCCTTTTCGTTTAAACCTCTCACGACGCCTTCCATGTGCTCGGCTTCGGCCCGTGGCAGTCCGGCGGTCGGCTCGTCGAGCAACAGCAGTCGCGGTTCGCCGGCAAGCGCACGCGCGAGTTCAAGGACCTTCATTTCTCCGTAGCTGAGTGTGCCGGCCGGCAAATAGGCCTTGTCCGCGAGGTTAAAGCGCTCAAGCAACGCGAACGAAGCCTCCTTAAGCGCACGCTCCTCGGCGCGAAACGTCCCGTCGCGAAGGATGGCGCGCGTAAAGCCGGCATTGCCGCGCAGATGGCATCCGGCAATGACATTTTCCAGAACTGTCATCTCGCGGAAGATCTGCAGATTTTGAAAGGTGCGGGCGATCCCGAGGCGGGCTCGTGCAAACGTCGGCAAGGTGTCAATGCGATGGCCGTCGAAAAAGATGCGGCCGGAGGTGGCGCGCGTAACGCCCGCGATCATGTTGAAGAGGGTGCTCTTGCCGGCCCCGTTCGGCCCGATGACCGCCTTTATCTCCCCCGCCGCCACAGTGAAGCCGAGATCGGCGACGGCGCGAAGTCCCTGGAAGTAGCAGTTCAATGCTTCGATCTTTAGCAGCGCCGCACTCACGTCGCCCTCGCTCGCCGGCCGCCGTGCCAATCTCGCACCGCCGCTGGAATGCCCGCGAGGCCACGCGGAAAAACAATGAGCACAATCAGCATGCCAAGACCGAACAGCATCAGTTCGGCGTCTTCGTAATCGAGCAAAAGCTGCGGTACCGCGGTGTAGATCAAGGCGCCAAGTACGGGCCCCCAAAAAGTGCCGGAACCGCCGAGCGCTACCATCACGACGTACAGGATGGAATTCGAGATGCTGAATGTTTCCGGGGAGGCGTACTGATTGATGTGGACATAAAGACTGCCGGCAATTCCCGCCATTCCGGCGCTTAGCACAAAGACCAGGAGCTTGGTGCGCGCGCTGTCGATACCAAGCGCTTCTGCTCCAAGCTCATTGGTGGCGACCGCGCGCAACGCGCGGCCGAACCGCGAGTGCAGCACGTGGAGAATGGCGAGCATTACAAGCAAGGACACCAGCCAGACTAGCGGAAACTCGCGCAGGTCGGTGTCGAGTCGGAAGCCGCCGATCGAGAACGGCGCGACCCCGAGCAGCCCGTTAGGTCCGCCGGTGAGTTCGACCAGGCGATTGAACAGGACAACGAGAATTGCGTTCCAACCCAGCGTCGCCATCGACAAATAGAGCCCGCGCAGGCGCAAGACCGGAACCCCGATCACGAGAGCAGCGAGACCCGTAGTGAGCATGGCGGCGGGCAAGCCGATCCAGGCGGAAAGCCCAGCCTTGGCGCTGAGAATGCCGCTGACGTAAGCGCCGAGGCCGAAGAAACCGGCGTGGCCCAGTGAAATTTGTCCGCCGTAGCCCATCAGCAGATTTAGGCTCGCGATCAGAATAACGTTGATCAGAAAGAGGTTCGCGAGCGAGACCAGATATTCGTTGGGCGCGGCAAACGGCACGGCGAGCAAAACGAGCCAAAAGAGTAGCAGTCGCCAATGATCAGGCAGGAGCGACGCAGTGGATGTGCCTGCAGCATGACTCGGCCGATGCTGACCGCCGTCTGCCGGCTGCAGCGACGCGCGTGTGCCGTTCATCGGTGGCGCCCGCGCCATCCGTTAGACCTTGGTTATTTCGGCGCGGCCGAGAAATCCGGACGGACGGACAAACAGGACCAGCAGCAGAACCGCGAAAGCGATCGCATCCTTGAAGTCGGACGAAATGTAGAAGCTGCCGAATGCTTCAAGCAGCCCGAGTGCGAGACCGCCGACAACGGCTCCGGGTAAGCTTCCGACGCCGCCCAGCATGGCGGCGCTAAAACCCTTGAACCCGAAGGCGGCGCCCTGATCGTACGAGGCAAGTGTCAGCGGCGTGATGATGGCCCCCGCCAGTGCGCCGGCGAAAGCCGCGATGGCAAATGACAGCATGACGGTGGTCTCGACTTTGACTCCGACGATAGCGGCCGCTTCCCGGTCGGCGGCCGCGGCGCGCAGCGCCTTACCCAACATGCTGCGCTCGAAGAACAGATGCATGCCGAACAAGAAAACAAGCGTAATGCCGAAAATCCAAAGCGTCTGCGTCTGGACGCTAATGCCCCAAAAGTCGAGACTTTCAGTTTTTGAAAATCCGGGATAACCGACCGGCCTCTTGCCGAGGACCAGCATCATCAGACTGCGCGTGCAGATGGCAAGCCCGATACTGATTAGCGTGATCAGGAGCGGGTTGGGGCGCCGCAGCGGCCAGATCACCAGCCGTTCGGAAATGATGCCGACGATCGTCATGAGCAACACAGCCGCGAGACAGGCCAGCGCGACGCTGTTGATCGTGGCAAAGGTAACGGCGGCAATCATGCCGGCCATAACGACCCATTCGCCCTGGGCAAAATTCATCGCGCCGGTGCTCTTGAACACGACGTTGAAGCCGAGCGCGATGAGAGCGTAAATGCTGCCGGTGCCGACACCGATGACCAGCAGTTGAACCACCGTAGCGGCGTGCATCGCGGCGATTAGAACGTGCGCATACGGTTGGTCTCGAACATCGGCAGTTCGACGCCCATTTCGAGGAGCCTTTGCCGCGCGTTGGCGACGTAGCTCGCGATCGTGTCCTCTTCGTGCGCGCGGCTTGCCGCGCCGAGGCCCGCTACGGCCGTGACGGCGTCGGCTTCCGCCTCGGCGGCGGCGTGTTCCGGAGCGAGCCAAGGACAGTGATAGCCTTTGAATTCCGAATCGCGGATGTGTGCGGTGACTTGCTCCGCGATAAGTTCGCGCTCCGCCGAAGTCCAATGCGGCGCTCTGATGCCGAGGTAGAGCCAGCCGAAGGCCGCGTGCCGTTCCTTGTCGGCGATGATGTGATCGAGCATCGCAGCGATTGCCGGATTTTTGGCGTTGGCGCGCCAGGTGCGGCAGAGTTCGAGCTCCAGTCCGTCCTCGAATGCGGAAAAACACGCAACATAACTGTCGAGATGCTGCCCGGCGTCCAGCACGCGGCGGTGCAGATTTCGATTGAACGCCAATTCATAGCCGCGGTCGGCTGGCCCGACGAGACGGCCACCGAATGCTTCCGTGACGCGTTCAAAACATTCCACGTGCCACGCCTCTTCGGTGTTGCGCACCGTAAGAAAGAACTTCGGATCGATTTCGCGGCCGGTCTCCATGCAGAAACGGACCAGGAGGGCAGGGGTCTCGGTCAGGCCGGTGACCTCCACCCACAGCCGCCGGCTCCACGTCCGCCTTGCCGCTTCCCGGGTTCGCACATCGTATTGCTCGGGACGCAATTCGGTCCAGTCGATGTCGCGATGTGGATTCCAGCGGCCGGCTTTGCCGGTGTCGTAAAGCTCCCGAATCTGCGGAAGCGTGACATTCATTTCCAGCGGAAAGCGCCGTTCGACCAGAAGACGAAGCGGCGGCAGCACCGGCGCCGTCTGCGGTGCGGAGCCGTGCATCTCAGATGGTGCCGAGCTTCGGATGCGTGAACGGCGGCAGATTGATACCGAGCGGCCGCATTTGATTGCGAATGCGCTTGACTGTGCCGATGAAGATCGGCTTCTCGATTTCCTCGATGGTGGAGCCGAGGCCGGCCTCGTAGGTCACACGGTCGGCTTCGACTTCGGTCCGTGACGCCGGGCTGTCGGGCGCCAACCAGGAGCTGTGATAACCGTTGAACTCGACTTTCTCGACCATGGCGACGACGGAATTCTCGATCATCTGCTTTTGTTCGGGCGTCAGCGTTTCGCAGATCGCCTCGAGGAAATACCAGCCGAACGCGCAATGGCGGGATTCGTCCCGCATGATAAAGCGGACGATCTGCTTGGCGACTGGGTCACGGGTCACGTCGTCGAGGTGGCGGAAAACGTCGAACGCGATTTCCTCGGCGGTGCACACCAGGGCGGCGATGATGCCTTCGAGCGGGGTGCTGGCGCTGAGCGCGGCGCGCCGCACACCGTGGGTGGCGACCGATCCCTCGAACAGTTGCTGCACCGGCTTTTCAATATAGCCGCCGAGTTTCTCCGCCATGGCGTGGCACACTTCGGCATGGCGCGCTTCTTCCTGCGACCGAATTGTAAAGAACAACTGCATGTCTGAGGGGCGTTGCTCGACGCCGAAGCGCACCTGCAGGGCAGGGCTCTCCGAGATGGCGCCGTATTCGCTCCAGGCGCGCCTGCTCCAGTACAGGCGTGCGGCGTAGCGCTGCTCTTCGGTGTAGGCCTCGGGATCAAGTAGGTCCCATTGCACGTCGGTCTTTGGGTCCCACTGGCTCCGCGTCGCGGTGTGAAACAATTCCCGGATCCGCGGCAGATCGGAATTGAATGTGAGCGGGAATCTGTTCTCGGGCTGATCAAGCAGCGTCTGCACCACCTCGAATGCCTGTTCCGCCGACATTTCGCGCGAAAGTGCCATGGCCTGTTCCTTTCCAAAAACCGTCCCGTTTAGGCGTAGTCGACGAGATTGAACCTTCCGTCGCGCCAGTTGATGAGCACGATGTCCTGCTTTGACAGGCCCGAATGGCGTTCCGGCGAAAAATTGAAGACCCCGCTGACGCCGGCAAAGTTCCTGATCTTCTCGAGCCCCTCCGGCAGTTTCGACGGATCGCCGCCGACATTGAGAAGCCCCTGCCGCGCTAGCATGGCGGCATCGTAGGATTCGGCAGCGTAAAGGCTCGCGGCCCGGCCGAAGCGTGCCTGATAGTTGTTGAATAGCTTGAGTATGCCGGATTTGAGCGGATCGGAATCGGGCAATTGATCCCCGACTGGCAGCTTGAGGCTCGCGAGTAGGATCGAACCGGCGGCATCGCCGGCGAGCGTCATGTAATGTGAGGAAACAAAACCGTAGCTATGGATCAACGTGCGCTTATCCAACCCGAGTTCGCGGGCCTGTTTGATGAAGATCACGCCGGCGGGGGTGACGGTCCAGCAAATCACGGCGCCAACGCCGCTGTCGCGAATGCGCGTCAGCTGAGGCATCATGTCGGTGTCGGCAGGTCCGAAGGTCTCGTAGACGACGTCGAGCTTCCGGCGCGGACCGACCTTGTGCATCTGGGTCACGGCGCCCTGACCGAAGCCGCTAGTGTCGGCGATCAGGGCCACCTTGCTGATCTTTTTCTTTTCCAGATAGTCGGCGATCCGCTCGAGCACATCTTCATCGTCCACTGTGCTCTTAAAGACCCAATGCCGATCGGAAACCGGGGTGACAATAGCGAGCGCGCCTTCACTTGAGATGAACGGTATCTTGGCGGTCTCGATCATCGGCGCCATCGCCAGCGCAATGCCGCTCATATTGCCGCCGCTGACGATGAGCTGCACTTGATCCTGGCTGATCAGGCGGCGCGTCGCGGTTATCGCCTTCTGCGTCTGACTTTCCGCATCGTAAAACGTCCAGGCGATTTGCCGGCCGTTAATCCCGTTGGACGCGTTGATCTCATCGACGGCAAGCTGGAGGCCGGCCTTCATGTCTTCGCCGAGAAAGGCCGCGGGCCCGGTGACGGAGAGAATTGATCCCACGCGCAACGGTTGTTCGGCCGCGTGCGCCGGGCCCACTTTTGCCGCCGCAAGGGCGCCGGGAATGAGCTGAAAAAACTGTCGTCGTCCGAGCCGCACGATGAACTCCTCTGTTCTCTGTCGGCACATCGCAATTAGCGGTGCCGCGCTGTTTCACGCTTGCGCCTGGTTTGGCACAGTCAGTCGTCGTGAACACCCCCGCATCCACGATTGTCCCCGGCTCGCGCGCCTTCGCGGGCCAATGGCACTTGCAACGAATACCGAACAAGGTCGCCGCGGTGGACGGTATGACCCGCCATGACATGGCGGCCGCTGGCATCGCAGTATTGCAAATTGCGGATCAGCACCGGCGCATTGGCTCCGAGATGCAAATATTCAATTTCTTCGGGGCCTGCGGTTCCCGCCTCGATCGCAAAGTCACCTTTGCAAAGCTCGACCCTTTGCCAAAGCAGGTGAAGCGGCGATCCGCGGGCGGATGTTTCATCCCAGTCGGCCACGAGATCGTTGGGAATGTAGCGATAGTCGATGGCAACCGGCACACGCGCAGCAGCGCGCACGCGTTTGATGAATAGAACGATAGTGTCGGCGTCGAGGCCAAGCGCAGCACCGATGGTCTCGCCGGCGGGACGGCGTTCGAAAGCGAGCAGCGTCGATTGCATCGGCACGCCGCTGGATTCCCACTGCCGCAGGAAGTCCATGCCCGGTCCGAACCGCTCTTCCAGCTTGCGCATCGAAACGAAGGTGCCGACGCCGCGGCCACGCCGCAGTAGGCCTTCCTGCACTAATTCTGCAAGCGCCTGGCGGACGGTTTCGCGGCTGACGCAGAAGACCGCGCACAATTGTTCGTCGGAATAAAAACGACGGTCCGGTTGGTCCCACCGCAAAATCAGGCCGATCAGTCTCTGTTTGATTTGAGCGTAAAGCGGGAGCGGCGAAGTCCGATCCAGCGGCGGATTCGCCCAGGCAGCATCAGGCGGGTTTGGACTTACAGCCGCTTCGCGCATCGCTTGCCTCATTTTTTCAATTGTCTACCTCACCATACATTTAATCAAGCCTCAATTTCGGTGGTCTTCGCGGACGCCCGCGGATCGGACTCGTAACATGGCTCGGTGCGCACGAATCGTCGCCAGCCGCGCTGCATCACGCCGGCGTTCGCATTTCAGGCCCGCGATCGAGCGTGCTTTGGTCAGGCCGGCGAGAGTTCGCGCTTCCTCGTTGCCAGCGACATGTTGTGGGGCAGGAGGTCCTGCCACCGCTGGTTCGCCGAGACATTAGTATCGGCGAGGCTGCGCACCTTCGAATAATCCGCGATGTCGACCCCGAAAGGATCCTGTCCCGCCTCGTGACGGCGCACCAACTCGAGGAGGCGGTGCCGCAGCCGGACCACTGCGGCGTCGGCCGCCACCAGCGTCTCCTTGTCCCGCTCAACGATCGGCCCCATCGACACGCCGATACTGGCGTCTTCCGGCACGAGGCCACTCAGGCCCGACCAGGCCACATCCATCTTCGAGCGGTCCTGGCCGAACAGGTTTTCTTCGCTGACGCGATGCTCGCAATCCTTCTCGTTCCACAGCCGGTCGTTGTCGAGCCCGAGCACGCCAAACATTTTCTTGCGGTCGAACGATAGCGGCCCGTGGGCGATGACGTAGGTGCTGGTGCGCACGTCGTCCTGCGGCACCTCGAACACGAAGAATTGGTAGCGCGTGAGCGGGATGATGCGGCACACCGGAAAGATCACCGCGGTGACGCGCACACTGCTGGTCGCGCCGCCGTCGGCGGCGCGCGGGCCAGCGCGCTTGGCGGCATAGTGGTAGCCGTATTCCGTGTTCTCGATATCGAGATCGGGAGCGTTGTCGTCGACGGCGAGCGCGACCGAGGTGTAATCGGACGTCTCCGGCACGTGGTCGGGCTTCGTCTTCCACGCCGGATTGGCGAGGTTGCAGTGCAGAATGCCGACGTGCGAGGAGTCGGTGCCGCCTTCGAACAGCTGCAGGTAATTCGCCGGCGTGTTGATGCGGAACACCAGCCGGTTCTCAGGCGGGCCGTCGAAGAACTCGTATTTCTGGAACGGCGGCTCTTTGTCGGCCGGTCCGACATAGGCCCAGACCATGCCGCCGGCCTCGCGCACCGGGAAGGCCGGCGCTTTGACGCGCTTGCGAAAGCGCTCATCGCAATGGTTCGGGGTTTCCTGGATGGTGCCGTCCACACCGAATTTCCAGCCGTGATAAAGGCAGCGAATTCCATTGTCCTCGACGTGCCCCATCGCCAGCGAGGCGCGGCGATGCATGCAGTATTCTTCGAGCAGTCCGGGCCGGCCCGAAGTGTCGCGAAAGGCGACGAAGCGTTCGCCTAACAGCCGGACGCGCAGCGGATCGCAGTCGGGCTTCGGCAGCTGCTCGGAAGTGCAGACCGGAAGCCAGTAGCGCCGCATCATGCGTCCCATCGGCGTGCCGGGTTCGACACGGGTGAGAAGCTCATTTTCTTGTGCGCTGATCATGGCTGTTGTCCCTTTCCCACTTGGCTTGGCGGTGCGGGTTGAAAACGGGGCTGCGTTCGCCGCCCGCGGTCAGCCCGGCGCCAGTTATTCGACGCGGTTTCGCCGCCTGATGGTGTCGATGATCACGCTCTCAAGTCTCTACTGAGTGCCCAACCGACCCGTGACATCGTAGCAGCCTCATCACAGCCAAACCAAACTCCGACCGATTACAGATACGAACTGCTGCCATCCGAATGACCAGTATTCATCCGCTGTTCCGAAGTCCGCGCCTTTCACAGGTATCCTCCGACATCCGGATTTGCCGCTGCCGGCAGGCGACAAATTTGATTGAGGTTCCGACGGAGGCGCATCCAGTATCCACGAGTGATGGTGTGAGTATCCCGGTCCTGCTATGAAGCCTTCCCGCCGGTTGGGTTGAACCGGACATCCCGTCATTGGCACGAAGGACACTGAATTGGTTGCGTCAGAATTGGTTGCGTCAGACGCAACCACTTTGCCGAACCGGCGCTACGAACTCGCGGTCGCCGCAACAATTCTTGCGCTCGTCGCGGTGCGTCTCGTCGTTGCGGGATTGACGCCGTTGAGCTTTGACGAAAGCCTGTATTGGGTTTGGTCAAAACACATCGCGGGCGGTTACTACAGCCATCCGCCGGTCAATCCAATCCTGATCCGGCTCGGCACCGAACTGTTCGGCAGCACCGAATTTGGCGTCCGTGTTTTGAATGTGCTCCTTGCTGTGCCGGCTAGTTGGGCAATCTGGCGTTCGGCCGCAATCCTCTTCAGCGACGAGAAAGTCGGCGCGACCGCGGCGCTTTATTTCAATCTGACGCTGGTCATAGCCGCCGGATCGATTATTGCCACGCCCGACAATGCCGTGGTGGCGGCAGCCGCATTCTTGTTGCTCACGCTGGCCAAGCTTCTCGAAACCGGCCGCGCCGCGTGGTGGCTTGCGGTCGGGGCAGCGTTCGGGATCGGCATGCTCTCGAAATACACCACGATCTTTTTTGCCGTCAGCATTCTCGCCTGGTTGGTGTTGGTGCCGCAGCAGCGCAAATGGCTGTCGACACCGTGGCCGTACGCCGCGGGCATCATTGCGCTTGCGGTGTTTTCACCGACGCTGATCTGGAATGCGCAGCATGGTTGGGCCTCGGTTCACTACCAATTCCACCGGCTGGTCGTTTACGAATGGTCATTGCGTTATTTCGGCGAGTTCTTCGTCACCCAAATAGGGCTGGCCACGCCATCCGTGTTTATTCTCGGCGTAATGGGCCTCGTCGCCATGCTGCGAGGCGAGGGCGGGTCCCTCGGCGCGCGCGTTCTTCTCAATGCGATGGTCTGGCCGATCGTACTCTATTTCGTCTGGCACACGTTCCACGGTCGCGTCGAAGGCAACTGGCCGGAGCCGATCTACGCCGCATTTGTGATCGCGGCTGGCGTTGCTGCGGAACAGATTAAATGGGACGGCGCCTGGGCGACGATCGCGCGCTGGTCGCGGCAGCTCGCGGTCCCGGTTGGCCTCGTTATCGCCGCCTGCCTTTATTTGCAGGCCGTGTTCGGTATCGTTCCGCTTGGTGCCGTCGATCCGACCGCGCGCGCTCTCGGCGCCGGGTGGAGGGAACTGGGTGTTAAAATGGACGACCTGCGCCAAAAACTTGGCGCGCCGATTGTGCTGACAAGAAATTACGGGCTGACGGCCTGGCTTGCATTCTATCTGCCCTCGCATCCGCCGGTCGCCCAGATCAATGAGCGGTTGTGGTGGGTGAACGCTCCCGAGCCAGACCCGGCGCTGTTTCGCGGTACTATGATGTATGTGTGCGTCGTCAACTGCCTCGAAATGCCCCTGATCCGCCAACGCTTCACCACTGTGGAGCAGGTGACGCGTTTGGCACGGAGCCGGCACGGCGTTCCCATCCAGGAGTACGATATTTACCGTTTGTCCGGTCCGATCGGCCCCCCGCTTGACCCGCCCTAGCGGCAGCCTCCATTGACACCGCAATCGCGGGGTGCAACCCCAAGCCGTTCACGATCAAGCGGTTCGCGATCAAGCCGTTTGCGATTGCCGGGTGGAGAATTGTCGATGCCGGTGCCGACTGATAGGCGCGCCAGTCCGCGGCTCTCGATCGTTGCGCCCTGCTACAACGAAGAACAAGGGCTCGAGGAATTTCACCGACGCATCACAGTGGTGGCGCAGAACATCGCCGGCGCCGACTACGAGCTGATCCTGTTGAACGACGGATCGAGCGATCGGACCTGGCCGATCATGAGCGATCTGGTCCGGCGCGATCCGCACCTGGTGGCGGTCAATCTTTCGCGCCGCCACGGCCACCAGCTCGCGATGACCGCCGGCCTCTACACCTGCCGAGGCGACCGCATCCTCACCATCGACGCCGACTTGCAGGATCCGCCGGAACTGCTCGGCGAGATGTGGCGGCTGATGGATCGTGCCGGGGCGGATGTGGTTTACGGATTACGCCGCGAGCGCCAAGGCGAGTCCGTGCTCAAGCGTGGCACCGCCGCCTTGTTTTATCGCCTGATGCGGCGTGTCGGCTACGCCGATCTGCCGGTCGATGCCGGCGATTTCCGGCTGATGACGCGCCGCGTCCTCGATATTCTCAACAGCATGCCGGAGCAGCATCGTTTCATCCGCGGCATGGTGAGCTGGATCGGACTGCGGCAGGTGCCGCTCGCTTACGATCGCGCGCCGCGGCACGCCGGCACCAGCAACTACTCGCTTGCCAAAATGATCGGGCTAGCGTTCGACGCGCTCACCTCGTTCTCGATCATGCCGCTGCGGCTGGCGTCCTATCTCGGGCTGGTGCTCGGCGTTTTGAGTTTGTTTTTGCTGGCCTACACCTTCGGCAGCTGGGCGCGCGGGCATGTGGTCACCGGCTGGACCAGCCTGCTGACGGTGGTGCTGGTTCTCGGTTCGGCCCAGCTGATTTTGTTCGGGCTGCTTGGCGAATACGTCGGGCGGATTTATCTGGAAGCCAAACGCCGGCCGCTGTTCGTCATCGATCAGGTGTTGACGCAAGACGGCTCTGCGCCCGCCGACTATCGCACCGTGCGCGAACCTTCGACGGTTCCGGGCGACGTCTAAGTGCCACGAGCCGCGTTATTTCCCGATCTCGGCGACGGCTCGCACGCGCCATTTCGTGCCCTCGAAGGACGACGCAGCCTTTTGCCGCGCGAACTCGATATCAGGCGCAAGAAGTATAGTATGGCGGTCAGTGACGCCGTCACTGACGCGAACCAGATAACCCCGCACGTCCACGATCCGACCCCAATTCTGCGTCCAGAATCATGATCGGGCCATGGGGGTTAATTTTCGGTTTGCGGCGCTAATGGCAAAGAAATCACTTCAAGCGCACGCGGGCATAAGCATCCACAAACGGCAGAACAATCCCGAGCCGCTCGATGTTAATCACAGCCTCCCGACCTTCCAGCACGTTCGCACCTGCCCCGAAATCATTGGTGCCACGCGTCCACACCCACGCCTTCATCTCGTCCTGGGCAAAGACGAGATAGGCCAAGAGGCTCGGAATCTGAAGGTATTCCGCGGCCTTGTCGCCGAGGTCAATCCGTTCCGACGCAGGCGAAAGTATCTCCACAATGAGCACGGGCGCGGTGGCCTTTAGATCGCCGGGAGTCTGTCCCGCCACGTCCACAACGATGTCTGGAAATCGAATCGACTTTGGGCCCAGATCGACGCCAAATTCTGGAAGCACCGTGAAACGGTCTGGATCAAGACGGGCATCGAGCGCTTTCAAGAGGTTGGCAGCGATCTGCCAGTGTGCCCGCGAGCCGCCGGTCATCATGATCACGCGCCCCCGATCAAGTTCGTAGCGTTCCTCGCGCCCCTGCGCCCAGGCAAGAAATCCCGGTTGATCCATGTGCGCCGGAAGTTGGACGTTCATTTCGACAGGCCTCGGCTCATCAATAAATGTAGCTCTATCTACTGTACGAGAAAAGGGCGCGGCTTGCGCCGCGCCCTCGTTAGGATGGGCCGCGATAGACTTTATTAGAAGTCCATCCCGCCACCGGGCGGCATGGACGGCATGCTGTCCTTTTTCTTCGGCAGCTCGGCGACCATCGCCTCGGTGGTGATGAGCAATCCGGCGACCGAGGAAGCGCCCTGCAGAGCCTGGCGCACGACCTTGGTCGGATCGATGATGCCCTTCTTCACCATGTCGACGTAGTCCCCGCCCTGGGCATCGAAGCCGAAGCCGTAGGTCGAGTTCTCCAGAATCTTGCCGACGATCACGGAACCGTCTTCACCGGCGTTGATGGCGATCTGGCGAGCCGGCGCGGACAGCGCCTTACGCACGATCTCGACGCCGTGCTTCTGGTCCTCATTGTGGGTGCGCACTTTCTTGAGCGCTTCAGAGGCGCGAAGGAGTGCGACGCCGCCGCCCGGCAGCACGCCTTCCTCGACCGCGGCGCGGGTCGCGTGCATCGCGTCATCGACGCGATCCTTACGCTCCTTGACCTCGACTTCGGTGGCACCGCCGACACGGATCACGGCGACGCCGCCGGCGAGCTTGGCCAGCCGCTCCTGCAGCTTCTCGCGGTCGTAGTCGGAGGTGGTCTCCTCGATCTGCGCCTTGATCTGGGCAATACGGCCCTCGATGTCGGACTTCTTGCCGCCGCCGTTGACGATCGTGGTGTTCTCCTTGTCGATCATCACCTTCTTGGCCTTGCCGAGCATGGCGAGCGTGACGTTCTCGAGCTTGATGCCGAGATCTTCACTGATCGCCTGGCCGCCGGTCAGGACTGCAATGTCCTGCAGCATCGCCTTGCGGCGATCGCCGAAGCCGGGCGCCTTCACCGCCGCGACCTTGAGGCCGCCGCGGAGCTTGTTGACCACGAGCGTGGCCAGCGCCTCGCCTTCCACGTCCTCGGCAACGATCAAAAGCGGCTTGCCGGTCTGCACGACGGCTTCCAGAAGCGGAAGCAGTTCATTCAGCGCCGAAAGCTTCTTTTCGTTGATGAGGATGTAGGGGTCTTCCATCTCCACGCGCATCTTGTCGGCGTTGGTGATGAAGTACGGCGAGATATAGCCGCGGTCGAACTGCATGCCCTCGACCACGTCGAGCTCGGTCTCGAGGCTCTTGGCCTCTTCGACCGTGATCACGCCCTCGTTGCCGACCTTTTCCATGGCCTTGGCGAGGTAGTCGCCAATCTCTTTGTCGCCGTTGGCGGAAATGGTGCCGACCTGGGCGATCTCGGCATTAGAGGTGACCTTCTTGGAGTTCTTCTTCAGCTCCTCGATCACGGTCTCGACCGCGAGATCGATGCCGCGCTTGAGGTCCATCGGGTTCATGCCGGCGGCAACCGCCTTGGAACCTTCCTTGACGATGGCGGCGGCGAGCACGGTTGCGGTCGTGGTGCCGTCACCGGCGATGTCGGAGGTCTTCGAGGCGACCTCACGGACCATCTGCGCGCCCATGTTCTCGAACTTGTCTTCGAGTTCGATCTCCTTGGCGACAGTGACGCCGTCCTTGGTGATGCGGGGAGCGCCGAACGACTTGTCGAGCACGACGTTGCGGCCCTTCGGGCCGAGCGTCACCCTCACCGCATTGGCGAGGATGTCGACGCCGCGCAACATCTTGTCGCGCGCATCGACTGAAAATCTGACTTCCTTGGCAGACATGTGATTTCTCTCCGTTTTGCTGGTCCTCATCCCGAGGAGCGCGCTGGCGCGTCTCGAAGGATGCAGGCCCGGGATTTGTTGCCCTCATCCTTCGAGGGCCGCTACGCGGCCGTCTTGGGACGAGGAATGAGGTTTGGTTACGCGGCCTTCTTCTTGGCCATCGGCTCGTCGAGCACGCCCATGATGTCGGACTCCTTCATGATCAGGAGGTCCTGGCCATCGATCTTGACCTCGGTGCCCGACCATTTGCCGAACAGCACGCGGTCGCCAACCTTGATGTCGATCGGAATGAGCTTGCCCGCTTCGTCGCGGCCACCGGGGCCGACGGCGATGATCTCGCCCTGCGAGGGCTTCTCTTGGGCGGTGTCTGGGATGATGATGCCACCGGCCGATTTTGCTTCGGCATCGATGCGCTTAACGACGACGCGGTCGTGAAGCGGACGAAACTTCATGGTGTCCTCCTAGGATGTTGAAAATGCTAAGAATTGCGATTTTTAGGGCGGCCCCCTTTTGATCCCTCGGTGACCGCTTATCGGCGACATAGGGAGATGGCTTTTGACCCGCAAGAGGCGCCTGGAGATTTATTAGCACTCACTTCGCCTGATTGCCAATAAAATCGCTCGGCAAGTGGTTGACGGCAGCGCCGCACATTCCGGAAGTTCCGGACGAGCCTTGAAATATAGCGGCCTCGTCACCGGGAAAACTCTCTCCTAACAAGCTCCGTTGAAACGACGTCAAGCCGGTCGCGGCCGCGCTGTTAGCAGGGTCGCATTGATGCTGCTAGTGCCCTGATAATAAACAACTTATTCAATTTTGAGGCTTGTAATAACGGCGCGAGTCTCGAAACATCGGAGCAGATGGACGGAGGCCAAAAATGGTTTCGGAAGATTTTCGCCAACAGCTCCAAGGCTACGGATTGACCACCGCGAACATCCTTTACCGGCGGCCGGATCATCAGTGGCTGCTGCAGACCTACGTCTGGCAGGACTACGACCTGTGTCCGAACTTTCCGCAGCTCAACAAATTCCTCAACTTCTGGCTGGAGAAGCTTGAAGGGCCATTGCACTCCGTGACGGTGGCGCACGCCCGCTTGATCAAACCCGCCGAGATCCGCGCCGTTGATGGCGAGTTCAGGCTTCATTGAGCAGCAATCCGAGCTTTTTACATCGGATATCCGGCTTTAACAGCTGTCGGAAGCATCGCTTCGAAGGAGTGGTTCGACGCCGGGTAAGTGCCAGGCACCTCAGCTGCGCCACCAAGTGCAGCGAGTTGGCGATGGCGTTTATCGGTAGAGTTCTGTTGCACTATTAAAGACCGATGACGCCATGGCCATTGCGGCCATGGCGTCATCGTTTGGAGCGATTTCACGACAGGGGCATCGGGCTGTGAACTCGCTCGAAGATGTCAGCCGTTAGTAGATTTCAACTCTGGTAGTTGACCACCAATGGTGAGTTTGTAGTGGTGGTTTGACCGTCGGATGCGTAGCTCGTCGTCGCGCTGGTGGATTCTTGAATAAGCTTTAGAAGTTTGGCCAGCAAATCGGCTTCGGACGAGTTGGACGACGAACTTGACGATGAGCTGGACGACGAGCTGTCGCTGTTGCTTGTTGATTGCGATCCGCCGGCGCCGCCGGG
The DNA here is from genome assembly GCA_963755885.1 of uncultured Alphaproteobacteria bacterium. Taxonomy (GTDB): domain Bacteria; phylum Pseudomonadota; class Alphaproteobacteria; order Rhizobiales; family Xanthobacteraceae; genus BOG-931. The sequence continues at coordinate 49,460 of CAVWLX010000007.1, forward strand.
CGCGCCTCCTCCCCCAGGACCACCTGGCCCCCCGGGACCGCCGGGCGCTCCTGCGCCGCCTGGTCCTCCCGCAGCGCCATTCGAAAACGCGCTGGAAAATAGGCTTTGCAGCTCGGTGGCCTGGTTGCTGGTTAGCTTGCCGTTTTGAACCTCAGACGCGATCAGGCTGCTGATCTTCGCCTGTATTCCGTCTGGCGATGACGACGACGAGGATTGTGCGGACGAAGCGCTGCTCTGGAGCGCGCTATTGATGTCGTCCAGCGCCGAGCTCAAGGCACTTTGATCGGCCGAGCTAATCGAGCCGTCCGACACCTCAGACGTCAGCTCGTTTTGGAGCGTCTGCAAAGGCGTTTGGTTCTGATAGTTGATTAAGGAAATCGAACTCATGGAACGCTCCCGATGACCTAGGTCGGTGTGTAGGAAACGCCACTGCGATTAACAGAAGCTTGCGTCGCCCACGCCAAACTGTTTCCCTACATTGCCGAATCAGTCCTAGAAATATTCAGAAACAAAATTCTTCCACCAGGATCGCCCAACATAGGCCTAATGACCGCGTCACCGCATATTCTCGTCGTGGAGGATGACGTTGAAATAAGCCGCCTCGTCAGTCGATATCTTCGCACAAATGATTTCCACGTCTCGGTCACCGCCGATGGCCGGAATATGGATCGGATGCTCGACGACAGCCGCATCGACCTCATCGTGCTCGATTTGATGCTGCCGGGCGAGGATGGGCTCACCTTGTGCCGCCGGTTGCGACCTCGCTCCGAGGTGTCTGTCATCATGCTGACCGCGAAGGGCGAGGAACTCGATCGAATTATCGGGCTAGAAATGGGAGCCGATGATTATTTGTCTAAGCCGTTCAACCCGCGTGAATTGTTGGCGCGCATACGGGCTGTCTTGCGGCGCGCGACATCTGCCGCTCCGCTGATCGATCGCCGGCCCGGCATGCTCACCTTCCTGGGGTGGCGGATTGATTGCAGGTTGCGCGAGCTTTCGGACCCGCGCGGCGCGCGCATCGTGCTGACCGGAGCCGAGTTCGGTCTGCTCCAGGTCTTGTGCGAGCGGGCAGGCCGGGTGCTCTCGCGCGAACAATTGCTCGATTTGACGCAGGGACGATCGGCCGGTTCGCTCGATCGGAGCATCGATGTTCTCATCAGTCGGTTGCGCCGCAAGATCGAGCACGATCCACGCGACCCTGAAATCATCAAAACAATGCGCTCCGGAGGCTATCTGTTCGCCGCAAGTGTCGAGCTATCGTGAGCTGGGATTTTCGATCTTTCCTGCCCAATCGCATCAGCGGTCAGATCGCTATCCTTATTGTCGCGTCCGTGATCGCGATCCATGTCGTGCTGACCGGCGCGTTTTTTCTTAACCGACCCGAACTGCCACCTGAACATTTTCCGGACCAACTCGCAACGCTGATCGAGCTGATCGAAGCGAGCCCAGCCGAAACGCGCGTTGGTCTCGTCACTGCCATGGTCAGGGCTTTCCCCAAATTTGATCTCGCGTTGGCGGCCGCCGCGCCGGATGCGGTTCTTAAACCCGTAGACGCCCCCGAATTGCGAGGCTTTGCGCACCGGCTGGGACCGAATTACCGGGTCATGAGCGTCGCGACGGAAGCGTCGGCAAATTCGGCCGGCGGACGCCCCATCGCTGTCCGTTTTCTGGATGGCCAAGTCGTTACCGCGCGGCTGATGCCGATGCCACATCCGCCGTTCGGCCCGTTTATGGGCGCACTGGAGATAACGTTGCTCGCGACCGCCATCAGTGTAACGCTACTCGGACTGTGGGCGGCGCGCAGGCTGACGGGGCCGCTGCGCCGCTTTGCCTTGGCGGCTGAGAATTTCAATCCCAATGGTGAGATCGCGCCGCTTCCGGAACGCGGGCCTTATGAAATCCGCGCAGCGGCGCGGGCGCTCAACCGGATGCGCGAACGCATCAAGAGCCTGATCGATGACCGGACCCGCATGCTGGCGGCCGTCAGTCACGATCTGCGAACACCGATTACGCGCTTGCGCTTGCGCTGCGAGTTCATCGGTGACCAAGCCGCGCGGGTCCGAATGCTGGACGAGCTTGCCCACATGAACGTGATGGTCGAAAGCGTCCTGCATTTTCTCCGCGACGGTCACACGGGCGCGGAAGCCACTCTGATCGATCTTGCAACCAGTCTGCAAACGATCTGCGACCAGTTTGCAGATATGGACCATGATGTCAGCTACGACGGCCCAGATCACGTCGTCATACGCGCCCATCCTGAAGAATTGCACCGTGCGATCACGAACCTGGTTGACAATGCCGTCCGACACGGCGGAAAAACCGACGTTCGCGTCAGTTTGACTTCCCCGAACGTGACGGTCGCCATCGAGGACGACGGTCCAGGCATTCCCGATTTCACCAAAGAGACCATGTTCGAACCTTTTGCTCGCGGAGATGCCGCCCGCGGCATGAACGACAAGACCGGCTTTGGTCTCGGGTTGTCGATTGCGCGGGCGGTGATCGAGGCTCATTCCGGAACCTTGACGCTGCTCGATCGCAAACCGCACGGTCTCGTTGCCACGGTGACACTACCTCGGGCCGACGCAAACGCCGGCGCAGCGAGCGCAAGTCGTACGCACTGATGGCGCCATTAGGACGGAATGCAGTGTCTGCGGCGTCGCTGTCGTGACGATGGTCGGCAAAACCTGCCTGATGGGCGGCCAAAACTGCCGCCCGCCGGAAAAAATCACCGGCGCACAGTAACGTCCGGAAATATTGCAGACACAATCGAGAAATGTTGCTCCGAAATCATTGAGGAATTTTCGCAGCGGCCAATCTGGCACGGCGGATGCTCCAACGTTCGCAGGTTCGACGGCGTCGGTGCGAACCGGCGCCAATGTGAGTGCAACACGTTGGAGATGTGTCATGAGCGGCGTGAGGGGTGTCAGCGGTTTCAATTCCTACGCAATCCAGCAATATCAGCAAAGTCTGTTCAACCAGATCGACACCAACGATGACGGATCGATCTCGAAGACCGAGCTTGAGCAGGCGGTCACGAACGCCGGCGGGACGACGCAAGCGGCGGATGCGCTTTATTCCAAGCTCGACCCCGACAATACCGGCAGCGTGAGCGAACAGCAGTTCGCCCAAGCGCATCCCGGACCGCCGTTTAGCGATCAAATGCAAGCGCAAATGATCGGCCTGCAGGCGCGAGGCTGGCCGAGCTCATCGGCTTCCGCGTCGAACACCGATACCGGATCCGCAAGCACCGATCCGGCGAGCGCGTTGGCACAGAATCTGTTCTCGCAGATCGACACCAATGGCGATGGATCGATCTCTGAGAGCGAACTCGAGCAGGCGGTCACCGCGGCCGGCGGCACCACGCAGGGGGCCGATGCGCTCTATTCACAGCTCGACCCCAACGATACTGGCAGCGTTAGTCTAGTGAACAGCAGTTTGCCCAAGAGCTGTCCCAGATGATGCCCCCACCGCCTCCGCCTGAAGGCTTCGCTGGCGCCCCCGCGGCGGCAGCGATAGTGCTCAAAGCGCGCTTGGGACTTTGACGAGCAGCGCCGGCACCGCAAGTTCGCCCTCTCAGCTCGCGCAGAACCTATTCTCGCTGATCGACACCAATGGCGACGGATCGATCTCGAAGACCGAGCTCGAGCAGGCGGTCACGAAGGCCGGCGGGACGACGCAGGCGGCGGATGCGCTTTATTCCGAGCTCGACCCCGACAATACCGGCAGCGTCACTGAGCAGCAATTCGCCGCGCTGTTGCAGCCGCCGTCTCCATCCGGGGATACGGCCCAGGATGCCGTGCTTGCGCTGCTCGGTGCCACATCGCAGAACACATCCACGGCTTCCTCCACTGATCCTGCCAACTCCGCAAGCGCGTCAAGTGCGGTCTCGACCACCACGTCGACCAGCGGAAACACGGCGCAGGATGCGCTCTCCGCGTTGCTGCAAAGCCTTAGCGATGCAGCGGGCAACGCCACCAGCAACGGCAATTCCGCGCAGGACGCGCTTCTTACGCTTTTGAACAACGGCAGCGAATCCAACGTCAGCAGTTCGGGAAATACCGCGCAAGACGCGCTGCTTGCGTTGTTGCAAGCCAGCAGTGGCAGCAGTTCATCGGGCAGCTCATCGAGCAGCTCCGACAGCTCGTCTACAACTGGAACTGCAAATAGCTCCGCTCTGGCGTTGGCCGTCTCGCTCTACCAGGCCCAACTCAATCAGCAGCTGTTCGGCGGCTCGTTCGGAACCGCAAACACCGGTGCTTAGAAGACACTCATTCGACGAGCGAAGCATCATGGAGAGTTCGGTGCGGCGTGTGTTCGTGATCAGCTGATACCGGTCAAACGGATCAGTGCGTAGCTCATGATTCCCAGCACAATCAGCGAGGCCGTCACCGCAAGCGTCACGCGCATACCGGTGCGCGCTACTGCGCGGACGTCAACGCCCAGGCCGAGGGCCGCCATGGCGATCGTCGTCAGGATGGCAGCGGCGCGCGTGATCGGTGGCAATAACGGCTGCGGAATGAGGCCGAGCGAGCGCACCATCAGCACGACCACGAAGCCGACGATGAACCAAGGCACCAGTTCGCGCAGGCGCGGCCTGCGTTTCGCCGGCGTTGGGTGACCGGAAACCGTCCGCAACCTTCCGGCCAAGAGCGAAAAACACAACACCACCGGACCGAGCATCAGGACGCGTACGAGCTTGATGACCGTTCCGACCTGATTGCTCAATGCGCCGATCGGCAAGGTCGCGGCGAGAACCTGCGGCACCGCATAGACGGTCAAGCCGGCCAGCACGCCATATTGCGTCAACGACAATTGCAGAACCGGAACGAGCAGCGGCAGGCCAAGCACGACCATGACCCCGAGTACGGCGGTGAAGGAAATCGACGACGCGACGTCGTCGCTGTCCGCTCCGATCACCGGAGCGACGGCGGCAATCGCGGAGTTGCCGCAGATCGAATTGCCGCAGGCAATCAGAATGCCCATCCGCTGTGGCAAATTAAACGCGCGGCAAATGAGGTAGCTGCAGGCGATCGCTACCGCGACGATGCAGGCAATGCCGACGATCAGGATTGGGCCCAGCGCCAGGATGGTCGCCGCGCTTACCGAAGCGCCTAGCATGACGATCGCCACTTCGAGCAAGAGCTTTGCGGAAAACTCGATGCCGGGAATCCAGCGCGGCCCGGGCCTCCACGCGCTGCGGATCGCCACGCCGAGCAAAATTGCGAGCACCAGCGCTTCAAGGTAGGGCTGGCCGACCAGGCCCACTTCAACCGTCTGCAGAGCAACGGCGCCGATGGTGATGGCAACGCACAAAGCGATGCCCGGGAGCAGACGTTGCAGATAATCAAGCAAATTCATCGACAGCCGCCGAGCCTGAATCAGGGCCTCCACAATAAACTCGGGAAGGCGCGCCGTCAGCGCGCCGCGGACGATGGTGGAGCGCCGGCTGCAGCGGCTACGCTCTTGGCGCGGTGCCGGTTATCTCGCCGGCGGGCTCGCTGCTGAGCCAGCGATAAATGATGCCGCCGAGCACCCCGCCGATCAACGGAGCAACCCAGAACAGCCAAAGTTGGGCGAGCGCCGCGCCGCCGACGAACAAGGCCGGTCCAGTGCTGCGCGCCGGATTGACCGAGGTGTTGGTCACCGGAATGCTCACGAGATGGATCAGCGTGAGCGCAAGGCCAATGGCCAGCGGCGCGAAGCCTGCGGGCGCCCTGCCGTGAGTGGAGCCCATGATGATGAACAGAAACATCATCGTCATCACCACTTCAGTCACGAATGCCGAAAGCAGTCCGTAATGACCGGGTGAATGGGCGCCGTAACCATTGGTGGCAAAGCCTTTCGCCAGATCGAAACCGGGCGCTCCGCTGGCGATGAGATAGAGCAGCGCTGCGGCAACGATCGCGCCGACGAGTTGCGCGATCACATACGGAATAACTTGACCCGCAGGGAAGCGGCCGCCGGCCATGAGGCCAACGGTAATAGCCGGATTGAGATGGCATCCCGATATGTGCCCGATGGCGTGGGCCATGGTCACGACGGTAAGACCGAAGGCCAATGCAACGCCAAGGAGTCCGATGCCAACCTGGGGGAACCCCGCAGCAATGACGGCACTGCCGCATCCTCCAAACGTCAGCCAGAACGTTCCGATCGCTTCCGCGACATAAGGCTTTGTGTTCATTTCCCGGTGCCTCGTTTGGTGCAGAACGGCGATTGCCGCCCGCGCGTTGTCAACTCAGCACGCCTACAATAGCGTGTCGCAGGCACGTCGTCAGCGCTCCTGAAACGATCGATTCGAATCGGGACCCTGCGGCGGCAGAATATTTGTTGCCGGAATAGCGCAAATCCGCCTTGGCGCAGCTCTAATTCCGCCGTTGCGCTTTCCCCTCATACATCATCGTTCATCGTATCGATTGAAAGGCAACGCTGATGCGAACGTTTGTGAGGCTGTCGGTGGTGAAGTTGTGTTTAGCCACTATTCTTGGCGCATCCGCACTCGGCGCGAGTGTACTTGATTCGGCAAGCGCCGCCGATATGCCGATGCCGCAAGCAGAGATGCAGCCGCCTCCGCCAGCTTACGGACCGCCGCCGGCAGGATACGCCTCTCCGCCGCCCTATGGTCCGCCGCCGGTCGGCTACGCATACCCGCGGCCGCGTCATGTTGGACCTTACCAGCACGGACGTGGACCTTACTGGCGGGGTTACGGGCCGCGGTACGGTTATCGCTACGCGCGCGGGCGCCGCAACTACTGGCGCTGATTCTCCTCACCGCGACGAAACAATCCGAAGCGAATCTCTCGAAGCGCCATGGCTTCGCTATGCTTCGCGATTGGCGAAGCAGCGGGTAGGGAATGGCCGTCCCATTTTGTTACAGCCGAGTCTTAATGCGGCGTTAACGGAAATGCCGCCTTAATATTGCACCTGTTTGGGGATTGTCTGTGTCGCGCGACATCGCACCGGGTCGGGGAGGATGTCGTGCGCTTGTCCGTTCCGATGCGCCGCTACACGCGATCGAAATGCTCGTTGGACAGGCGATCTTGATCTGAAATGGGGATGGATCAGGGGGAATGACGGTCAGTCTCGGTTGGCGCTACAATTTTGCGGAATACGATCATCACAATGGCGCCGGGAATGCGCGGCTAAGACGGTTTGCCGGCGCGGCTCTCGTGAGCATCGGCTTCGCATGCGCCTGGACGCTTTGGACCAATTTGGCCGGCGGTGGCGGGGATCGAATCACCGAGTCGCAGCCGCCGTCGGAAGTGGCTTCGTCAACGTACGCGAAGCTTCCGCCGCGCGCGGTGGCGTATGCCAAGCTTGCGGCGGCGCTGAACAGCACGCGGCGATCGGCGGCGTCACGCATTTTTGGTTCGCTGTTCGAGCCTCGCCCGCTGGGATTTGCACCGGGAACGTTTGCAAGGACCGCCGCGGAAGAAGCCGACGAACCGCCGCCAGAAGCGTTGTCACTGCGAACAACAAACTCTAAATCGGGCGACGTTTCGCACAGCGAGCGGAGCGCGGCGCAAGCGCAGCAGGTGTCCGTGGCGCGTGCGCGAACCGCATCGGCCGACAGCGCGTACCCGAGCCGCAATGTCGTCAGCGCACCGGTCGCCCGCCCGTCGATCTTCGAGAGGATTTTCGGCAAGCCGGTTTCGACCGTGTTGGCCTACGCCGCACCGGAGGACGACGGTGCGGGCGTGGGGCAGGGCGCCTCGGGGGGCTACGACCGCTTGACCGCGGTCTACGATATCTCCGCGCACACTGTTTATCTGCCCGACGGCACGCGACTGGAGGCGCATTCGGGTTTCGGCGCGCGGCTCGACGATCCGCGCCACACTGACGAAAGAATGCGCGGCGCCACGCCCGCTACGGTCTACGATCTGCAACCGCGCGAAAGTCTGTTCCACGGCGTACAGGCGCTGCGGCTCATTCCGCTCGAGAGCGACAGGGTGTTCGGCCGGACCGGCTTGCTCGCTCACACCTATATGCTCGGCGCGAACGGCCAGTCGAACGGCTGCGTGTCGTTCCGCAATTACGAGGCGTTCCTGCGGGCGTACACCAGGGGCGAGATCAAGCGCCTCGCGGTGGTGGCGCGGCTCGACTGAGGCCACTGGCGTGATCGCGCGCGGCATAGCCGCGTGCGATGACAGGTGCAGGCTGCGTTTTGCGCGTTCTTTTGGCCTGTGAAGAACAGCCGTCGTCAATAAGCCGTTTGGCTCCGCAGATCAGCGACTTCCTTTTCGCTGACGTTGGATGGCGCACTGCCAAAGCGCCGGGTGACGTAATTGGCGACAGCGGCGATTTCCACGTTGGAATAGCTGGCGCCAAATGCCGGCATCGAGATGGCGCCCGGCGGTGTCTGCCGTTTGGTGCCGGATATCACGATCTGCGCGACGTTCGTTGCGGAGGGATCGTTGACGGCCCGCGCGCCGGCAATGGTTGCGAATGACGAGATTGCGCTGACTCCGGTCCAGCTGTGGCAACTGACGCAGGCTTGCTCGAACACTCTTCGGCCGACAGCGTCCGCCGTCGCGCCACCGCTCTTGGGAGATGCTGGCGCCGGCGGCGCGATCGTCGCTGGCAAATTGGACGACGCGACTGCAGGAACGCTGCGCACATAAGTCACCAATGCCCGAATGTCAGTTGGCGACAGCGCGCTGAAGCTTTCGTCAACGGCTTCGCCCATCGGTCCCGACGCCGTGCCACGGCCCGACGCATGACCCCTCGAAAGGTACGCGAGCAGCTCATCGCTGCGCCATGCGCCGACGCCCGAACCTGCGTCAGAGGTAATGTTGAAGGCGCGCCACCCGGCCGTCATCGCACCGGCGAATTTTTTCCGGTTGTCGAGCGCGAAAGCAAGATTGCGTGGCGTGTGACATTCGCCACAATGCGCCAGCGCTTCGGCGAGATAGGCGCCTCTGTTCCACTCCGGGCTCTGCGCCGCATTTGGTTGGAAGCGGGCATTCTTGTTGAAGAGCAATGACCAGACGCCCATCGCCCAGCGCTGGTTAAATGGAAACGCCAGCTTATCCGTTCGGTTGACCGAACGCACCGACGTGAGGCTGAACAAATAGGCCTTGATGGAGAGAGCGTCCGCATCGGTCATGTAGGTGTATGAGGCAAAGGGCATGGCCGGGTAGAGATGCGCCCCATCTCGCCGTTTGCCGCGTTGCAAGGCGTCGAGAAAATCCTGATCGGTGTAGTTGCCGATGCCGGTTTCCTGGTCGGGCGTGATGTTGGTGGAGTAGAGCGTCCCGAACGGAAGAGGAAACGCCAAGCCGCCGCTATATTCCGCGCCGCCCTTCGTGGTGTGACAGACCATGCAGTCCGCGGCGCGAGCGAGATAGGCGCCGCGGTCTATCGCGCTCTGGCTCGCCCGCTGCGGCGGCACGCCAGTCGGATCAACGGCATGATATTCCGCGAGCGCGATCGTCGACCCGCCGGCAAAAGTCATCGGCCCTGGTCCGCCCAAGACCCAGAGAGACACGGCGGCAAGCGCCATCAGGACTGCGGCAAGGGCCAAGACGAGGCCGCGCCAGCGCGGGCTGTGCGCCGCGGACAATTTGCCCGGCCCGCTCATGCCTTTGATCTCCCCGCAAGAACACTGCGGTCGATCGGCAACCGGCGCAGCGCGATGCCGGTTGCGGCATAAATCGCGTTGCGCAACGCCGGCGGCCCCGCCGTACAGCCGGTTTCGCCGATGCCACCCGGGTCCTCGCCGCTCCTGACGACGTGCACCTCGATGTTAGGCACCTCGTCGATGCGCAGCATGCGGTAATCGTTGAAGTTGGATTGTTGCACGCGGCCCTTCTCAATGGTGATCTCGCCGTATAGCGCGGCGGTCAGGCCGAAGATCAATCCGCCTTGCAATTGTGCAGCGATGGTGTCGGGATTGACGGCGATGCCGGTGTCGACCGCCGATGTCACCCGACGCAAATGGACCTCGCCCTGATTGTCGACTTCGGCTTCGACGACGGTGGCAATGAAGCTCGCGAACGACGGCTGTAGGCAAACCCCGCGCCCGACCCGGGCCGGCAGCGGCTTCCCCCAATCGGATTTTTCAGCCACCAGATCGAGCACATTTCTAAAACGCGGCTTGGTCTCCAGCATGCCGCGGCGGAAGGCGATCGGGTCCATCCCGGCCTTGCGCGCCAATTCGTCCATAAAGCACTCGACGGCGAAGACGTTGTTGTTCGGGCCGACGCCGCGCCAGAAGCCGGTTGACACCGCAGCCGGCTCGGCGCGCACGTATTCGACCTGAAGATTCGGAATCTCGTAGGGAATATCGATGGCGCTATCGACCGCGTCGATGTCGATGCCGTTTTGGTAGCCGGGCGGGAACCAGCGCGCCATGATCGACGATCCGCTGATCCGGTATTTCCAGCCGACGATCTTGCCGTCCGACAAACTCGCGGAAATCACATCGCGATAAACCGGGCGGTAGATATCGTGCTGGATATCCTCTTCGCGCGTCCACACGACTTTGACGGGCGCGTCGAGATGTAGGGCGATGCGCACTGCGCTCGTTACCATATCCGTCTCAAGCCTGCGGCCGAAACCGCCGCCGAGCAGGTGGTTGTGTACGGTGACTCGGTCGATCGGGACATTGGCCGCTTCGGCAGCGGCTTGCTGGACGCGCGCCACGACTTGAGTGCCGGTCCACACTTCGCAGGCGCCGGGCGTCAGACGAACAGTACAATTCATCGGCTCCATCGGCGCGTGGGCCAGGAACGGCAGCTCGTAGTCGGCTTCGAACTTATCCCCGTGCGACAAGCCTTTGGCGATGTCGCCGATCGATTTGGCGACTACGCCGTCTTGCTTGCTCGCGGCGCGCAAATTCTCCCAGATGTCATGCGAGTTGACCTGCGCGTTTGGTCCTTCGTTCCAAGTCACGACGAGAGCGTCCAGGCCTTTTTTGGCAGCCCACATCTGGTCGCCGACGACGGCGACTAGATCGTCCAGCACAATGACTTTCTGAACCCCCGGAACAGTCTTGGCCGCGCTATCGTCGACGTGAGCCACTTTGCCGCCGAATACCGGGCTGGCGGCAAGCGTTGCGAACTTCATCCCCGGAAGCATCGCGTCGATGCCGTAGATGACCTTGCCATTGGTCTTACCGGGCGTATCGAGACGCTTGATTGGCTTGCCGATCAGCACAAAGTCTTTCGGGTTCTTCAGCAGCGGCTTTTGCGGGATCGGGACATTGCTCGCCATGTCCGCGAGCTGGCCATAGGCTAGCGTCCGCCCGCTAGCGGCGTGCGTGACGTTGCCATTGGCTGCCTTACAGCTTGCCGGATCGACCTGCCATTGTTGAGCCGCAGCCTGCACCAGCATCGTCCGTGCGGTTGCGCCGGCAATGCGCAGCGGTTTCCAGAAGGCGCGGATGGAATTGGAATTACCGGTGGCCTGAATTCCGAACGCTGGATTAGCGTAGAGTTTCTCGTTAGGCGGCGCATGCTCCAGCGCCACTTGCGCGAAGTCTGCATCGAGCTCTTCGGCGAGAATCATCGCAATCGCGGTATAGACGCCTTGACCCATCTCCACCTGCGGCATGACCAAAGTCGTCCTGCCGGAATGGTCGATGCGGATAAAAGCATTGGGCGCAAACTTGCCTTCCGTGCTGTCGGGAGCTTGCTCCGGCTCATTCACCGGTGCCGCCCGCAGCGGTAAATGAAAGGCCAGCGTCAATCCCGCCGCCAAACCGCCCTTGAGCAAGCCGCGACGTGATGGTCTCGACGCGAATTCTTCAACGAGAGGCATCGTGCGCTCCCACGGCTGACGCATCGGTGGCCGCTCGCTTGATCGCCTCACGGATGCGCACATAAGTGCCGCAACGACAGATATTCCCCGCCATCGCCGCGTCGATATCGGAATCATCCGGCTTCGGCGTGCTAGCGAGCAGTGCCGCCGCCGACATGATCTGACCGGACTGGCAATAGCCGCACTGGATCACTTCGAGATCGAGCCATGCCTTCTGCACTTTGGCTCCCGCTGCCGTGGCGCCAATGCCTTCGATCGTCGTGACGGCCCGGCTTCCGATCGCGCCAATCGGCAGCAAACAGGAACGCACCGCATTGCCGTCGACGTGCACCGTGCAGGCGCCGCATTGGGCGATGCCGCAGCCGAATTTCGTGCCGGTCATGCCCAGCACATCGCGCAACACCCACAACAGCGGCGTGTCAGGGTCAACATCGGCAGTCTTATCGTCGCCGTTGACCTTAATCGTAATGCTCAAAGCTACCTCCAAAGTATCCCCGCCTCCGCCTGCACGAGGCGTGCGCGCCTGGCGGAAAACTTTATGAGTTCAGCGGGCGCTCTCACTTGCGGGGATCGTCGCCGGGATCCAAATATTCGATGCCTAACGGTCCAATTCCTGTGACCTGGGTGACATACTCGCCGGATTTTGCCCAGTGGAAGTGCCACGTATCGCCGGGCAGAACGATAACGCAACCGGGCGGATATGCTTTTACTTTATCGCCGTCGAACTTATCGCCCAGGCCGATGTAGAAAACGCCGGACATGACCGTGTAGACCCGGTCCTCCGGGTGTTTGTGCGGCATGAGCTTCGCACCGGACGACGCTTTGACCCTGATCACATAAGGACCGGGATCCGAGGGCTGACCGACAACGACGGCGAGGCGGACCGAAGCCGGAAACGCCGGGAACGGCTTCCATTCGATGTCTTCGGGCAGTATCGATTTGAAAACGGCTTCGCCCGGCTGGTGGGTTCGGCTCATCACTATCCCCCTTACTTCGACCGGTTGGTCGCTATCGATGACGACCATTGTAAATCGCCGCCGCTGCAACGTCCCTCAGCCTCATCGGTTCCCAGCGCGCTCACCAAATAATATTGAAAATGTCACGCCGCATCTTCACCAAAATATGACCAGACCACCTATAGATCACGACAGTTTGGGGTGCATAATCAGGCACGTCTGTCCGCCAATGCCGAATGGCGTTCTAAGAGCGAACGAACTTTCAACAAAAGCTGACACCTCGGACAGTGCATCCGCTGCTTGAGGGACGACAGCACGCTTGGCCTTAGAGTAGCACCAGGCGAGATCCGGCGGGCCAACGATATTGCACCTACCATCACGCGCTCAATCCAAAGCGCACGTAGCTTTCCGTGATCGAAGATGCCCTTGAGGCCGGCTTCTCCAGCCAGTCTCGACGACGTAGCAGCCAAGCTGAACGAAATTTAATGTGGCGGACATCAAACATTCAGCTGGCGAGGAGTACGCCTAGCGGGCTCGCTCCGACGCGTAACAGGCCCGTATCCAGGCGCATCGTGATGGACAGGCGTAGCGTAGAACTCAAGGTCGAGCACTACCGCCATCAATTGGCGATTGAGAGATTCTGGGCGCGGCGCCGTAGACTTATTCGGCTTCTGGCGGAGGAGGAAGCAAAATTGCAGACGTTCGACGAACGCTCAAAAGGGAAAAGGCGCAGGCCCGTAAAACATTCTCCGCTAGCTCTGTCAGATTGAATTGGCGGCAGACACTCGACCTGAAATCGGCTCATTCGGAAAGCCGACACCGACACCCGATGTGCTATATGATGGAATGCAAGATGAAGACCGTGCTGTTCCTCTGCACCGGAAATTATTATCGAAGCCGTTTCGCCGAAGAATTATTCAACCATCGCGCCGCATGTGCCGAGGTGCGCTGGATGGCTCGATCGCGCGCGCTTGCCGTCGAACGCGGGCCGAATAACATTGGTCCGGTATCGCCTTTCACGCTTAAGGGTTTGGAAGAACGTGGCGTCGCTGCCCATGGCAGGGACCGCCTGCCGCAGCAATGCGCGCTGATCGATTTGCAAACCGCCGATCACGTCGTCTCGTTGGACGAGACTGAGCATCGTCCCCTGCTGCTCGAACGCTTTCCTCATTGGGAAAATCGTGCCGAATATTGGCAGGTCAGGGACGTTGAATTTGTTTCGCCGGCAATCGCGCTCGGCGAAATAGAGCAGCGGGTCAACGTCCTGTTAAGTCGATTGCCATAGCGGCGAGCGAAAAAAGATTTACGACTTGATTTCAGGACTTGCGGCAGACGCGCAATGCGTCGGGGTCAACCGCCGCGGCGCCCGTGTTAGTCCCCGCGCGTGCCTAGCTTCGCGTACCAGAGAACGAAGAACTGCCGAAGGCTCCCAAAGTCACACTGCCGCTGAGCTTGTCGCCATCGACCGTGCCATTGAATTCGAGCGTCATCGGCATCGGGTCGGTGATCGAAACCTTCCAGGAGATGGCGTTGCCGTCGACGGTGCCATCAAAAATCTCCGCCGAACTTCCCTCAGCCATTTGGCTGCCCTTTAGAGTGCTGCCATCGGTCTTCACCGAAAGTGTACCCTGACGCTCGCCCATTGGCGTCGAAACGACGAGGCTCCAGTTTCCATCCGCGGTCATATGACGTTCCCCTTAAGCAGCGGCGAAGCTATATGCCGTGACGCGGATTTTCAAGCCGCGTGACAGGCGACTTCCGGTTTCGGCGTAAACTGCCGTAACACTGCGCCGTCGGACGACCGATGTTGCTAGCCGAATGGTCTTGTCGCCCAGAAAACGAGGTCGCCCGCGGATCCTTCAGGATTGGTCGACGTTCCGGTGCAAGCCAGTGTGGTTCATACGTACTTTCCGAATCGCCAGATTTAAGATTCTTTAATCGACGCACCCGCTACGGTTCGCGTTCCGAGAAAATCTTGCAGCTTGTCGTGATCCGAAAACGACCAAGTCCGAGGCGATATAATGGGTCAAAGCCTAGTCGTCGGTGGCGAAATTTATCGAGACGTCAAGCCCGCCGGTGAAATTGTCGTCGTCGATGATGATGAGGACATGCGGGACTTGCTGGCGGCCAGTTTGGCGCCGGAGGGATTTCCGGTGACGACCTTCGAGGACGGCGACACGTTCCTGACGGAAGCCGGCACGCGCGTTCCAATGTGCATTTTTCTCGATGTCGTCATGCCGCGTCGTTCGGGGCTGGAGGTCCTGAAGGAACTGCGTATGCGCAATTACTGGGCGCCCATCATTCTTGTGTCCGCCATGGACGATATCGTAATGGTGGTGGAGGCGATGAAAAATGGCGCCCACGACTACATCAAGAAGCCGTTCGACCCTTACATGCCTCCGCTGCAAGCCCGCAAAGCAATAGCGGCGTGGTCGTCTCGCGAGCAAGCAAAGAGTCCCTTGGGCATTCGGGACAATGAGAACAGCAAATGGTTTCTCTTAACGCCCGACGAACGAGATGCCGTCATGCTGATGCGGTTTATGGACATTGCCGCGACCAGGTGATGGAGCCAGTAATTGGCACGTCGTACGTGCTGCACGCCGTAGCGCCGTCTGTGCGTCATCCTGCCAAAGCATTGCGGGCGGCAGGCGAAGCAAACTTACCACTGGGCGAAGTTGATCGCCAAAACTCCGCTTACCCAAGATGCGACGGCGCTAGCCGCGTAGAGCGGACGTGAACTTTATCAGGATCCAGAGACCAGCCAGGCACGCCGCGGCAATCGCCATCTGTTGCGGGTTATGGCAGAGTGTCCGAGCCGACGTCGCTTGCCCAGTTTGGTACATCGCCAGTCGCACTGTCGGCGGTGTAAAACGCATAGCTGGCACCGGCGCAAAGGATGGCGAGAAGCAACAGGAAATTTGCCATCGGCATATTCCTTCTGATGACTGATTCGCCCCGCAAATTATACAACGCGCGCCGAAATCTCTCGTCGTTTTTTTGCTTTTTGCAGGACCAGATGAGACAGCCGCGCAAGCGAGGGGGGCGGCGCGACCGGCGATGATTTTAGCTGGGCGGAAACATGGCAAGCCCGGCTCCGGCGCGGATGTAGCCGGCGCCGATGGCGCTCAGCAATCCCTCGATTCGATCAATTGTTTGATCGATCAAGCCCGGTGATTCGCCGGCTTGAAGCTGGCTCTTGAGTTCGAGGAGCGCCTGGTTGGTGTAGTCGAGACGCCGCGCCAGCACCGTCGCAACGTAAAGCAGCGCGACCGGGTCCTCCCCGAGCAACGCGGCGGCGTCGGCGACATGAAATTCCGAGGCTTCCACGGTGCGGACATCCGCGCTATGCGGCTGATCGAGCAGGGCGGACATCTCGCCGAAGATGACGCCCGGTTCCGCTACCGTAGCGATTTCGATGCCACGCTTCACGACGCTGACCACACCGCTTTTGAGAATGAGGAGCTGGCCGGTTCTAGACCCTTCGGTGAACACGGTCTCGCCGGCGCCGTAGCTGGTGAGCGGAAGCGCGGCAAGCCTTGTTTGCCAAGTCTCGGTGTCGTGGAATTGCGGCACTGCCGGCGCCCCCTCTGCCCATCTACGGAGGACTATAGCTTCGAAAAAATCTCTTGGACATAAGCGAAGTGGCGCGCCGGATCGAAGGCGAAGCGCATCATGGCGAGCGCGGAAAATCTGTTATGCGCAGACGAGAACAGAAACGTCAACGCGCCCGGCACGGGTCACAATCAGCGTCGATCATGCCAAATCTGATTGCGTCGCTGCAATCCGGGCTGCGTGCCAAGCGCGCCTAGTTGTAACCGCCCGAGGCCGTGAGCCGTTCGCCGGTAAGCCACGCCGAATCGTCGGAGGCGAGGAACAAGGCGACGCGCGCGATATCGTCCGGCTGCCCAAAGCGGCCGAGCGGTGTTGATGCCACCATCGCTTTCTGGAAATCGCTGCCGACAATGCCGCCGGTATGAGTGCCTTCGGTCTCGACGCCGCCGGGCGCAATGGCGTTGACTCGGATCTTTCGCGGTCCCAGTTCCGCGGAGAGCGCGCGGGTAATTGCATCGACGGCGCTCTTGGTCGCGGAATAGACAGTCGCGCCGGCCATTCCCTTGACACTCGCAATCGAGCTCAGATTGATGATGCTGCCGCCGTTCGAGCCGAAGTGCTTCACCGCCTCCCTGATCGTAAGGATTGTGCCGAGCACGTTGGTGTTGAACTCGCGGTGAAACTCGTCCTCGGTGATCTGTTCGATCGGGGCAAATTGATAGACGCCGGCATTGTTCACCAGCACGTCGAGCGCGCCGAAGGCCTTCGCGGTGTCGTCGAACAGCCGCTGCACATCGGCCGCTTTGGCGACATCGCCCTTCAACGCGATGGCTTTACCGCCCTTGGCGGTAATTTCGGCAACGACCCGCTCGGCGCCATCCTTGCCGGAAGAATAATTCACCACCACTGCTGCGCCTGCGGCACCCAGGCTTTTGGCGATGCCGGCCCCGATACCCTTCGACGCACCGGTGACGACAGCTACTTTGCCCTTTAAATCGCTCATCGCAGTCCCCTCATTATTCGATTGCATCACTTCGACGATTTGATGATTATCGAACTATGAGCGGTGCAGCAATCCGCAAGGGGGTGCGGTCTAAATTTTTGCGAGGCGGTCGAGATAGGCTTTTAGCACGCCGCGCCGGAGCACGAGATTGGCGAACTTGCCTTCGCGAACGATATCGATGAGGCCGGCGGTCTCCAGCTCCTTGAGGTGATGGGAGATCGTGGCGGGGCTGACCTTGTGGCTTTCGAGCAGTGCGCTGCACGGCATCGGGTTGTCGGAGGCGCCGATATCCTTGAGCATGGCAAAGCGCCGCGGCTCGGCGAGCGCGCGAGCAATCCGGGCGAAGTCGCGATCGGTCAGGCGAGGGGACTTGTTTGCTGCCACCGCCGGAACGTAGTCGCTCGCTGCCGAATGTCCAGCGCTGGCCTATGTCGTGCAGATTGGCGGCTTCTACGGCTGGTGCGGCCGGTCCGGTTTTCCTCTGTGCCTGGATGGGTTGGCTGATCTTCACGCCATGCGGCGTCTGACCCGGGATCGCGATCCGGCAAGGGCACGGTGGGTTGGTGCTGCGTAATCCCGCATTCGTCGCCGCGACGCGCCGGATTACACCGCAGCGATTTACTCGGTCAAGTCGCGTGCCGTTTGCGGCTTGTCGAGCGGGATGAACATGATTTTCTTGGCGTTCAGCTCGGCCTTCTTGAGATCGACCATGCTGAGATCCTGGTTGTCGTACGTCCTGATGTAGTAGCGGAGATTTTTCATGTCCGAAGCGGCGGTCCATTCCGTCGTTTCGTAGCCATCGACGCCGCCGCCTTCGCCGCCGGCGGCAGCCGACACGCCGATCGAGCCGGGCGGGATATCGAAGCCATTCATGATGTGAAAGGCCAGGCCGACGGTCTCGCTGGTCGTGGCCAGTTTGGGTGCGTTGACCTGGGCGAAATAGGCGCGCACGAAACGCGCGGTGGCCAGGAAGCCGCCGGGCAGCCCGTTCATCCCGTCGCCGGAACTCGGAGCCCCGAGCGCAAGGCCGCCGGCTTTAAGCGGCAGCAGAACGCCGGCCGTCAGGTATTGGTACTGGGCCAGGTTCTGCAATTGCATCGGGAATGGCGGCGCATTGGTGAAGACATGGGTCGGATTGTCGTACATCGAGAGCTTGCCGCCGTCGGTGTATTCGATCGCCAGGCTCTTTCCTGTCGCATCATGCACGGAGACGTGGACCGGCGGCACGCTGTCGGCGAACTGCTTGAGCTTGACGCCGGAGACGTAGATTTTTGGCAGCGCAGCCCTGACTTCATCGACGGTGGCGAAACTGGTGAGGATGTAGGTCAGCAGTTCGAATGAGGCCAGTGACTGATCGGCCTTTCCGTTCGGGACGGTCTGAAACTCGGCGAAGCCAGGAAAATTGAACAGCCCGCCGGACAGGCCCTTTTCGTTGAAGCCGTCAAGAATGATCGGCAGTCCAAGAGCGTTGGCGCCGACCGCGGCGTACTTCGCGGTCCAGGTCAGGCCACCTTCGCCAACCTTGCCGGCCGGTCCAGTGGCGGTGATCGCGAGGTGGCGCGGCACGATGATGATCTGTGAGTTGAGCTGCAGCCCGAACTCCATCGTACGGGCATAGACGTATCCGCCGTCCTGCGCCACCAGCAGCACGGATGTGCAGGCCATGGCAGGGGTGATCGGCGACACGGCCAGAGCGAATGCAGCCAGAGCCGAGAGCCCAAGCCGGGCGAAACGCAAGGAGGAGGAACCAGCGGTCATGACGAAATCCTCTTGTCGGGACGCGATGCGCCGCAGGTCGGGCGCGCGCATTGACCGTGGTTATGGCGGAGGACCTCATCGTCTTCCGGTAAATTAATTGCTCAAAATGTCTGTAATCGAGCCGCAATGGAGGACGGGTTCCGCAAAATGCTCAACGCATCGGGCTGATCCAATTCAGGATCGGGCGCCTAGTCGGGCTTCGCCGCGGCCAAGCGCGCGAAGCTGATCGATCAGGCGATCGCGCGCGCGGCCCGTGACCGGCTCTCGCGACAGCACGAAGCCGAGATAGGTCCAATAGAGAATCTGCGCGCGCGGCCGCACCTGATCGGCGGCGACGCCGCCGTCCTGCAGCAGGCGTTCGATATAAGCCAAGCGCCTCTTGTCGACCGAACGGACGAGGGCGCGCGCGCGCGTATCGGAGGCTGCCCACGCCCGCATGGCGATTTCCAAAGCCGTGTCGGTATCGAAAGCCAGCCGCAACAAACGGCCGAGACGCTCGCCGGCGGGCTCAACGCTTTCGAGGTCGCGGATGATCGCCTCCGCCGTGACATCGCGCCACCGCTGCATGACGGCCTTTTCGAAGGCCGCGACGTCGGCAAAATGCCAATAGAAACTGCCGCGCGAAACGGCGAGCGTCTTGGCAATTTGATCAGCCTTCAGCGCGGTGAAGCCGTTGCGGGCGAGGGCTTTCAGGCCCGCACTGATCCAGTGTTCCGGCGACAGCTTTTGCAGCATGCGAAACTCTGCACGAGTGAGCGCTATTGCCGCACCATACACTGCTGTATTGACGTCCGGCAACGCCCGGGCAATGGTGACGTCAACATACAGATGTGTATGGAGGAGCGGATGCGCGATGTAGCGCTTGAGATCGCCGGGGCGTTGGCGGTGCTGGCCGGGCTCGTGCATGGCGTGCTCGGCGAAACCAGGGTTTTCCCGCGGGCCCGGATCGAGCCGCCCTGGGCCAAACGCTTGATCCGCGCCGTTTGGCAATGCGGCGCCGTCGCCTGGATCGGTGGCGGCGTGCTCCTCGCCGCCGCCCCTTGGTTCGCCTCGCAAGGCGCCCGGTACTGGATCATTTTCGTGCTCGCCGCCGTTTACGGTTCCGCGGCAATCGGCAACGCAATCGCTACCCGCGGCCGCCATTTCGGCTGGATAGTGCTCTCAGCGGTCGTGGTCTTGTCGCTGGTAGGAATGTAGCTCTCACCTGGTAGCGCATGAGCGAAGCTGCATAAGCGGAGGTACCCTGGATGTCGCTCACGCTGCCGCCGCAGCGCGTCCTGTACCGCTCACAAAAGGCCGCACAGGCAGGCCACGTTGACCATGCATGCAGTCAGAAGGGCAGCGATCAAGACCGTGTAAATCGTGGGCTCCAAAAACGCTCCAAAGAACCCCCTGAAGAATCGCACGCCGAGGATGAGTGAGAACTCAGCGGTAAGTCCCGCGCTTTGTTTTTGCCGGGATTCATATCTCGTTTACCGAAAGCGGCGCGATTCTCGGCTGCGCTCCGGCTGGCAATCTGGCGCGCACCCAAATCATCCCGCTATTTGATCGAAGGCACGATTTCACGTTCTCGCCGCGCGATTGCGCGCAGAGTCTTGGCAAAGCCACTGCGAAACCAAGCCGCGACGGTCCCCAAAAGCCGAGGGGAGCGGAGCGCCGAAAGGCGCCATTGTCTTGGCCGCGCTTGCGAGGCGCGGCAGCGCACCTTGCGATCGGTGCGCTCGCCTTCCGGCGCTCCACAGCGGCGCTTGCCAGAGCGAGCGAACGCTCCAGCTCAGCCCAGGCCGTGCTTCACGCGATCAACAAGCAACGCAGGCGTTACCTGCGCCGTCAATCGCACTTAAGCCAGGCACCTGGCGCTCCGGCCGTAATACCGGAGGGATCGATACCCGGACCGCCCGGGAGCGGGGTTACAAGCCCCGCCCGCAGGAACCGCACTCGCTCCATCAATCGGCTGTCACCGGTCGACGCCCCTGACGTGAGCGAGATGGGCGGCGGTTATTGTCATCGGCGCGGCAAAGTCAAAGGGTTCAAATTTTGTTCGATAAATCAGTGCGTTTCGCGCCGGCGTTTTCCGCAAAAGAGCGCGCCACGCGCTTGATTCTTTCATTGTCCTGGCTCGGCTATCTCGGCTGCGCTTGTCCGACGGTACATACGGCTATATAAAGTACCTATAAGTACATTAGGTACTGGAGGTGCCGATGTCGAAATACGATGCGCTCGGCGCCTACCTCAACCGGCAGCGGGGCGACCGTGTGCCGATGAGGTTTGCCGACATTGAAAAAGTGACCGGCGTGAAGCTGCCGCCGTCGGCGCGCAAACACCGCCCCTGGTGGAGCAACAACGCGAAGAACAGCGTCATGACCCGGGTATGGCTTGAAGCGGGTTTTGAAAGCGGAGATGTCGATATGGCCGGCCGCATGCTTGTTTTCCACCGCGTGCGCAAGCCGAAGGAGGCCGCGGCCGGCGGCGACGAGCCGTTTCATCCGCTGTTCGGCATGATGCAGGGTCTCATCCGGGTCATGCCCGGCACCGATTTGACGCAGCCCGCCGATCCGGAATGGGCGGATCGTCTCGACGCCGAGTACGGTCCCGAGAAGCGGGATGAATAGGTGCAGTTGCTGCTTCTCGACACCTGCGCGCTGATTTTTCTGAACGAAAAGGCCCGTATCGCCGCGGCTGCCGTCGACGCCATGCGGTCGGCAAAAGGCGAGGGCGGAACAACCTACATTTCGCCGATCAGCGCCTGGGAGGTCGGGATGCTGGTGTCCCGCGGGCGGCTGCAGATGCTGATCCGGCCAGAGCGCTGGTTCGCTAACTTGTTCGAAGCGCCCCGCGTCGCCCTGGCGCCGCTGACCGCCGACGTGCTAATCGCATCGTCTTTCCTGCCGGGGAAGCCGCCGAAGGATCCGACCGACCGCATCCTCGCCGCGACAGCGCGCGAGCTCGGCGCCACGCTGGTCACGCGCGACCGTGCGCTGCTGCGCTACGGCGAACAGGGGCACGTCGCGGTTTTAGAGTGCTGAGTGGGCACTAGTCACATTTTAGGTGCCGCACGGACCGGCGAATGGCCGGAATGCACGCTGCGGCCGGTTCGGCGGAAAACCGCCGCCGCTGAAGTAGCCATTCAGTTGCCGCTCGACGTCGTCGGTGATACGCCCGCCGTGCTTGGCGATGAAGCGCCCCGCTTCTTGCTCGATGCGGCGCTGCCGCGAACGCTCGATGGCCGCAAAAATGCGCTTAAAGATGCCACCACGCCGGCGCGCCAGCGGGTTTGTCGATGCAGGCACGCGATGATAGGGCAGGTGAAAGCCCGGGTATGCGGTAACGCTGCTCATGTCCGTCCTCCATTGTTGAGGGACGCCGACTTGCCTCTTTGCTGGGTGCTAACGTGTGGTTTGATGGTCCGGGCAACAAACGAATATTTTCATCCGCACAATGAGAATTTCTCATGCTCGCGATGCGCAAGAGCAAGGATGAATCCAGTAGGGTGGGCAAAGCGAAGCGTGCCCACGAGCAGCGCGAATAATTTCTCGGATTGAACGCGTGGGCTCGGCGCGTTCGCGCCTTAGCCTGCTCTACGTTTACGTTTGCCGACGGAGGAGGGGACGTGAGGCGTCATTGTTCGCTCTCGTCCCAAGGTTCGCGCGCGGCGTGATGAATGTGCAATATTTCAATTGTGTCGGCGCGCACGCGATAGAAAATTTTGTAAGGGTAACGGCCGAGCGGTGCCACGCGGACGTCCGGACGGCGCTTGGACCTGCGCATGCTTTCCGGCCAGCGGGCGATATGGGCAACGACGATCCTGAGCCTACGCTCGATGGCGCGGCCCAGCCCCGGGTAGTGCCGCCAAAGCCAAACCGTGATCTCGTCGAGGTCGTGAAGCGCCGGGTCGGTATAGACGACCTTCACGCGTTGCGGAGCTTGTCGAGCGCGGCGTTAACCTGCGCGTCCGTGGCGAAGCGGCCCTCGGCCGCCGCCTTGAGGCCGCGGTCAATGCCGGCCAGCTCCGCTTCGTTCGGTTCGTATTCGCCCTTGCTGAGACTCTCGTCGATATCGCGCGCGATCTCAGCGAGCTCATCCTGCGCTTGAGCCGGCCAGGTTTCGATGCGTTCAAGAACTTCTGCAAGCCGTCTGGTTTTCATGAAAACAGTTTAGCACGATTTCTGATGGGCGGAACACGTTTCACGATTTCCTCGTACGGTCTAGGCTGTTCCCGGATTGCGCAGAGCTTGTCATCGGGGCGGCCACTTCGGGCCGCGCCCGTTGGCTCCATCCGGGCTACGTTAAGGGAGAGGAAATGCCGCAACGGGTCTTGATCACCGCGGGCGCTGCCGGCATCGGCCGCGAGTTCGCACGCGCGTTTGCCGCGGCCGGCGCGCGGGTTTTTGTCTGCGACATCGATGCCGAGGCGCTGGAGGCGATCGCCAATGAGATCCCCGGATTAATCGCGCAGCCCTACGACATGTCGCGCCGCGCCGACATCGAGCGCATGGTGCCGGACGCCGTCGCGCGGCTCGGCGGGATCGACGTGCTGATCAACAATGCCGGCATTTCGGGGATGACGCTGCCGGTCGCCGATTATCCGCCGGACGACTGGGACAAGGTGATCGCGGTCAACCTCACCGCCATGTTCGACGTCACCCGGCTTGCGATCCCGCACCTCAAGCAATCGCCGGCCGGAATCATCATCAACATGTCGTCGGTGGCCGGGCGTTTCGGCTTTGCCAACCGCAGTCCCTATTCCGCCACCAAATGGGGCGTGATCGGCTTCACCAAGACGCTGGCGATCGAGCTTGGCGAATGGGGCATCCGCGCCAACGCGATCGCGCCCGGCGCGGTCGAAGGCGACCGCATCGAGCGCGTCTTCGCCGGCCGCGCCCAGATCGGCGGCATGACGGTGTCCGAGGTGCGCGCCGCGGCGATGGCCGAGCAGTCGATCAAGGCGATGATCGACCCGAAAGACATCGCGGCGCTCGCGGTATTTCTGGCCTCCGACGCGGCGAAGGCGATCAGCGGCCAGGTGCTGCCGATCGACAACGACCGGCAGCGCGCGTGATTGTGCACTTTCGTCATTGCCGGGCTTGACCCACGGCTGTCCGGTTTAAGTTTGGCATAGTTGGAGGTTCAACTGGCGCCGATCTGTGAAGTACGGCGGCGGTGGATCGAGCAGGTGCTGGATCGACCGTCGCTGCATCAGATTGGTAGCGACGAGCCTGGTGAAGGTGAGCAGGCTTTGCACGGCGTTCTGCAGGGCATGGGCCATGCGCAGGAGCAGGAACGCGATCAGCGCGATGGCGATCTGAATGCGCACGGCATTCTCCGATGTCCCGAAGAAGTGCCGAATTTTGAGGCTGTGCTTGACCCAACGGAAGAACAGTTCGATCTGCCAGCGGCGCTTGTAGAGTTCGGCGATCTGGTCGGCCGGCGCATCGAGATCGTTGGTCACGATGCGTAGCATTTTGCCGGTCTCGGTTCGCACGCGCAGTTCGCGGATCGGATCCTGGAACGGGTTCTTGCGCGACCGTGCCTGGCGTGCCGGCAGACGGCCGATCTGGTCGGAGAGTACCAGAGAATGCTCTGGCACAGGATTGTCGGCCACCACGGCAAGTGGGGTGTTGACCTTCAAACGGGTCACGATCCGGCAGCCGGCGGCATCGAGTTTGGCCCACCAGCCATAGTCGTAATAGCCCAGATCGAACACGTAAGTGGCCCCCGGCTTGATCGGCATCGCCTTGGCGACTGTAATGTCGTTGACATTGGCGGGTGTCACTTCGGCAAAGCTTGGGCAACCGGTATCAGGATTATAGACAAGGTGCAGCTTGGCCCCAAACACCCCGGCCGAGAACTGCGCCCAATCGGCGCTCAGCGAACTCAGCCGAAAGCCGGTGGCGTCGATCAGATAAGCCGCCTCCGCGATCCGGCGGCCAAGCGCGCGCTCACAGCGGCCCATCAGTTCGGCCAAAAGGCCGGTAAACACCGCGCACGGCCGCTGCGCATTGGCATCCGACAGCGTCGAGCGCGACACTTCGCAAGCGCCAAGGTGGTAGAGCTTGCTGGCGTGGCTCTCAAAGCCAGCCTCGATCGCCCGCAGGCTTTCGCTGCCGGCCAACTGCGCGTACAGCAAGGCAATAAACTGATGCTGCGTCGTCAACCGGCGCACCTTCTTGTTTGCTCCGAATTCATCCACAAGCCGATCCAATACCGGCCAGGGCACCAGCTTCAGAACCGCATGGAATACTGTATTGTGATGGGGCATGGTGTGGCTCCTTCTCGTGTCTTGATCGTCGGCAAAACGTCAGAACACAGAAGAATCCATGCCATGCACCACGTCCACAAAAATTAAACCGGACAGCCGTCAGACTTGTTCCGGCCATCCACGTCTTTGCTTTGCTGAGAAAGTAAGACGTGGATACCCGCGACAAGCGCGGGCATGACGGGCGCGTCATTGCGAGGAGCGAAGCGACGAAGCAATCCAGACCGTGAGGCCGGACTGGATTGCTTCGCTTTGCTCGCAATGACGAAGGTTCCTCATGCTGCGGAGCGAGCATCGTAGCCCGGATGGAGCGAAGCGTAATCCGGGAACGACCGAGCCGCCTCACCGCCGCTCCCGGATTGCTCCATCCGGGCTACGCTCGCTGAAAAAGTCAGACGTGGATGCCCGCGACGAGCGAGTAGGGCGGGTTAGCCGCGGAGCGGCGTAACCCGCCAGCTTGAGTTGCCGCTCCTCACATCGGCGGATTACGCTTCGCTATTCCGCCCTGCAGGTTAGAGGCATGTTGACATCAGGGCGAGCAGCTCCCGAAGATACCGCCGCAAAATCGGGCCCCCTCCCGCGTCATTTGGATACATAATTCGCCGAAAATGCCGAATGTTTGAGGGAATCTGATCCTCTCTGTACCCGGAGCGGCAGATTATGATTGTTGGTTTATCTATCGACTGGGCAAGCCCGATTTCGTGCATGACGTTGGGGTTAAAGTCGCTAATTTCTGCGATGACTAAGGCGCACAAATCCACAGTCCGACGTATGTCAGCGGAAATAGAATCTACGCTTGCGATTTCATCTGCCCGTAAGGAAATCAGACCAAGGGTTTCTATAGTGGGTTTGAGAATCTCAGAATAAAGTCGGTTCATTTCTTGAGTGTAGGCCATCGAGACGAAGACGACGGGTTGCGGCTTGGGAGGCGGCCTTTCTTTTTTAACAAGCGCCGTTTGGTTGGAAAGCGCCGGAAGCGAGACGAGGCGCTTTCGGCCTTTTGAATCGTCTTTTAGTTCGGAACTGCGCCGTGCTGCTGCCTCAACGCTAACTTGAAACAGGCGGCTTATCTCGTCCGGTGACTTTGAAGAGTCAACAAGGTTGGTCGGCATTAAAAACTCAGAAGCAAAAATATTCGCCTCTTTTTCAAGAACAGCGTCTGTTGGTGGCCTATCTGTGCTGTGATAGGACCGTACGCGCGGCTGACTTCCTGGATGATCGAGGAGAAGATGACCTAGCTCGTGCGCAACAGTGAAACGAGCACGATGGTCACCGTAATATTTTAGTGCCGTCTCGAAGCTTTCGCGGATTTTGAGGACAAATGCCTTGGAGTTGGCCTTAGCTTCGACGTGGGGGAGATGAGCATCCGGGACAATTTTCAACCTAAAATGCGGATATTTCTCCGGGAGTTTCCCAAGCACAGCCCAAAGGTCCGGAGCGTGTTGCTTGTCGATGCCGAGGCGTTGGCGAGCCTCGCGAGCAACAGCGCGAATTTGCTCGGCCGTTTTCGGTGTATATTTCAGTTTTTTTGAACGCGGCCTTCCGCGCATCGAGTTCCCCCAAAGAGGGCCTAGTCACCTCGCGCCAACAAAACGGTGCTCGTATCGGCAGACACAATGAGTGCTACGTGAGGGCAATTCGGGCCTCTATGTCTAGAGGGAAAAAGATTGATCTCCACAATATGTAGGCTTGGCTAAGCGAATCTTGCCCACGATAGTGCGATCGAGTTGGCGTGGGCCTAGTTTTGGAAGCTGAGACGACGAGGGCTCGGCGCGTTCCGCGCCTTAGTCCATCCCACGCCTGCTGTTAAATCCGGCTGATGATTTTCTCACATCCAAATGTTGTGCATTTTAAAAGAGTGCCGCTCCGCACGAGCGAGAAGTTGCCACAATCGATGCAGTGATCTCCTTGGAAGATTTGAGCCTTGCGGCATTCCTTCCGCTTAAGGTCCAACACTCGATCGAGCGCAAGCCGTTCCGGCACTTGGCAGTAGGCAGCAATCTTGGCAACTTCACGAAATTTTTCGAGAACCAAGTCGGGTACTAAGAAATGGCGCGCAAATGCATTAGCTTGCCATTCGGCGGATTCGCCGTCGTCGGCAAACCGAATTTGGTCCGACTTGTCGTTCGAAAAGCCCTTGGCCGAGTGATCATGCAAGACTAAGTGGCCGACTTCATGCGCAATTACAAAGCGCGTGTGTTCTTCACCAGTCTTTGCGTCCGCCCAAATCGTTCTGTCTACGTGTAAAGTAAGAGGGCGGAAAGTTACATACGCCGGGTCGTCCTGCCTGAACTCGCGATCATAAAAGTCAATCTTCAGTGTTCCCTTCTTTATGTTTTTTAGATGGTGTCGCAAGGTCCGTTCGACAAAATCAACGATGTCGAAGGTGGGGTCGCTTCGCGACCCGTTAGCGTCACGCAGTCTCACGGCAAGCTGCGCGATGGTTTCCTCGCTCCGATAGCTGACGACATGGTCGCGAGGCATTTTACGAGCATCCGGTGGTGCTTCCGCAGCTGTCACATTTGAGACAGGTGCCGTTTCGAATCAGGGAGAAGTTTCCGCACTCGGGACAAGCCTCTCCGACGTATCCCTTCGCTTTTGCTTCAGCGATCCGCTCCGCAATATTCCAAGAACCGGGCCGAGAAAAGCCTAGCTTGACTTCACCCAATTGATCCGTCGGCGAGAGTTTTTGCTCGGGCTCGGATTTCAGTGCGGTCGCGCCGGCGGCTTCGCCGCGCGGGGCAGACGAGATCAAAGCGGTGACGTTGGACCCCTCACCCCGACCCTCTCCCGCAAGGGGAGAGGGGGAAGAGGGGCGGACGCCGTCGCCACCGCCTTGCATCACTTTCAGCCGGTCGGTGCGCGAGCGGGTCAGGCCCTTCGACACGTAGCGGGTTTCGGTCGGCTTGCCTTCCTCGACGCCCTTGCCGAGCGCATCGAAGCCTTCGCCCGACGGATCGACGTGGGCGAGGTCGAAGCGTTCGAGATAACTCACTGCCAGCTCGCGGAACACATAATCCAGAATAGAAGTGGCGTATTTGATCGAGTCGTTGCCCTGCACCGGGCCGGACGGCTCGAAGCGGGTGAAGGTGAAGGCATCGACATATTCGTCGAGCGGCACGCCGTATTGCAGGCCGAGCGACACCGCGATGGCGAAGTTGTTGAGGAGCGAGCGGAGCGCCGCGCCTTCCTTGTGCATGTCGATGAAGATCTCGCCGAGCTTGCCGTCGTCGTATTCGCCGGTGCGCAAATAAATCTTGTGGCCGCCGACCACGGCCTTCTGGGTGTAGCCCTTCCTCCGGTCGGGCATGCGCTCGCGCTCGCGCATCACCACGATGCGCTCGACGACTTTCTCCACCACCTTTTCCGCAAGCGCGGCAGCACGTGACGTGGCCGGCTTGTCGAGGAAGGCCTCGATAACGTCGTCGTCCTCCTCCTCGTCGGCGATGAGCTGGCTCTGCAGCGGCTGCGAGAGCTTCGAGCCGTCGCGATAGAGCGCGTTGGCTTTCAGGCCAAGCCGCCACGACAGCATGTAGGCCTGCTTGCAGTCGTCGACCGTCGCCTCGTTCGGCATGTTGATGGTCTTGGAGATGGCGCCGGAAATAAACGGCTGTGCCGCCGCCAGCATGCGGATGTGGCTGTCGACCGAGAGATAACGCTTGCCGGTGCGGCCGCACGGATTGGCGCAGTCGAACACGGCGTAGTGCTCAGGCTTTAGATGCGGCGCGCCCTCGACCGTCATCGCGCCGCAGACGTGGATGTTGGCGGCGTCGATCTCGCGCTTGGTGAAGCCGAGATGCGCGAGCAGGTCGAAGCTCGGCGCAGCGAGGTCTTCGGCGTCGACGCCGAGTTCGTCGCGCAGGAAGTCGGCGCCCAGCGTCCATTTGTTGAAGGCGAACTTGATGTCGAAGGCGGTCGGCAACGCCTTTTCCACCTTCTCGATCGCTTCCGGCGTAAAGCCTTTGGCCTTCAGCGTGCTGTAATTGATCGCCGGCGCTTGCCCTAGCGAGCCGCGGCCGACCGCGTAGGCGACGATCTCGGCGATATCGCTTTCGCGATAGCCGAGCACGCGCAGCGCCTCCGGCACCGCGCGGTTGATGATCTTGAAGTAGCCGCCACCGGCGAGCTTCTTGAATTTCACCAGCGCGAAGTCGGGTTCGATGCCGGTGGTGTCGCAATCCATCACCAGGCCGATGGTGCCGGTCGGCGCGACCACGCTTGCCTGCGCATTGCGATAGCCGTGCACTTGCCCGAGCGAGAGCGCCTGGTCCCAGGCCCTTTTAGCGTGCTCCGACAACGCAAGGTAATTACGCGCGCCGTTGGTCAGAGCCGCATGGTCGAGCGGCACCGGCGAGGTCGTCATCATTTCGTAACCGGTGCGTTCGCCGCGGGCGGCGCGGCGATGGTTGCGCATTACCCGCAGCATCGCGGAGCGGTTTTCGTCATAGCGCGGGAACGTGCCAAGCTCGGCGGCCATTTCGGCCGAAGTGGCGTAACAGATGCCGGTCATGATCGCGGACAACGCCGCACAGATGGCGCGGCCGGCTTCTGAATCATACGGAATGCCCGACGACATCAGAAGGCCACCGACATTGGCGTAGCCCAGGCCGAGCGTGCGGAAGTCGTAAGAGCGCTGCGCGATTTCGCGCGAGGGGAATTGCGCCATCAGCACCGAGATTTCGAGCACCATGGTCCATAGCCGCACCGCGTGCTCGTAACCTTCGACGTCGAACTCTTTCGTCATTCCGGGGCCGGCAGCAGGCCGGAGCCCGGAATCCATATTCGCTGACGCCGGGGTTATGGATTCCGGGCTCGCCGCTGCGCGGCGCCCCGGAATGACGGCGTCAGGTTGCTGGAAGGCGAGCAAATTCAGCGACGCCAAATTGCACGCGGTGTCGTCGAGGAACATGTATTCCGAGCACGGATTGGAGGCGAGGATCGGCCCCGACGCCGCGCAGGTGTGCCAGTCGTTGATGGTGGTGTGGAATTGCAGGCCGGGATCAGCGCTGGCCCAGGCGGCGTAGCCGATCTTCTCCCACAGCTCGCGCGCCTTGATGGTCTTGGAAATCTTGCCCGGCTTGGTGCGCCAGAACAAATCCCAATCGCGATCGGCTTCGACGGCTTTGAGGAACTCGTCGGTCACCCGCACCGTGTTGTTGGAATTCTGGCCGGAGACGGTGAGATAGGCCTCCGAATCCCAGTCGGTGTCGTAGATCGGAAATTCGATGTCCTTGTAGCCCTGCTTGGCGAACTGAATGACGCGGCGGATGTAATTGTCCGGCACGTGATTCTTGCGCGCCGCCTTGATCTCGCGGCGGAGCACTGGATTCTTCTCCGCATCGAAACAATCGTCGCCCGAGCCCTCGCAGTTGACGCAGGCTTTGAACACCGCGCGCAGATGCCGCTGATTGATCTTCGAGCCAGTGACGAGGTTGGCGACTTTTTGCTCCTCGGCCACCTTCCACGCGGTGAATGCCTCGATATCCGGATGGTCGGCGTCGAGAATGACCATCTTGGCGGCGCGGCGCGTGGTGCCGCCCGATTTGATCGCGCCCGCGGCGCGATCGCCGATCTTGAGGAAGCTCATCAGGCCGGACGATTTGCCGCCGCCGGACAGCTTTTCGCCTTCGCCGCGAAGCCTGGAAAAATTCGAGCCGGTGCCGGAGCCATATTTGAACAGCCGCGCCTCGCGCACCCACAGATCCATAATGCCGCCCTCGTTGACGAGGTCGTCGGCGATCGACTGGATGAAACAGGCGTGCGGCTGCGGATGTTCGTAAGCGGTAGCAGATTGCTTCAGCTCACCGGTCTTGAAGTCAACGTAGAAGTGTCCCTGGCTCGGGCCGTCGATGCCGTAGGCCCAGTGCAGCCCGGTGTTGAACCATTGCGGCGAATTCGGCGCCGCCATCTGCATCGCCAGCATGTAGCGGTGCTCGTCGAAGAAGGCTTGCGCGTCGGCCTCAGAGGTAAAGTAGCCGCCCTTCCAGCCCCAATAGGTCCAGGTGCCGGCCAGCCGGTCGAACACCTGCTTGCAGGAAGTTTCGCCGACGTAGCGTTCCTTCTCCGGCAGCTCCTTGAGGGCGTCTTCGTCGGGGACGCTGCGCCACAGCCAGGACGGAATGGTTTCCTCTTCGACCTTCTTCAGCCGAGAGGGGACGCCGGCTTTGCGGAAATACTTCTGCGCCAGCACGTCGGAGGCGACCTGCGACCACTGTTCCGGCACTTCGACATTGTCGGCATGAAAGACGACGGACCCGTCCGGATTGCGGATCTCGCTCACGGTCGTTCGGAAAGCGATGTCTGCGTAAGCCGATTGTCCCTCTTTGGTGTAACGCCGCTCGATCCGCATTCTCTGCCCCTTTATGTCCCAATCTGTTTTTCACCGGCGTCATGCGGAATGACCCGCTTAATATATGCCGCCGACGGTTCTCCCGCGACGCCGGGGAACGCACTGTCCCAGCATCCGGTCTCACCCCTGCTTCTGTCTGCCACCCCAACCCGCCGGCTTAAGCCGGACCTCGTTACGCAACTCCGGGCGCCCCTTAGAGGCAAAACCACCCGTGCCTCGCGCCATGACAGCGCGCAGCATTCCAGCAACCCTTTATTGGAGAGCCCGGCCGACTTCCGTACCCGCGCGCCGAACTTTTAAAAGCTAGGCCAACCCGGTCGCGCCCGTCAAGACTTAGTATGAAAATCTAAATCAACCACTAAATGTGGGGATTACGGGGACGAATCGTCGGGGGGACGCGCAAGTATCGGATATCAGGACCAGATTCGAAAGTGGCTCCGACCAACCGTGTTCATTTTTTTACACCGATGAGGTTCGGAACCCGACCGGACGGTGGCCGATCGCCGCTCTTGGGGCCCGGAAAATTGAGCCGGACAGGTTCCGCAAAGGTCGCGAATTCATCCGTCTGTCACGCAACGACGCGCCTTTCCCTCTGATTCTGAGTGAAACGCCGCGGAAAACCGGCGCTTTTGCCTATCGGTGCTGAACGCGTGGCGCTAGCCCGTTGAACCAAAATACGAATTTGGCTTGCCGAGTCGTGTTCGGTCCCAACTGCGAGCTTAAAGACCCGCTAGCCAGTGAGGGCACGAAAAAATCCCGCCAGCGCCCATCATTAACCTCAAAAGTAACCTGCTGTTTGCCAAAGCCTGCGTTTGCTTGACGCCGCCGAAGGGTTGCGTCGATAACCTTGGTTAATGGTGAGGGGCGTGCTGTTGCAGCGTTTAGTCCGCGCCGGGCGTGTCGTTGTGTGTTCCGCCCTCCTGGCGGCGTGCGCCCAAATTCACAACGATCCGATCAATCAGCCGCTGACCAACAGCCTGCAGATGTCGGCCGACCTCAACCGCGAGGTCGACACCTACTACGATGATACGGTCATTGCGTTGTCGTTCTCCGGCGGCGGTACCCGTGCGGCGGCGTTCTCCTACGGCGTTCTCACTGCGCTCGACGAGACAACGCTGCCCGGCCACTCGACTCCCCTCATCGACCGGGTCGACTTTGTGACCGGCGTATCGGGTGGATCGGTCCTTGCCGCCTATTACGGGCTGAAGAAGCGCAAGGCCCTGATCGATTTCAAGCAGCGTTTCCTCCTGCGCAATGCGGAGGAAAACCTGAAAATGGATCTCAGCCTGTTGAACATTGCGCGAGGCTTGCAGGGCGGTATCAATGATCCGACTGTGTTTCCGCGCTGGCTTGACGACAATCTGTACGACCACGCGACGTTCAAATCCCTGCTCACCCAGCGGCGGCCGTTTGTTTGGATCAACGCCTCGGATATCTACAACCGCACCCCGTTCGTGTTTGGCCGGGTCATTTTCGGAGCGTTGTGCAGCGATCTCGCGAGCTATCCGATTTCGATGGCGGTGGCCGCTTCGGCAGCCGTACCCGTTATCTTTGCGCCCGTCGTCATTGAAGGCTATCCGGGCCGCTGTCCGATCCCGCTGCCGGCTTGGGTCGCGCGCGTTCGCCGCAACCCCGACGCGCCGCCGCTGCTTCGGTTCTTTGCCGATGCGCTGTACCGCTATCACTCCGGCGAAGTGCATTACGTCAAGCTGCTCGATGGCGGCATGGTCGACAATTACGGCCTCGCCGGTTTCACCATCGCGCGGCTTGCTTCCCAGACACCCTACGGGCCGCTCGAGCCGGAACAGGGCGTCAAATTGCGCCGGCTGTTGTTTTTGGTCGCCGATGCCGGTCGCGCGCCGGCTGGCGACTGGGTGAAGACGGTGCAGGGGCCTTCCGGCGCCAATCTGATCACCGCCTCGTCCGATACCGCGACCGGTTCCGGCGCGGTCGGCAGCTATACGGCGTTTCAGGACACGATGGCGCGATGGCAGCAATCCTTGATCGACTGGCGCTGCAAGCTTTCGGCAGCCGAGCGGCGGCGTTACGGGGCGCCGGCCGGATGGAATTGCCGGGATCTGAAACTCTTCGTGGGACGCGTTTCCTTCGACCAGTTCGATGAGCAGCGCGCGGCAAAACTCAACGCCATCGTGACGGCTTTCAAACTGCCGCCGGACCAGGTGGACATGCTGATTTCGGCCGGGCACGACGCGGTCAAAAGCAGCGGCGTCTTCAACTCGTTCCTGAATTCAATGGGGGGCGCAAGGGCGCGACCGTTGCGCGCACGCGGCCGGCCGCTCGTATCCTCGACCGCTCCCGCGCCGCAACAGGCGCTGGCGCAATAGCTCTGAAGCTTATTCCGCCGCTGCCTTGGTATGGCCGAGCCGGCGGTTGAGCGCGTCGAGCAGGCCTTCGGCTGCCTCCGCGATGACGGTGCCGGGCGGAAAGATCGCCTCGGCGCCGGCGGCCTTGAGGGCTTCGTAATCCTGCGGCGGCACCACGCCGCCGACCACTACCATAATGTCGGAGCGGCCGTTGTTGCCAAGTTCGGCCTTGAGCTCCGGTACCAGCGTCAGGTGCGCGCCGGCAAGCGAAGAGATGCCGAGGATGTGCACGTCGTTCTCGACTGCTTGCCGCGCGGCTTCCGCCGGCGTTGCGAACAGCGGGCCGATATCGACATCAAAGCCGAGATCGGCAAACGCCGACGCGATCACTTTCTGGCCGCGGTCGTGGCCATCCTGTCCGATTTTGGCGACCAGGATGCGCGGACGGCGGCCTTCGTTCTCCTCAAACTCGGCGACGCGCTTCAGCACCCGTTCGACGGCATCCGTCATGCCGGCCTCCCGCCTGTAGACGCCGGAGATCGTCTTGATCTCCGCGCGATGGCGCCCGAAAACCTGCTCCAGCGCCAGCGATATCTCACCCACGGTCGCTTTCGCCCGCGCGGCATCGATGGCGAGCGCCAACAGATTGGCGTTGCCGCCCGCGGCGTTGCGGGTGAGCGCGGACAGCGCTTCGGCGACGGCCCGCGGGTCGCGTTCGCGCTTTAACCGCGACAGCTTGTCGACCTGCAATTGCCGCACCGCGCCATTGTCGACTTTCAGGATTTCGATCTCTGCCTCGTCCCGCGGCCGGTATTTGTTGACGCCGATCACGGCCTGCGCGCCGGAATCAATCCGCGCCTGGGTGCGGGCGGCGGCTTCCTCAATGCGAAGCTTCGGCAACGACGCCTCAATGGCGCGGGTCATGCCGCCAAGCTCTTCGACTTCGCGGATGTGCGCCCAGGCCTGGTTGGCGAGATCGTGCGTCAGACGCTCGACATAGAACGAGCCGCCCCACGGATCGATCATTCGCGTCGTGCCGCTCTCGCGCTGCAAGACGATCTGGGTGTTGCGGGCGATGCGGGCGGAAAAATCCGTCGGCAGCGCCAGCGCTTCGTCAAGCGCATTGGTGTGCAGCGACTGCGTTCCGCCTTGCGTCGCCGCCATCGCCTCGATGCAAGTGCGTGCGACGTTGTTGAAGACGTCCTGCGCGGCGAGCGACCAGCCTGACGTCTGGCAATGGGTGCGCAGCGACAGCGAGCGGGCGTCCTTCGGATCGAGTTGCTGCATCAGCTTCGCCCACAGCACGCGCGCGGCGCGGAGCTTCGCCACCTCCATGAAAAAATTCATGCCGATGCCGAAGAAGAACGACAGCCGCGGCGCGAAGCGGTCGATGTCGAGGGAAGCGGCGCGCCCGGCGCGCACGTATTCGACGCCGTCGGCAAGCGTATAAGCGAGTTCAAGGTCCGCCGTCGCTCCGGCTTCCTGCATGTGATAGCCGGAGATCGAGATCGAGTTGAACTTAGGCATGTGCGCCGAGGTGTAGGCGAAAATGTCGGAGATGATGCGCAGCGACGGCTTCGGCGGGTAAATGTAAGTGTTGCGAACCATGAATTCTTTGAGGATGTCGTTCTGGATCGTGCCGGCAAGTCTTTCCGGCGGCACGCCCTGTTCCTCGGCGGCGACGATGTAGAGCGCCAGCACCGGCAGCACCGCGCCGTTCATGGTCATCGACACCGACATCCGGTCGAGCGGGATGCCGGCAAACAAGGTGCGCATGTCGTAGATCGAGTCGATCGCGACGCCGGCCATGCCGACGTCGCCCGAGACGTGCGGATGATCACTGTCGTAGCCGCGATGGGTGGCGAGATCGAACGCGATGGAGAGGCCCTTTTGCCCGGCCGCAAGATTGCGCCGGTAGAAGGCGTTGGAATCCTCCGCAGTGGAGAAGCCGGCATATTGCCGGATCGTCCACGGTTGCGTGACATACATGGTCGGGTAGGGGCCGCGCAGGTACGGCGCGATGCCCGGGTAGGTGTCGAGGCCGTCCAGACCCTTGAGATCGTCCGTGCCGTAGCCGCTCTTGACCGCCACACCTTCCGGCGTGAGCCACGGCGCGGCTTGCGCTGCCGCCGCAAGCGGCGCGTCGGCAAAATCGATCTTCGCGAAATTCGGGATCCGGCTCATGCAGTCATCCGATCTCGATCCCAAGGATATCGTAGGCGCCCTTCAGTGTCGCCAGGGTGTCGCAGCCCTCGTAAATAAACGATTGAACGCCGGCTGCCTTGAGCGCGGCTTCCTGCTCGCGCGGCCGGCCCGCCAGGTAAATGTGCCGCGCGCCCGCAGCCTCAAGCACCCGCGCCGCTTCGGCCGCTTGTTTTTCGTAAACTTTGTCATTGGAGCACAGACAGACAAGCGCCGCTCCCGAACCTTGAAAAGCGGAAGCCAGCGCGCCGGCGTCGACGCTGTCGTCATTCACCGCGTCAATCCCGCCGGCCTCGAAAAGATTCTTGGCGAAGGTTGTTCGCGCGGTGAAGTCGGCCGGTACGCCGAGATTGGCCAAAAAGATTTTCGGCCGCGCGCCGGTTTTTGCAAGTCGACGGTCGGATGCGTCGCGCAACGCTTCGAACGGTTCGGCAAGGCGGATAGGTTGCAGCCCGCCGGGCGAAGGTTTGATCGACGGAGCCGGCAGATCGACCTTCGCATTGGCCTCTGTGAGATTGGGAAATATGCTCACGCCGGTCAGCGCATCTTTTCGCCGCGCAACAGACGCGTCGCGCTCGGCCCGCACCGTGGCAACCTTGCTGCGAATGAGGCCCGCTTCGAGCGCTGCGGCGACACCGCCTGCTGTTTCGATCTCCTGGAACAGAGCCCAGGCCGTTTGGCAAAGTTGATCGGTCAAATCCTCGACAGCGCCCGAGCCCGCTGCCGGATCGGCGACCTTGTCGAGATGTGATTCTTCGCTGAGGAGGAGCTGGGTGTTACGCGCGATCCGGCGCGCGAAGCGGTCGGCCAGACCGCGTGCGGCGGTGAACGGCAACACCGTGATCGCGTCGGCGCCACCGAGTGCTGCGGCAAACGCCGCGACGGTCGCCCGCAGAATGTTCACGTGTGGATCGCGGCGGGCCATCATGCGCCACGCGGTTTCGGCAGAGATAAAAGCCGGTTCCGCCGCGAGCTCGCACGAGACTTCAACGCGCGCCCACAATTTCCGCAGCGCGCGGAATTTGGCGATGGTGAGAAACTGATCCGCGTCGGCGGACAACCGGAAGAAGATCATGCGCCGCGCCGCGTCGAGCGCGACGCCGTCGGCTTCGACCGCGCGCAGATACGCCAGCGCGACCGAAAGAGCGAACGCCAATTCCTGCGCCTCGGAGCCGCCGGCATTGTGGATCACGCGTCCGTCGGCGGCGGCGAGCTTGCCGTGGAACCCGGCGCGGGCCAGGGCGGCGAGACGGCGGGCAAAGTGCGGCGCGTGCTCGCGCCATGGCCGCATTGCAACATCGGTGATGGCGTTCGCGCCGAGCGGGTCGTGCCCAAGACGGACGTTCGTTGCCGGCAGCGGAAATGCCAATCCGCGCGCCAGCATGGCGTCGATCACCGCTACCGCCATCGGCGAAAGATCGACCTCGATCGCAATACCGGCGTTGAGGTCGACGCCTTCGAGCGCGCGGGCGAGCGCAGCCTCAGTCGCCGGCAGTCCGAAGCCGTGATCGCTGCGCGAACCGCTGAACACGAGTGCAAGACCGGTCGCGCCGTTGTCGAGTTCGCGCAACGCGATT
Source organism: uncultured Alphaproteobacteria bacterium (assembly GCA_963755885.1). Classification (GTDB taxonomy): domain Bacteria; phylum Pseudomonadota; class Alphaproteobacteria; order Rhizobiales; family Xanthobacteraceae; genus BOG-931. The sequence continues at coordinate 87,194 of CAVWLX010000007.1, forward strand.
TCGTTGGCGAGCGCCGGATCGGGATGATCGATCCGCGCCAGAATCTCCCACGGCGTCGCACCGGGACGGACCGCAATCGGCCGGGCGTCGGAACGCCGCGCCGCAAGCGGCTCGATCGACAGGCCGTCATAGGTGGCGCTCACAAGGCGCCCGAACGGCGCGCCCTTGAGCACGGCATCAACCAGCTTGCGCCATTGTTCGCGGGTTGCCGCGGGAAAATCGGCAGCGAACTGGACGGGTTCTTGATCGGTCATCGCCGCAAAATGCCACGCCCGGCTACCGGGGCCAACAGAGCATGATCCGGCAAACTTGAGACCGGCCTTCCAAAAAAATCACGCTTTATCATGAAGCCGTTGGTGCAATTGGCGTGCCGCCATCTCCGCGGTGAGCATCCATGAGGGGCTCTCATAAGTCTTTGCCGGTTCTACCGCCTAATCGCATGCCGCGCCGCCTCATATAACAGAGGTCGGGCTCGGCAATAGCAAGCCAGGCGGAACGGCGGACTTCGACAACCATGGATAAGAACGAACGCAACGAACGTGGCTGGTTGTCCGGCACCATACGGCAGGGCCGCTCGATCGCGGCGCTGCTGCCGATCATGGCCGTTGTCTTTGTTGCATATCTCGTCATCGGCCTGGCGATGCCGGTACTGCCGCTTCACGTTCATCAAGGCTTGGGGCTGAGCACATTCGTTGTCGGACTCGTCGCCGGAAGCCAGTTCGCGGCGACGCTGATCTCGCGGGTTTGGGCGGGCCACCGGGCCGATACACGGGGCGCAAAACATGCGGTCGTCACTGGCCTTTTTCTCGCAGCCGCAGCCGGGCTCCTTTATCTTTTGTCGCTGCCGTTTGTCGGCACTCCGGTGACGTCGGTCGTGATCCTGCTACTGGGCCGCGCGGTGCTCGGCGCGGCGGAGAGCTTCATCGTCGCGGGCGCACTCGTCTGGGGGCTCGCGCTCGTCGGACCGAGGAATACTGGCACCGTCCTGGCGCAGATCGGAACGGCAATGTACGTCGCTTACGCGGCCGGCGCGCCGGCGGGCACTGCGCTTTATGCCTGTTACGGCTTTGCGGCGATTGCACTCACGACGACGTTGGTTCCGCTTTGCACTCTGTTGCTCGTCGCGCCACTTCGCTCTGTCGCGCCAAAGCCTCGAACTCGCCCTGCGTTCGCAAGCGTAATCGGTGCCGTCTGGGTGCCGGGGCTTGGTCTGGCGCTCGCAAGCGTAGGTTTTCGGCGCGATCACGACGTTCGTCGTGCTGCTGTTTGCACAACATGGCTGGGACCGGGCTTGGCTCGCGCTAACGCTTTTGAGTGTTGCCTTTGCGTTCGGGCGGATCGTCTTTGGTCACCTGCCCGACAGGATCGGCGGCGCCAAGGTCGCTTTGGTCTGCGTGATGATCGAAGCGGCCGGCCAGGCGCTGATCTGGCTGGCGCCTTCGCCTACGCTGGCATTTGTCGGCGCAGCGCTGACTGGCTTCGGCTACTCGCTCATTTATCCCGGCTTTGGCGTCGAAGCGGTGCGCCGCGCGCCGCCGGAAAATCGCGGCCTCGTCACCGGAGCCTATACCGCTTGTCTCGACCTGGCGCTCGGGATCGCCAGTCCGGCGCTCGGATTGGTCGCGGGCGGAGCGGGCTTAAGCGCGGTGTTTCTAACCAGCGCGCTGGCCGTGCTCTGCGCTGCATTTATTGGAGTGATGCTTCTCTATCCCACGCGTCTGACAAGATTGCCGGTCAGTGTGGCGTGCAGACAGTAAGCAGAGACTTGATCGACTGGAGGCCGAAATGAAACTTGTTGCAGCGACGATTGCATCGCTCGTTTTGCTTGCTTCAGCGGCTCAAGCGGAGGAGACCAAAGCCATGCCGACACCCAATTTGATGCCGATGCTGGACGATGTGCGGATGGTCGCACCGGCGCTTGAGAAGTACGCAAAGGGCCCGGTGGCTGATTTGTGGAAGCGCCCCGATCTGTCCCCGCGGGACCGCAGCATCGTTACGCTCGCCGCCTTGATCGCGCGCAATCAAACGATCGAGATGGCCGCTTATTTAAACCTGGCGCTCGATAACGGCGTCAAACCGTCAGAGATTTCCGAGATCATTACCCATCTCGCTTTCTACTCAGGCTGGGCGAATGCGATTGGCGCGGCCGCGGTCGTAAAGGGCGTCTTTGAACAGCGCAAAATCGGTGCCGATCAGCTTCCTGCGGCCTCACCACCACCTCTCCCGCTCGACCAGGCGGCCGAAGAACAACGCGCGTCGCGCGTCGGGCAGCAATTCGCCGAAGTGGCGCCGGGAATCGTGCAGTACACCACCGACGTTTTGTTTCGCGATCTGTGGCTGCGCCCGGGCCTTGCGCCGCGGGACCGAAGCCTGGTCACCGTGAGCGCGCTCATTGCGACCGGCCAAGTCGCGCAGATTCCCTATCACCTCAACAGGGCGATGGATCATGGTCTGACGCAGGCGCAGGCCGCGGAGGTCATCACGCACCTTGCTTTCTACGTCGGCTGGCCCAACGCTTTCTCGGCGTTGCCGGTGGCGAAGGAGGTTTTCGAAAAGCGCCACAAATAGGTGGTTAGCTGTTGAAAGAATCAAGGGAACAAACAATGCCTCACGTCACCGTAAAGCTTTATTCCGGCAGATCAGAACAACAAAAGAAGAGACTTGCCGAGGAAATATGTAAAACCGTCATGGCTGTTCTGAACCAGGGCGAGGAATCGGTTTCCGTAGGCGTTGAGGATATTGAACCGGCGGACTGGGTCGAGAAGGTCTACAAGCCGGATATCCTGACCAAACCCGGAAAGATCTATAAGAAGCCTGGATATGATTCACTTTGACGACCAGGATCGGCACCTGCCGGGAGAAATTGTCGCGTGTCGTGGCTGGTTGCCCAGCGTTCCGGCACCTATTTGACAAGAGAGGGGCGGTGCGGCTGGCTCATCGGGTAAGTGCGCCTCATGCGTTATGTGCTTTTGGTCATGGCCCTTGCGGTTGTTACCGCTCGAACACCGCTTCGGGCCGAGGAGTCGCAGCCGCAAGTGCTGCCGACCCGCGACGTCGATATCTCCTACCTGTTCACACGGCCAAATCAGCCGCCGATCATCGAACGGCGACGGTGGTTGGCGAGCGAGCATCTGCAGCGTATCGACGGACCGGACCGTGCCAGCACAATCTTCGATCGCGATAAGGGTGAGTTCACGCTGCTCAATCCGGCAAACCATACCTTTCGAAAGTTCGAAGGGGCGCCACGCATGCCGATGGCGCCGCACAGAGGAACAGCGCTAAAGCGCGGTGGCGAGGCCGTGGTGGCAGGGCTTCACTGCATCGACTGGTCCTGGACGGATGATAGCGAAACGCACACCGTCTGTTTGACGCCCGATGGTGTGCTGTTGCGGGTCGTCATCGATGGTAAGACCATCATGCAGGCACGTTCGGTGAGCTATCGCGCTCAGCGTCCCGAGCTTTTTCAGGTGCCGTCAAACTATGAACCAGCCCTTACGCCCGAAGGCGGTCCGGCGGATTGAACAGTGTAGCCCCTAACATTCGAACATAGGGGCCAGCGCCCGCCACCTACGGCTATGCGCGGGGACGAGGATCAAACACGGTAGCGCAGCGCGTCCACCAACAAGCTAAACGCGACCGAGGACTGGCGTCGGCTCGGGTAGTACAGGTGATAGCCCGCATAGGGCGGGCACCAATCTTCGAGCACCCGCTTGAGACGGCCCTTGGCGAGATGGGGTTGCGTTAGGTCCTCCGGCACATAGGCCAGGCCGAATCCGGAAAGCGCGGCATTGAGCATCTGGAAAGTGCCGTTGAAGACGAGCTGGCCTTCGACGCGTACTTTCAGTTCGTGTGCGCCTTTTTCGAACTCCCAGGCGTACAAGCCGCCGTGCGTAGACAGGCGCAGATTGATGCAGTTGTGGCCGATCAGGTCTTGCGGCTTGTTCGGTTCCGGCCGGTTCTTGAAATACGACGGCGCTCCGACGACCGCCATTCGCAAATCGGGGCCGATGCGCACCGCGATCATGTCTTTTGCCACCTGCTCGCCGGCGCGGACGCCGGCGTCGTAACGCTGGGCGACGATGTCGGTCAGGCCGTTGTCGATAAACATCTCGACCTTGATGTCGGGATAAAGCCGCAGAAATTTCGCGAGCTTCGGCCACAGGATCGTGTCGACGGCATACTCGGTGGCCGAAATCCGGATGGTGCCGGCGGGCTTGTCGCGAAGCTCGCTTAAAGCCGCAAGTTCGGCGTCGATCTCGTCAAGCCGCGGACCGAGCGTGTGCAGCAGGCGGTCACCGGCTTCCGTTGGCGCGACGCTGCGCGTGGTGCGGGACAGTAGCCGAACGCCGAGGCGGGCTTCGAGCTCACGAACGGTGTGGCTCAACGCCGACTGCGAGACACCGAGCTTCGCTGCGGCTTTGGTGAAACTGCGTTCCCGCCCAACGGCGAGGAAAGCCAGCAGGTCATTCAGATTGCCGCGCTGCATTTATGGCGCCCGCTCATAAGTCCATGCCGATTATAGTGGCTAGTCGCCGCAAGACCACGCGCTAAATCATGGTCAGCCAGCACGATCGGCCTGGGAGGATCTCGTGATCACACGGAGAGAAATGCTGGCCGCCACCGGCGGCCTTGCTGTGGCCGCAGCCGGATCAGTGGCGGCCAAGATGCCGCCAGCGATGGTTCCGACGCAACAAAGGAATGGAACAATGGACATCAAACGAATTGGCTCGCAGCCGTCCGGCAAGGGACCGGCGGACTACTTCACCGGTACGGTCCGCATCGACCCGCTGTTTCAGGCGCCCGATCCGGCGCGAGTGAGCGGCGGCAGCGTCACATTCGAGCCGGGGGCGCGCACGGCCTGGCACACCCATCCGCTCGGTCAGACTTTGATCGTTACGGCTGGCTTCGGCTGGGTGCAGATTTGGGGCGGCCCGGTTGAGGAAATCCGGCCAGGCGACGTGATCTGGTTTCCACCCGGCGAGAAGCATTGGCACGGCGCCACGCCGACCACGGCGATGATGCACACCGCGATTCAAGAACGGCTCGACGGCAAGGTCGTCGACTGGATGGAAAAAGTCAGCGACGAGCAATATCGGCGCTGATGCGGGGAGCAGCATGCGAATTGGCATTCTCGGTTCGGGATTGATGGGGGGTAAACTCGGGACGCTGTTTGCGCGCGCCGGGCATGAGGTGGTGTTCAGTTACGCGAGCTGACAGGGGAAACTGAAAAGGCTCGCGGAGGACGCCGGAGGACATGCGCGGGCGGGCACGCCGCGGGAAGCTGCGCAGAACGCGGACGCTCTGCTTCTCGCCGTGCACGGGTTGCGCATCGACGACATCTTGCATCAGGCCGGTGACTTGTCAGGCAAGGTGATCCTCACCTGCTCGTTGCCGATGAATGCCGACAATACCGAGCTGGTGATCGGACACACCATCTCCGGCGCAGAGGAGCTTGCCAGGAAAGTTCCGAAGGCGAAGGTCGTCTGTGCATTTAACACGGTGCCGAGCGAAGTGTTTTTCGGCGTCTATGAGGCGCGGCAAAAAGCCAATAGACCCAGTCTGATCTACTGTGGCGACGACGCGCGCAGCAAAGAGATTGCGGCTGCGCTGATCCGCGATGTGGGGTTTGAGCCGGTAGACGCCGGCCCGTTGCGGATCGCACGTTACGCCGAGCCATTTGCGCTGCTCATGGGCCAGCTCGCTTATGAGGGAGATGGCGGACCGGAGCTGGCATACCGCTTCGAGTGGTTCAAGGAATAAGCAGGATCATGGAGGAGCTTGCCAAATGGGACGGCTTTTATGTGATCGTCGGCTCGGCTGCGGGTGCCCTGATCGGATTGCAGTTCGTTGTCATGACGCTCATTGCAGAGAGGCCGCCGATACGAGGGGCCGAGGCGGGCGCCGCATTCGGGACGCCGACGATCGTTCATTTCGGCGTCACTTTGCTGTTGTCGGCGCTTTTGCACGCGCCGTGGCCGACGATCATTCCGGTCGCTGCTGTTTGCGGCGTCATTGGCCTCGGCGGAGCAGCGTACGTGATTGTCGTAGCGCGGCGCATGCGGAACCAAGACGTATACCAACCAGAGTTCGAGGACTGGCTGTTTCATCTTGGGCTACCGTTGGCGGCGTATGTAATCCTCGCGCTGTCTTCATTTGCGGCGGTTTCTCATGCCCGCGAGGCGCTGTTTGGCGTCGGCGCCGCGGCGCTGTTGTTGCTGTTCATCGGCATTCACAACGCCTGGGATGCCGTCGCCTACCACGTCTTTGTCACCAGGCCGCAGGCTCACTCCGAGCCCCGGGATGAGACTGCAGAGAAGGAAAAGCAATGACACAAGGCATCAAAGACAAAATCGTCGTCATCACCGGTGCGAGCAGCGGGCTGGGTGAGGCGACGGCGCGCCTTCTTTCGGCCCAGGGCGCAAGCGTGGTGCTGGCCGCGCGGCGCGAGGATCGCATCAAGGCGCTGGCGGGCGAGCTGACCCGCGGCGGCGGCAAGGCGTTCGCCATGACGACGGACGTCACCCGTAGCGAGGAGGTCAAAAGATTGGTCGACGCCGCCGTGCACACCTACGGACGGATCGATGTGATGATCAACAATGCCGGGCTGATGCCGCAATCGCCTCTTGAGCGTCTGCGGATCGACGAATGGGACCGGATGATCGATGTCAACATCAAGGGTGTGCTGTACGGCATTGCCGCGGCGCTGCCCCACATGAAGCAGCAGAAGGGCGGGCATATCATCAATGTCTCGTCGGTGGCCGGCCATAAGGTTCGTGCCGGCGGCGCGGTTTATGCGGCCACCAAGCACGCCGTGCTGGCGCTATCGGAAGGACTGCGCCAGGAGGTGAAGCCCTACAACATCCGCACCACCGTGATCTCGCCCGGTGCGGTAGCCACGGAACTGCCGGATAGCATCACTGAGCCGGACGTCGCTCTGAGCTTTCACAAGTTCTACGAGGAGTTCGCGATTCCCGCCAACTCGTTCGCGCGGGCGGTGGCCTTTGCCATGAGCCAGCCGGAAGACGTAGACGTGAATGAAATTTTGTTCCGGCCGACCAAACAGGAACTCTGAACCGGCGCCAGCACATCGCGTCCGGCGAGGAGCCCGCCCCGTCCTAATCTCTAACGCGGCGGCAGCTTTTCGATGCCGCTCGTGTTCAAGCGATCGAGCGCGTCGCGCACCCGAACGCCGGCGATGGTCTGGTCAGGCGCGATCTCGGCGAACGGCACCAGCACAAACGCGCGCTCGAACAGGTGCGGATGCGGCAAAATAAGGTCGCGATCGATCAGCACCAGATCATCGTAGGTGAGGAGGTCGAGGTCGATGGTGCGCGGTCCCCAGCGCCGCTCCCGCGCCCGGTCGCGCCCAAGCTTGCGCTCGCACGCGGCGGTAAGGGTAAGGAGATCGTGCGGCGCAAGCTTTGTCGTCACAGCGATGACCGCATTGACGAAGGGCGGCTGCTCGGTGATGCCCCAAGGCGGCGTCCGGTAATCGGACGAGCGGCCCGTCACTTGCACCGTCCCGCTTTCGGACAACAGCGCGATGGCCCGATCGAACGTGGACCGCACCTCACCCACATTGCCGCCAAGCGCGATGAAAGCTTCAGCCATGATTACGATCGTTGCCGCGGCTTTGGCGAGTGCGTGTAACGATGACGCCGACGTCGTCGAAGGTCGCGGCGATCGGCGCGTGCGGTTTGCGCACGGTGACGCGAACGCTGCGAACCGGCGGATAGTGAGCCAGAACGGCATCGGCGACTGCGCCTGCGGCAGCTTCCACCAGCCGATAGCGGCGCGCGCTGAACGCTTCGCTCGCGAGCTTCACCAGTGCCTCATACGACACCGTCGCTTTCAGCTTATCGGTGCGCGAGGCTTCGGCGAGATCGATGTCGAGGACGAGATCAAGCCCGAACGGTTGTCCGACCTTGGCTTCGTGCGGCATCACGCCGTGATAGGCATGAATGATGAGCCCGTTGACAAAGATTGCGTCGCTCATCGCGCCCGCCTGATTGCGGTTGCGACGGCGAACGCCTGGATGGTCGGCGCTACGTCGTGCACGCGAACGATCGCGGCGCCGTTCTCAACCGCCAGGAGGTGCGCGGCGATCGAGCCGCCGAGACGTTCTGCCGGTTCGGAAGGCACGACCGCGTTGATGAAGCGCTTGCGCGAAGCGCCGACCAGGATCGGCAGGCCAAAGCCCTGCCAAGCGTCGAGCCGGGCGATGCAGGTCAAGGATTGTTCCGGAGTCTTGCCGAAGCCGATCCCGGGATCGAGCACGATCAGATCGCGGTGAATGCCGGCGTGCGCGGCGATGTCGAGCGAGCGCTGGAAGAAAGCGGTCACATCGGCGATGATATCGATGGCCGGGTCGGCACGCTCCCGATTGTGCATGATAATGATGGGGGCGCCATGCTCCGCGACGATAGCACCCATGTCAGGATCGCGCTGCAGGCCCCACACGTCGTTGACGATGGCGACGCCAAGATCGAGCGCCCAGGCGGCTACCGGGGCTTTCAGCGTATCAATCGAGACCGGGACGCCGAGCGAAATCACCTCGGATAAAACCGGCGCCAGCCGCCCGCGCTCTTCTTCCACCGAAACTCGAACCGCACCGCCGTAGGGCCGCGTCGATTCGGCGCCGACGTCGATAATGTCAGCCCCTTCAGCGGCCAGGCGGCGGGCTTGCGCCAGCGCTGCGTGCGCATCGAGAAAACGGCCCCCATCGGAAAATGAGTCCGGCGTGACGTTGAGCACCCCCATGATGAGGGGGCGCCGTTTGGCAAGAAGCCGCGACAGCATGGTGTTGCCGGCCGTCGCGCCAGTCGTGGAAACAGCGCCGGGATGCAAACTCGTCGCCATATTGGTTGCCGCTGCGATCACCGCAAACTGTCACTGCAAATCGATGGAACAATCGGGTTCCGTAAAGCTCGATTGCCCCTTTTGATCTCGCGCTCGGCAATGACGCTTGTGGCTGCGGCAAAGTCAAGCAAGGGAGGCAGGGTAACGTGCAGCCGATCAATAGCGGATCACGGACGGCAGCTTCTTGGCGTTTTCGATCCAGCGCTCAACCATGGTCACCGACGGCAAAAGTTGCACGAGCTTGCGCTTGGTATTGGCGTCCGACATCTGGTCGACCAGCTTCTGCGGGTTGCGATATTTGAGTTCGTTGACGGTCTTGACGCCGGCGGCGCACAACAACTGCGAATATTCCCAGCCGACACCTTTCACGCGCATGCGATCGGCCGCAGTCACCCAGTCGAGCACATGCTTGTCGTCAATGCCAACTTTCTCCGCGATCTTAAGGCGTTGCTTTGGGGTCTTGGCTGAGCGCAACAGGCCGACGGTCGTGCGAATCCCTTCCGACTTGAGGATCGCAGCCGTATCCGGCCCGATGCCCCGAATATCGGTGATGGGATACGCCATCACTGCCTCCCCTCGACCTCGCCAGTGCCACTGCAACCACGCCTACTCAAACAAACTGTGAGAGACCGGGAATGGCGCCGACAAATTGCCCCACTTCGTCCTCGCCGACTTTCTCACCGGCAGGAGCGATAAACTGGCCGAGCATGATCAAGCGTTCTCAGCGGCGTTCTGATCGACGCCGACGACAACACGCTCGACCAACCTCGTCCATTTACCCCTTGCCCGCCCGCATTCCCGTCGCGTTCTCGCCATAATGTACATTCGCATGCGGTGTGACAAGTAACAGTTCAGTAGATCGTGCACCGAGTGTCCCGCGGTGGAAATGACTACCGCGGCGCATTATAAAAAAAACTCCCGAGCGTGGCGGCGCGACCACAGTTCAGCGCCGTCGACATTTGCGACGGAGAAAAAATGTGATGAAGCCGGACCAAGTCAGGCAAATTCCTGCTGGCGCAAGCGCGGTGGTGTACTCATGACGGCACTCGAAGCTCTTCCCGCAGTTCTCGACCGCATAGATCATGATCTCGAGGCAAGCCTCGATCGGCTGTTTGCGCTGTTGCGAATCCAGTCGGTGTCGACCGACCCGGCATTTGCGGCGTACTGCCGCACTGCGGCGGAACACGTCGCGGCCGACTTGCGCAGCCTGGGTTTGGAAGCGGTCGTGCGCCCGACCGAAGGTCATCCGGTCGTTATCGGCAAAACTCCTGCGGGGAAAAGCGGCAACGGGCAAACCAACAGCAAAGCCAACGGCAAGGCGCCGCGCGTGCTGTTCTACGGCCACTATGATGTTCAGCCGGTCGATCCCCTCGCTCTGTGGCAGACGCCGCCGTTCGAGCCGCGCATCGAGACGCTTGATGGCGGGCGAAAAATCATCGTCGGACGCGGGGCTTGCGACGACAAAGGCCAAGCCATGACGTTTATCGAGGCCTGCCGCGCCTTCAAGGCGGTGACCGGTACGCTTCCGCTCGATATTACGATGATGATCGAAGGCGAAGAGGAGTGCGGTTCAAAAAACCTGTTCGGCTTCGTGCGCGACAACGCCGCCGAGTTCAAACGCGACCTTGCTCTGGTGTGCGACACCGGCATGTGGGACGCACAGACGCCCTCGATCACCACTTCGCTGCGCGGTCTGGTGTACGAAGAGGTCAGGTTCACCTGTGCCGACCGCGATCTGCATTCCGGGCTGTTCGGCGGCGCGGCGCGCAATCCGATCCATGTGCTGGCAGACATTCTTTCGGCGATGCACAAGCCGGACGGCTCCGTCGCTATCCCCGGCTTCTATGACGGCGTTCACGATCTGCCGCCCGACATTAAGGCCGACCTCGCCGGCCTCGGGCTGACGGCCGAAAAGTTCCTTGGTCCGATCGGGTTGAAGATTCCCGCCGGCGAAAAGGATCGCCTCTTGATCGAGCAGGTCTCCACGCGGCCGACGGCCGAGGTCAACGGCATCTTGGGCGGCTATACCGGGGAGGGCGCCAAGACCGTCATTCCGGGCAAGGCGATGGCCAAGGTCTCGTTTCGGCTGGTGGGCGCGCAGGATCCGGATAAAATCCGCGCCGCTTTCCGCGAATTCGTCCGCGCCCGTGTGCCGTCCGATTGCTCGGTGGATTTCGGCAACTTCACCAGCGCGCCAGCGTTCGATGTGGCGTTTGATAATCCGGCGCTGGCCAAGGCGCGCGCCGCGCTCGCCGACGAGTGGGGCAAAAAGGCGGTGACGGTCGGCGCCGGTGGCTCGATTCCGATCGTCGGCGATTTCAAGACCGTATTAGGCATGGACACGCTGATGGTCGGCTTCGCGCTCGACGATGATCGCGTGCACTCGCCGAACGAAAAGTACGATCTGCGCAGTTTCCACAAAGGCATTCGCAGCTGGGCACGGATTTTGGCGGCGCTCGCTGCGTAAGGGAGGATGTCGTGAGACACGCATTTCTCGCCATCGCCGCTCTTGCGGCGACGCTCGGTTCGCTGCCTGCCTCAGCGGCGGGCGTCGATCGGCTGTACGTGCTTTATTGCGGCGAGGCTGTCGGCCCCGATCAGTCGCGGTGGTCGCCCGGCGTCAATGTCGGCGTGCCTTTAGCTGTGTCCGACAATTGCTATCTCATTCACCACGGGCAGGACTGGTTCCTCTGGGATACCGGACTTCCCGATGCGCTAGCCGCGATACCGGGGGGCATCAAAGGCATCAATGGCGGGCTGGACGTGAAACGCACCAAGACGCTCGCCTCACAGCTTCAGGAGCTTGGCCTCAAGCCCGCCGACATCAAGGCCATGGCGATCTCGCATACCCATCCTGATCACATCGGCAATGTGGAAGAGTTTCCGCAGGCCATGCTCTATGTGCAGAAGGCCGAGTACGAATGGCCGGGCGCCAACGGCGCGCCGCGTTTCAACCCCAACCATCCGGTGACCAAGCTCGAAGGCGACCACGATGTATTCGGCGACGGCTCGGTTGTGATCATTTCGACCCCGGGGCACACGCCGGGCCATCAATCTCTGCTGGTCCGCCTGCCGAAGACCGGGGCTGTCGTTCTCTCCGGCGATGCCGTCCACTTCAAGGACAATTGGGACCATCGCCGGGTGCCATCGATGAATACCAGCAAGGAGCAGACGCTGGCTTCAATGCAGCGCATCGCCGACATCCTGGCGAAAGAGCACGCCCAGCTTTGGATCAATCACGATAAGGCACAAAGCGACGCACAAAAGAAGTCGCCGCAATTCTATGACTAGGAATTTTGTTCGTCCCGTTCTGACCCGGGGCGAGGCTTTGGGCGATGACCGGCTTGGGCCTCGTTGAATAGACAATCAGTCCGTCGCCTCGGTGATCAGGCGCGGCGTGACGAAGCGTTCAAGCCTGCCGGAATTGACGTGCAGGCGTGCCCAGTCGTCGAATGGAAAATCAATGATGACGAGTCCGCTGGTCGGCAGGTTCTCGTTGATGCGCTCGCGCGCGTCGACGTCACCAGAGGCAATCAATTGCACCGCAAGCTCGTGCAAGCCGGGATTGTGACCGGCGACGATGACTGAATGCAGGTCGCCAGTCTCACGGATCAGGTCGAGAAGAGTCTCAGGACCGGCGTTGTAGATCCGCTCATCATTGACGACCCGCGGCGATACGCCCGCGAAGGACGCGGCGACCAGCGTCCAGGTTTCAGCCGCCCGCCTTGCCGGCGAAACGAGTGCGAGGTCGGGAACAAAATGATGGCGAACCAGGTAGGCGCCAATAATCGGCGCGTCGGTGCGGCCGCGTGTCATGAGCTTACGGTCGCGATCGCGTTCGCCCGGCGCAGCGCGTTCGGTTTTAGCGTGACGTAACAGCAGCAGACGACGCATCCCAGGTGCTCAGTCGTAGACACGGCAGGCCAATAAAAGGCCAGCAACTTTAATATGATTCGAAGTTCCGCTGGGATTTTAGAAGAGCCCCGTATCTCAGCGGCTAGTACGATGAATGTGAAATTCCTATAGTGTGACCGTCAACGTACAGGAATTTAGAATTCCGCGAGATGGTATGTCACGCGCATCGTCTTATAGCTGCGCGCACAGTCATTGAATCATGCACGAAGCCGAATCCACTGCTGCCTATGGCGGAACCTGGTACGCCACGACAAAAGTAGACGCGCCGCTACGGCCGCCGCTTCAACTCGACCTTGACGTCGATGTCTGTGTGATTGGCGGCGGGCTTGCCGGCCTGACGACGGCGCGTGAACTGGCGCGAGAAGGGCGCTCCGTCGTGGTGATTGAAGCCGGCCGCATTGCGGCGGCCGCTTCTGGGCTCAATACCGGTTTCGTGCTGCCTGGTTTCGCTGCTGCGCCCGGGAGCATCGTTGGCCGCATCGGTTTCGAGCGGGCCAAGGATCTTTGGGCTCTCTCGCAGAGCGGACTCGAATACGTTCGCAACATTATCCGCGACGATGCCATGCACGGTGTCGATCCCGGGAATGGCTGGCTTTGCGTTTCCAAGACCGACAATGGCGACGCGTTCACGCGCCTCGTCGGGCTGATCGGCGATTTCGGCGGCGAGGTCGAGGGCTGGCCGACCGAGCGCGTGCGCGCGGCTTTGCACAGTGAGCGTTATTTTCACGCCATTCATTTTCCGGAGGCAATCCATATCCACCCGTTGAACTACGCCTTGGGCTTGGCCGCGGCGGCCGAACGCGCCGGCGCCCGCATCTTCGAGCAGACCCCGGCGTTGTCGATCGATCCTGCGGGTGTGCGCAAGCGCATCGTCACGCCGGCAGCACGAGTGCGCGCGCATCATGTGGTGCTGTGCGGGAATGTGCAGCTCGCCGGTCTGATGCCGAAGATTGCGGCTACGCTCATACCCATGACGACGTACGTCATTACCACCGCCCCGCTCGGGTCGCGTCTTTCAGAAGCGATCGGCTATCGCGGCGCCGTCAGCGACGGCGAGCTGGCCAACAATCACTATCGCGTTGTCGGCGGCGACCGGCTGATGTGGTCGGGCCGGATGACAACGTCGCCGCGGGATCCCCGCCGCTATGTGCGCAGGCTCAGCGCCGACATCAAGAAAACCTATCCCCAGCTGGGTGATGTCGCCGCCGACTTTGCGTGGTCCGGTACTTTGGGCAACTCGATCCATCGCATGCCGCAGATCGGTGAGCTGGCTCCCGGACTGTGGCTGGCGAGCGGCTTCGGCGGTCACGGTCTTAACACCACGGCGATCGCCGGCACCCTCATCGCCCGCGCAATCATCGATGGCGATCAAACCTGGCGGCAGTTCACGCCGTTTGAGCTTGTTTGGGCAGGCGGGGTTCTCGGCCGCGCGACCGCGCAAATCTATTATTGGATGAGGCGTTCGCGCGATGCCATCGCCGAGCGCCGCAGCCGCGCCGCGGAGATGGCACGTCGGCGTCGCCGTGACGCAAAAACAGCTCGCGCGGCGCTGCAGCAGCAATCCTCAGCTGACGCCGGTTCCATTGTGCCGCCGGCCGATCTTCAGCTAGACGCTGACGCGGATTTGACGCAGCCGGTCGGGGTCGCAAATCGGCCCCGGCGTCGCAAGCGCCGCCAGGGAGCCAAAGCGTGAACGGGAGCACCGCAAGCGCGCCCTTATCGTTTTGGAAACCCTTTGCCACAGTCGCACTTGTAACGAATTTGCTCTACACTGAGTCTCGGGCTCCGTAGCGTGCCGGCGGACGGAGCAAGGGGCACGACAGCATGGCGTTTAATGCGTGGCGTTTTGCGATTGCGGTGCTCCCCCTTTTGCTTCCGGGCATCGCCGCAGCGGCCGATCTGCCGTTGCCGGAGCCTCCGCCGAGCGCGCCGGCTGCTTATGTGCCCGCATTGCCGGATTGGGTCGTAACGATCGGCGGCGAAGCCCGCGCAATTCCCGCTTGGCCGGGGGCTCCAACCAATAAATACCAGCTGATCGGGTTTCCGCTCTTTATCATTCAAAAGCCAGGGGATCCGCCGTTCTTTTTCGGTGCCCGCGACGGTTTCGGCATACCGATTCTCACTTTGGGCCAGTTCCAGATCGGGCCTGTCGGCAAGCTGCTCTGGCCTCGCTATGCCTCGGAATACACCCAGCTCAACGGGCTTGGCGACGTTGGTTGGGGGCTACAAATCGGCGGCTATGCGCAATATTGGGCGACGCCGTGGCTGCGGCTGCGGGGTGAGTTGCGCCAAGGGATCGGCAGCGAAACCGGCTTGACCGGCGATCTGTTTGCCGACGCGGTGGTGCCGCTCGGCCAATTCCGCCTGTCCGCAGGGCCGCGCCTGACGTTCCAAACCGCCGCGGCCCTCTCTCCCTATTTCGGGATCACGCCGACGCAGTCCGCCAACTCCACGGTTTCAGGTCTTCCGGCGTTGCCGGTCTACAACGTATCCAGCGGCGTCTACTCTTACGGTGCCGGCACCCAGGTCGAGTATTTTTGGAATCCGCAATGGCAAACTCATGCGATCTTTGAGTACGAGCGGCTGACGGGTTCTGCGGCCGATTCCCCGCTGGTGACGATGCGCGGTTCGCCGAGCCAATTCACGTTCGGAGTCGGTGCCACCTATACTTTCGGCATGCACCCGTTGTTCAACCTGCACTCATTGTGGTGAGTGGCCGCCACTTCAACGGCTCTCCCGTCTCGCCATAAAGGCCAGCCGTTCGAACAGGTGTACATCCTGCTCGTTCTTGATCAACGCACCATGCAGCGGCGGGATCAGCTTCTTCGGATCGCGCTCGCGCAACGTCTCCAGTGAAATATCCTCAACCATCAGCAGCTTCAGCCAATCGAGCAATTCCGAGGTCGAAGGTTTCTTCTTCATGCCGGGTACGTCGCGGATTTCGTAGAACAGCCGCAGCGCTTCGGCCACCAGCCGATGCTTGATGCCGGGAAAATGCACTTCGATGATCGCGCGCATGGTGTCGGCATCGGGGAAGCGGATGTAGTGAAAGAAACAGCGCCGCAAAAACGCGTCCGGCAGTTCCTTTTCGTTGTTTGACGTAATGACGACGATCGGCCGCCGCCGGGCATGGATCGTTTCTCCGGTCTCGTAGACGAAGAACTCCATGCGATCGAGTTCCTGCAGCAGATCGTTCGGGAACTCGATGTCGGCCTTGTCGATCTCGTCGATCAGCAGGACCGGGCGCTCGTCGGCGACAAAAGCGTCCCACAGCTTGCCGCGTTTGATGTAGTTGCGGATGTCTTTGACGCGGGCATCGCCCAGTTGGCTGTCGCGCAGCCGCGTCACCGCGTCATATTCGTACAGCCCTTGCTGCGCTTTGGTGGTCGACTTGATGTGCCACTCGATCAGCGATGCTCCGAGCGCCTTGGCGATCTCGATTGCCAGCACGGTCTTGCCGGTGCCGGGCTCGCCCTTCACCAGAAGCGGCCGCTCCAGTGCGATCGCGGCGTTGACCGCGACTTTAAGATCGTCGGTGGCGACGTAGGCATTGGTACCTTCAAAACGCATGCACATCCCGCTCGAAATCTTGGCCGAGCATGACAATCATGCCCGACGTCACATTAAGCACGGCGGACTTGTTGCTCACAAGGCGCCGCGGCCCAGCGCTGGGCTGCGTCGCGCCAAATCGTTTCGATAATTGGGCAATTTCTGCCGGGCACTCGGCACAATCCGCACCAGGCAGAATTTCTTCTCGGCTGTAAGGCCATGAAATTGCGGTGTAAATTCAATGGCACGGAGCTTGCTGCGAGCTGCGCGTGCGTGGTGGACGGCCGGTCATGCCCCATCGCAGTTCGGGTTGAGGATCGAGTGGAGACATAGTCATGGGTATCTTCGATGCATTGAACACCGCCGTGGCGGGTCTGCAGGCGCAGTCATTCGCGCTCCAAAACATCTCCGGCAACGTCGCCAACTCAGAGACCACCGGCTACAAGGAAACCAACACCAGCTTTCAGGATCTGGTCTCCGCCGCCACGGTAGCGCAAACCACTGCGAACGGTGTCATTGCAAACTCGGTGGCTACCAATTCGGTACAAGGGACCATTCAAAGTACCCAGATCTCGACCGATATGGCGATCAACGGTAACGGCTACTTCGTGGTGTCGCAGCCCACCGGGACTGCCGACAACCAACCGGTATTCAGCGGGGTTAGCGACTATACGCGCGCGGGCGACTTCCAGCTCAACTCGGGCGGATATCTGGTGAACAGCGCCGGCTATTACCTCCAGGGCATCCCGATCGACGCGGCGACCGGCAATCCGGTCGGCAGCTCACCCCAGGTTTTGCAATTCGACGACGACTTTATCCCGGCACAAGCGACCACGGCGATCCAGTACCAGGCAAATCTGCCGAGCACGCCGAGTTCGGGGCTGATTGTCGGCACCGATTTCGAGGCTAATCCGCTCGCCGGGGCTCCTGCCGCCGCGGTCGTCACTGGCAAGGGTGCCACCCTGCAGCCGGACGCGATCGCGACGCTCACGGGTAACGTCAGTCTCACCACCGCGACCACACTGACGTCGCTTGGAATAGGCGCGGGCGATCAGATCACCATCAACGATGGCACCAATACACCAACGACGTACACGGTGCCGGCGGGTACGCCGACGGTCGACGATCTGATCACCGCCATCAATGCAGCAAACGGCGGTAGCACTCTCAATGTGACCGCCAAGTTATCGGGCGGCGCCAGTGGTGACCTCGTTCTCACGGGCTCAAATGGTCTCGCCTCAGTTACGGTCACGGCGACCGGCACAGACGGCACCGCACTTGGCCTGCCGCCCGGAGCGAACGCGGCCCAGCCGGTCAATCTGTTGACGCAAGGCGCAGTGGCGCAGGGCGACACGATGACGATAACGGTCGGAAACGGTACGCCACAGACCATCACGTTCGGCACCAATACTGGCGCCGGTCAAGTCGCAACACTCGCACAATTGCAAACTGCGATCGGAGGTATCAGCGGCTTGACCGGAACCGTGGACACCGCCAACGGCGACGTCAGCCTGACGTCGAACAGCCAAATCGTCCTCGACAGCACCCCGGCTGCATTGTTGTCGGAATTCGGCATCACCAACGACGCCGCCTATCCGGCCAACGATACGGTGATTGCCAACGACGAAACGACTTTTACCAACGAGTCGGTCGATGGTGGCTCGATCACCTCCTATGATACCGAAGGCAACCCTGTGAACGTTCAATTCCGGTGGGCGGAAACAAGTGCCGGCTCGTGGCAGCTGTTCTATCAGAGCAATTCGAATGCGACCGGTACTGAAGCCGCATGGCAGAACGTCGGCACCGTGTTCAATTTCAATTCCAGTGGCGAATTAACGCCCCCGATTTCCAGTGTGACGCTGCAAGATCTCAGCGTGAACGGCGACAACCTCGGTAACGTCGCGCTCAACTTCGGCACCAACGGTCTCACCCAGTTCGCAAATACCAGCGGCACGACGCAGGTGAGCCAGTTGCAACAGAATGGGTTCGCGGCGGGACAGCTCAAATCGATCGCGGTCAACAGCCAGAACCAAATCACTGGCACATTCTCGAACGGGCAAACCATGGCTTTGGCGCAGATCACCCTGGCCACGTTCAATGGTCAGGACGCCCTGCAGCCGCTCAACGGCCAAGCCTATGCAGTTACCACCAATTCCGGACCTCCGATCCTCGACGCCACTGGTTCGGTGGTCGGCAGCTCTCTCGAGGCTTCGAACGTCGACATTGCGACCCAATTCAGCCAGCTGATCGTCGCGCAGCAGGCTTATTCAGCCAATGCCAAGGTCATGCAGACCGCCGACCAGATGATCCAAGCCCTGCTCCAGGTCATTCAATGACAATGAGCCGCGCCTGGCGCAATCGGTAAGCCGCGTGGAGGGCTAGGGCGATGGGTCTTTCGCAGGCGTTATCGGCCGCGCTGGCGGGCGTGAACGTAACCCAGCAAAGCCTGTCGGTCATCGCCGGAAACGTCGCGAACGCCGACACGCCCGGCTACGTTACCGAGAGCGTCAGTCAAAGTGATGTAACGACCACCGGCCAACCCGGGGCCAGCGTCAATACCACGGGGATCAACCGCGATCTGAATACTTTGCTGCAAAGCCAGCTGTGGACCGAGACCTCGGGCAACTCATACGCCGACACGACCTCGCAGCTTTATCAGCAGCTTCAGCAGATTTACGGAACGCCGGGCTCGTCGACCTCCTTTGACGGCGTCTACGACAATTTCACGACGGCGCTGCAATCGTTGGCGACGAATCCCAGTTCCACCTCCGACCAATCGGCTGTTGTCGGTGCCGCGCAGGAGATGGCGCAGAATCTCAACGCGATGACCACGAGCGTCCAGCAGCTCCGTACCGAAGCGGAGCAGGGTATTGCCAGTGGCGTGCAGACGGCGAACACCGCCCTGCAGCAGATTGCCCAAATCAATCTGGAACTCCAGGGAGCGAGCCCGACAGACGGTTCCACGGCGACGCTCGAGGACCAACGCGACCAGGACGTCACCCAGCTGAGCCAGCTGATGAACGTGACGGTGTCGCAGACTTCCAACAATCAAATCTCGGTCTTCACCGGAACCGGTCAGCAGCTCGTGGCCGGCCCGCAGGCCTCGCAGCTGCAATTCAACAACGCGGGTACGCTGACCGCGACTGCGCTATGGAGCGCAAATTCAAGCCAGGATGGCGCCGGCACCATCACGCTGGTATCGCCAAGCGGCTCTACGACCGACCTGATCGCCACCAACGCGCTGCAGTCGGGACAGCTTGGCGCCTATGTGCAGATGCGTGACACCATCCTGCCGCAGGCGCAGACCCAGCTCGACGAACTCGCTAACCAGATGTCCCAGGCGCTGTCGAATCAAACAACCAACGGGACTGCAGTCACCGCGGGTTCGCAGTCCGGATTTAGTGTCGATGTGGGCTCGGTGCTGCCGGGCAACAGTCTTCAACTGACCTATACCGACTCTGGCAATGTCCAGCACACGGTCACGATCGTGTCGCTCGGACCCGGCGGCACGCTGCCGGCACAGGACACGCCGTCCAATCCGAATGACCAGGTCATCGGCGTCGACTTTTCCGGCGGCATGGCTTCGGTCGTCTCTCAGCTCAATGGCGCGCTCGGTAGCAATCTTCAGGTCTCGAATCCGTCCGGCACCGTGTTGCAGGTGGTCAACAAAAACGGCAGCAGCAACGTCGTCAATTCGCTGTCGGCCACGTCGACCGTGACCTCGCTCACCAGCGGGAGCTCGCAGCTTGCTCTGTTCACTGACGGGAATGGAAATCAGCCGATTACCGGCGTCAGCAATGCCAGCGGCTTGCAGACGACGGGGCTGGCCGGACGCATCGAAGTCAATCCCGCGATCGTGGCATCGCCGTCTAGTCTCGTCGCCTACGCTGCCAATACCACGAGCGGGGATTCGACCCGGCCGAATTTCCTGGTCAATCAAATGACCGCCGCTTCGCTGACCTTTTCTCCGACCACGGGCATCGGAACCCAGGACGCGCCGTACAGCGGCACGCTGTCGGACTATATGAGCCAGGTCGTCAGCCAGCAAAGTCAGGCGGCGAACGCGGCGACCAATTTGCAGCAGGGGCAGGACACTGTCTTGAGCGCGCTGCAGCAGAGCTTTAACGATCAGTCCGGGGTCAATATCGACACGCAAATGTCGAATCTCATCGCGTTACAGAACGCCTATGGCGCCAATGCGCGGGTGATGACGACAATTCAAGAGATGATGGCGACGTTGCTACAAGTGGTGCAGTAAATGAGCATAACCGGCCCGGGATCCATTACTGCCGCCAACTTGTTGGCGCAGAACAACATGAGTACTCAGGTCAATACGCTCGCTGCAGAGCTTGGCAGCGGTCAGGCCGCCACCACCTATTCGGGGCTCCAGTCGCAAGCCGGACTCGCGGTGCAATTAAGCGCGCAACTTGCCGCGATCGGCGGCTACAGCAGCACGGCCACAACCGTCGGCACCACGTTGACCCTTGCGCAATCGGTCCTGACGCAGCTCGGCAGCTCTAGCAGTGCGGTTCAACAATCCCTGCTGCAAAGTACGGCTTTTTCCATCGACAACACCGGGCAGACGATAGCGCAAGAATCCGCCGCGGGCCAGCTCGATCAGATCATCGCGGCGCTGAATACCCAGGCTGGCGACAATTACATGTTTTCCGGCAGCGCTGTGAACCAGCCTTCGGTGGCAAGCGCGAGTTCGATTCTCAACGGCAATGGCGCGCAGGCCGGCCTCACGCAGGTCATTGCCGAGCGCCTGCAGGCCGATCAGGGCGCGAGCGGGCTCGGTCGCCTGGTGATCTCGACCCCGGTCGCGACGACGGTCTCGCTCAGCGAAGACACCGCCAATTCTCCGTTCGGGTTCAAGCTCGCGAGCGTCAATTCGAATCTGACCAATGCGGTCGTGACCGGCCCCAGCGGTTCGCCGGCCGCAATCTCGATCGATCTGAGCGGCGGCAATCCTAACCCCGGCGATACCATGGGGTTTAATCTCACGCTGCCCGACGGCTCCAGCCAGACCATTACGCTGACCGCGACCGCTGCCTCGCCGCCGGCCGCCAACCAGTTCACCATCGGGGCGACGGCCGCCGCGACCGCGACCAATCTGCAAACGGCGTTGACCACCGCGGTCGGCAATCTGGACCTGACCGCGCTGCCGGCCGCTTCGGCCATGGCCGCGGCCAACAATTTCTTCGAGGGCGAGACGCAGGTCACTAGCCCGAATACCGTCGCCGCCGCGCTTGGAACCTCAGGCGTTACGGCTTCGACGCAATCGACAAACGATATAACCGCCGCTGCCCTTAACCAGCTGACTGCATCGGCGCCGGCGGACTATGGCGACACGTTCGTCTTCCAGCTTGGCAACGACCCCCCTGTTACGGCCACGTTCGGTTCCGCCCTTAATCTCGGCACCAATACGTTCAACAGCGCTGCTGACCTGATCAATGTCCTCAACAACGGCGATAGCGGCAACTTCGCCGGTCAGGCGGTGGCAACGACGGACGGCGCCGGCGGCGTTCTTTTGACGAGCAACGACCTCGTCAACAACTTCGCCGCCGCCAGCGGCACTGCGATCACTTCCAGTGATGTTAGCGGCGCAAACGTTACGAACACCAATCTCGGCCTGGGCTCAGCGTTGACGGTTTCCGACGGCAGCTCCAATTCGACGCTCTATTGGGTTGCCAACAATGCGAGCGCCGCCAACGGCACCTTCAACACCGCCGCCAACCTGGCTAGCGCTCTCAACGACGCCGCGACCCCCACCCGGATTGCAATTAACGGCGCCGCGGCGGGGGCCGGCAGCGCTTACCTGACGCTTAGCAACTTCAACGGCCCGATCACGATCGGCGGAACTATCGGCGCGGCGTTGGGTTTCCCGTCCGGAGCTGTCGATGACAACGTGAACACGCCGCTGCGGGTCGCCGGCCCGCCGTTCAATACCGCGACCGCGCTGGTCGCCGGCACCGCCGCAAATACCGTGTTTTGGTACACCGGCGAAAACGGTGCCACGCCAGCGCTGCAGACCGCAACCGCCCAAGTCGGTCCGTCGCTGACCATCAGCTACGGCATGCGCGCCAACGAGCAGGCCATCACTACGCTCGTCGCGAACGTGGCCGTTCTCGCCGCCACCACCTATTCGGCCAGCGATCCGAACGCCCAGGGCAGTTATCAGGCTCTTACCCAAGACGTCGCCGCCAACCTCAGCGGCCAGCCGGCAACTCAGCAGATCAGCGATATCGAAGCCGAACTTGCCAACGCGCAGACAACCGTCCAAAATGCAACCGACGCCAACACGCAAACCCAGACCGCCTTGCAGAACCTGCTGCAGGGCTTCGAGGGCGTTAATCAGAATCAGATCGGCGAAGAAATTTTGACGCTGCAGAACAACCTCTCGGCGTCAATGTCGGTCACCGCGCAACTCGCGCAATTGAGCTTGGTCAACTATCTTGCGCCATCGACTGGTTGATCGCGACAGTTGGAAAATCTCAGATCGTATCTTCGGCCGGCGTTCCGTTGTGGCCGGCTTTCGTCCTCACGATTATCGAATCGCCGGCGCAGGTCGCATTGCGTCCGAAGAAATCGGTGTATCGCGTATCGACCAGATAGTTGCCGGGATGCGTGCCGAGAAACGCACGAATGTCCGGTCGCTTCACCTCGCTGTCTTCGATAAACAGATAATCTCCAGGCAGCAAAAATTCGTGCATGCGCTCGATCACCGCGGCCACGTTGTGATGCGCGTCCTCAACGACCAGCCATGGGTGGGGCTCGGACCTTAAGAGAACGGAATCAAACAGACTTTCGGTGGCCGAGCAATCGCCCTGATGAAAACTGACGTTCGGGTGTTGCAACTCGGCCTTTACCAGATCGACCGAGTGGACCTGCCCGTCGATCCCGCACAGCGCCATATGGTCAGCGAACCAGATGGCGCTGCCGCCCAAGCCGGATCCGATTTCAAATACGGTTCGCGGGCGCAGCTCCGCAATCAGCGCCGGATATATTGCGAAATCGAACACGGTCTTGAGCAGCGGCGTGCCCCGCCATTTCATGAGGGTGGGTGCGCCCTGCCACGTCAGTATGACATCGATGCCGAACTCGGTGCCATACTTTGGATGATAGTGAACTGCCGACCGCTCGCGCTCGGAAAACTCAACGAAGCGGCCCTGCTGCCAGCGATCGAGAAATAGCCGCAGGCGGTGCAGGTCCCATTGCAGGCCCTGGCCTTGGGCTGGCGACCGCACTGCGGGCTCGCGCACGCTTTCTTCCCACGGCCGACTGCTGTCTAAATGTATGAGGGCTTTGATGACCCGCGTGAACCAGCTGTCGAAGATGCTGACCAAGCCTTTTTGATCTTGCTGAACCTTGGCTTTTGTTTCGCTCAGGAATTTAACGGTGGCTGCCTTCAGGGCGTCGCCTGATATCAAGTTCACTGCGTCAGGCATTTGGACTGCTTTCGCAGCAGGTGTTCCCTCACTGCTATCCGTACAAAGTGTCTGTCTGCCGCCTAGACCGTTACGATTTGCCGCGCAAGCCCGCCGCAAGCCCGCGATTGATCTTGATGATCAATTCGAGGTGGTCGGGCTTTGGCGCGGTCATCAGCGAAAAGGTCTCGCCCATTATGTATACGCCGAGGCGGAGCAAATTCTTCCGGATCCCTGCCGGCAGCCTGTCGTCGTCTTTGCTCAGGGAGCTGAGGAATACCGTCCAGAGCTTCCGGTTGAACAGCACCGCCTCCTCGAGGCCGACCGGCTTATCCTGCCAGGAATCGCGGACCGCCTGCAATTTCGCTGCAGCCTGCAACAGCAGGTTAGCCTCCAGTTCACGCGGGCTCGCTATCTCTCTGGCGGTTGCCGCGTAGGCTCTGCTGGCATGATGCATGGTCGAGAAGTTCCTTTTCGTAGGCGATTAATTTGCGCGCTTCTTTTAATGCTTTGTAGAATTCACCTGTTAAAATTTGATTGTTAATTCGTTCGATAAAGGGCCGCGCACTGGATGCGGCCTTCAGGATCCGGCGTACTAGCCTGCGGATTCCGACGAAGTCGCCCGGGTATAACGGGATAATGCCGCCCGGGATTCCTGAATGAAGCCGCCCACCGTAACGGAATGATGCCGCCCGGGTCACGAGCGTCGCTGGCCGGAGGCTTTGTGTCACCGGCGATGACGTTTGGTCAAGCTTTCTGGTTCTGTTTGCCTCGGGTCCGGCGCATGCTTTCGCCGGCGAGTTCGATGCGGTGGGCGTTGTGAACGAGACGATCGAGGATGGCGTCGGCATAGGTCGGATCGCCGATTATTTCGTGCCATCGGTCGACCGGAAGCTGGGAAGTAATCATCGTGGAGTGGCGTCCGTAGCGTTCCTCGAGGATTTCCAGAAGATCGTGCCGGGCGGCGGCGTCGAGCGGCTCCAAGCCCCAGTCATATGTGGACGGCCCCCGATGGCAAGCACTTTTTGACGCTTCGAACGATTTGGTCGGCTGCGGTCATATGTCCGGCCTGTTGGTGCGGAGCATATGTCCGCGGGCCCTGATGAAGTCCGACGACCGATGCTCCCATCAAGGATGCGAGCTTCGCGCTCACACGACTGGCCGGGTTGATGCTGGTCTTCGGTAGACGACCGTTGTCGTTCATCACGTCTCTTGCGCTTACCAAACTCGAAATTGCGATATCTCCCTTACGGCGATGGCCTCTTTACGCTTTGGAAAACATTTCGGTGCGGAAGTCTTCGCCGGTCTTCATCATCGCCCACACGATACGGGCGAGCTTGTTGGCAAGCGCCACGGTCACGAGCCGTGCCGGCTTCTTCGCCAGCAACGCGACGATCCAGTCGCGCAAAGCGCCCTTGCGCTTTCCCAGTACGTTGAGCAGCGAGGTTGCTCCCAGCACGAGCAACTTTCTGATATATCGGTTGCCCTGCTTGGTGATGGTGCCGAGCGTCTGCTTGCCGCCGCTTGAGTATTGCCGCGGCGTGAGACCAAGCCAGGCAGCAAAATTGCGTCCGGATTCGAACACGCTTGGGTCCGGTATGGTGGCAACGATTGCCGTGGCTATGAGCTTGCCAATGCCGGGTATCTCCACGAGCAAGCGGCTCACGTTACTTCGCGCATGGGCCTTGGCGATTTCGCCCTCCAGGGCATCGATCGACGCCTCGAACCCTTCCAGGGTCTGGGCCAAAACCTTCACAGCGGCTCGCGCGGCGTCAGGAAGCCTCGCGTCCTTGTCGGCCAGTTCGAGCAACTCGTCGACGCGCCCTACGCCTTTCGCAACGATAATGCCGCACTCCGCCAGATGGCTGCGCAGCGCGTTGACGCTCATCGTGCGCTGCTTGACCAGAAGTTCGCGCGTCGTGTGCAGCATCAGCAGTGCTTGCTGCTCTACGCTCTTGACCGGCACGAAGCGCATCCCGGGACGCGACATCGCTTCGCAGATTGCCTCCGCGTCGGCTGCGTCATTCTTACCGCGCTTGACATAGGGCTTCGTGTAAGTCGGCGGGATCAGAAGCGCTTCGTGACCCAAGGCTTTGAGTTCGCGCGCCCAGTAATGGGCCGAGCCGCACGCCTCCATCCCGACGCGGCAAGGCTCGATCTGCGAAAAGAACTCCAGCATCTTCGAGCGCTTCAGCTTTCGGGTTACGGCGGGGCCGCCTTCGCTGGCCAGCGCGTGGACCTGAAAATAGTTCTTGGCGAGATCGACACCTATTCTGATAAATTGCTTCACGGACGGCCTCCCTTGTTGTGGCGCTTCGGCGACCACGCCTTGGCACTATGATGCCGTTAAGGAGAGGCCGTCCACATCATCAAGAATGAGCAGATCGGCACGGCCCAGGTTGCGCAGAAGACGCGGATGGCGTCCGTCGCCACGCGCCAGGGCGAGGGCCTCGAAGAGCCGGGGCACGCGTTGATAGAGGACCGAGCGGTTGTCGCGACACGCCTTGTGGCCGAGCGCCGAGGCCAGCCAGCTCTTGCCGAGGCCGGTTGGACCAATGAGCGCCAGGTTATCGTGAGCGTTGATCCATTCGCCCTCGGCCAGCTTTTGGAACAGGGCGCGGTCAAGACCGCGGGGATTGCGATAGTCGACGTCTTCGACGCAGGCCTGTTGGCGCAATTTGGCGACGCGCAGCCGCGCCGCGAGGCGCTTGTCCTGTCGCCATGATGCTTCGCGATCAAGCAGGAGCCCCAGCCATTCGTGATGGCTGAGGCCGTCGGCCTCACCGCCGGCCGCGATTTCGGCGAAGGCCTTGGCCATGCCATGCAGGCCAAGGGCGTGAAGCTGGTCGAGGGTCGGATGTTTGAGCAAGTTCGTTTCTCCTAATTGTAGTAGCGCGGACCACGGATGTTGGAATGCAGGATCGGCGTTCCGTCCGTGGCGCGCTTTTGCGCGGGCCGCCGATCGAGGTGGTTGTCGAGGATGGATTTGACCGAACCGTAGGTGCGCGCGCCGATGTCGATGGCGCGCTCCGCTGCGGCTTCCAGTCGCTTGGCGCTATGGGGACCGGCCAGCCGAACAATGCCGAGACAGGCGCGAAAGCCCTGTTCGGGATGCGGACGCTGTTCGAGGATCAGTTCGCAGAGCGTCGCCGTCGCCGGTCCGATCAGGCGCGCATCGGCGCGGATGCGGTCGATCGTCCAGCCGGCGTATCGCCGATGGCTGGACGGCATGTGTTCCGCCACCGTCGTGTGTTTGTGATTGCCGCTCATGCGCATGTGCGCGGCGATCCGCTCGCCCTTGAGGAAGATTTCGACCGTCCGCGCGGTCAGCCGCGCGTCGACCTCGGCACGGGCAAAGCGATGCGGAACGCTGTAATAATGGGCGGCGACCTCGATGTGATAATCGATGCCAACGCGGCATGTCCGCCATTCGGAGAACTCGTAGGGTTCGGTCGGAAGGGATTTCAGCGCCGGGCGATCGATCTGCTCGAGCAATTGCCGGCGCGTCACACCGAGCCGCCGGATCGGGCGCTCTTCGTTGAGCTGCGTCATCAGATCGGCGATCGCCGCGTTGACCTCGGCAAGGCTGTAAAAAGTTCGATGGCGCAGCCGCCCGAGAAGCCATCGCTCAACAATGAGCACCGCCTGCTCGACTTTTGCTTTATCCCGCGGACGTCTCGGTCTCGCTGGCAAAATGGCGGTGTCGTAATGCGCCGCCATTTCCGCGTAGGTCCGGTTGACCTGGGGATCGTAGAGACAGGCCTTGATAACTGCGGTCTTGGTGTTATCCGGCACCAGCAAATGCGGAACGCCGCCAATCGCCTCGAAGGCATGGACATGGGCGTCGATCCAGTCGGGGAGCGCCTGCGTCCAGCTCGCATGCGCAAATGTGAAGCTCGACGCGCCGAGTACGGCGACAAAGATTTGTGCCTTGTGGATTTCGCCGGTCAGCCGGTCGATGACGACCGGAACCCCATCGCCGGCGTAATCGACGAACAGCCGCTCGCCGGCCGCGTGCGTCTGCCGCATCGTCGGCGACAGCTTCAATTCAAAGCCGCGATAGAGCTCGCAAAATCGCGAATAGCTGTAACCGCCGGGATTGGCGGCGATATATTCATCCCAGACGATCAGCAGGGTGACGTGCTTGCGCTTCAGCTCCCGATGAACCGTCGGCCAATCCGGCTCGGCGTGGCGGCGATGGCCCCGTTTGGTCCCATGATTGGCGTAAAGCGCCGCCTCCAGGTCGCCGTCGCTCATGCCGTTCGGCAAGGGCCAACCCAGCCCGGCGCCCTCGAAACGCCTCAACGTCTCGCGCACCGTCGAGGCGGCGACGCCCAGCCGACGCGCGATTGCGCGCGTTGGAACGCTGGCTAAAAACTTCAAACGAGCGATCTCGCGCGCCTGGCGCATCGCAACTCTTTCCGCTGGCATCGATCGCTCCCTTGGATTGCCAAAGGAAGGACCCTAAACAGGCCAGCGGAGGCGCTCGTCGCCGTTCCAGACCCCGGGCGGGATTATCCCGTTACGGTGGGCGGCATCATCTCGTAATGGTGGGCGGCATCATTCCGTTACGGCGGGCGACATCATCTCGTTACGATGGGCGGCTTGGGCAGGAATCAGCATACTAGCCCAAGGTAGAATTCATAATGGTTCTGCGGCTTCTTCGACGTGTACATGAGTTGCACGGCGAAGTAGATACGTTTTGCCGGGGTGTTGGCGCCGCTCTGCGTCACGATATCCTTTTCGCGCAGGATCGGAACCGCTCCTTCGATCAACAGGTGCGTGCGCTGGCCGTGGTTGGTGACGACGCACTCGCCGATGATGATGCGCTCGCCGGGCTTGAGTTCGATCTTGAGGGCCATGTTCGAATCCTCGCCTGCCGATTAACCGTCGAGGATGTCAGGCCAACAGTTCGCTAAGAAAAAACGGCGGGGTTTTGCCCCGCCGCGCGGCCGTCAGACCTGTTGCGAAAAAGTTTAGCTGAACAGCTTGAGCACCGACTGGTTCGCCTGGTTGGCGATCGACAGCGCCGAGATTTCCAGCTGTTGCTGGGTCTGCTCGGTGAGCAGGTCGGCGCTTTCCTGATTTTGGTCCGCCACCACCAGGTTGCTGGCGCCGGTCTGCAGCGTGTTGATCGCGGCATTGGTGAAGGTTTGCCGGGTTGAGATGGTCGACGCGTTGGTGCCGAAAGTCTCGGTCGTGGTTTGCACGTCCGTGATCGCGGCGTTGATGGCGGCGACCGTGTTGGCGAGAACGCTATTGTCCTGGAACGACGTGTTGTTGCCGTTGCCGCTGACCGCGTCCAGGCCGAGCCCTGCCGCGTTGTAGGTCACGCCGGTGATGGTTAGCGAGCTGGTGCCGGTCGGGTTGAAGTCGATCGTCAGATTGTCGCCCGAGAGCAGGTTGACGCCGTTATAGCCGGAGTCGCCCGCGAGCTGGTTGATCTGGGTCAGCAGCCCGTTGTAGTTGGTCTGCAGCGTGGAGCGGGTGGCGCTCTGGCCGTTGACGACGCTGTTATTGCCGGCGGTGGTGAGACCGAGCGTTTCGGCGGCTGTAGTGTCAGCGACGGTGAAGCCGGTCGGGGCCGAGTTGGAGGTCAGGATCAGTGCGCTACCGTTGTCGGTCGCGCTGACGGCGCCTGCACTGCCGAGGCCGGTCGTGTTGTTGATGTCGGCCTCGATGGCCGCCAGGGTCGAGCTTGCGGCGATCGAGACGTTGTAGGTCGACGAGCCGACGTCGATCGTGAGGGTGCCGCTGGCTATCGTGGTCGCGTCAGTGTTAGCGGCGGCGACGCTCGATCCGGTCGTCGAACCTGCCGTTGTCCAGTTCGACGACTGCGCCTGCTGCACCGTCGATAACGCCTGCTGGAGCAGGCTGGTCAAGCCGGTGAGGCCGTTGGTGGCGGCGTTGATGGTTTGCGAGCCTTGTCCGATCTGGTCGAGCAGGGCGGTGAGCGAGTTGGCGGTATCGGTCAGGTTCTGCGAGGTGAAATAGGCGCTGGGATTATCGGCGGCGGAGTTGACCGCCTTGCCGGTCGCCAGCGCTTCCTGGGTGGTGGTCAGGTCGTTGGAGGTCTGCTGCAGCGACAGCAGGTTCTGACGGATACCGGCGCTCAAAGTGATGTCGGACATGGTCGTTTGCTCTTCCGGGATAGCCCTAGTGGCGACTATGATTCGATTGGAACGATCGTAGACCAAACGTTTACCCTAACGCGGTTAACGGATGGTTGCGGGTACTCGAATTCGCCCGGGCCAGGAGTTGCACCAGGAGTGCCCGTTGTCCCGCGGGCCGCGGAGTGCACGGCAGCTTCAGCGCGCGCGAAAGGGAATCGCCCCCCAACTGCCGTTCATGCTGCGCACAAAAAAAGCGGCGGGGCTTTCGCCCCGCCGCGCGGCCGTCAGACCTGTTGCGGAAGAGTTTAGCTGAACAGCTTGAGCACCGACTGGTTCGCCTGGTTGGCGATCGACAGCGCCGAGATTTCCAGCTGTTGCTGGGTCTGCTCGGTGAGCAGGTCGGCGCTTTCCTGATTTTGGTCCGCCGCCACCAGGTTGCTGGCGCCGGTCTGCAGCGTGCTGATCGCGGCATTGGTGAAGGTTTGCCGGGTTGAGATGGTCGACGCGTTGGTGCCGAAAGTCTCGGTCGTGGTTTGCACGTCCGTGATCGCGGCGTTGATGGCGGTGACCGCGGTGGCGAGAACGTTATTGTTCTGGAACGTCGTGAGGCCGTTGCCGGAGGGGATCGCGTCCAGGCCGAGCCCCGCCGCGTTGTAGCTCACGCCGGTGATGGTCAGCGAGCTGGTGCCGGTCGGGTTGAAGTCGATCGTCAGACTGTCGCCCGTGAGGAGGTTGACGCCGTTATAGCCGGAGTTGGTGGCGAGCTGGTTGAGCTGGGTCAGCAGCCCGTTGTAGTTGGCTTGCAGCGTGGAGCGGGTGGCGCTCTGGCCATTGACGACGCTGTTGTTGCCGGCGGTGGTGAGACCGAGCGTTTCGGCGGCTGTAGTGTCAGCGACGGTGAAGCCGGTCGGGGCCGAGTTGGAGGTCAGGATCAGTGCGCTACCGTTGTCGGTCGCGCTGACGGCGCCTGCACTGCCGAGGCCGGTCGTGTTGTTGATGTCGGCCTCGATGGCCGCCAGGGTCGAGCTTGCGGCGATCGAGACGTTGTAGGTCGACGAGCCGACGTCGATCGTGAGGGTGCCGCTGGCTATCGTGGTCGCGTCAGTGTTAGCGGCGGCGACGCTCGATCCGGTCGTCGAACCTGCCGTTGTCCAGTTCGACGACTGCGCCTGCTGCACCGTCGATAACGCCTGCTGGAGCAGGCTGGTCAAGCCGGTGAGGCCGTTGGTGGCGGCGTTGATGGTTTGCGAGCCTTGTCCGATCTGGTCGAGCAGGGCGGTGAGCGAGTTGGAGGTATTGGTCAGGTTCTGCGAGGTGAAATAGGCGCTGGGATTATCGGCGGCGGAGTTGACCGCCTTGCCGGTCGCCAGCGCTTCCTGGGTGACGGTCAGGTCGTTGGAGGTCTGCTGCAGCGACAGCAGGTTCTGCCGAATGCCGGCGCTCAAAGTGACGTCAGACATAGTACGCTACCTTTCTGGTTTACTAAGCCGGACTGGCTTGCACTTGCGGCAAGCTTCGGTACGCGCAAGCACACGGTCCGATCGGACCGATCGGCTGTCGAAGGTTTGCCGTATTCCGTTTAAATTCACGTAAAGACGCGGAAACCGGGGGCCGGCGCGGAT
This sequence comes from uncultured Alphaproteobacteria bacterium, assembly GCA_963755885.1. Classification (GTDB taxonomy): domain Bacteria; phylum Pseudomonadota; class Alphaproteobacteria; order Rhizobiales; family Xanthobacteraceae; genus BOG-931. Next base: position 118,679 of record CAVWLX010000007.1, read on the forward strand.
TCGCCGGCAAAGGCACAGCACAATCATCCGAGTTTAATGCAGATCAACATTTTGACGTTGGCCGCGGCGCCGCCACAAGCATTTCACGACATTCGGCGGCGGTGGCGCGATCGCTTAATCGCGCATTAACGGTTTCTCTTCGTAATTGGTTCATCGTGTTTGCAGAGCAGCTTTGCCAATGGCCCTCTCCGCTATGTCTACCGCCGCTGCGCCCAGCAAGGTCAATCTCGTCGTCGCGACGCCGTGCTTCGGCGGACAGATCTCAGTTCTCTACGCCGCGTCGCTGCTCAAGCTGCAAAAGCTGGTGCGCTCATACGGCGCGATTGATCTCAAAATCCTGTTCAAGGACGGCGATGCGCTGATCACGCGGGCGCGCGCGAGCCTGGTTTCGCAATTCCTCGACGACCCGGCCGCGACCCACCTGCTGTTTGTCGACGCCGACATCGGCTTCGCGCCCGAGCAGGTCGTCCGGCTCATCGAATGCGGCGCCGACATGTGCGCTGCGATCTATCCAATCAAACGGATCGACTGGGACAGGGTTAAGACGACGATCGAATCCGCGCGTTCAAATCCGGCTGCGGCAGCGTTGAAATACGTTTTCGAAGTCGACGACCCAAGCGCGATCATCGAAAGCGCCGGCTTCGTCAAAGTCCGCTACGCCGGTACCGGCTTTCTTATGATTTGCCGGAGCGCGCTGGAGAAGATGTGCGCGCATTACCCGCAACTCCAATACCAACGCGACCATTCGATCGATGCGGCAACCGCAAGCGACAGGAGATTTGCCCTGTTTGAATGCATGATCGCCGAGGACGGCACTTATCTGAGCGAGGACTTCGCCTTCTGCAAGCGCTGGACGGATATGGGCGGAGAGATCTGGGCCGATCTCAACAGCCGGCTCAGCCACGTCGGCCCGATGACGTTTGACGGCGATTTATCCTCGCAGATCGCTGAAGTCAGCATCCCACAACACCGAACGTTGAACTTGCCGGTGTTGACGGTTCGGGACGGACCGGAAGTGTCGAAACTTCAGGGTCCCCAGCTCGCGGGGCGGGGCAAAGTATCAGACCAGCATATTCGTCAGGCCGCCGGCGACGCCGGAGGCGGACAGCAGGGACGCGGCGCTGCCGGCATTCTCCGAAGCGACCGTGATAAAGCTTTCCTTGGAGGTGCTGCTCGATTGGTTCGCGGAACTCGAACTGCTCGCGGCGCTCGTCGCTGTGCTAGGGGAGCTTGAAGTGGTTTTGGTCGGTTTGAAGCTGTTATTCCCGACGCCGAAGCCGATGTTCGCGGCGTAGACGTCCCCGATCGAAATCAAATTGGTGCTGTTCTTGCTGGTGAGAACCAGGTTGCCGTGGCTATTGAGCGTTGCCGTGAGAGGGGCATTGCCCACGGCGTCTGCGTTGATGGCGCTGATCAAATTGCCGACCGTGTCGGAGCCGGTCGATGCGTAGGTGGTCGTATCGCCGCCTGAGTTGATCGTGATGGCGCCGCCGGCGGGAATGCCGAGCGTCGACAGCGGTGTGCCGACGGCGAGTGACGCGGTGCCGGTCGCAACCGCTGGCGCGGCTGAAGATGTGGAGCCGGCCGAGGATGGGGAACTGGATGAAGGGGAGGAGCCGGCGGCACTGCTCGATGTAGTTGAGTTTCCCGACAGCACCTGTTGTATTTCGGCCGTCAGCTCGGAATTGACGCGTTTTAAGGCCGTCCCGTTGGCGATGGAGGCCAGGCCTTTGGCCTGGCTGATTTCCGCGGCGCCCATGGCGTTGATCAAGGCGTTGTTCGCCGACGACGCCTGGCTTTGGGCTTCCGCGTCGCTCCAGTAATTCTGGTCCTGCTGCCAGAACGAGGGGGTACTTCCGATACTTCCGATGCCCATGGAATTCTCGAATTCGCGCTCAATTCGTTCGCTGTGAATTGATGCTCGTGCAAAGTTAATTTGGCGTGTCGAATCGGTTGCTAATTTGGCGTGTCGAATCGGCTGCGATTCACGTTCGATTAACCATCTTGGCTGACGTTGGGTCATTGAGGCCGTCAGCACGGCTCCGGGTGGCACGGGCATGGCGAAGCAGGGAACGGCGAAGCTCGCAAAGACTACGGCCACCATCCAACAGGCTCTGGCGCTCCACCAACAAGGACGGCTTGACGAGGCGGATAAAATCTATCGCGCGGTTCTCGCGGCCAATCCGTACCATTTCGACGCGCTGCATCTGTCCGGCGCAATCAAGCATCAGCAAGGTCGATCGGCGGAGGCTTTGCGCCTGGTGGCAGCGGCGCTCAAGGCGCAACCCGGATCGACGGACGCTCTTGCCAACTACGGCGTGATCCTCGGCGCGCTCAAACGTCATGAAGAGGCATTGGCAAGCTTCGACAAGGTGCTGGCGCAACGTTCCGACAATGCCAGCCTATATTACAATCGCGGCAACGCCTTGAACAGTCTCGGGCGCCACCGGGAGGCGTTGGTGGATTACGAGCGCGCGCTCAGGCTCGCGCCGCGCCACGTCGATGCGCTTTGCAATCACGGCAACGCGCTTGCCGCGCTCGGCCGGCAGGAGGAGGCGCTCGCCGACTACGACAAGGTGCTGGCGCTGCGGCCGAAATACCTGCCGGCGCTTAATCGCCGCGGCAATGCACTTGCGGCGCTCGGAAGGCGCGATGAGGCGCTTGCCGCCTATGATGCTGGACTGGCGATCGATCCGCGTCACTCCGAATTGCTCAATAACCGCGGCGTAACGCTGTTGGATCTGGGCAACGCCGTCGAAGCATTGGCAAGCTGCGAACGCGCGCTCGCGCTGCGGCCCGACTACGCCGACGCGCTATACAATCGCGGCAATGCGCTCCTGGTGCTGGGCCGCCTGGATGACGCGCGGGAGAGCTTTGCGGCTGCCCTTGCGCTGGAGCCGCGGCGTCTCGATGCAATGAACAATATCGGCCTGGTGCTGATGGGGCTGCGAAGGCCCGAGGAGGCGCTGGCAAGCTTCGACAAGGTGCTCGCGATCGATCCGGATCATCTGCGGGCGCTTCACAATCGGGCCACCACATTGGCGGATGTCGATGGTTCTCTGGAGAAGGCGCTCGCCGCTTGCGACAAAGTCCTGACGCTGGACTCAAAGCATGTCGATACGCTGAATACCCGCGGCGTTGTCCTTGGCAAGCTCGGGCGTCATCAGGAGGCGCTGACAAGCTTGGACGCGGCGATTTCCGTCGTGCCAAATCGGCTCGACATCGAGGCCAATCGCGGCTTAGCTCTTCAGGGACTTGATCGCTTCGACGAGGCCCTGGCAAGTTTCGATAAAGTTCTCGCCAGCGATCCCGACAATATCGGCGGTTTGGTCCGCCGTGGCAATGTCCTGATCAAGCTCAAACGCTACGCCGATGCGCTCGCGAACTACGATGCGGTGCTCGCGCTGGATCCCGATAACGCGGTGGCGGGCACCGATCGCGGCGTCGTTCTTACCCTTATGGGTCGATTGGAGGAAGCGCTCGCATGCCACGAGCATGCGCTTCGCTCCGACCCCAATCTGGTCGGCGCGCACATCAATCGCGGTAACACTCTGGGAGCCCTAGCGCGACTGGAGGAGGCGTTCGCCTGCTACGCAGACGCGCTGGCGCTGGATCCGGAGCACAACGAGGCGCATTTTAATGCGGCGGTCGTCCGGCTCTGCATGGGCGATTTCCAGGAAGGCTGGAGACAATACGAATATCGCTGGAAGAAGAAGATCATGGGAGCGTGGCTCGACCTTCCGCAGCCGATGTGGCGCGGCGAGACAGACCTTTCCGGGAAGACCGTGTTTCTTGGCTCCGAACAAGGGTTAGGCGATACTATTCAGTTCGCGCGCTACGCGCCGCTCGTCGCTGCGCTCGGCGCCAAAGTGATTCTCGGCGTCCAACCGCCGCTCGGCGCCCTGATGGCGACGGTGCCCGGCGTCTCGATGGTGATAACCGATGGCGATCCGCTGCCCCATTTCGATCTGCATTGTCCAATGCTCAGCCTGCCGTTGGTATTCGAAACCGATCTCGCGACAATACCGGCGAACATTCCATATCTGTCGCCGTATGCGGATCGAATAGCAAAGTGGCGCGAGAGATTGCCGCAGAGCGGCTGCCTGCGCGTCGGAATTTGCTGGGCCGGCAACAAAATGCATGTGAACGATTATAATCGTTCGATAACGCTCGAACGCCTGGTCAAGATATTCTCCGTATCCGGGCTGGATTTCGTCTGCCTGCAAAGGGACATCAGCGAGGCGCAGGCGGTGATCCTGCGCGAGCATCGCGTCTTGCAGATAGGCGACGAACTTGCCGATTTTGCCGACACCGCTGCCGTTATTGCAATGCTTGATCTGGTCGTTGCAGTCGACACGTCTGTCGCGCACCTCGCCGGCGCCATGGGCAAGGCGGTTGCCATGCTGGTGCCGTTTTCGCCGGATTGGCGCTGGCTGCTCGATCGCACCGACAGTCCGTGGTATCCGACCATGCGCCTCTTCCGGCAAACAGCGCCCGGCGATTGGGACGGGGTGATCGAGCGCCTGCATCGAGAACTCAGCGATGTCGGCCGCCGTCCCGCAAAGCCGCAATGACAGGAGACCGGGCCGCCGCCAGCCTGCGGCCACACCCGACCAACGGAATCCAACACGCGCGGCGCTGCATCAGGCCGGGCGGTTTGACGAAGCGGCGCAAATCTGCGGCGCGATTCTTGCTACTGAACCCGATGACTATAATGCGCTGCATCTCCTCGGCTTGCTGCGCCACAAGCAAGGACGAAACGCCGAAGCGCTCCGGTTTGTCGGCACGGTGCTACAACGCACGCTCCGATCCGCCGAAGTGCTCAACAATTATGGGGTTATTCTTGAGGCGCTTGCGCGCCACGAGGAAGCGCTGGTGTGCTTTGACGCGGTGCTTGCGATCGACGCCGATTATCTCCACGCGCCCACCAATCGCGCGGGCGCTCTCAAGCACCTCAAGCGCTACGAGGAGGCGCTCGCTGCTTACGAGGCGGTGCTTGCGAGAAATGCCGGCGATCTCGGCGCGCTCAACGAATGCGGCGGTTTGCTCATGCGGCTCGGCCGTCCGGCGGCGGCGCTTGCCTGCTACGAGCGCGCGCTTGCCATCGCGCCTGCACTGGCGGAGCTTCATATTAACAAGGGCCTGGCGCTGCGGGCGCTGAACCGGTTCGGGGAGGGGCTCGCGAGCTATGCCGCTGCTACTGCCATCGAGCCCGAGCGTGCTGATGCGCATTACGGCGCGAGCCTGGTCCGGCTGTGCCTTGGAGAATTCGAAACCGGATGGAAGGACTACGAATGGCGCTGGCGCAAGGCCGATTGGGCGGGCAACCGGCGAAACTTTTCTGCGCCGCTGTGGCTCGACGACGGTCCGATCGAAGGCAAAACGATTCTGCTGCACGCCGAGCAGGGTTTTGGCGATACGCTTCAGTTTATCCGTTACGTTCCACTGGTTGCCCGGCGCGGCGCAAATGTCATTGTTGAATGCCAGCCGCCGCTGAAAAATCTCCTGCGGAATATCGCAGGCGCGGCGTGTGTGGTTGCGCGCGGCGAAGCATTGCCCGCTTTCGATCTGCACTGCCCGCTGCTCAGCCTGCCGCTGGCGTTCGGAACCGAGCTTGCGACGATACCCGCAAACATTCCTATTTGTATCCGCACGAAGAACGAGTGGCTCAATGGCGCGGAAGATTGCCGCGGAACTCCCGCCTGCGCGTCGGAATATGCTGGGCCGGCGCCTTGTGCATCTGAACGATCACAATCGCTCGATTCCGCTGCCGCGTTTCGCCACGGTGCTGTCCGTGTCCGGAATGGATTTTGTCAGCCTGCAGAAAGAAGTGAGTGGAGAACAGGCGATCATCCTGCGCGAGCACGGTGTCGCTCAGCTCGGCCAGGAATTTCAAGATTTTGCCGCCGCCGCCGCAGTCGTCGCGATGCTCGATCTTGTCATCTCCGTCGATACTTCGATTGCGCATCTTGCCGGAGCGATGGGTAAGGCCGTGCGCCTCTTGGTGCCGTTCTCGCCGGATTGGAGGTGGCAGCTCGATCGCACCGACAGTCCCTGGTATCCGACCATGCAGTTGTTCCGCCAGCCTGCAATCGGCGATTGGGACGGGCCGATCGAGCGCCTGCATCGAGAACTCACCGATGTCTGGCGCCGCCCGGCGATGCCGCAATCGTCATAGCGCGGCGCCAACTGCGGCCGTACCTCCGGAGCTACCGGGTTTTCACCAAAACCGCATGGCCGTTGAGATTGTGCATAAAAACCATATCGCCACGGCCATTTTGCTCGTTAACAAACTTGGTTACGCCGCTGCACGTGACGAAGCCATAATCGTCAAACACCACAACCCCGCCAACCGGTATATGTCGCCATACCCAATCGAACACGTCCTTGGCGGATTGGTAGACATCGACGTCGATGTGACAGAAACGGATTTGCGCTGGCCCGATTTGTTCGCCGGTTTCATCCGGAAAAATTCCCTCCAAAATCGAAAAATTGGCAATCTGGTTGGCGTTGAGCAGCGATTTCACGGTCTCCGGCGTGGTGTCCGAATGTTCACCGCCGCGATAGGTGCGATCCGTGTCCCCGGCTTTGACGACGCCGGCAAATGTATCGGCAAGATAAAGCTTGCTCTCGATCCCGGCATCTTTCATCGCGAGACCGAGCAGGCAAGCGGTTCCGCCGCGCCAAATGCCCACTTCCAACACGTCGCCGGGAAGGCCCGCAGTTTGTTTGACCAGACACCAAAGCTCATAGCACCTGTACACATCGACCAGCGTGTGCGTTACGGCCGCGCGATAGGCGGACACAAACGCCCGAGCGCCGTGCCACGGCGAATAAGTTGCGAAAGGAATGACAATGCTCTGCGGCAGGTCGGGTTGCGGTGCGGCGATGAGGGCATCGCGAACGCGGCCGAGATTGTCGACGATCAATTGTTTGGTGGGTGTTCGATTATTAACCGGAATTCGGGACTGGCGGAGGTTCAGCAAGCAGCCACCTGCTTGCACTTCTTCTTTCGGTCGTTTGCGAATGATGAACTCAATCGCCAACTCGCCGATCGGCGTTTGCGTCTGGTCGTACCTCGGCAGTGCGAACCGGTAAGAGCCGGTGAGCTGTTCGAGTTTGATGACATCGGCGCTTTCACCAAGCTCCGCGATCAATGTGGTCAGATTGCGGGATCGCTCACTCCAGGACGAGGTTTTGAAGACCGTGAAAGTCCACTTATGATCGGGGTTGAAGGTGCTCGGGAATGCCCCTTGCTCGTACATGTCCTCTTCGGGGATGAGGACGACCAAATGCCCGCCGGGTTTAAGAATTCTGAGCCAGTTTTTCAAGGCAATATCTGGGTTTCGCATATGCTCCAGACAATGCGATGAATGAACGAAATCAAATTCGTTGTCGTTACAGCTGGCCATCAATTCGGCGTCGCCATCGTTCGTGTCCCATGCGCGCATGGTCGCGATGAACGGAAAAAACTCGACATATTGCGTAAGGGGATCGGGCCCGGCCCCAATATCGATGCCGTCGCCAGTGAAATAGCGCGTGATAAAATTCGAATCGTGCAGCCGCCGTTGGATTGATTTGCTGAGTTCGTGCATATGGTCAGGCTCGTGGCTGGGGATTTTTGTTTCTTTGCAGAGGCAGATAACTGGCGTTGAGCCTGCTTGGCGGCTGGGGATTTTATAACAGCGTGGCATTGTGGTTGAGTCCGATCTTGTGCGCCGCCCGGTCAAACCGCGCTTCAAATCTTGCGGATTGCCTTTACAACGTGCGGCTGACGGCCAGCGGCTGAGCGCGCTTCGGATTAGGCGCCACAGTGCGGCCCGAGGCGCCGTAAACTTGCGGCGAAGCCTTGCGCAAGAGATCGCCCGAGAGCCGGCGCACGATGCCTTCCGATACGGCATGCGAGGTTGCGAGCACGATCATATTTTTCTGTAACACGACTTGAAACGTCTGCTGCATTTGGTGCAGTGCGGTAGCGCTCGCCGGCGCGGCGCGCAGCAGAAATTTCGCATTTGCCTTTAGCCACTCGGTTGCGGTGAACAGCTGACCCGCAAGTTGGCTCTTTGCCGGACTAAGGGCGGCAGCTTTGCGAACTTTCCCCGCGTGCACCAATGCGGTTTCCTGTTCGATGATGTCATGCAGCTTGGTGATCAAATCGGCCACTTGGGCAATGGCGTTCTCTGCCTCCGCGGTTGTCGCTATCTGACTCATTGGGCGCTCACTCCTTGCTGCTTCAATAGTGCGTCGTAAACGTGCGACGCGATGCCAATGCCGCCGTTCTGGGCGAATTCCTTGGCGTATTGGTCGGTGAGCATCGAGCGCCACACCTTCAGCGCTCCGCTGCCGCCGAACGGCCCTTCGCCGTTTACGCCGGCAAACATCTGCTGGAACATGGTGTTCAGAAACATCGCCTCGAACTGTTGCGCGGTGGCTTTTGCCTTGCCCTTGAGCTTGAGCGCGGCCTGAGCCTGCGCGTTACTTGCGGCACCGAGCGCGGCGACCGACTGGCTAAGTCCGGCTGCAGCTGAGCTTGTCATCACATCACCTCGATGTCGGCCTGGATGGCGCCTGCGGCTTTGATCGCCTGCAGGATGGAAATGAGATCGCGCGGACCGATACCGAGCGCGTTAAGCCCGTCGACGATCTGTTGCAGCGACACGCCTTCCTTGACCATTGCGAGCTTCTTGCCTTCCTCGGTCACCCCGACGCTGGTGCGCGGCACGACCACGGTGCGACCTCGCGACAGCGGACCAGGCTGACTGACCTGCGGCGACTCCGAGATCGTCACCGTGAGATTGCCTTGCGCCACGGCGACGGTCGACACGCGGACGTCGCGGCCGATGACGATGACGCCGGAGCGTTCGTCGATGACGATTTTTGCCGCCGTGTCCGGCTCGACTTGCAATTGCTCGATTTCTGTCAGCATCGCGACGAAGTTTTGCGGAAACTTCTTCGGCAGCGTCAACTGGACGGTCGAAGGATCAAGCGGCTCGGCGACCGGCGAGCCGATATAGTCGTTGATGGCGATGGCGATTCGTTTGGCCGTGGTGAAGTCGGCGTTGCGCAGCGCCAGGCGCAGATGGCCGAGCGTCGCCAGCGAGAAGTCGATTTCCCGCTCGATGATGGCGCCGTTTGGCAGCCGTCCGACCGTCGGCACGCCGCGCACCACCTTGGCTGCTTCGCCCTGAGCCTCGAAGCCGCCAATCGCGAGCGAGCCTTGGGCCACCGCGTAGACGTTGCCGTCGGCGCCGAGGAGCGGCGTCACCAAAAGGGTGCCGCCGAGCAGGCTTTTGGAATCGCCCATTGCGGAGGCGGTAACGTCGATGCGTGTTCCTTGGGTCGCGAACGGCGGCAAGTTGGCCGTGACCATGACGGCCGCGACGTTGCCGGTGCGGATCTGCTGGCCGCGGATGTTGACGCCGAGCCGCTCAAGCATGCCTTGCAGGGACTGCTTGGTGAACGGCGTATTGTTGAGGGTATCGCCGGTGCCATTGAGGCCGACGACAAGGCCATAACCGAGAAGCTGGTTCTGGCGGATGCCCTCGATACTGGCGAGGTCTTTGATACGCGACGTCGCCGTCGCTGTTGACACGGCGCACGCAAGAATCCCCAGCGCGACGAGCGCGGGTCTTACCGTCCTTTTCATCTCCTGCTCCCCAAGAGGTCGGACGGTGACACCATTGCCAATAGCGTGCCAAGGCACGTAACGCAGACAAGATATTGTAATTGCTTGATAAATTATTTAACGCGAGGCCAGCGCCGGGGTCGGGTGGCGCAGCCATTGCCGGTTTTCGGCAATTGTTGCCGAGGCGGGTGGGCAATGTTTTACCACCCATTAACCATCAGGGCCCACCTTCGCATTTATGCGTGTCACAGGACCAAACGGAACGGCAGTTGCAGGGCCGCCGGTCGCAGCGCGGCGCGCCGCGGGCGGTACCTTTACGCTGTCCGAAGCGAATACGCCGCAGGCACAAAGCCCGGCCGTGGCGTTGCGAACGCTGGGCGGTATCGACGCGCTGATTGCATTGCAAGGTATAGGGGATCCACTGGAACGGCGGCGCCGAGCCGTCAAACACGGCACCCGCGCGCTTGACGCCCTCGATGAGCTTAAACTTGGCCTGCTGTCCGGCACGCTCGACCAGACGACCCTGCTGCGGCTCAAAGCGGTTGCCGCAGACCTCAAGGACGGCTCCGGCGACGCCGGGCTCGACCAGGTCTTGAGCGAAATAGACCTCCGGGTCGCGGTAGAACTGGCTAAGGCCGGCCTGAACTGACGCACTTCGCCGCCCGGCGGCCTTCCAAATGAACGTTATTGTCACCGTCACAGACCCGCGGTATATGGGCGCGCCTCCGGGGAGGACGTAACACGTGCGTAGAGTGGCGCGGAGTAGGGGACATCAGGTTCATGCAGTCGGTTAAGAGCAAGAACGGTCGACCCGATGAAACATTGATTAAGAACGGTAAGCACATCCGGCCCTTCGACAAGATCTATCGGCCGACCGACCGCGAACCGTTCATGAACGATCGTCAGCGCGAATACTTTCGGCTCAAGCTGCTGGATTGGCGCGAGGACATCCTCAAAGAAGCCAAAGAGACGCTGCAACACCTCCAGGACGACAACCAGAACCACCCTGACCTCGCTGATCGAGCTTCGTCGGAGACCGACCGGGCCATCGAGTTGCGCGCCCGCGATCGCCAGCGCAAGCTGATCGCCAAGATCGACGCTGCGCTCCAGCGCATCGAAGACGGCACTTACGGCTTTTGCGAGGAAACTGGCGAACCGATTTCGCTCAAGCGCCTTGAAGCACGGCCGATTGCGACGCTGTCAATCGAGGCGCAGGAACGCCACGAGCGCCGCGAGCGCGTCTATCGCGAGGAATAGGCGGCTTATCTCGGCTCTGTATCACCGGCCGAAAAATCAAATTTGCTGGTGAAATGATCGACAGCGTCTCTCGGCGATGCATGCATGGCGAACCGAGTGTAACGCAAACAGTTACAATATTGCTTCTGCGGGCCTCCCGTTCAGATTTTGTCAACCACCGGCGCAATGCCGCGCGTGGATTCTGGTGTGCGGCGGCATATTTAAGCGAAAGCGCTACGTTTTTAGGCCAATGCTGAGGACCACAGGGCCACACGTTGCCGAGGAAGCCGGATCGCGATGATCGAGCGCCGCACACTTGTCCGCCACAAGACGTTTTTCAGAGGACGAATCTATTTCAATAACAGACTGTCCAGCATGGATTGCATGATCCGCGACGCCACCGCTCATGGCGGCCGCCTTGAGGTGTCGGATAGCGTGGCGCTCCCCAATGCATTCGAGATTTATCTTCCGAACAAGGATGAATACTTTCACGCCAAGATCGAATGGCGCAGGGGCGGCAGCATCGGAATAAGCTGGAGCCTGGAACAGTTTTCAGGACAAAGGTCCGAGCATTCGGGCTCCGAGCATGCCATTGGCGACAGACTGGCGAAGCTCGAGCAGGAGGTCGCTCGTCTGCACAAACGCCTCGACGCTTTGCAAGACGTGTGAGCGCGCATCAAAACCGCTCTTAAGTCTTTTTTTACCTCGTTCCTTTACCGCTCGTTAACGATCGCTGGCCGGCGCGATGCTGGCGGCTCGTTGTCTTCTCTGCCTCATACATTGATGCACCATAGGCCGACGCAAAACTTGCAGCCGAACCTGTCGCGGATACTCCGGCGGGCGCAACGGGCGCTCGGGGAGGGTGAACTCAACAAAGCGGAGCGGCTTTACACCGAGCTGTTGCAGCACCAGTCCGACAATTTCGATGTGCTGCATGGTCTCGGTCAAATCGCCTGCCGGCGCGGGCGGCTGGAGACGGCGCTGGCGCTGATCCAAGCGGCGTTGAAAAGCGATCTTTCGCGCGCTGACGGCTTTGCCAGCCTTGGCCTTGTCTTTCATACCTTGAAAGATTTTCAGCGCGCGCTCGTTAGTTACGACGAGGGTCTGCGGATCGCGCCCGACGATGCCGAGCTGCTTAACCGGCGCGGCGTCGCACTCCTGGAACTCGGCCGTCCGGGCGACGCACTAGAGAATTTCGATCGCGCGCTCGCGACCGCACCCGTTCACGGCGATGCGCTGGGCAATCGCGCCAACGCGTTGCTCAGGCTCAATCGAGTGGCGGAGGCGCTTAACGCCTATGACAGCGCGCTTCAGCTCGCTCCCGACAATGCGCCGCTCCTCGCCAATCGCGCCGCCGCGCTGCGCCGGTTCGATCGCCCGCATGAAGCGCTGATATCCGCGCAGCACGCGCTGATGAGCAAACCGGATTTCGCCCACGCGCGCTTTGTCGAGAGTGTCGCGCGTTTGACTTTAGGCGATTTTCCCGCCGGCTGGCGCGCCTACAAATCGCGCTGGCATATCGGCTGGCTGGCCTCGCAACGCCGTGATTATGGTGCGCCATTGTGGCTCGGCGAGGAACCGCTCGACGGCAAAACCATCCTGCTTCACGCCGAGCAGGGCCTCGGCGACACCATCCAATTCGCCCGGTACGCACCGCTGTTGGCCGCGCGCGGCGCGAAAATCATTCTCGAAGTTCAGCAACCCCTCGTGCGGCTTTGCTGGCGTCTGCCCGGCGCGGCGGTCGTCATCGCGCGCGGCGAAAAGCCACCGCGCTACGATTTTCATTGTCCGCTGCTTAGCCTTCCGCTTGCTTGCGGCACCAAGCTGGAGACCATTCCGGCCCTGGTTCCTTATATCCTCCCAGCCGATGCCGACATCGCATCGTGGCGAGTGCGTCTGCCGCAGCGGCGGCCACGGATCGGACTGGTGTGGTCGGGCGAGCGCTCGCATGACAACGATCTCAACCGCTCGATGCGTCTTGAAGCCCTGAAGCCGTTGCTCGATTTGCCCGAAGTGGCGTTCGTCAGCTTGCAGCACGAAGTGCGGGACGAAGATTTGTCATTGCTGCAAAGTCTCAAAAATCTTGGCCAAGTGTGCGCAGTCGGCGGGCAATTTAAGGATTTCGTCGATACTGCCGCCGCTGTCGCACAGCTCGACGCGGTGATCGCGGTTGATACCGCCGTGGCACATTTGGTCGGCGCCATGGGCAAGCCGCTGTTTTTGCTGCTGCCATTTGCTGCGGATTTCCGCTGGCTGCGCGAGCGGGCGGATAGCCCGTGGTATCCGAGTGCGCGACTGTTTCGCCAACCACAATTCGGCGATTGGAACAGTGTCGTGACGCTATTGTGCAACGAATTGATGATGTTCTGCCGGCATCAGAGCAGGGCGGCTTGAGCGGTGCTGTGCGAATTGCCTGACAAATTTGCTTCGCAAATGGTTCATTGAATCTGACCATGGTCTGCCTCCCAGACAGAGCAAGAGCCAGGGAGTCGACGATGGACAGTCACGACATTCATGAACATCACGAACAGGCCGCGGACCACCATGAGCATGCGGCCAAACACCATCGCGAGGCCGCTAAACACCACAAGGCCGGCAATCACGAAAAGGCAGCGCACCACTCCAAGGTCGCCCATGGGCATCACCTGCATGCCACCGAGCACCACGAGCTTGCGGCAAAAATGCACGCCGAGGAACATAGCTGATTAGCGACGCGGATCTGCTCTCGTTCGTCGGCGAGGCATTGCCGACGGACTGTCGGCCGCGCTTGCAAGGACGGCCAATAACACGCGGCCTCCGGCGGGGAGCTGCCGGAGGCCGCGCTTGGTCGGGGTCCGCTCGCATCACGAATGCGGCCCCGGGGAGCTCAGAACTCAGCCGACGGACGGCAACTGACGGACGATGGAATAAAGTGGCAGTTGCGGTTCTTTCTGACTGGTGAGCTTAAATCGTCTGACCTCCGTCGAGTGTCTTCTGTCATCCGTTTAGAACGGCAAGACGATATCCACCGCCTGCTGGCCCCAGCGCTCTTGCTGAATGTTGGTGAGCGTGCCGCGCCCGCCATAGGCGAGGCGCGCCTCGGCGATTTTTGACAAATCGATGGCGTTGTCGCTCTGGATGTCCTCCGGACGCACGACGCCGGCGACGATCAGCTCGCGGATTTCCGAGTTCAGACGCACTTCCTGCTTGCCTTCGATCACCATATTGCCGTTCGGCAGCACCTGCGTGACGACCGCAGCGACGTTGGTTACCAACTGATCCTGCCGGTTGATGGTACCTTGGCCGTTCATCTGCGAGTTGCCCGAAGCGGTCAAAACCGAGCCCGGCAGGACCGCCTTGGCGGCGTTGCCGATCGTGTTGGCGCCGATGAAGTTGGTAATTTCGGTGTCTTCGGTGGTGGTCCGGGTCAGCTGGGTTTGATCTTGGAACACTGCGGTGTCGTTGAAGTTCACTTTCACGGTCAAAATGTCGCCGACGACATGCGCCCGCTGATCATTGAAAAACGCGCGTGTGCCGGTGCGCCACAGCGAATTCGGATTGTAAACGACCGGCTGCGGTGTGGGCATCGGCATCTGCACCGGCTTATATCCGGGCTTGGCGGTCGGATTATCGACCGGGGACAATGCCGGCGGCTCGCCGAGCTGCCTGAGCCGGTCACTTAGAGCAGCACAGCCGGTCAACATGGAAGCCACAGCAACCGTGCTCAGGAGCACGCGTACGTGCCGAAGACGCGTATTCGATTTCAACATTTACTTTGAACTCGGGCTACTGGATGCGGTGTCCTCGCCGCGGTCGATCGGGTTGCAGAGAGCTCGGCGCGGGCTCAGGCTCCGGCGTGTTCTCGACGAGCTGTTTTGGCGCCGTGTTGACGGTCACGCGGCCGGGGCCGGAAACGACGCCCTGTACGACCCGCTTTGACTCAACGTTGAGCACGCTGATCGTATCGCCGAGCGCACCGGCTTCCTGCGCCTGACCGCGCAACGTCAGCGTGAAGCCCGGCGCTTCATAGACGATGATGACGGTGTCGTTGCGCTGTACGATGGCCGGCTTCATCAGATCGGCGTCGCGCAACGGCTGGCCCGGACGCAATTCATGCCGGGCGGCAAGCCCGGCTGCCGCGCGGAGGTCGGTAATCGCGGCACCCTCAGATTTCGGCCGCCGTTGAACGACCAGGTCGGAGACCTTGAGCACCGCACCGCGTTCGATCGGGTGATCAACCGTGAGAGCGTTTATGGTCTCGAAGGCGATCCCGGTAAAACGCGTCGATTGCCTGCGCAATGCCGCGCTTGAGGGCAGGTCGAGCGTGACATCAAAGCGGGTGGTCCGCGGATTGTAGGTCAGCGCCAGGACCTGCAGCTCGCCGGTTGCAGTCGGCTCGACGTTGAGCGTTCGTACCTCGCGGTCGAATTCGATCAGAATATTGCGCGCCGTGCTGAAGCCGTATTGACCTTCCAACGCCTGCGCGATCCGCGCGGAAATCTCTTTCGGCGGAATTGTTCGGCTGGCCCGAGTCACAATCACCTCGGAAAGCCCCCGGGTGTCGATGCCGATGAGATGCTGCGGCCGAATGGCATCGATGATGCGTTCGGCGGCCACTGTACCTCTGGTACCGAGGTCGGGCGCGCGAAAGATCGGTACGTCGGCGACCGGTCCGGCATTCTCGACAAGATCGCCGATGCGCACGATGTCGCCGTTCACGGTGACGTTGGCGCGCAACGCCGGCATGGCGTTCTGCGCCGCCGCAGGATCGGCGAACAGACCGAGCAGCGCCGGCGCCAAACAGACAAGGCGAATGACGGGACGGATCATTGCCAGGACCCTCCTCATTTCATCAATTGCGCTGTCGTTTGCAGCATCTCGTCGGCGGCTGTGATGACCTTGGAGTTCATCTCGTAAGCGCGCTGCGCCGCTATCAGATTGGAGATTTCGGTCACCGCCGAGACGTTCGACTGTTCGAGGCTGCCCTGCAGCAGGGTGCCGGCGTTGTTGATCCCCGGCAGCCCGACCTGCGGCTGGCCCGAGGCGGGTGTCGAGACGAACAAATTACTCCCGGTCGCTTGCAGGCCGGCATCATTGATGAAGGTCGTGAGGTTGAGCTGACCGAGGATGCTCGACGTGGTGCTGCCGGGCAAAGTCACCGACACCTGGCCTTGTGGATTAATCGTCAGCCCGGTCGAGTTCACCGGAATGGTGATGGTCGGCTGTACTACATAGCCCTCGGCGTTGACGATGCGGCCTTGATTGTCCATCTGGAACGAGCCGTCGCGGGTGTAGCTGAAAGTGCCGTCGGGCATCAGGATTTGGAACCAGCCGGAGCCTTGGATGGCGACGTCGAGCGTATTGCCAGTCTGCGCTAGTGCTCCCTGCGTCATCAGGCGGGGCGTACCAACAGTCTTTACGCCCGAGCCGAGTTCGATTCCGACCGGCAAGATGTTGCCGTTGTCGGAGGCTTGCGCACCGATGCGCTGCACGTGCTCGTAAATCAGATCCTGGAACTCGGCGCGCTGGCTCTTGAAGCCGGTGGTCGTCATGTTGGCGAGGTTTCCGGCGATGACCTGGACCTGAAGGTCCATCGCCGCCATTCCGGTCGCCGCGGTATCAAGCGAACGCATGCTCTTAGTTCCTCACATCGAACATCAAGATGAGCTCGGCGGCTGCGACAGCTGTTGCAGCGCGCTGCGGCGCTGATCGCTCTGCTGTTGCAGGATCGCGGAGATATCGGAGTAGCTGCGGGTGATCTCGATCATGCGCGCCATCGCCGCGATGCCGTTCACGTTCGATTTCTCGAGCCCGCCTTGCACCACCCTGGTATTCGCGGGCACCGGACCGGCATTGACGCCAGCCGGAGGGTTAAACAGCGAGGCACCTTCTTTCTGCAGCATTTGGGGCCGATCGAAAGAGGCGAGCTGCAGCTGGCCGCGCGGAGAGTCCGTACCCGTGCTGTCGCGCACGCTGATGATACCGGTTGAGCTGATGTTGATGTCGTGATCGTTGATCTGGAACGCGATCGGACCGGCGGTGCCCATCACCTGATCGCCTTCGCTGGTAACGAGCTGACCCGTTGCGTTGATTGTTAGCGCGCCGTTGCGCGTGTAGCGCAGTCCGCGCTGCGTCTGCACCGTGAGATAGCCTTTACCGTCGATGGCGATGTCGAGCGGATTGCCGGTGCGCTCGACAGCGCCCTGGCTTAGATCGATCCAGGTGCTGCGGTCCTGTACGAAATCGACGCGTTTGTCTTTGCCGGTAAAGTCGTTGTCACTGGCTTTGGACATCAGGAATTCAGAAAAAGCCGCGTTGTCGGCTTTGAATCCGGTGGTGTTGATGTTGGCGATGTTGTTGGAGACGACGTCAAGCTCGTGAGTGAGCGCCATCTGCCGCGACAAGCCGACGAGAAGGGCATTCTCCATCGGTACACTCCCCAGTTTCTGAAAGAGGCCGGCCCCGGCAGCCTCTTGGTCCAGTGCCGCAACTTCTCCCAAGCCGCGGCACGTCGGCAGGTGCAGAAGCCGTGCCAATCGATAAAATTTAACGAAAACAGACGCTTAGGCTGCAGGTTGCCGCTATCCAGGGGGCAGAAAACACCGCCAGCGAGGTCACAACCCGGCAAATTCTTCCTGCCGCAAGGTTCCTTGCAATCATCCATTAACCATTGCGGGAATAGTTTTCACCGCATTGGCGCCAAGTCCTCCGGCGCCAAACGGCGCTCGCGGCGTTGGTTCTGCGTTCGGTGTTGCCGGCCGCGTGCGTATCTCACGCCAGCGGAGCGGTGATGGCAGCGACAGACGAAGCCCAATCCAAAGCGGATAACGCCGGTGCCGAGGGCGACGAGGGCAAAGAAGCTCCGGCCAAGCGCAAGCTATCGCTGAAGATGATGATTATGGCGGTCGGAGGCCTCGTCGTTTTGGGTGGGCTTGGCGGTGGCGGTTATTATTTTTTCTTTGCCGGGCACGGCAAAGAAAAGGAAGCGGCGGCAGCTGCCGTGCCTCAGCCCAAGCCGGTCGTATTCCTCGATATGCCCGATGTGCTCGTAAACCTGTCGTCGGCCGGCAGCGATCGCACGCAATATCTGAAGGTGAAAGTGACGCTCGAATTGCCGGACCAGGCGATGTCCGCGCAAATTCAACCGGTGATGCCGCGCTTGATGGATGCGTTCCAGACCTACCTGCGCGAGTTACGGCCAACCGATCTCGACGGTTCGGCAGGCCTCTACCGGCTGAAAGAGGAGCTGACACGGCGCGTCAATGCCGCGATCGCGCCAAGTCGGATCAATGCCGTGCTGTTCAAAGAAATCGTGGTCCAGTGAGTTTCCGTTGATCAATCGGAATAAGGCTTAGCGAATGGCCAAGGACCAAATCGACCAGGATGCGCTTGCCGCCGAATGGGGTGTGGCTCTCGAAGCGGAGCAGCAAGCGGCCGGCGGCGAGAGCAAGACCCCGTCCATCGAAGGCGATACCGGCGCCGAAGCTATGGCGGCGCAATGGGCGACCATGGTCGACGACGGCCATTTCATCCAGGCGGCGAAAGGCGGCGCCGAGCGCGTCCTCACCCAAGAAGAAATCGATTCGCTTCTCGGATTCTCGCTGGCCGACGTTTCGCTCAGCGACAATTCCGGCATCCGCGCGATCATCGACTCGGCGATGGTCTCCTACGAGCGCTTGCCGATGCTGGAGATCATCTTCGACCGGCTGGTCCGGTTGATGACCACCAGTCTGCGCAACTTCACCTCGGACAACGTCGAAGTGTCGCTCGACCGCATCACCTCGGTACGCTTCGGCGATTATCTCAACTCGATCCCGCTGCCGGCCATCCTCGGCGTCTTCAAGGCCGAGGAGTGGGAAAACTCCGGCCTCATCACCGTCAATTCGAGTCTGATCTACTCGATCATCGACGTGCTGCTGGGCGGCCGCCGCGGCCAGACCGCGATCCGCGTCGAGGGCAGGCCGTACACGACGATCGAGACCAACCTCGTCAAGCGGATGATCGAGGTGGTGCTGGCCGATGCCGAGCTTGCCTTTAAGCCGCTCTCGCCGGTGAAGTTCAACATCGATCGTTTGGAAACCAACCCGCGCTTTGCCGCCATCTCACGGCCGGCGAATGCTGCCATCCTGGTGCGGCTGCGCATCGACATGGAGGATCGCGGCGGTACGATCGAACTGTTGTTGCCGTACGCCACCATCGAACCAATCCGCGACGTGCTGTTGCAGATGTTCATGGGCGAGAAATTCGGCCGTGACCCGACCTGGGAAGGCCATCTCGCGACCGAGATGGGTCAAGCCGAAATCGCCGTCGAAGCCGTGCTTTACGAGGCGCCGTTGCCGCTCCGCCAAATGATGAAGCTCGACGTCGGCGACACCCTGATGCTGGAATTGAAAACCGACGCGCCGGTGATCGTGCGTTGCGGCGACGTGACGTTGACTGAAGGGCGCATGGGCCGCGTCGGCGACCGCGTCGCCGTGCGGGTCGGCAAGCCGTTACGCAGACCCAACATGACGCTCGCCATGTTCGAAAGTGCGGCCGGCGCCGGTAACAGAATGGAGGCACCGTGAGCAACGGCTTTGGACTGATCATCGAAATATTGGTCGCGATTTTGCTCGCGATGACCGTTGGTTATTGCATGACGCTCAACCGGCGGCTCAAGCTTCTGAAAGCTGACGAGAGTTCGTTGCGGGCAACAATCTCGGAGCTTGTGACCGCGACCGAAATCGCCGAACGGGCGATCGCGGGATTGAAACTTACGGTCGAGGAATGTGAGCTCGGCTTGGGGGCACGGCTGCGCAGCGCTGATCGCTTCACCGCTGATCTCGACCGCAGTGTCGCCGGCGGCAAGGAATTGCTCGATCGCCTGGCGCAGATCGTGACGGCCGGCGGTGGCTCGATCGCTCGTGCGCCGGGCACAAACGGTGCCGCGGCATCCGTCGCGCAGCAACAAAACGCTGCGCCGCCGCCGCGCAAAGACGCGCAGGCGGTCGCGGCAGCGGCGGCAGCTTTCGCTGAACGTGTGCGCATGAAGGTGCACGGTCTGGCAGCATGATGCGTTTTATTCGCGATCTGCGTCTCATCCCGATTGCGATGATCGCGAGCGCGTGCCTCCTCGTCGTGAAGATGGCCGACTTCGTTCTTGAAGGTGGTTCACCAGCAACCAAGACCGCGCCGCCGGCGGAAGTGACCGTCGTTCATGCGGCGCCAGACCCGTCGCGGCCGAGCGATGCGAAGCGTTCGTGGGCGCAACGGATCAACTTTCCCGGTGCCAACAAGCCCGCGCCGGCCGCTGCCGACGTGGCGCAGCTTCCCGGCCTTACGCCGATGCCCGATGACGCGAACGCCGACATTATTACCGGCTCGGTCAACGAGGAGAAGAGCGAGACTAAACCAAAAGGTGAGGGGGCCGGGCCGGCGGCTAAAGAGGAAAAACCGGCAACGCCCGGCAAGGACAATAAGCCCGCGGCGGCCGGCAAGGGACAGCCTGCTCCCGCGTCGCCGAACGGCAAGGTCATATACCCCGAAAACAAGCCGATGCCGTCGCCTGCCGAACGCGCGTTGCTCGAACGATTGTCCGAGCGCCGGCAGGAATTAGACAAACGCGCCCGCGAGCTTGACATCCGTGAGGGCCTGATTGGCGAGGCCGAAAAGCGCATCGGAGCGCATCTCGCCGAAATCAAGCAAGGCGAAGCGCAGCTCGCGACCGCGGCGGAGAAGAAGGATGAGGCCGAAGCCGCCCGCTTCAAAGGTCTCGTCACCATGTACGAGGATATGAAAGCCCGCGATGCGGCCAAGATTTTCGACCACCTGGAAATGGGTGTGCTGTTGGAGGTCGCCTCGCAAATCAAGCCGCGGCAAATGGCAGAGATTTTGGCGCAGATGTCAGCCGACGCGGCCGAGCGGCTGACCGTAGAACTTGCAAGCCGCGCCAAAGCAGCGGCGAAGCCGGGCGGCGAACTGCCGAAGATCGAAGGCCGGCCGACCCAGTAAAGCGCCGCAAGTTTTGCCGAAACCGTGCATCATGGCAGTGCGCGCGCAGGCTTTGAATTTACTTCGGTGTCAGCCGACGCCGAAGAGCTTCTGCCGCCCGGCTTGGGTTTAGTGATATTGACGGAGCATAGCGCCGCGCTCGCCAGCGTCGCGCCAGGCTGCCGCGGGAATGCGGCTGGAACGTCACCGTCCAAAGCGACGGGTTGACGTGCGTCAATGACGCCTCGGAGCTTTTAGGATGATGCTTGATGATAAAGTGTTGGCGAGACAACGAGCCGTCACGAGGGAGGAATGCACATGACCAGCGCATCAACTGGGATAACCGGGATCGTTCGCTTGGCTCTTGCCGCCTTCCTTGGAGCGACGCTCATCATTGCGGCGCCTCCCGCGACGCGCGCGGCGGACAAGATCAGCGAACAAGATGCGCATTCGATCGGCGTTGCCGCCTACGTGTATCTCTATTCGCTTGTCACAATGGACGTTACGCGAAAGCAATTGACTAACGTCGCCAAGGCCGAGGGTATCAAGACGCCGATGAACACGTTCGCCAACCTTGCCGCATTCCCGCCGGCGGACATGAAGGCCGTCGTCCGGCCGAATTTCGATACGCTTTATTCCAGCGCCTGGCTCGACCTGACCAAAGAGCTGATGATCGTATCGGTTCCTGATACGCACGGACGCTACTACCTGCTGCCGATGCTTGACATGTGGACCGATGTGTTCGCTTCCCCCGGCTGGCGCACCACTGGAACCGACGCCGCCGACTTTGCCGTTGTGCCGCCCGGATGGAGCGGCTCATTACCCTCGGGCGTGGTTCGCATCGACGCGCCTACTCCCTACGTCTGGATCATCGGCCGTACCAAGACCGATGGACCGGCCGACTATGAAGCAGTGAACAAGATCCAGGCCGGTTTCAAGATCACGCCACTATCGCGCTGGGGCAAGGCTGCCGAGCCAGTCGTCGGCACTGTCGACCCCGGTCTCGACATGAAGACCCCGCCGAAGATCACGGTCGATACCATGTCCGCCGGGAAGTTTTTCGCCTACGCCGCCGAGGTACTGAAATTGCAACCGCCGCACGTCACCGACCAACCGATCCTTGCTCAGATGCAGCGGATTGGGATCGAGCGCGGCAAGGGCTTCGACATCGACAAAGTCGATCCGGCCATCAACGCCGCGCTCGAGAAGGTGCCCGAGGATGCCCAAAAATTGATGGCATGGAAGGTTGCCAGCATCGCCCGCGTCGCCAACGGCTGGTCGATGAACACCGATACGATGGGCGTTTATGGCAATTACTACCTGAAACGTGCGATCGTCACTCAACTTGGTCTCGGCGCGAACCTGCCGGAGGACGCGATCTATCCGCTCAACCTCGCGGATGACACAGGAAAGCCACTGGATGGCGGCAGCGCTTATGTCCTTCATTTCGAGAAAGGCAATACGCCGCCGGTGAATGCCTTCTGGTCGATCACATTGTATGACAGCGCGGGCTTTCAAGTGGAGAACAGCCTCAACCGTTTTGCTGTCAGCAGTTGGATGCCGTTCAAATACGGCGAGGACGGATCACTCGACCTCTATTTCCAAAACGAAAGCCCCGGCAAGGACAAAGAAGCCAATTGGCTTCCTGCGCCGAAAGGACCATTCAACTTGGCGATGCGCTTGTACGGGCCGAAAGCCGAGGTGCTGACAGGCAAATGGAACCCACCGCCGGTCATGAAGGAAACTCAGCCTAAGCTGTTGCCGCAATAGACTCTGCGACCGGTTTCTGCGAGTTGGGCGACATAGCTGGCAGGGTGCCCCGCGTTCTTTACGAGGAGCCTCACCCCATCGCCAGCTCGTCCTTGCGATGCGCCCAGCCGGTGACGTTGCTTTCGACCACCGAGAAGATCGCGTAGAGGGCGACGCCGAGGATCGCCAGGATCAACAGTCCGGCAAAAACCAGCGGCACATCGAAGTTGGAGCTGGCGATCATCATTACATCGCCGATGCCGCGATTGGACGCGACTGTTTCGGAGATGACGGTGCCGACAAAGGCGAGCGTCACCGAGACTTTCAGCGAGGCGAAGAAATATGGCATGGTTCGCGGCAGGCCGACGTTCCATAGAATTTCGAGCTTGCTGGCGTGCAGCGCGCGCATCACGTCTTCAAGCTCGGGTTCGGTCGTAGCAAGTCCGGTGGCGACGTTCACCACGATCGGGAAGATGCACATGATCATGGCGGTGAGCACGGCCGGCACGCTGCCGGCGCCGAACCAGAGCACGAAGATCGGCACCACGGCGACTTTCGGTATCGTGGCAAAACCGATGAGCAGGGGATAGGCGACGTCGTAAGCGAGCCGCGAGGAGCCGATCGCGACGCCAAGCGCAATCCCGATCGCAATACCGAGCCCAAATCCGATCAGCGTCGTGTACAGCGTTTGCAGTACGTGCGGCCATAACGCCGGCATTTGTGAGATCATTGTCACGATGATCTGACTGGGCTTGGGCAGTACGATGTCGCTGACGTGAAACAGCCAGCACAGCGCTTCCCAAAGAGCGAAGAAACCGACAATGAAGAGGGTGGAGGCGATCCGGCGGCGGAGCTGCGCGTCCATCACGCCGCCTCCTTCACCGGACGCGCCGTCACAATGAGTTCGCGCAGCCGCTGCGTCATCGTCACGAACGCCGGTGTGTAGGACATTTCGATGGTCCGAGGTCGCGGAAACGGCACTTCGGCGTCGTCCATGATCTGTCCGGGCCGCGCCCGCATCACGCAAATGCGGTTGGCGAGATAGCCAGCTTCCTTGAGATCGTGGGTCACCAGCAGCACTGTTGGACGGAGCTTGATCCACAATTCCTGCATGATCGCCCACAGCTCTTCGCGGGTGAACTGATCGAGCGCGCCGAACGGTTCGTCGAGCATCAGAAGCTGCGGTTCGTGGACAAGCGCCCGGCACAGCGAGGCGCGCTGCAGCATGCCGCCGGACAATTGCCAGGGGCGCTTGTCGCCGAAATTTGCGAGACCGACTTCTTTGAGCAATGCATCCGCCCGATCGCGGAATTCGGTCTTGCGCTTGGCCCGATAGTCCTGCCGAAACGGCGGCACGATTTTTAGCGGCAGCATGACGTTTTCGCGCACGGTCAGCCACGGCAGCATGGTCGGATTCTGGAACGCCATGCCGACGCGAACCGGTTCGGCACCGACCTGGCGCCCGGCGACATAGACGTAGCCGGTGCTGGCGTTGATGAGGCCGGTGACGAGCTTGAGGATCGTCGATTTGCCGCAACCCGAGGGTCCGACCAGAGCGACGAAATCGCCCTGCTTTAGACGCAGGTTGGTCAGCCCGAGAGCGTGGATTTTCTTTTCGGCGCGCCCGTAACTTAGTGTCACCTCCTCAAGTTCTACAAAATACTCAGAATGTGGTTGGGCACCGGCCGGCGCTGTCATGACTTCAGTGCTCCAGATTGTGACCGTTGTTCCGGTGCACGATCGCTGCCATGGTCTGATCGGTGTGACGTGGTGCCGGCTGCGGCATCTGCTGGATGTCGTGCACTGAGCGGCCCCAACCCGCGGCATTCTCGGTCAGCGCGCGGTTCTTCATGACGAAACGTCCGCGCACCAAAGTGTGCAGCGGCAATCCTTTCACCCGGCGGCCATTCCACGGCGAAATCTTTGAACGCGAGTGCAGTTCGGTGTCGGCGATCGTGGTGTCCCGCGCCAGATCGACCAGCGCCAGATCGGCATCGGCGCCCGGCACGATCGCGCCCTTGCGCGGATAAAGGCCCCAGATTTTTGCCGGATTAAATGAACTCAGCCGCACATAGTCGCAGAGCGACAACCGTCCGCTGTTCACTTGCGTCAGCATCAGCGGCATTTGCGTCTCGACGCCCGGGAATCCGCAATCGACCGCCCAGATATCGTTGCGGGTTTTTTCCTCCGGCGTATGCGGGGCGTGGTCGGTCGCGATCATGTCGATGGTGCCGTCCGACAGCGCCGCCCAGAGCGGCTCGTGGTTGCGCGCTTCACGCACTGGCGGATTGACGCGAATGATGCCGGCGAGATCGTGGTAGTCGTCGGTGGAGAGCAGGAGATAGTGCGGGCAAGTTTCGCCGGTGATATCGACGCCGCGCGTTTTGCCTTCGCGCAGCGGCCGCAACTCTTCAGCCGACGAAATGTGCAGGATGTGAATACGTGCGCCGGTCCATTCCGCGAGCAGGGCCGCGCGGCCAACGGCTTCGACCGCGACGATTGCCGGCCGCGAGTTGATGTGCGCGAGCGGATCGCGCCGGCCGGCGCGCGTCAGGCGGTCCTGCCGCCGCTCCATGATCGAGTTGGTCTCGGCGTGCAGCGAAATGCGCTTTCCGGTTGGCGCCACAACTTCGAAGGCTTCCAGCATCGCGCCGGTGGAAGGTGAGGGGATCTTGCCGAAGGTATTGCCCATGTAGAGCTTGAAACCGATGACGCCGCCGTCAATCAGCTCGGGGACGTTCGCGATGGTGTCTTCGCCCAGAAGGCCATAAAGGCCGAAATCGACGCAGGCCTTTTTCGCGGCGATGGCATGCTTGGCGGCGAGAGCCTCGGCGGTTCCGGTCGGCGGAACTGTGTTCGGCATGTCGAACACAGTGGTCACGCCGCCGAACGCGGCCGAGGCGGTCCCGGTTCCCCAATCCTCCTTGTGCGGATAACCCGGATCGCGAAAGTGTACGTGGACGTCGATGGCGCCGGGAAGAATATGCAAGCCGCTTGCGTCGAAGGTTTCGCGCGCCGGCGGCATGGCTTCGGCTGCGCCCACGGCCAGTACGCGCCCGTCCCGAATGGCGATACTTCCAGCGGTCATGCCGTCGTGGGACACCAAAATGCCGTTACGGATGACAAGATCGGCGGTGACTGCTGCCATCGGCCGGCGGCTCACAGCATCGCCCAGCCGCCATCGACCGGAAGGTCAATCCCGGTGATCTGGCGCGACACGTCGCTTGAGAGGAAAAGGCACGCGTTGGCCACGTCGGCATCGACGGTCACCCGCTTGAGTGCGTAATCGGCGGCGTGCCGCTCCATCGCTTCATCGATGCTGATGTTGAGGCGTTTGGCCATATCGGCACAGACTTTTTCGCGGAAACGCGGTCCGTCGACCATCCCCGGCGCCACGCAATTGACGTTGATGTTGTACTGCCCGACTTCGAGAGCGAAGCTCTTGGTGATCCCGCGCAGACCCCATTTCGACGCCGAATAGGCCATGCGGCCGGCGCGTCCGCGCATGCCGAACGTCCCGCCGACATTGACGATCTTGCCATAGCGCTGACCGATCATGGCCGGCAGCACGCTGTGCATGATGTGGAACGCGCCATTCATGTTGAGCTTGATGATGTCGTCGAATTCGGCCGGCGTGGTTTCCACTCCGGTCTTGCCGATCGGGCCCGATCCACCGGCGACGTTGACGAGAATATCGATGCGGCCGCCGTAGGCGGCCTTGGCCTTTTCCGCCGCATCTTCGCATTGCTGCGGATTGGTGAGATCGCAAGGCACAACGATCGCGCCGCCACCGGCCGCCTTGATGGTCCTGGCGATGGGCTCGATGGCGGCGCTGTCGCGGCCAACGAGTGCCAAATGTGCGCCCTCTGCAGCGAAGGCGTTGGTGATCGCCGCGCCCATTCCCTTCGCTGGGCCGGTGATCAGGGCTACCTTGCCGCTAAGATTGAGGTCCATTGTGGTGTCCTGCCGCGGGAAAAAGGCGTTTGCGGAAATGCGGCCGCTCCGCCCCCAACGAAGCGGCCGCATCGAGCCGCCTCAGAACAGCTTTTTCGGCAGCTCGTTGACCGGCGGCAGGAACGCCGGCGTAAAGATTTCCTCCGGGGTCGGCGTGCGCGGCAGATTGTTGGCTTCGACCAAAATATCGATCGACCGCTTCAGCCGGCTCATGTCGACGTTGCCCAGCCCGATCTTGGTGATTTCGGGATGGTTCATTTCCGATTTCAGTGTGGCGTCGAAGCGTTCGCGTTCGATCGCCACTTTGATCAGCGGTTCGCGCTTGGCGACTGCGGCCACGGCGGCATCGGGATCCTTCAGCGCATCCTTGACGCCGTGATTAATTGCGACAACCAGCCCACGCACGGCCGCCGGATTATCCTTGGCGAGCTTCTTCGAGACGATGATGGCGTTGGAATAAAGGTCCATGCCGTAATCGCCGTAATTGATGAACCGCAGCTGCTTGTCGACGTCGACGCCGATCAGCTTGGCGGAAAAGCGGATGGTGTTGACATAACCGAAGGCGCCGTCGATCTGCCCCTTCATCAGCATCTGCTCCCGCAGGTTCGGCTGCATGTTGGTGATGCTGATCTTGCTGCAGTCGATCTTGGTGATCTTGCAGAAAGCCGGGAACAGCTTGAGAGCGGCGTCGTTGGCCGAGCCGCCGAGCGTCTTGCCCTCCAGATCCTTCGGTGTCTTGATTGCTGAGTCAGCCTTTACTGCGATGGTGAACGGCGGCTGGTTGAACATGACGTAGACGGCGATCGGCGCGTCTTCAGGCTTTTTGGCAGCAAACTGGATCAAGGCGTTGATGTCGCCGAAGCCTACGTCGTAGGTGCCGTTGGCTACCAGGGGGATCGGAGCGCCGGAGCCGTTGCCCTGATCCATCGCGACCTCAAGCCCTGCGGCTTTGAAGTAGCCGCGGTCATCGGCCAGAAAAAACGGCCCCTGCGGGCCCTGGTATTTCCAGTTCAGCACCATTTTCAGCTTGGTTTCGGCGGACGCCGGCGCGGCGTTCGCGAGGGGAGCTATTGCGAGGGCGGCGCCGAGCGCGATGACGAAGCGGCGGGCAAGCGAGGTCATGACTGGGTCCTGTTGGGTTGGCGACTGGTCACTGGCGTCAGCCCCCGGCGATTTGGTCCGCGTCCCTGATTGCGTTGGGGCGCGGATTTCATCGGCACTGATCGCGAAGCACTTGGTGGGCCAGAGCCTAGCCAAAGTCAGTGTTGCCATCTGCCGCCGATTTCTTGCTAGAGTGATGCCGAAAAGGCGCCACTCGTCGGACGACGGTAACAGCCATGAAACATCTGCGGATTCTGAACTACGTCGATGAAGTCGCTCGGGCCGGTTCGATCCGGAAGGCTGCAGACCGGCTCAACGTCACCGCATCGGCGGTTAATCGGCGCATTGCCGATCTGGAGGATGAACTCGGCACTGCTTTGTTCGACCGCCGTCCGCGCGGGGTCCGGCTCACCGCTGCCGGTGAAGTCTTTGTCCGCTACCTGCGCGGGCAGAACGGCGAAGTCGAGCGCATGAAATCGCAAATCGAGGATCTCAAAGGATTGCGTCGCGGCTCCGTTCGCATTGCCTGCAGTCAGGCGCTGGCGCTCGATTTTTTGCCGCGCCAGATCGCCGAATTCCGCAAGACGCATCCGCTGGTGTCATTCGACGTCCAGGTGGTCGATCACGAGTGGGCAATGGCGGCGCTGGCGGCATACGAGGTCGATCTGGTGATCGTGTTTCGGCCGGCTTACCTCGCCGCCTTTCAGCCGCTGATGACGCTCGAGCAGCAATTGGTCGTGGTCATGGCCAAAGATCATCCGCTCGCTTCGCGCCGCGTGCTGCGCTTGAGCGACTGCGCGGCCTATCCGGTGGCTTTGCCGTCGCGCACGATCGGCGGCCGGCAATTGCTGGACGAGGTCTTGGCGCGAACCGGTCTGAGCTTCAAAATCGCCGCCGAATCCAACTCGTTCGAAATGCTGCGCGGCCTCGTTATTCATGGCGGGCTGATCTCGTTCCAGATCAGCATCGGCACGTTGCCGGTCGGCAACAAGCTCGGCGTGATCGCGCGCGAAATCGATGGCCGCGACGTGCCCCACGCCAATCTGGTGTTCGGACGGTTGCGCGTGCGAACGCTGCCCATTGCGGCCGCGGTGTTTGCCGAAAAGCTGACGCGGCTTCTGGAGGCCATGCGCGCCGACCCGCTCCTCCCGCCGCGAGAGCGCCGCCCATTGCGCAAATGACGTCGGGGGCTGTCAGCCACTCGCTCTAAGTCCGAACTAAGCGGTCCTAGGACCGCACGGCTCGATTTGCTCACTCTGCCGGTCTAGACGGCTAAGCTGGCGGCAATGCCTACTCTAAATTAACGCTTGTCATGGCCGAATCAGCGCCGGGCGAATCGCTCGCCCGGCGTCTATTTCATTAGTTCAAAAGTTCTCGCGCGTTCCTCGAACGAAGCCCAGGTTCGTAGAGGAAGGACGCCGAGGCAAACAGCAAAGTCACAGTTCACGCAACAATGCCGCTAGGGCGTCTTGAACATGACCACGACACTCGCTCCTTCCCAACCGCTTGATTCCCTTCTTAGCCAACTACGGGAGATGGGGTCCAAATTTATCCAGGAGAAAGACTACATTAGCGCCAAGCTGGCTTTTCAAAAAATAGTCGAGTTGGACAAGAAGGACATAAATTCTCGACTGGTTTACGCTCATCTCATTGAGGACGGCACACACAAGAAGCGCGCTGAATCGCGGGACTTGCTGTTATCTATTTTGGACGAGCGTCCAGAAATATTTGACGATCCCAGCGAAGATAATTTGTATCTGATAAGAGGCGCGGCAGAACGATGCAGCCATGTTGGACCGCTTGCCAGAGCAATCGAACTTTATCGCAAGCTGGCGGCAGCTTCGAGTAAGGCGGCCGACTATTTTAAGCTGAGCGAAATTCTAACTCAGGGCAATTTTTTTGAAGAATCGGTTTCAAGTCTTGAAAAGGCCTTAGCCCTTGACCCCGCGACTTATGACACCTCGGCGAACAGAGAGACTTTGAGGATCGCAACGACTAACATCGCCAGCAAAAGCAGCAAGAAAAGGATCGGTCGCTATCCACAAACGGAAGATTTTACGGGCGATTTTCAAAAGCTGATAACGGACCACATCGCCGTCAATTTGAACAATGAGCATAGGTTCGTGAGCAAGAGCACCAGGTTTTTTACGATGGGCTCCTGCTTCGCCAGAAATCTGTCAAAAAGCTTGAACAGTCGCGGCTATCGCAGCAATCACATGGAAATCTCGGAGGTCATTAATACGACTTTCGCGAACAAGGTGTTTGTTGATTGGCTGGGTAACGCCGGCGTCAATCATGCGATAGGCGAGAGGATCGCCGAATTGTTGCCGTCGGGCTGGAGCAAAGAAAATACGCTTCAAGTAATCAGGAACAGCGACGTGTTCATTTTGACGCTCGGTGTTGCGCCTACCTTTTTTGACAAGTCGACCGGCGAGTTCATTTTGCCGCGGCGCACAGCGTTGAATTCTCGAGCGCTGGCGGAAAAATACTTGTACCGGACAACCACGGTCCAAGAGAACGTGGATAATGTTCTTCATGTAATAACATTTATCAGGGGCGTTTCGCCCACAATAAAAATCGTCGTTACCGTTTCGCCTGTGCCGCTATTGGCTTCCTTCGAATATGAATCGGCTGTTCAGGCCGATTGTCTGTCGAAAAGCACAATGCTATTGGTTGCGCATGAGGTGGTCAATAACTCGGATATCTCCGATATTTTGTACTGGCCGTCATTTGAAATCTTCAGATGGGCCGGCTCAAATTGCAGCAATTATTATGCGGCAGACGACGGCGCCGCTTGGCACGTTTCTGAGGAAAAAGTGGCTGGAACGATCAGCGCATTTGTGGAAATGTTTTCGTCCGCGTAGCGGACAGCGGTGCGCGTCACTGGCTGTAGTCGCGCTCCAGATCCTTGGCTTTCGCCATCAGATCGACTGCGATCTCTTCCAGCCCGTGTGCAGTTGCCAGATGCGGGCATGTGCGGGCCAGCCGCGTGCACGTCTGCGCGGTCTCGCGCAGATAAGTCACAGTGTCCATCATTATGGTCCCGGTCGAATCCAAGATTTTGTTGGTGTGGTCGTGAGGTAATGCGGATGGTCGGCAAAAACTTGCGATCTGGGGACAAAAACTTGCTTTGCAGTGCCAAAGCGCGCATTTGCCGTCGTGTTAGCGCCGGGCTCGCCGATCCGTCCGCACAGGCACACGCGGCCGTGGTCGTTGCGAGCGAACCGCGCGCGGCGGGCGGCCACTCCAGCGGCGGAACGCGTGCGAGAACGCGCTGACCTCGGTGTAGCCAAGCATCCAGGCGATCCGTGAGATCGACAGGTCTTGCTCGGCCAGATGGTGTTTGGCTAGTGCGAAGCGCAAATCCTCAAGAATTCCTGCAAAGGTGACGCCTTCGGCGGCGAGCTTGCGCTGCAAGGTTCGTGGACTCATCCGAAGCTTCTCGGCAACGCTTTCGATGCCGATTTGTCCATGCGGCAAGAGTGCGGCCAGGACATTTTCGACGTCCGCCTGGACCGCGCCCAACCGCGCCTTTCGACGCGCCAGCACGTCCTCGCAGTATCCTATCAACAGCTTGTTCAGGAAGCGGTCGGCCTGAACGATCGGCAGTTTCGCCGCCTCACCCGCGAATGTTACCTCATCCGCATCGGCTCCGAATTCAACGGCGTGGCCGAAAAAGCTGTCAATCTCGGCGGATTGCGGGATGCGTTGATGGATGATCCTGACCTCGAGAGGTTGCAATTCGCGTCCGGTGATCTCCCGGCAGCAACGGGTGATGGCCGTAATCCAGGCCTCGATCTGATGCCGGTCCGAGCGGCGCGATATGCCGGCGTATTTAAAGCCAATCTGCAGCACTTGGCCGAAGTCGGCTTCGAGCTTGATGCCTTCGTTGAACATCGTCGAGTAGCGGGCGATCCGACGCACCGCATCACCTAGAACTGCGGAAGATGCGGCGACGTAATACAGAAAGCCGGTACGGCGGAGATCCATTTCCAGCGCGACGTGGAAACCGAGCAGACGGTCGTCGAGGGCCTGCGCCAGCAAGTTGACGCATCTGATCTGCGAAGCGACGCTGAGCTTGACGCTCTCGTCTTCGATGTCGCTCAAAGTGAGGCCGGCGCGCCGTAGCAGCGGCGCGACGTCAATGCCGGCATTTTGCGCATGCGCGCAGCAAAGCCGCGTCATCAAACCGGCGCAGCTTGGAATCGCGCTTAACCGCTTTGCAGATGGCGTCCGACTGCGCAAAGCTCGTCCCCGTACGACAACCGACCAAGCCTGCCTCGTAATCGCGAAAATTCCCGGGACGGCGCCTTGGGCAAAATGATCCCTGCCAGCCCGGCAGCGGCATCTAGAATAGCCGCTTTTGCGAGCTTTGGCCCCACACTCTGAACACCGGTCTTGGCCAGCCGACCGTGCCGCGTCGGAAAATTCGACGCGGCTTTGAACTTTGGCCGCCTCCGCGCGTTTACTTGCCGATTGCACATCTAAGAGGAACACCATGGCGCAAGCCTCGACAAGACCTACGGATTTCAATCGGGCGCTCGGCGATGCCAAGAAGCAGGCAAGCGGCGTGGCTGATGCTTTCACCGACGCGGCGGAGGACGTATACGGCCAGGCGCGCGATAGCGCGGCCGACGTGCTCGATACCGCACAATCGGCAGCCCGCAAGACCGTTGGCTCATTCGAGCGGGCGATCCGCACCACCATCGAGACGCAGCCCTATACGGCCGCCGCTATCGCGCTTGGCATCGGCTGGCTGCTAGGCCGCATGCACCGGCCGCTTTAAGTCTTTCACGGCGACGCAAGTTAGCTGGCGTATGAGGTCCGGTCGCGGGAAACCGCGCCCGGACTTTTTGCGGCTGAGAGTTTTGCCGCATCTGCGCCCTACGCGCCGGCCGTCGATTGATTCCATGTTCGCGACTACCCTCGTCTTGCAAATCGGGCTGAAGCCTTGCGGGCGGCGCGGGTAGCTTCGTACACTGCGCAATAATCCAGGGAAGGAAAACATGGATACGCGGCTCAAGGATAAAGTTGCGATCGTGACCGGCGGTGCGCGTGGTATTGGCGCTGCCTTTTGTGAAGGCCTGGCGGCCGCCGGCGCCAAGGTGGTCGTCTCCGACGTGCTCGACGGCGGCCCCGTTGCCGAACGCATCGCCGAAACCCAGAAGCGGGCGATTTACGTCCGCGCCGATGTCACCTCGAAAAAATCGGTCGAGAACCTCGTGTCGGATACGGTGCGGGAGTTCGGCACCGTCGATATTCTGGTCAACAACGCCGGCCTCTTTGCCGACCTGCACCACAAGCCGTTTCTCGAGATCGACGAAGACGAGTGGGACCGGGTGATGGCGGTGAACGTGCGCGGCACCTTCCAATGCGCCAAGGCTGTCGCCCGGGTGATGATCGAGAACAACAAGGGTCGCATTATCAACATCGCATCCGGCACCGCGTTCAAGGGCACGCCGAATCTTTTGCACTACGTGACCTCGAAAGGCGCCGTGGTGTCGATGACGCGTTCGCTCGCGCGCGAGCTTGGCCCGCACAACGTCTGCGTTAACGCCATCGCGCCGGGGTTGACCATGAGCGAAAAGGTCAAGATCAATCCGGAGTGGACCGGCAAGGCTGGCGCCGCCGGCATCGCCGCCCGCGCGATTCAGCGCGAGCAGCTGCCCGCCGATCTGCTCTCGACGTTGATCTATCTGTGCTCCGACGACAGCAATTTCGTCACCGGACAGACCATCAGCGTCGATGGTGGCGCGCTGATGCGCTAGCTCGCCGCCGGCACGGCGACGTTCTTGTCGAGCGCCTTGAGGGCATCCTCCAGCACCTTGCGAATATGGGCCGTATTGCTCGCGTCGATCATGTTGGCGTTGAGATAGAAATCCAGCCCGGTTTGATGCTCACTGAATACCTGGACGGTTTGGCCGGTTGAATCGAAAACGCCGCTGATCGCATAGGGCACGACCTGACGGCTGATCCCCTTCATGGTAATCGGCGGCAGCGCCTGCGCGACCACCGCGTCGCGAACCAGCGCGTAGGTTTCGTAACTGACCACGATGTGTCCGGCCTGCGCCACCGCTTGCAGGCGGGCGGCGAGATTGGCCTCGGCGCCGATGATCGTATAATCCATCCGGTCGTCGCTGCCGAAATTCCCGACATTGCAATAGCCGGTGTTGATGCCCATCCGCACACGGAAGGGCTGCTCGATGCCGGCGTTGCGCCATTTGGCGTTGAGCCCGGCGATGCGATCCTGCATCTCGATCGCCATGCGCAAGCACGCTTTCGCATCCTCGGCGTCGCCTCTGGTTTCCGGATCGCCGAAGAAGATCAGCATGGCATCGCCCACGAACTTGTCGATGGTGCCGCCGTGGCTGAGCGCGATCTTCGACATTTCGGTGAAATATTCGTTGAGCAGCGTGGTGATCTCCTCCGGCTGCAGCCGCTCCGTGGTCGCGGTGAAATCCTGAATATCAGAGAAGAAGATCGTGAGCTTTTTGCGCTCGGTCTGGATGGTCACATCCTTCTGACCGCTGAAAATGCTCTTGTAGATCTGCGGCGACAGGTATCGGGAGATCTTCATCGACAGCGTGGCAAGAAACTCGTTCGCCGTTTCCAATTCGCCATTCATGGCCTGGATGACGCCAGCCTGACGCCGCTGCAGCACGATGAAGATCAAACCGACCAGCGCGACGAGCGCGAAGTAGGCCAGAAGGTAGTTGAACGCAAAGATGTTGCCGATGATCGGTTGGCTGATGGTGACTTCCTGCAGCCCGCGCACATCGCCGACCTTCCAGTCGCGTTTCGGGCTCTCCGGGTGGGTGTTGTGGCAGCTCACGCACGCCTTGCCCATGATCACCGGCGCGACCCAGCGAACCTGGTCGACGAACGCGGAGTTCGACGAATGCGAGATCATCTGATGGGGATTGTCGCGAAGGCGGCGAAGGGCGTCGGTCTCGAATTGATCAAGCGGATGCGGCGCGCGGTTGGTGAACGGGTAGTCGGATACGAAGCGATAGCCGATGTTGTGCTGTTGTTCCTTGATCACTTTGCCGAGTTCCAGCGAAAGCGTCGCCGGAATGGGAATCGCGCCCGGAAAGTCTTCGTAGTTGTGCACCACACGCGTAACGGTTCCAGGCGGGGCCGCCAGAATGCGGCCGACAACGTTGCTGGCGTAGTAGCCGCGGACGCTGGTGATGATCGAATTCAAGTCGCTGGCCTGACGGCGCAGGTTGCTGTCGGCTAGACTGTGCAGGTCCAACCACACGGCGATCGGCAGACCGACAAGCAGCAGGAGGACCAACAGGACGAACACAAACCCCATTTTGGCGGTGACGGCGTTCTTCACGGTTTTGACCTGTGCTTTCGTCGGTGCTTCTGAACTCGTTGAAGATTCCCTACAAATATGACGATTTGCCGCCGGTTAAATCCAATCGTTCCATTTCCAGCAGTTGAGGTTATCACTCCAATAATCGCGAAGGCGCAATGACTTAAGGCTCAAGTTTACAGCGAGCAGAGCCGCTCCCTACGCTTGGTGAAAAAATCGCCGCGCGATCAAATCCAGTCCTTCCACTTGAACCAAACCAGCGGCAAAAGCCCGGTAACGACGATCAAAGCCAAGGCATAGGGATAGCCCCACGCCCAATCATACTCCGGCATGCCCTTGAAGTTCATCCCGTAGATGCCGGCGACGAGCACCGGCGGAATTCCCACCACCGACGCAATGGTCAAAACTTTGATTACCTCGTTCTGATCGATGCTGATGATGCCGGTCGCAGCGTCCTGAAGGAGTTGCACGCGGCTGACGAGGCCTTCGGCGAAGTGCACCAGCGAAGCGATGTCGGAGCTGACCGCTTGCAGCCGAGTTGTCAGATCCGGCGCGATCCAATCGTGGCCCCGCTCCACGGTGAACTTGGCCATCCGGTCGAGGCACACCAAAGTGTAGTGAATGCGCGCCATGCGTTCGCTGGTACGGCCGGTGCGGATCATAAGCCGGCGCAGCTGCGCGGTTTCCCGCGATCGCTTCAGGTGCGGACCGTCCGGCCGAAATATGAGATGCGATGCATCGTCGAGGTCGCGGCCGCTGCCCTCGAGTAGATCGGCCAGGCGATCGACCAGCACTTCAAGGAGCCGCACAAAGGCCAATGCCGGCGAGCACTGTTCGCTGGCACCCAGTTCGGCAATCACGGTGTCGAATGCCGTTGATGTTGCAAACCGGATGGTGAGGAGGACTTCTTTGGTGAGCACAAAGCCTGTTGGTACCACGATCCACGCCCCATCATCCGCGGTAAAGATCAGCGGCGCGGTCAAATAAAGGGCGTTGTTCTCGATGCGAACCCGGCTGGTTGTTTCAATTTCGACGATCTGCTCTTTGGTCGGCACCTTTAGTCCGAAAGCCTGTTCGAACGCGGACCGCTCCGTGTCGCTGGGGTCGAAGAGGTCGACCCAGGCTGCATTCTTGAGCGATGTGCCGTCAGCACGGGAGGAGGGGTAAGCGCCGAGCATGAATAACCGTCCGAGGAGTGCTTGGCGAATGCATGTATACGGTCCCGCGCAGGCGCGGTACCCATTTCGGAGCGGCCGATGCCGCGATTGAAAGCCTCAGTCCCGGCTTTTGCTCACCATGCCGATGAGCACACCAACGCGGACCGCCACTACCGGCGCGAATAACAGATGCCGTTCGGTCTCGTCGGAGACCTTGGTCAACGCGCTGCTTCCGAACTTGGCTCCGACGCGCCGGATTGCTGCCGGACATTTGGTCCCTTTCCCATAACCTTATGGAATCATTGGAAAAGCCGTTAATCAGGCGTTAAACGCGCGGCCTTACTTTCAGACTCGGGTCGGCTTTTCGCGCCGGGCATCGCGCCGTGAAGGCGTGCCTCTTCGTGAACGTGGCGTCGGTTGAGTTCGAGTATGGCGTGCGGTGGCACCATCAGAAGGGCGTTTGCGCTCGGCCTCGCCGCTTTCGCGATGGCGCTTGGTGTCGCTTCCCCGTCTGTGGCCGATCCGGCGAATGGTGCAGTCAAGGTGGACGTCAGCGGCGGTTACGCCCGCCTCATTTTCTCGGTCAGGGATGACGTCGACGCCACTGCGCGCCTGGCCAATAATGTTTTGATTATCAGCTTTTCGCGGCCGACCCTTGCGGCCATCGATCGCCTTCCCGCACAGGCGCCGGACTACATCAGCGCGGCGCGGCGTGATCCAGACGGCCGGGCGGTGCGCATGGCGGTAGCGCGCAAAGTAAAGCTCAATTCGATCAGGGCCGGCGACCAGTTCTTTCTCGATTTGTTGCCGGACACCTGGAACGGACCTCCGCCCGGACTTCCGCAAGACGTCGTCGATGAATTGGCGCGCCGCGCGCGCGAAGGCGAGCGGCTGGAACGCCTTGCGCGGCAGAGCGTGATGGCGAAGAAGCCGCCGTCGGTGCGCGTGCATGTGGCGAGCCAGCCGACTTTCGTTCGCTACGTTTTCGACGTGCCCGAGCAGACCGCGGTGAGCGCCGATCGCGCCAAAGATCGCCTGACGCTGACCTTCGATACCCCGATCACGTTCGATCTCGCCGACGCAGAAGCAGCTCAGCCGCCTTCGGTCGCCTCGCTCAATACCGAAGTCGAGAAGGATTCGACGCTGGTGCGCTTCGGTTTCCTTTCCAAGGTCGACGTCCGCACCTTCCGGGATGGCAAGAGCTACAATGTCGATGTCGTGATCCCCGAGCGAAAGCCGCAGACGCACGGCGCGAGCGCGGGAAAGCCGCCGCCGACAGTCGCGCTTGAAAGCGCCCCCTCGGAAAAAGCTTCGGCCGAAGAAGCAGCCTCGCGGGCTATTGCGGCAGCTGCCGCGGCGTCTGCAGAAAAGCCAGAGGTCGCAGCGCCAGCGACGATCGCAGTAAAGACGGAGGGCGCTTCTGCCGCTCCGGTCCCCACCGATGTTTCGACGCGGCCAAATGCGCCGCCGATGGCATCACCGCAGGCGGCGAAGCCTGTTCCGCCGGAGCCAAAACCCGCTTCAGCGGAGGCACAGGTCTCACAGCAGGCGGCGCAACTTCGTCAGCAGGAAGTTCAGCTGCGGCAACAGGAGGCACAGCTTCGTCAGCAGGAAGCACAGCTTAGGCAACAGGAAGCAGAGTTTCGTCAGCAGATGGCAAAATCTGTTCCGCAAGAGGCGAAACCTGTTCCGGCCGCTGCGGCCGCCGCACCGGCCATGCCGGAACCGAAGCAAACGGTGCAGGACGCAAAGCCTTCCTCGACCCCGGCACCTGCTGCGGAACCCAAAGCGGCCGAGGACGCGCCCGCGCCTGCAGCTCAACCGGCCACTTCGGCCGCCGCACCCGCCATGCAGGAAGCAAAGCCCACGGCGCAGGAAGCAAAGCCTGTCACGGCCCCGCCGGTCGCTGCGGAACGCAAAGCGGCTGCCGACACGCCTGCGCCCGTGGCTCAACCCGCCAGTTCCGCAGCTGCTGCGCCCCGAGCGCCCGGCAAGGCGGCGGACGCGGTCGCCGTAGAACTATTGCAGGATGGCACTAGCCTAAAACTGTCATTTTCCTTTAACGCGCCCACCGCCGCCGCGGTTTTCAACCGTGCTGATACCCTGTGGGTCGTGTTTGATACAAAATCCTCGATCGACCTTTCTGCTTTGAGCGGCGAGCCGAGTCGGACGATCCGCAGCGCCGAGTTTATTCACACGGCAGACGCGGCCATTGTGCGTATCCGCCTCGACCGTCCGCATTTGTCGAGCGTCGCGAATGACGGAGCGGGGTGGACGATATCCATCGGCGATACGACTTTCGCGCGCACCCGTGCGCTTGAGTTGATCCGCCTGATCGGCGCTAATCATTCGAGTGCTACGATTCCGTTCGACGAGCCTCATCAGCGGCACCGCATCCGCGACCCGGAAACCGATGACGATCTTTTGGTGGTCACGGGCTTTGGGCCGGTACGCGGGTTCATCAATGAGCAGGATTTCATCGAATTCCGTGTCCTTGCTTCCACCCAGGGCGTGGTGGTCGAGCCGCTTGCCGATGACGTGGGTGTGGATATCGCGCGCGACAAGGTTGTCGTTGCCCGGCCGGGCGGCCTGACGCTTTCGAGCTCATTGCACAATGTGCTTCGTGGCAGCGGGTTGCGGCCGGTGATGTTTGATTCTCAGCTCTGGGGATTTGACCGGGAGTTGACTTACATCGAACGCCAGGAGCATCTCATTGATGCCGCGGCCGCGGCGTCGCCGGGCAAGCGTTTGTTGCCCCGGCTTGATCTCGCGCGCTTTTATATCGCCCGCGATATGTATCCCGAGGCTAAGGGCGTTCTCGATGTCGCGTTGTCGGATGATCACAAAGCAGCGGGCGATGTTACCGCAAGCGTACTTCGTGCCGTTGCGGAAGTGATGATGAACAGGCCGGACGACGCTCTCAAGGACCTCTCTGCGCCCGCGATCGGCGATCAGCACGATGCGCCGCTCTGGCGCGCGCTGGCTTATGCGTGCCAGGGCAAGTGGGCTCGGGCGCGCGAAAACTTCAAGAGCGTCGAAGCGACCATCGCTACGCTTCCGATCGAGCTGCAACGGACCGCGCTCAAGGACGAGATGCGCGCCGCCATCGAGGTGGGTGATTTTGCCACCGCAGCCGACCAGCTCAACGACCTTGAGACAATCGGCTTTCCGCGCGAGCTGCAGCCCGCGATGTCGGTGCTGATCGGACGGCTATCCGAGGGGATGGGCCGCAAGGAGGATGCGGTCGCAGCTTATCAGACGGCGGCGGATTCCTGGGATCGTCCGGCCGCCGCGCAGGGGAAACTGCGAGAGGTCGCCCTGCGCTATGCGCTCGGCGACTTAAAGCGTGAAGACGTCATCTCCCAATTGGAAACGCTCACCACGATCTGGCGCGGCGACGAAACCGAAGTCGAGGCCATGAAAATTCTGGCGCGG
The DNA here is from genome assembly GCA_963755885.1 of uncultured Alphaproteobacteria bacterium. Classification (GTDB taxonomy): domain Bacteria; phylum Pseudomonadota; class Alphaproteobacteria; order Rhizobiales; family Xanthobacteraceae; genus BOG-931. The sequence goes on from CAVWLX010000007.1 coordinate 158,205, forward strand.
CTCTATACCGAGGAAGGCCGCTACCGCGACTCATTCTACGTCATGCGCAGCGCCATGGCGGCGCATCCGAATTCCGACATGACCCGGCGCATCGAGGACGAGGCCGCGGCGACGTTCGAGGCGCTGTTTCTCACCGCCAAAGGCGACCGCCTTCCGGCCATCGACGCGCTTGCGCTGTTCTATGACTTTCGCGAGCTGACCCCGATCGGCCGCCGCGGTGACGAGATGATCCGCCGGCTCGCCGACCGTCTGGTATCTGTTGACCTGCTCGATCAGGCCGCCGCGCTGCTGCAGTACCAGGTCGACCGCCGGCTGCAGGGCGCGGCGCGTGCGGAGGTGGCGACCCGGCTTGCAGTCATTTATCTGATAAATCGCAAACCCGATCGTGCACTGGCGACGCTGCAAGCAAGCCGCAGCGGCGATCTCGCCAACGAGCTGCGCAACCAGCGCCTGCTCCTTGAAGCGCGCGCGCTTTCAGACCTTGGCCGGCATGATCTGGCGCTCGAAGTTATTGCTCATCTCGAAGGCCGTGAGGTTATCAGATTGCGCTCCGATATTTTGTGGGCGGCGCGGCGCTGGGGTCCGGCGGCGGAGCAAATCGAGCTCTATTACGGCGATCGCTGGAAGGATTGGCAGCCGTTAAACGAGATTGAGCGCTCGGACATATTGCGCGCCGCCACCGGCTATGCGCTCGGCGAGGACGCGCTCGGGCTGAGCCGCTTCCGTGAAAAATACGCGGCGAAGATGGCGCAGACACCTGATGCGCGCGACTTCGAAGTGGTTTCCGCACCGCTCGGCACCAGCGGGGCGGAATTCCGCAACATCGCCCATGCGGCGGCCTCCGTGGATACGCTGGAAGGCTTCTTGCGCGACATGCGGGCGCGCTATCCGGAAGCTAGCCCGGTCTCGCCTGCGCCTAAGCCTGGCGCGCCCACTTCCTCTACTCCATCGAAGACTCGTCCTGCGACGACCGGATCGGTGCCGACGCCATCCCCGCGCGCCAAACCAAGAACTGCCCAGCGGTGAGTTTCGAGACGTAAATGCCCGCGACAGGCGCGGGCATTACGCGGCAGAAATCTGCCGTCGGTTCGCTTCAAAGCGTCAGTGGTGCATGAAAATCGCCAGCAATATGATGATTGGTAGCGGAATACCAAGCAGCCAAAGCAATAACCCACGTCCGAAACCCATGTTGGTCTCTCCTCAGCAAAATTTTGATGTCGCCTTAACAACGTCGGCTGGCCGACAGAGTTCCATCTCGAGAAACGCGCGGATGCATTCGTAACTCCACGCAGATTGTCTGGATGCGCTATGTTGCTTTGCCCAATTGGAAAAGACGCAGTTCAAGCGAGGAAGCATGAGTGGAGATCGGTCTGGAATGCGAAGTGGAGGCGATCTGGCAAACGTCCGCACCGACGTCGTCGGCAGTCTGCTGCGGCCGGCTGCTGTGCGTGAGGCGCGCGTCGCCTTTGATGACGGCAGGCTTTCGGTCGAAGCGTTGCGGGCTATTGAAGACGAAGCGGTCCAAGACGCAGTCCGGTTACAGGAGGATCTTGGGCTCGATGTCGTCACCGACGGCGAGATGCGCCGCCTGAATTTCCAGGACAGCTTTGGTGGCTCGGTCGCCGGCTACGACACCGAGCGCTCGACTTTGAAAGTGTACGAACAGCGGATCGAAGGTGCAGCGCCCGGCCAGCGCTGGGATATTCCGACCATGAGTTACGCCGGAACCGCGGTTGCGCACCGCCGGCCCGCCAAGGCGCGTCTCGCGCTCCAGCACAATGTGCCGCTCGATGAATATCTCTTCGTCCGCGACGTCGCCAACAAGCCGGCCAAGGTTTCGCTGATCGGTCCGGACCGCATTTCGCAACGTTTTGCCTATGAAAGTTCCACGGCGGTCTATCGCGACATGGACGCGTTCCTATCGGACGTGGTGGCGATCGAGCGGCAGATCGTGACCAGTCTCGTCGGCGCAGGATGCCGCTACGTCCACATCGATGCGCCGGGCTTTACGGCCTATGTCGATGAGCCTTCGCTTCAACAGATGCGTGACCGGGGCGAGGACCCGGAGCAAAATCTCGCGCGCTCGCTCGAGGCCGAAGCGGCGGTCATCGCTGATTACCCCGGCATTGTCTTTGGTATCCACCTTTGCCGCGGCAACCAGCGCAGCATGTGGCACCGCGAGGGGACCTATGACGCTATCGCCGAGCGGATGTTCAACGAACTGCCGCACCAGCGCTTCTTGCTGGAATATGATTTGCCGCGCGCCGGGAGCTTTGAGGCGCTGCGCTTCGTGCCGAAGGGCAGGGTAGTGGTGCTGGGGCTCGTCAGCAGCAAGGTTCCGGAGCTCGAAAGCGTCGACGAGCTCAAGCGCCGCATTGATGAAGCAAGCCGTTTCCTGGCGCTCGAGCAACTGGCGATCTCGCCGCAATGCGGCTTCGCCTCCGACGTGATCGGCAATCTGCTCACTGCGGACGATCAGAGACGGAAGCTCGAGCGTGTCGTCGAGGTCGCGCGTCAGGTTTGGGGATAGCAGCGACGGAAAGCCGCGGGCTACGCAGCTGGCGCCGATCGCCGGTCGTCAGGTCCCGTAGCTCTGGATGAGCGAACCGGCGACCAGCGTCCAGCCGTCGACCAAAACGAAGAAGATCAGCTTGAACGGCAGCGACACCACGACTGGCGGCAGCATCATCATGCCCATCGACATCAGCACCGACGCGACCACGAGATCGATGATGAGGAAGGGCAGGAACAGCAGAAAGCCGATCTCGAACGCGCGCTTGAGCTCTGAAATCATGAAGGCCGGGATCAGCACGCGCATCGACAGATCTTCAGGCTTCTGCGGCTGTTTCTCGCCGGACATGTCGACAAACAATTGCAGGTCCTTCTCGCGGACATTCTTCTCCATGAAGGAGCGCAGTGGTCCCGATGCTCGTTCGAGCGCTACAGGGACGGTAATCTCGTTGGCGATGAGCGGCTTCACGCCGGCGTCGTAGACACGGGTCAGCACCGGCCCCATGACGAAGGCAGTGAGGAACAAGGCAAGCGAGATGACGACCGAATTGGGTGGGGAGGTTGCGGTGCCGAGCGCGGTGCGCAGCAACGACAGCACCACCACGATCCGCGTAAACGAGGTCATCATCACCAGGATCGACGGCGCGAGCGACAGTACCGTCATCAGCGCGATCAGCTGAATGATGCGCTCGTTCAGCCCGCCCGTCGCGGCGCCTTGACCGAGATTGATGCTGATTTCCTGCGCGGCGAGCGGCGTCGCCGAAACTATGAGAGCCGCTACTGAGGCCGCCACCGTTTGTACACGGACGCGGCGGCCCCAAAATGATTTCATCAGTTCGTTTTGCCCGGTGGACGGCCCAGCAAACTGGCCATCTCTTGTTCGAGAGTATCGTAGATCGCGTTGCCTTCTTTTGCTTTAGGGGCGGACCGCAGCGGTCGCGATTTAGCGGGGCGCGTAGTGCGTAGCAACGGCGGCGGGGAAGGTGGTGACGGCGGCGACGGCTCTAGCGCTGCGTCCGCCTCAATGCCGGACTCTGGCGGCGGCGGCGGCGGAGTCGTGGCAGCCATTGGCGGCGCCGGCATTGCGGGTGCAGCCGACGATGGCGCTGGAGCCTCGCGTGCCTCTGGGGACTTGGGCTTGCGTAACGCGGCTTCGAGGCGTTGCGCCATTTCGGCAAGGTTCTGATCGACCGCGGACGGGGCCTCCGCGTCGGCGTGTGGCGATGGTAGGCGCGGCTCAGGGCGCACGTCTGCGCGTTGTTCATTCGGTTGTAGTCGCGGCGGTCCGGCGGCCCGGTTGCGTGGCGGCAGCGGTGGAATTGGACCAGCTGCCAGATCTTCCGCGAGTGCCGCCAGTGCCTCGCGTGATGGGCGAGGTGGAGCCACCTCCGGCGGCGGGGGCGGCGGAAAGCTTCGCGGCTCCTCTTGGACCGGCTCTACGCGCGGCGCCCGCCGCGGTGGTGCGGGCGGGAGCGGCGGCCCTGCTGGCTCCGGTTGCAACGGCCAAGAACCGTTCGATGGAGCTTCTGGAAGTGGAACGACCCGGGGCAAGGTGTCACCGGCGACCGGCGGGCGCGCCGCCGCCACATCGCGTGCTGCCGGTGTTGCCCGCACAATGTTTGCTTCAACGACAACGTCGGTCGGTCCACCGATCATCAAAAGATGCTCGACATTATCGCGGCGAACAAGAATGAGTTGCCGGCGGGCATCGACGCTGGCGTAATCAATCACCGCGAGTTGGGGCTGCCGCCCGCGCGTCGTGTTGCTGAGTTGTCCGCCGCCGAACCTGCGCACCAACCACGCGGTCACGCCGATCAGTCCCAGCACAATAAGGAATGCCAGGAAAAACCGCACGGCGAGTGGCATTTCCGTGCCAAACAAGTCGAACATTCGCCCTACTCCCCGCGTCGTCGCCGCCGCCCATCAGAACCCAATGGTTAACAGCGCCGGTAACTTTTGCCGTGCTGAATACTAACAAAGAATTAAGGCACCGGAGCGAAATCACGGCCAATCCCGCTGGCTCAACACTTCTCATGGTAAACGGCGGTTTAATGGCAAATGGTGGCGGCGGCTGCCTTTAACCCGCCATTAACCATGCGGTCGGCAAAGTCTGCCCAGCGCAATCAACACCGGGGCATGGGCCATGCCAATTTCCGATATCCCGATTTTCTCGATGCTGCGCGCGCGCATGCAATGGCATCAGGCGCGCCAGCAGGTTCTTGCCGAGAACGTCGCCAACGCGGACACCCCGAATTACCGGCCGCGCGATCTGGCGCCGCCAAACTTCGAAAGTGCGCTGCAAACCGTTTCGCTGCCGCTGGCAACCACCGAGCCCGGTCATATCGCTGGCGCCGGCGGCAGCGGCTCGCCGTTCGCCGAAGCCCACGACCCGCACTTCGAAGTACGCCCGCGCGGCAACGCAGTCAGCCACGAAGACGAAATGCTCAAGCTCTCCGGCAACCAGATGGATTACGACGCCGTGACATCGATCTACACCCACAGCCTCGGTTTGATCAAAACCGCGGTCCGATAGCGCAGCAAACCGGGGGTTCGTGAAGAAATACGGAGAGCGCGATCATGATGGACTTCATCAAATCGATTGCGATTGCCGCTACCGGAATGCGCGCGCAGGGCGGCCGCATGCGCATCATTTCCGAGAATATCGCCAATGCCGATTCGACCGCGACGACGCCGGGCGGCAACCCTTACCGCCGCCGGATCGTGACCTTCCGTTCCGAGCTCGACCACGAGCTTGGCGCGAACGTGGTCGCAATGGGCCACGTCGCCCCCGACAACTCGGATTTTCTGGTCAGGCACGAACCCGACAATCCGGCCGCCGATACCAACGGTGACGTCAAATATCCCAACGTGAACCCGCTGGTCGAGATGACCGATTTTCGCGACGCTCAGCGCTCCTACGAAGCCAATCTCAACGTCATCAGCGCCACCAAGCGCATGCTCCAGCGCACCCTCGATATTATCAAAACTTAAGGTGAACCATGCCGACACCGGCCGCCGCCGCTAATGCCTATGCCGCGCTCGCGCGCATGGGCGAGCAAACCAAGTCTCTCACCGGTGACGCTGCCGGCCAGGAGGGCGGGCCGAACTTCGGGACGATGCTTAAAGACGTGATGGACGGCGTAACCGCTGCCGGCCACAAATCGGACGTGCAAGCGAATGCCGTGGCGGTGGGCAAAGCCAACATGATCGATGTCGTCACCGCGGTCGCCGAGAGCGAGACCGCAGTGCAGGCGCTGGTTTCGGTGCGCGACAAGGTGATCGCAGCCTACGAGGAAATCTTGAGAATGCCGATCTGAGTGTTCGCAGGCAGGCGTCGTTAGTGAACGAAGGACGAGACAAGGGGAGCAAATGACCGGACCGGAAGTATTGGATGTGGCGCGTGATGCGATCGTAACGCTGCTCATTGTCTCTGCGCCGTTGATGCTGGTGGGATTGATTGTCGGCGTCGCCATATCGCTGTTTCAGGCCCTCACGCAAATCCAGGAAACGACCCTGGTTTTCGTGCCGAAAATCCTGGCGATCTTTCTTACGCTTTTAATCGCGCTACCGTTCATGGCCGACGTGCTGCACGCCAGCTTCCTGCGGATCACCGCTCACATCACTGGCGGCTGAGCGGGCAGTGTAGGGAGGGCGCGTGCGGATCGACCTGTCATTCTTGCCAGCCATCGCCGCCGCCTTCCTGTTGGTGTTCGCGCGCATCGGAACGATGCTGATGCTGCTGCCGGGCTTGGGTGAGCAGAACATATCGGCGCGCATGCGGCTGACATTCGCGCTCGTTCTTGCCGCTGTAATGCTGCCGCTGCATCGCAACGCCTATCACATCGACCCTGCCGCACTTGGGCCCGCTCTGGTCATGCTGGTCGAGGAGATTTTGATCGGCGCGACGCTCGGCGTCACGGCGCGGCTCACCATTTCCGCGCTTGAGGTGGCCGGCTCTGTCATTGCCCAGCAATTGGGTCTCGGGTTTGTCACCGCGGTCGACCCAACTCAGGGGACGCAGGGTCTCATCGTCGGCAATTTCCTGACCATGCTCGGCATCACGCTGTTCTTCGCCACCGACATGCATCACCTGGTCATTGCCGCGCTCAACGACAGCTACGATATCTTCGCGCCGGGCGAGCTGCCGGCCACCGGCGATGCTGCGGCGCTGATTACCCGGACGGTCTCCGGCGCCTTTCGCATCGGTATCCAGCTATCGGCGCCATTTCTGGTATTCGGGCTTGTGTTCAATATCGGGCTTGGCGTGCTATCGCGGCTGATGCCGCAAATGCAGGTCTTCTTCGTGGCGTTGCCGCTGTCGATCCTGCTTGGGCTTATCTGTTTGGCAGTGGTGCTCGGCGGGATGATGGGGTTTTTTCTCGACTATGCCGGCGGCGTCATGCACGCGCTCGCTCCGCACGCATAAGCGCCGGCGATGGCCGAAGAGGAAAGCGACGCCAGCGAACGCACAGAAGACCCGACCCCGAGGCGGCTCGAGGAAGCCATTCGGCGTGGCGACGTCGTCAAAAGCCCGGAAGTCAATACCTGGTTCATGATTGCCGGTGGCGCGCTGATGATCATGCTGTTTGCGGAGCCGATGGCAACGAGCCTTGAGGCTACGTTCCGCGGCCTGCTCGCCAACTCCTACCAAATTCCTACCGACGGTCCCGCTTTGGCAGGACTTGTGAAGACGCTGGCAGTGGATGTGGTTGGTGCGTTCGGCATTCCGCTCATGCTGCTGATGATTGCGGCGCTTGCCGGCAATGTCATTCAGCATCGCCTGGTGTTTTCGGTCGAGCCGATCAGGCCGCAACTGTCGCGGATTTCACCGCTGGCCGGCGCCGCACGGCTGTTTTCGCGCCAGGCGTTTGCGAATTTCGCCAAGGGCCTCGTCAAGCTGTTGCTGGTCGGCGCAATCCTGGCGGCTTTGTTGTGGCCGCAGCGCCGCTTCTTGAGCGGCCTCATCACCTACGATCCCGCCTCGATTCTGCCGTTCACGCGCTCGCTCGTGATGCAGATGCTGGGCGCGGTGGTCGCTGTTCTCGCCATCATCGCCACCGCCGATTACCTGTTCCAGTACCGCCAATGGTTCGAACGGCACAAAATGTCACTGCGCGAAGTGAAGGAGGAGTTCCGGCAGACCGACGGTGATCCAGTCGTCAAAGGCAAACTCAGGCAATTGCGCATCGCGCGGATGCGCAAGCGCATGATGGCGGCGGTGCCGAAAGCCTCGGTGGTCATCACCAACCCGACCCATTTCGCCGTCGCGCTGAGGTACGAACGTGGCATGAATGCGCCGATCTGCGTCGCCAAGGGCGTCGACTTGATCGCCCGCAAGATCCGCGAAGTGGCGGAAGCCCACGACGTGCCGGTGGTCGAAAACCCGCCGCTGGCGCGGGCGCTCCACGGCACCGTCGAGATCGATCAGGAAATTCCTCAGGAGCATTATCGCGCCGTGGCCGAAATCATCGGCTACATCATGCGGCTCCGCGGCCTGGTGAGCCGGCCGAGGCCGCTGTGAGGTGCCGCCTGAAGCCTCTTGCGCGCACGCCGCCTACGAGGCACGAGAGATTCTCCCGACTCGCTTTGCGGGGTAGGAAGGGAGCACGATGACGACCCAGGGTATGGTCCAGGATTCCGGCGGTAACGCCCGTAAAGCGGTCGACCGCAGCGCCGGTGGAGGGCGCTCGGGCAGTATCGTCCTGGTCTTGCTCGTTGCCGCCCTTTTGGTCGCTGCCGCCACCGGTTTCGTGGTGCTGGGGCGCGGCAACGCCGAGCCGTACATCCTCGGCTTTCTGGCGCTGCTCGCCACGGTCGGCGTGTTTTCGCTGTTCGCTTTTGCCGCCGGCATCCTGCGGTTGTCGGCTGCGGAAGCCGCCAACCCACTGATCAAGTCGGTGATCGATGAGGCGGTCGACGGCATCCTGGTCACTGACGGCGATGGGCGGGTCGTTTATGCCAATGCGGCCTATCTCGACCTCATCGATGCGACCAACGTCAATGACATGCGGCCGGTCGAACGCGTGTTCATCGGCGACGCGGATGCATCCGAGGCCATCTATCGGATGCTCAAGGCGGCGCGCGAGGGCAAACGGCTGCAGGAGGAAGTGCGAGTCGCCGGGATCAAGGGCCGGCCGGCGCGCTGGTTACGAATGCGGGTGCGGCCGCTTGGCGAAGCGGGACGGGCGCGTCGCCTGACCGTTTGGTCGCTCTCTGACGTGACCCGCGAGCGTGAGCGGCAGGAGAATGTCTTTCAGGAATTGCAGCACGCCATCGATTATCTCGATCACGCGCCGGCCGGCTTTTTTTCCGTCAATGCCGCCGGCGATGTCGTCTATCTCAACGCCACGCTGGCCAATTGGCTCGATCAGGATCTGGCACAGGTCGGATCAGGCGGTCTCAAGCTGACCGATCTTGTTGCCGGCGACGGTGCTGCGCTCCTAACGACGCTGCGCGCGGCGGCTGGCGAGATCAAGACCGAGGTGCTCGACCTTGATCTGAAGACCCGCAGCGGACGCACACTCCCGGTTCGCCTGTTTCACAAACTTGCTTTCGGTGCGGACGGTATGCCCGGTACTTCGCGCACTTTGGTTCTCAATCGCGCGCGCGACGATGGCACTGATCCGCAGCGCGCGGCCGAAATCCGCTTTATGCGTTTTTTCCACAACACGCCCATGGCGATTGCCACCGTAGACCGGGCGGGCCGTATTGTGCGCAGCAATCCGCTGTTCGCGCGGCTGTTCCACAACGTGCTGAGCACCGAAGGCGGCGCCCGGTCGATCGATGCGGTGGTCGCCGAACGCGATCGGGCGGCCCTCGAAAACGCCATCGCGGCGGCGGCGGGAGGCAAGGACGTTATCCCTCCGGTCGATGCCGCACTCGCCGGAGACGGTGAGCGGTCTGGGCGCTTCTACGTTACCCCGGTCGAGGAGGCCGAGCGCGACCAGGAAGCGGCCATCGTCTACACCCTTGAAACCACCGCGCAGCGTGAACTCGAGAACAGACTCGTTCAACAGCAGAAGATGGAGTCAATCGGCCAACTGGCCGGCGGCATGGCGCACGACTTTAACAACATGCTCAATGCCATTATTTTGGCTACCGATTTCCTGCTCAACGCCCATAAGCCGACCGACCCGTCCTTCAAGGACATCATCGAAATCAAGCAAAGCGCCAACCGCGCCGCAAGTTTGGTGCGGCATCTGGTGGCTTTTTCGCGCAAACAGACATTGCGTCCGCAGGTGCTCGATCTCGGCGAAGTGCTCAGCGATCTCACCCTCGTGCTGCGCCGGCTGATTGGCGAGAAGGTCACGCTCGACGTGGTGCACGGCCGCGATCTTTGGCCGGTCAAGGTCGACAACCTGCAGTTCGAGCAGGTGATCATGAATTTGGCGGTCAACGCCCGCGATGCCATGCCTGGTGGCGGCCGGCTTGAGATCCGCAGCGCCAACGTCGCCGCCAAGGAATGCGCGCGCTACCAAAGCAAAGGCATGCCGGTTGCCGATTACGTTCTGGTCGAAGTCAGCGACACCGGAACCGGCATCCCGGAAGCCATCCGCGGCAAGATTTTCGAACCGTTCTTCTCCACCAAGGACGTCGGCAAGGGCACCGGGCTCGGTCTGGCTACGGTTTACGGGATCATCAAGCAGACCGGCGGCTTCGTCTATTTCGACTCGGTCGAGGGTGCGGGCACTACCTTCCGGATCTTCCTGCCGCGGCATGCCGCCGACGTCCGTGAGCCGGCACCGAAACGACCCGCTGAGTCCACCGGCCCTGAAGCGCTCGCAGTCGTCGACGCGTTGGCCGCGGCCGACAAAGTCAAGCGCGCAGCCAACGTCGATCTCACCGGCCAAGGGACCATCCTGCTGGTCGAAGACGAGGAAGGCCTGCGCGCACTCAACGCCCGCGGCCTCAAATCGCGCGGTTACTCCGTGCTCGAAGCCGGCAACGGCTTCGAGGCCATTGAGGTCCTGGAAAAGTCCAGTCGACCCGTCGATCTCGTGGTCTCCGACGTCATGATGCCGGAGATGGATGGCCCGACCATGCTGCGGGAATTGCGCACCCGGCATCCGAACCTGAAAATTATATTCATGTCCGGCTACGCGGCGGACGCCTTCGAAAAGAGCCTTGCCGATCTCGGCCAGTGCCCGTTCCTGCCCAAGCCTTTCACGCTGAAAGATCTGGTTACTGTCGTGAAGGAAACGCTCGCGGCGTGATCGCCTATCGCGGCGCTGGCGCGTCGTCGTGACAGGATTGCGGGGCCGCCGGCGTGTCGTGCCGCCAGACCGGCACACTGCACTTGTCACAGGCAGCAAGTGTGAGAGCAAATGCCGCCACGACGAACAGCCGCAGCGTGTGGTCGGCGGTAATGCGCGCCACATTCGGCACGAGCCACGCTATCCGCCGCCGCTCACCCCAGTACCGCATCAAGTCCGGCATCGCGTTCCCCATAGCGGTCGACTGCGACCTTGTTGCGGCGGCAGCGATATAGGGAGCGTATCGCCTGTCAATTTCCATTATCTTACCGCCGGAACCGCGGCCGCCCACGGATTTGTGGCTCGGCGGCCCAAAGTAGAGAGGAAACCAATATGGACATCCGCCCCTGCGGCTCGGAACCGTCGCGCCTGGCGCCGCCCCAATATTTCACCGGCATTGTCTGGCAGGATCCGATCATCGAGGCGCCGCTGCCGCCGGAGGACGTGCGCGCGACGCTGGTGCGCTTCGACCCCGGCGCACGGACCAACTGGCACACCCATCCAGCCGGACAGACTCTTTATGTTATCTCCGGTATCGGCCGGGTGCAGAGCGAGGGCGGAAAGCTGCGGGAAGTCCGCGCCGGCGATGTGGTCTGGTTCCCGCCGAATACCAGGCACTGGCACGGCGCCAGTCCGATCACCGGAATGGTGCACATGGCAATCACCGGAGTCAGCGGCGGCAAATTCGTCGACTGGATGGAGAAAGTCACCGACGAACAATATAAAGCTGCATGACGTTTAGCGGCCTGCCGGGCCATCGGAAAGCTTTGGAGGAATCATGATCCGCAATTCTGCGCTGGCATTTGTGCTGCCTGCAGCTGTCATCGCCTCGGGGTTGACACCCATGAGCAACGCGCTTGCGGGGAGCAAATTTGACGGCCCCTGGAGTGTCGCCGTCTACACCACGACCGGATCATGCGATCCGTCCTACCGCTTCAGCGGGCAAATCGTGAACGGTGACATCTCCTACGCCTACGGGTCTCTCGAAATAACCGGACGCGTCGCGGCGAACGGCGCCACGTTCGTGCGCGTGACGGCCGGTACAAGTCGCGGCGAGGCGCACGGACGCATGACCATGACGCACGGCAATGGTACCTGGAGCGGCGTCGGACCCGACGGTCATTGCGCCGGGACGTGGCAGGCGACACGAAAGTGACGGGGTTGGATCTTTAGGCCGAAGCTGATTTCTCGTGGGAGCAGTAACCGATGCGCTACGAACTCTACTACCATCCAACGGTCCAGGGGCGTGGCGAATTCGTCCGGCTGGCGCTGGAGGAGGCCGGCGTCGACTACGTCGATGTCGCGCGCCGCAAAGGCAACGCCGGCGTGCCGGCGATGTGGAAGATCATCGAGGACAAGCGCAGCAAGCATCCGCCATTCGCGCCGCCGTTTCTCAAAGCCGGCAAGCTCGTTATCGCGCAAACCGCCAATATTCTCTTCTATTTAGGGCCGCATCTTAAACTTGCGCCGCGAGACGAGGCAGGGCGGCTGTGGGCACACCAGTTGCAGCTCACCATCACCGATCTGGTGGTCGAGATTCACGACACCCATCATCCGATCACCTCCTGGCTCTACTATGAGGAGCAGCGCCCGGCGGCGAAGCGGCGCACCAAGGATTTCTGGCGCTACCGCGTGCCGAAATATCTGGGATATTTCGAGCGCGTGCTGCAACGAAACGGCAGCCGCTATCTGGTCGGCGGCCGCTTGAGCTACGTCGATCTGTCGCTGTTCCAGATCGTCGAGGGGCTGCGTTATGCCTTTCCCAAGCGCATGAAACGCTTCGAGAAAAAGGCGCCGGGCGTCGTTGCGTTGCACGAGCGCGTTGCGAAGCGCCCGCGTATCAAAGCCTATATGAGCTCAAAGCGCCGCATCGCGTTCAGCCAGTCGGGCATTTACCGCTACTTCAAGGAGCTTGACGCCTGAAGGCTGGCGTTAGTCAGGCTTGGCGTTAGGCGCTAGCCAAGCGCTTTGACGCCGGCCAGCGCGATCTGCTCATCCTCGTGCGATTGCACGCCCGAGACGCCGATTGCCCCGACGCATTCGTTCTGATGCATGATCGGCAGCGCCCCTTAAATCAACAGGCCGGCAGGAAAAGTGACGAACGCCGGACGATCCTTGACGCGGTCTTCGAAGAATTTGCTCGGACGTTTGGTCATGGCCGAGGTGCGCGCTTTGCCGAGCGAAACCTCGGCCGAAATCAGCGGCGCACCGTCCATGCGTTCGAACCCGAGCAGATAACCGCCATCGTCAACGATGGCGATCGCTACCGTCCAATTGTTCCTGGTGGCTTCTGCTTCGCAGGCGGCCAGCATCGTCTTTACATCGGCCCATGTCAGACTCGGCTTGTTACGCATGGTTTCTCCTTGTGACAGCGTGGCGTAATGATTCAGTTCGCATTTTGCGGCAGTAATTTCTGTGCGGCGGGATGTTGCCGGATCGCTTCGGGCAACCAGGCCACGGATTGCACGGCCGCCGCAAGCGCCGCCTCCCGAGACGGATAGGCCGCGCCCGAGTAGAACTGGACGGGCGTCCAGGCGCCGCGGTCTTCGACATCGCGCCTGAACTCTTCGAATCCGTAGCTTCCATCGGGGCGCTCGAACAGGTCGACGCATCGATCATGCTCGAAATTCTCAAGACTGACGGCCACCACCCAGGACTTCTCGATTTGCTGCGACACGCTACTTCCGCATTTTACTACTAGGCCGACCGCGACCGGCTTTGCGACATTCTGGCGGATTTCCAAGCGAGACACCATCGGGCATGGTATGACTTGACCGTCGGTATCGTGCGCTCATACTACGCATCCCACTTGGTTCGCTGCGAGGGAGGGGATCATGACGCTTGGACTGACGCCGCTTCGTTTGGCGGCAGGAGCAATGGCGGTCGCGATTGTGTCGCTGGCGGCGCCGTCGGCCCGGGCGTTCACGCTTGAGACCATCGGCGGCGATGCCAGTGGTGGTTCGAGATTTTCCGACGATCAGACGAACGGCCAAGGCGTGCGACCATTCGGCTCAGGCGGTCCGACTTTGCAATTCGGTATGCAGCCGGGCGTGCAATCGCCGTTCGTCCACGGACCGGCCGCCGGCTTTAACTCATCGGCATCTCAGCCGCCGCCGCAGCCCTACAACCTCAACGATCCCAATCGCTATTAGGCGTCGGCAGCGCCGGATTTCAGATACCACTGCAAAATCTCTTCGCCGGTCCAGTAGACGACATTGTCGTGGCGGCGGGCGTAATCGTAGATTGCTTCGAGATATTTGATGCGGTGCGGCTGGCCGCTGATGTAGGGATGGATGGCGAGCGCCATGATCTTGGCGCGCCCGGCGCCCTCGGCATAGAGCCGGTCGAACTGGTCGATGGCGCGGCGGAGCAGATAGTCGCTCTCGTGATGCTGGATGATCATCATCGGAATGTCGTTGAGTTCAACCGTGTAGGGCAGCGTCACCAGCGGCCCGGCAGCGGTGCGGATGGTTGTCGGCTCATCGTCGTATACCCAGTCGCCGATATATTTGATTCCCGCCGCCGCGAGGATTTCCGGCGTATCGAGAGTTTGCGTCAGCCCCGGTCCGAGCCAGCCGACCGGCCGTTTGCCGCAAAAGCGTTCGGTGCCGTCGAGTGTGCGCGCCACCATCGCCGCTTGATCGGGCTCGGCGTGGATCGGACCCTGCTCGTAGGCATGGCCCATGAATTCCCACTTGTCGGCGAGCGCCTGTTTTGCCACCCGCGGATAATCCTCGCAGACGCGCGCGTTGAGTGCGAGCGTCGGGCGGATGTTCAGCCGCTTGAACAGATCGAAGAAGCGCCAGACGCCGACCCGCATGCCGTATTCGTGCCAGCTCCAGTTGGGTACGTCGGGAAGCTGCAACTGCCCTGCGGGTGGACCAATCACCTGCCGCGCCATCGGCTTGCGGATGTCCCAGACTTCGAGGTTGACGATGGTCCAGAGCACCAGACGCGCGCCGCCTGGAAGTTTTAGCGGCGGCCGATCGACGATGGCTGAGTAGTCGCAGCGTTCGCGCGGCAGCATCGCGTTCGCCATCAGTTGCTCCCCTCACTTCCCTTATTGCGTGCCGGCCGGCGCGGACTCGATAGGCAGTTTCGCGGCAACGTCAATCCCTTAGCCGAGATTCTTTAGCTCATCACATCCGTGTTAGATGTGAACCCGGGACTTTGCCCTGGCGGTATGAATAGGTATGGAACTATCCTTGTATGGACTGATTACCACCTTAGCTATTGACGTTCAGGTATTCGTCTCCTTCGGGTTTTCCGGGCCTAACTGATGCCACGCCCCGCCGTTCGACTGCATGATACAGCCGGTGCGGATGCCGCCGTCGCGGAGCCTCCCGGCGATTCCCGGCAATATTGGCGCGACGCTTTTCATGACGTGCGCGCCGAGACCGAACGCCGCGCGGCGCTCCTCTCCGCCGAGGATCAGGTCGTGCAGTCGATGCCGGACGCCAGCCCAACAAAATGGCACCGGGCGCACGTAACGTGGTTCTTCGAACAGTTTCTGCTGCGGCCATTCGCGCCGTCCTATCGGCCGTTCGACGACCGCTTCGCGTTTCTGTTCAACTCGTATTATGTCGCGGCCGGACCACGGCACGCCCGCCCGCAGCGCGGCCTGATCACACGCCCTGGTGTCGCCGAGACGACAGCCTATCGTGCGCACGTCGATGCGGCGGTAGCGGCCCTGATCGAAACCACGAACGATTTCGAAGCGGTGAGGCCGATCGTCGAAATCGGGCTTCATCACGAGCAGCAGCACCAGGAATTGTTGCTGACAGACCTTCTGCACGCGTTCGCCCAAAACGCGACGAACCCGGTCTATGATGTGTCCTGGCGATGGCCGAAGAGTTGAGATTCGGCGACTGCCGCCGGGTCGATTCTCGCCGGCATCCATACGATCGGCCATCACGGCGCGGGTTTCTGCTTCGACAATGAGCGGCCGGAGCATCAGGTGCTGCTGCAGCCGGTCCGCGTCGCCCGCGCCCTCGTAACCAACGGCGATTGGCTGGAATTCATCGCAGACGGCGGCTACACCACGCCGTCGCTATGGTTGTCGAACGGCTGGGACGAAGTGGAGTCGCAGAGCTTATCGGCTCCCGGTTATTGGCAGCACATCGACGGCGCCTGGTTTTCGATGACGCTCGGCGGGCTGCGCGCGGTCGACCCGGCACTCTCAGTCTGCCACGTCAGCTATTACGAAGCCGACGCCTTCGCGCGCTGGGCCGGCAAGCATCTGCCAAGCGAAGCCGAATGGGAGGTCGCCGCTGGCGCCGGCGCGCTCGACAACGCTTTCGGCATGGTCTGGCAATGGACCCGCAGCGCATACTCGCCCTATCCAGGTTATGTGGCCGAGACTGGCGCGCTGGGCGAATACAACGGCAAATTCATGGTCAATCAAATGGTGCTGCGCGGGTCGTCGCTGGCGACGCCGCGAGGTCATTCGCGCGAGACTTATCGCAATTTCTTTCATCCGTCGGCACGCTGGCAGTTCAGCGGATTGCGGCTGGCGGAATTCGAGCGCTAGGCGTTCAAAATGGTTATGCAGACGGCTGTTCGTGCTCGCCGACCGATCGAGTCGGCCAATCCCTTCGCCGCCGACGTCATTGCGGGCTTGAGCGCCAAGCCGAAGCATATGCCGCCGAAATATTTTTACGATCTCGCCGGCTCCGCTCTGTTCGAGCGCATTACGCGCCTGCCCGAATATTACCCGACCCGGAGCGAGCTGGGACTTTTGAAAGAATATGCTCCGGCGATAACATCTTTGTTTCCGCCCGGTTGCGCCTTGGTCGAATTTGGTGCCGGCGCCAGCACCAAGGCGCGCATTCTGTTGTGCGCTGCGACGAGTATCGAAGCTTACGTACCGATCGACATTTCCGGCGACTTTCTGCAACAGGATGCGGCGTACTTGCGCCGCGACCTGCCGCACCTTGCGATCCATCCGGTTGTCGCGGATTTCACCACGATGCTGGAGCCGCCGGCCGAGATCGCCGGCAAGCCACGTGCGGGCTTCTTTCCCGGCTCGACCATCGGCAATTTCGAGCCGCACGAGGCGGCGGGATTTCTGCGCCGGGCTGGAGCGATATTGGGACCTGGTGCAGTTTTTGTGGTCGGGGTCGATCTGGCCAAGGCTCCTGACATTCTCTATCGCGCTTACAACGACGCCGAAGGCGTTACCGCCAAATTCAATCTCAATCTGCTGGCGCGCATCAATCGAGAGCTCAGCGCGAATTTTAATCTTGAGGCCTTCGAGCACCACGCCTTCTACAATGTCGAGCGCTGCCGCATCGAAATGCATCTCGCCAGCACGAAACGCCAGAAAGTGCGCGTCGGTGACACGACGTTCGAATTCCGCGCCGGCGAAACCATCCATACCGAGAACAGCTACAAATATTCGATCGAATCATTTCAGGCGCTCGCGCATGGCAGCGGCTGGTCGCCGATTTCGGCGTGGACGGACGGGCTGTTCAGCGTTCACGCATTGCGGATGACTGACGCCTGATCCGAACTCCGAACGATCGGCGTGCAGCAGAGTTGTCGCTGCGGCTGGCAGTCAATGGAGAAGGAAATGCCGCTGAAGCGAACCATCGACAAAGCGCGCCGGGATAAGCGCGAAGGCAAATCGGCCTCGACCCAGGCGGGCGAGTTCGTCCACGACGAGATCGACAAAATTCGTCAGGGCGAGCACGGCGCGCGCTCGACCAAACAGGCAATCGCCATCGGACTGTCCGAGGCGCGCCGCGCCGGCGTCGACCTGCCGCCGCCAAAGCGCGGCCAAACCAGCGAGCGAACAAGAAAGAGCGCGGAATACGCCTATGAGGCGGGTCAGGGCCAGCGCAAGCCGAAACGGCGGCCGCGAATATCTCGCGCCGTGACCGAAGCGCTCAAGCGCGAACCGCGCAACACGGTTTCGCGTAAGGCGCTTTCGCAGCAGGCGCGAAGCGCCGCGTCGAACCGCACTGCGGCGCAGCGCTCTGCCGCGGCACGCACCAAGGGTGTTGCCGGCCGATCTGCTGCCGCCAAGAAGGCCGCGCGGACGCGCACGCGGCGGAAGTAGCATCCCATCCACAGTGGTTTCCGCCAGATCCGCTCAATCTGGTCGCCGAAGTCTGGGGGTGCAGCGAGCGAAAGCAGGCCTGTTTCCAAGCTCGCCGCGCGTTCGCTAACGCATGAGCTTGCCGCTGTAACATCCGTAATTCATTTACGATTTCTTTGTAGTGATTATGCTTCGGGAGGTCGACTTGCGCATTGAGCCCCGTCCAACGGCACGGAAAAGCAACGTTGTCCATGAAGTCCAGCGGGCGCATACGCTTGGACCGATTCCTGATCCGGTGTGCTGCCGTAATTGCCCGGATTACGGGCCGTCGAGCCGTTGCCATCGCTTTTGCCCCGCGGCGCCCCGGCGTTTGTCCAGCGAAGGCGAGCGAAGTCCGGTAGAGCCGCTGGTCGCACCGCTGGAGTTCGAGTTAAAGAAACTCGGCGTGTTCTATCCTTGCTGGTCGTGCGAGGGGCACGCCGATCAGGCCGGCAAGGTGCGAAACATTCCGCGCATCTGGTTCTATGCCGATTCAGTTGTTCACGTCCGCGGCCTGGACGATGCGATCAAGCGCTTGTTCAACGCGAGGCGGCTTTCTACGCGCTGGCAGATCGTTTTGACGCATTCCGACGCGGACAATCCCGATACGACATTCAGCTTGGAGCCGGAGCCTGCACCTGAGGCTTCTCTCCACGCATTGCAGGGCGATCTACGGGTCATGTCTGACGAGCTGGCGGCGACTTTCTGGCTCGCATGTGACGCATTGGCGGCGCAGTCCCGCTGAAGAGGCCGATTGGTGGCTGATGTGACCGGCAAGCGGCACGTGGCAGAGACCGCTGCTCTCGCGTATGACTGCTGCCGATCCTGTGGTTTCTCACATGCCCATCCACGAAGCCGATCCTTGGCGGCTGCAATATTTTTCGCAGGTCCAGACTGCCGCCAACATCGCCACTGAAGACGCCGACGCCTGGCAATGGTACCCGGCGCATCGCTGGGTCTACGACAAGCTTGCGGTGGCGCTGAGCCAAGGCCTCGACGCCGGCCCGCACGGAACGCCGCCGCCGCACTTCCCGGTTTTCTCCAAGCCGATCACCAATCTCAAGGGTATGGGCGTCGGCAGCCGCGTGCTGCATTCCGAAACCGATTACGAGCGGCATTACGCACCGGGCCATTTCTGGATGACGTTGCTGGAGGGCCGTCATGTCTCGTCCGACCTCGCCCTGGTCGATGGCGAGCCGCGCTGGTGGCGGCACGTGACCGGTAAGCCCGCGGGCGAGGGCACCTTCGATTATTGGATCGTGGAGGCCGAGCCCGACGCCGAGATCGAGCGGCGCGCCGGCGCCTGGGTGCAAAAACATCTTGCCGGTTACACCGGCATGCTCAATCTCGAAACCATCGGCGCGACGATCATCGAGGTGCATTTGCGCTTTGCCGACCAATGGCCGGATCTTTACGGCGTCGGCTGGGTCCAGGCCGTTGCACGGCTTTACGAGAGCGGCACCTGGGATTTCCCCGATACGGATCGGCGGCGCGGCTACAGTGTGGTGCTGTTCGGCCCAAACGGCATCCGGTATCGTCACCCGCCGACGCCGCTGCTCGACGAGATCAAGCGCGTACCAGGTATCAGCAGCCTTCAAGTCACTTTCCACGAGGAGTTGCCGCCAGAACGGCATTCGATGCCGCCGGGCGGTTTTCGTCTCGCTGTCGTCAATGGCTTCGATCTTTCGGCCGCGCTTGCCGTGCGCGAGCGGTTGAAGGCGCATTTTCTTCGGGGCAGCGATACCGGATCGCGACGGTAGATCGCGCCACCGCGGCCCGTTATAGTCGCCGCCCGCGGAACGACAGGGATTGGTTCAAGGAAGGAATAGCTCATGAAAATTGTTGCGTTTGCTGGGCAGGGTGGATCGCGGCTCGGCGTGGTCGAGGGAGATCAGGTGATCGATCTGCAGGCCGTTGACGCCAAGGCGCCAACCGATCTCGGGGAGTGGCTGAAAGCCAATAACGGCGACTTGAAGCCGCTGGCCGAACTCGCCAAACGGGCACCGGCGAGCGCGCGCAAGCCGCTTTCGGGCTTGGCCTATGCTCTGCCGGTTGGCCGGCCCGGCAAGATTTTGTGCCTCGGATTGAATTACCTCGAGCACGTCAAGGAAGGCGGCCAACGCGACAACATTCCAAAGTTTCCGACCATTTTCATGCGCGGCCAGACTTCGCTGGTGCCGCATGGCCAGCCGATCGTGCGGCCGCAAGTTACCGAGACGCTCGACTACGAAGCCGAGATGATCCTCGTCATCGGCAAGCGCGCCAAGCATTTGACCGCTGCCAACGCCTTGTCCTGCGTCGCCGGCTATTCCTGCGGCAACGAAGGCTCGGTACGCGAATTCCAGCGCAAAACCACGCAATGGGACATGGGCAAGAACTTCGACCACACTGGCGGCTTTGGCCCGTGGCTGGTTTCCGCCGACGAACTGCCGCCCGGCGGTAAAGGCCTGAAGATCGAGACGCGGCTCAACGGCAAGGTCATGCAGTCGGACAATACCGACAACATGATGTTCCCGGTGGTGGAGACGTTGGTTTACGTCACCCAGGGCATGACGCTCGAGCCCGGCGATATCATCTTCACCGGCACGCCTTCAGGTGTCGGCTTTGCCCGCACCCCGCCGGTCTGGATGAAAAACGGCGACGTTTGCGAGGTCGAAATCCAGGGCATCGGCGTGCTGCACAATCCGATCGCCGACGAAAAGGTGGCCTGAGGATTCATGGCCGACAAAGTCGTCAACGTCGTCTGCATTTGCGGGAGCCTGCGCAAAGGCTCCTACAATCGCATGGTCATGAATGCGCTTCCCGGCTTGGCGCCGGCCGGCATGAAGCTTGCGGAAGCGCCTTCATTTGCCGACTTCCCGAACTACAATTTCGATGTGCAGGAGGCGAGCGGCATCCCGCCGGCGGTGCAAAAACTGGCCGACGCGATCCGCGCCGCCGATGGCGTGATCTTCAATTCTCCGGAATACAACTTTTCGATTCCCGGCGGTTTGAAGAACGCCATCGATTGGGTATCGCGCGTGCCAAATCAGCCGTTTGCCGGTAAGCCGATTGCGCTGCAATCGGCGGCGAACGGCCCGCTTGGCGGCGGCCGGATGCAATACGATCTGCGGCGGTCGATGATCTTTCTCGACGCCGTCACACTGAGCAAGCCGGAGATTTTCATCGGCAATGCCTCGACGCGGATCGACGCCAAAACTGGGCAGATCACCGATCAGCAAACCGTCGAGTTCATCCGCCAGCAGCTCGCAGCATTCGCGAAATTCATCGAGCAACGCCAAGCGATAAGTAAAGTCTAATTCCGCTCCTGACCCGCTTGCGCGGATCATGGGAGGGACAAAGGGGGAGGATTGATTCATGGCGCGATTGGATGGCCGCGTCGCCATTGTCACCGGCGGCGCCAAGGGCATCGGCCGGCACTATGCGAAGGCGCTTGCCGCCGAGGGCGCGCGGCTGATGATCGCCGACCTCGCCGACGGCAAGGACGTGGCGGACGAGATCGCCCGCGACCACGGCGCCAATTCGGTGGCGAGCGCGGTCACCGACGTCAGCGATGAAGGCGCCGTCAAGGCGCTGGTCGCGCAGACCATGGAGCGCTTTGGCAAGATCGACGTGCTGGTCAACAACGCCGCATTGTTCGCGCCGTTGCAGGAAACCAAGTGTAGCGAGATCGACGTGGCATTGTGGGACCGCGTCATGGCGATCAATCTGCGCGGGCCGTTCCTGATGGTGAAGCACGTCGCCCCGCAGATGACGGCGCAGGGCTACGGCAAGATCATCAACATCGGCTCCGGCAGCATCTTTCACGGCATTCCGTGGATGCTGCATTACGTGACATCCAAAGGCGGAATATTGGCGATGACGCGGGTGATGGCGCTCGAGCTCGGCGAACACGGCATCCGCGTCAACACGCTGTCGCCCGGGCTGACCATGAGCGAAACGCTGATGTCCGAGAATCCGGGTCATATCGCCACCGCACGCGACCGCGTGGTGGCCTCGCGCTCGCTCAAGCGCGACCAGCACCCGCAGGATCTGCTCGGCGCGCTGGTCTTTCTTGCGAGCGCCGACAGCGATTTTGTCACCGGGCAAAACATCCTGGTCGACGGCGGCAATTCCAACACCTGATCAGGCCCCCACGATCGGTTACCCACGATCGGTTACCCACGATCGGTTACCCACGATCGGTTACCCAAGGCATGGCTGCCCCGCAGCGCCGGCGTTGAGGCGCTATTTCCGCGCCCGGCCGCTTTGACTATATGATATACAAAGACTTGGAGTTTCGTGGAGGACGCCATGGCGGTCGCAACCGCAAAGACGCCGGCAAACGGCCAGCCCGACCGCAAACACAACATTGACGCGATGCGGCAGGACTATTACGCCCGTATCGCCAAGCATGGCATGACGCCGCTGTGGACGGTGATGAGTTCGCTCATTCCCGACGAACCGGTCACACGCTGTGCGTCCGCGGTCTGGCATTTCGGCGACGTCAAATCGCTGGTCATGGAATCGGCCGGGCTGATTAGCGCCGAGGAGGCCAAGCGCCGCGTGCTGATCCTCGAGAACCCTGCATTGCCCGGCGAGGCGCGTGTCACCAATACGCTGTTCGCTGGTATCCAGATGATCATGCCGGGCGAGATCGCGCCGGCTCACCGCCATGCCTCCTCAGCCATTCGCTTCGTGCTGGACGGGCAGGGCGCCTATACCGCTGTCGAGGGCGAGAAGGCTTTCATGTCGCCCGGCGATTTCCTGATCACCGCCAACTGGGCGCCGCACGATCATGGCAACACCTCCGACAAGCCGATGCTATGGCTCGACGTGCTCGATGTTCCGGCGGTTAATTTTTTCGAAACCTCGTTCGCGGAGGATTTCGACACGCCGACCCAGACGACCACGCGGCACGACGGCGATTTATTGAGCTTCTATGCCTCGGGCGTGCTGCCTGACGGCACGACGGCGATGAACCGCACGCCGGTGATCAATTACACCTACGCCCGCACCCGTCCGATCATCGAGCGCCGGATGCAAGCGGGCGACATCGACAAAACCCACGGAGCGCGAGTGCGCTACGCCAATCCGATCAATGGCGGCCCGGTGCTGCCCACGATGGGTGCCTATCTCGCGATGCTGCCGAAAGGTTTCCGCGGCGAGCCCTACCGCTCGACCGACGGCACCATTTTCGCCTGCGCCGAGGGCGAGGGTACCACCACCGTCGACGGCAAAGTGCTCGAATGGGGACCAAACGACGTCTTCGTGGTGCCGTCGTGGAAGCGCTACTCCCACTCCGCGTCGAAACAATCGGTGCTGTTCTCGATCTCCGACCGCCCGGCGCAGGAAGCGCTCGGCCTCTGGCGCGAAGGGAAATAAAAAAGCCACCCCCCGGCTAACCGGCGGGTGACCATTTTAGCCGAGGACTGATCTACTTCTCGATCGATTGCAGCACGAGCGCCTGCAGGTCGTCGTCGCTCATCACGCCATTGTCCCAGGTCGTGTCGAGGCGGTCGATCTGTCCGGCGCCGTTGAGTTCGATGGCGATGATGCCCCGCTTCACCGAACCGTCCGCGTTGGTCCATTCGTAACCGCCGCCCTGATCGCTCCCGACGACATGGACGAGCTTGGCGCCCTTGCCGTACGGCACGGTCGCTAACGCGCGCGACAGGTATTTGCCGATCGCGAGCTTGCCGAGGACGCGTGCCCGCAATGCGCGGTCGAGGTAGACGGCATCGGAGCTGAACAAGGCGTCTGCTGCTTTGGCATCGCCCGATGCGAACGCTGCGGCGAGTTTTTGCGCTGTGTCCCTGATCTTCGCCGAGGCGCCGTCACTGACGACGTCGTAGTCGAAGTTGGTGGGGAACTTGTCCGCCGGCGTGCGGAACTTGGCCGCGGTCTCGGCGCCGAACGAGCGGCCATCCCAATAGTCGATCCAGCGCACGATCTTGCCGTCCTTGAAATCGATCGCGGCCAGAATGCGAATTTCACCGCCGAACAATTCGGGCGTATCGGTGAAGGCGACCAGCGCAGAATGGGTGTCGCCGGTAATACGTGTCGGATAAGACAGGCCGATCTTCGGCCATTTCGGCATGTACTGCTCGAACAAGTCGGTCATGCCCTTTTTGCTGTAGAACGGCCAACCGAGCGTCGCGTCTATGTAAGTGAGATGCGCGTCGGAGAAGTGGTCCGTTGTCGGCACCGGCTTGTGCTCGCTTTTGGCGGTGAAATAGGACTTAAAGAACGAGGCCGCTTCGGGCGTCGCATGCGAGGTGTTGACGACGTTGGGGTAAAGCGGTTCGGCGCGCAGGCTGGTCGCTGCGAGCAACGCGACGGCGGCGGCAAAGATCGGTGGAACGTGTTTCACGGAAGCCTCCCGGTATTGTTAGGTTTATGATCAGAGCATAGGCCGCGCCGTCAGGTCTTGTCTAAAGCCGAGAAGTTGCAACGCGACGTTTCGACCGCGGCGAGGCAGGGTGGGCAGCAACGACACTGTCGCGGGACTTGCGATGGGCTAGCTAAGCGCGTAACCGACCTTCACCATGGATGCGCCGGCGCAACGAAAATCGAAGCTGATCGACGGCTGGGAAGTGGTCATCGGCATGGAGGTGCATGCCCAGGTGGCCTCTCAAGCCAAGTTGTTTTCCGGCGCTTCGACCGCGTTTGGCGGCGAGCCGAATTCGCACGTATCGCTTGTTGATGCCGCCATGCCCGGCATGTTGCCGGTGATCAACGCCGAATGCGTGCGGCAGGCGGTGCGCACCGGGCTCGGACTGAAAGCCAAGATCAATCTAAAGTCGGTGTTCGACCGCAAGAATTATTTCTATCCGGATTTGCCGCAGGGCTATCAGATCAGCCAATACAAATCGCCGATTGTTGGCGAGGGCGAGGTGACCATCGACACCGAAGACGGTGGGACGGCCAAGGTCGGAATTGAACGTATTCATCTCGAGCAAGATGCTGGCAAGTCCTTGCACGACCGCCAATCCGCGGTGTCGTTGGTCGACCTCAATCGTTCCGGCGTAGCGCTGATGGAAATCGTTTCAAAACCGGAGCTGCGTTCCTTCGCTGATGCAATGAACTTTATGGTGAAGGTGCGAATGATTTTGCGCTACCTCGGGACTTGCGACGGCGATATGGAGAAAGGGCACCTGCGTGCCGATGTGAATGTCTCGGTGAACCGCCCAGGCGAAAAGCTCGGCACCCGCTGCGAGATCAAGAACCTCAATTCCATCAACTTCATTGGCCAAGCAATAAATTTTGAGGCGCGCCGCCAGATCGAAAAGTTGCGGGATGGCGGGACTATTGAGCAAGAAACGCGGCTGTACGATCCTGACGAAGGCGAAACGCGTTCCATGCGCACTAAGGAAGAGGCGCACGATTACCGTTATTTTCCCGATCCGGACCTCCTGCCGCTGGAGCTCACGCAAGCTGAAGTCGACGATCTTCAAGCCAATTTGCCGGAACTCCCCGACGAAAAGAGAGCGCGCTTTGTACGAGACTACGGCCTGCCGGTACATGAAGCTGCTCGCCTAATTGCCGAACGCGCCACCGCCGACTACTTCGAAGCAGTGGCGAAGGGGCGCGATGCCAAAACCGCGGCGAATTGGGTAATCAACGAACTGTTCGGCCGCCTCAACAAGGAGGGCAAGGACGTCGCGGCCTCGCCAGTCTCCGCGGAGCAGCTTGGCGCCATCCTCGACCTCATCGCCGCGGGCACGATTTCGGGAAAGATTGCCAAGGATGTCTTCGAAATCGTCTGGACCGAGGGCGGCGACCCGCGCGCGATCGTCGAAACGCGCGGATTGAAGCAAGTGACCGACCTTTCGGCGCTTGAAAAGCTCGTCGACGACATTATCGCCAAGAATCCGGACAAAGTCGGCGACGCCAAGACCAATCCGAAGGCGATCGGCTGGTTTGTCGGTCAGGTGATGAAGGCTTCAGGCGGCAAAGCCAACCCGCAGGCGGTCAACGATCTGTTGAAGCGACGAATTGGTGGCTGAACGCAACGCTCGCTCTACCGCGCTGCGCGAAGAAGATGCCGCGATCGTCTCGCAACACCAAAACCAACGCGAAAAACTCCTCTGCATGCAGGCGAGGGAGGCCGCGTGCGCCGCGAAAAGCAAATCGGTCTGCACCGATTCGCGCGTTTTTCGCCCGAGTGAGGCCCGTAACGCGCCCGCAAACGGCCTTACGGGCAAAATTTTTTCGAGGTGGTGAATCTTCTCCTGCGCGCATCAAACCGCCCGTAAAAGTGTGCATCATCGGCGCGCGATGCGCGCCCAGCCGGCGCAATGTCGGGCGATGCGACGTTGCAGAAACCATTATTTCATCGGCATTTCTTGATCGCGCAGAATTCTTGCGCGTCGGCACGTCGCCACAAATGTTTTTCCGCGCGCGTCTTTGCTGATGCGTGCGAGGCGACCGCGTTCGGGAAGCGGGGCGCGGCACTTACACACAAAATTAAGTGGAGTCACTGTTATTTTTTTCCTGCTGTAGTAATCGGAAGGTAGTGCGGATCGATTCGCGACTGCACTGCACCGATGTCGCCATCCACTCAAGCTAGGAGGGCAGCAATGGCGAAGAAGAGAAAGACGAAGGCAGCGGCGAAGAAGACGGCGAAGAAGACCACTCGCCGGAAAAAGAAGAAGTAGTCGACGTCGCAATCGGTCTTCGGCTCACAACAGTCGAAGATCGCGTCACACGGGCCGGCTTTCGTCGAGGGTAAAATCATCACCCGAGACGGGCCGGCTCAGGTGGACAACGGGGGGCGTCGGCGAGACAGGGGTTTGGGCTTCACCATCGTTCGCACTAGCGCACGGCGGTAGAGAAGAGGAGCGGGAGATCCCGACCTCTCCCTTGGCAGATAGCCAGCGGACCAAAACCTTAAGTGATCTCGCCGACGCCCTCGGTGTGTGTGTAAGTCAAATCCTCCCAAGACCACTTGCGGCGTCGTGGAGATAATCCGCGGCGCCGTTTTCATACCAACGCAATGCCGCTCACATCGCGCAAGTCAAAGAAGAAGCCTGCCGGGGTCAAAGCGCGACCGGCGTTGCGCCGCGGCAAGCCCATCGAACTTTATTACTGGCCGACGCCGAACGGCTGGAAAATTTCGATCATGCTCGAAGAGTGCAGGTTGCCCTATGTCGTGCGCGCCGTCGACATCTCCAAGGGCGAGCAATTCACGGCGCATTTTTTGGCGATCTCGCCGAACAACCGGATACCGGCGATCATCGATCCTGACGGTCCCGACGGGCGGTCGATCTCGGTGTTCGAGTCCGGCGCCATCCTGCAATATCTCGGCCGCAAGACCGGAAAGTTTTATCCGCCCACCGAGCGCGCGCGGGTTGCCGTCGAGGAGTGGTTGCTCTGGCAGGTCGGCGGGCTCGGGCCGATGGCCGGCCAGGCCAACCACTTCCGCCGTTACGCGCCGGAGATGATTACCTACGCGGTCGCCCGCTACACGGACGAGGTCAACCGTTTGTTCGGGGTCATGAACACGCGGCTTGCGGATCGTGAGTTTTTAGCCGGCCGCTATTCGATTGCCGACATGGCCTGCGTCGGCTGGGTCAAGCTCGCAGAACGCATGGGCCAAGACCTCGCCGGCTTTCCGCATCTCAAGCGCTGGTTTGAAACCATCCGTGCGCGGCCGGCAGTCAAGCGCGCTTTTGCCATCCGCGTTGAGGCGGCGGCCGCGGTCGACATACGCGATCCCAAAGTGCGCGCGATCTTGTTCGGCCAGCGGGCCAGATGAGCGGACCAGTCTATTTCGACCTCGTCCACGTCTCCGACTTGCAGAGCACGACCGCGACACAGCCTTTGAGCACTGCGGAATTGGCGCCGGTCATGGTGAACGAACCGGCGTAAGTTTGACCGTCGCGCGAATTGTAGACTTGTCCGTCCCACTTGTCGCCCCCGCTCGGCTTCATGTTGAGCACGATCGGAATGCCCAGAAGCGGTCGTGACCGCTTGCTGGTATCGGCATTTTTATCGTCCAGCTTCGGCTGGTTGGTTGCGGGATCATTCGGCTCCGCCAGCCAAATCAGGTTACCGCACACCGCCCCGCCACAATTGACGATCCGGATCTTGCCTTTCTTGTCACCTGCCAACCAGGTGCCGAGCGGATCGGCAGCGTGCGCCGGCGCGATCAAAATCGGTACGAGCGCGATCGTGGAAGCGATTGCGGCGGCCGTAATGTGAAGCAATTTCATGATCGCCCCTCCCAGGGTTTTTGCTTGTGGCGGAGGCGGAAGATAACCGACGAAACCGCCATTGCAAGCCGCTTTACGGCATCAGGAATAAGTCATGAATCGTGTCGGATTGGCCGTCCGCGTAGCGGTGGCAGCGCAGCCGCGTGATTAACACAGCGTTTCAACGCTCGCGCAATCGGCCCTTCGCCGTTCAGTTTTAATTCATCGCGTTGCTTAAACTACCATTCAAATCTTCCGACGATGATCGGCAAATCGATCGGCGAAAGCGCCGGCGAATTTGTCGCCCCGGGGAAAGGCGACGGGGCGTTAAAACAGGGGAGTGTGTGATGGCGCGTTTTGAAATTCTCGACGGCGATGTTGCGCCGCTCGGCGAGGGGCCTGCTGGTGGCGATATGCTGTTCGAACTCGGGATGATGTATTCGGTCGGCCGCGATGTGCCGATCGATCTCGTCGCGGCGCATAAATGGTTCAACCTCGCGGTGGCGAAAGGCAACCGCGAAGCGATCCGTCTGCGTCGCGAGATCGCCGATCAAATGTCCGATGCGGAGATCGCCGCCGCTCAGCGCGCAGCGCGCGATTGGCTGCGGGGAACTGCGGTCGTGGCCGAGCGGGCGATCGCGGCGTAAGGCGTACGCGCGTGAGCATTGCATCGCGTTACGCGGATCGTAGCGCATCTTCTTGCCGATGCGGCGGCTTGGTCGGGTGAGTTTCAATCCGTTCAAGCATAGCGACCTCTTCGGGACGGTCTTGTCGCTGGCGCTTTGCTGCCGGCGCACCCGGCATTCTTGTTCGGCTATGCCAAGCCGCATAAGGCGAAACGCAAGACTGCGTTAGTCACTTTCGCTCCGTGCCAAAGTGCGACATTGTCGCCGGTAATGACCTCGTCAGGCTGCGGCCGATGGTCCGCCGCTTTTGGCACGCGTAAAATACCTCACAAGTGAAGCCGTTCAAGGAGTGGAAGGCGACCAAGGCTGGAGCGAATGATCAAGTGCGCGACTGCGCTGGGGTTGATAGCCACTCTGGCATCGATCGGAGGAACCGCACGGGCCGAGGACAAGGAGCCTTCCGCTCTCGTTGAAATCGGAGGTGCTGGGGAGTGGGCGCTACGGGGTGGCGGCCTAAGCTTCGGCCCAGCCGTCTCCGTGGAGGTCACCCCACTCAAGGACTGGCTGGAAATCGAACTGGGCGTGACGCCGCTGTTTGGCGGCGGCCGCACTGAGTGGGGCACTGATCTCGTGTTCAAGAAGCCTTTTGACTTATCCAATACTGTGGAGGTCGAGTTCGGTCTCGGACCGGAGTGGATGCATACGACAGGCGGCGGGAAGACTGCGGATTCTCTCGGTGGCGAGGCCGTTGTCGAATTCCAGTTCTGGCCGTGGCCGACGCGAAATTTCGGTTGGTATCTGGAGCCGAGCTATGGCTACGATTTCGGCAGCGGGCATGGACAATCGCTTGGTGTAACTGTCGGCCTGCTCGTTGCGATACCCTGAGCGGCCGTTGAGCTCGTCTGCGGCGATTGTGAGTGAGGTGCGCGATGCGTGCTGGGCAGGATTCGGATCAGCCGGACCTGCGCACGGCGCTCTTGGCGCTGCGCGACGGCGATCTGAGCACGGCCGAAGCCATCGCGGAGCGTCTGTTACGCAACCTGCCTGACGACCCAGCCGTTCATCAGCTTGCCGCTGCCGTCGCGTTGCAGCGTGGCGACACCGCGCGATCTTTGCGCTCGGCGGCGGCGAGCCTGGCGCAGCGTCCGGACCATATCCCCACTTTGGTGATTGCCGGACGCGCCGCCCGCGCGTCGGAGGACATCGCCGGTGCGGCTGCGTTCTTTCGCCGAGCGGCTACGCTCGCGCCCGATCATGCTGATGCCGCCTTTCTGATGTGCGTGACGCTGCTCGAACTCGCCGACCCCGAAGCCGCGACGCTGCTGCCTCGGCTGCTGAACCAATTTCCCAATGACGCTGAGGGTTGGCGTCTGATTGGCGACGCGTTGCATCGCGCCGGCCAATCCGAGGCAGCCCTGGTCGCGTTCACACGCGCGGCGCATGCCACCCCTTCGGCCGCGTTGCACTTGCGGCGCGGCATGCTGCTTGAAGCTCTCGGCCGCGCTGCCGAAGCCGCTGTTGCTTATCGTGCCGCCGCTGATCTCGGCGTCGACAATGGCGATACGTTGCTAAAGCTCGGTCTGTGTTTGCGCCGGATCGGCGATACCGAGGACGCCGCTGCAGCACTTGAGCAGGTAGTGGCCCTCACGCCGGACAGCAGCCAGGCCTGGTTTGCGGTGGGTCTCGTCAGACAAGACCAACGCAACTTCAACTCTGCAGCAGACGCCTACCGTCGCGCGATTGCGCTGCGGCCCGATTTTGCCGAAGCTGCGGTCAATCTCGGCATCTGCCAGCAGGAGAAGGGGGAGTTGGTTGCGGCCAAAATAGCCTACAGGCTGGCCGTAAGGCTGCGCCCCGACACTTTCGGTCGCATCGCACAGGCTCTCGCCACGGCCCCGACGGGCGAGTTATGGCTCGATATTGCGGCGCTGCGCCGTTCATTGACCGGCTGAACGTCGATTGCGCGTGGCGCGGTAGCGGCGCCGATAGACCCCGGGCTTCGACAGCAGCGCCGTCGCGGTCTCGTCATAGCGACGCTGGGCGTCTGGCGAGAGCGGTTCGATGACAAGCTCGGCCGCCTGCCGCGTCACCGGAAAACATTGCGCGACCGGCGTCCCGGCCGGCAAAACGCCGTTGAAACCCGGATCAACCCAGACCGCCGGGAACAGAATCCCAACATCGTTGAAATGATCGGCGTCGATTAGGCCAGTAAGCAGGCGGAACGGCAGGTCGGTTCTGTTGACCGGGTGCGTTGCGAACAGCGAATAGCCTTGTTCGAGCTCGATCGTCCAGAAGCTGTTGAATTTGACGACTGCGCGGGCGGGATCGTGAAACGGCGTTCCGGAAACCTGGGCGGGAACGTGAAAGCTCAGCGGCGAGCGCGGATGTGCGTTGACCGTCAACGGCGGCAAGTCCCAGGACCAGGAGAATTTGCCGTCGCGCACGGTAACGTCGCACGCAAGCGGCATCACGAATCCGTGGGCCATCGCATCGACAAAGGGCGGACATTGCTTGACCGTGCGTATCTCCTGCCCGTGCAGTTCAGAAAAAGCCGACGCCGGCATTTTGCGGAGCCAATCCGGCAAAGTGCCGCGGGCGGCGACCGGCCGCGGCAGGACGTCGTAGAGGGCGGGATCGCAGCGAAACACAATGCGCATCGGCCGCACCTATCAAAGACCGCGATAAAGTCCGAAGTTGAAGGCGATAGAGATGCGCAAACCGTTCCCGCGATAGGGTCGCACGGCGTGCAGGAGAAAGGAGGGAAATAGAAACATCAGCCCAAGTCGCGGCCGAATGGTTTCGGCGCTGCCTGCCGACAGCCCGTCTTCCCCGCCAAATTTCAGCGCCGGCGCATGCATCATCGGCGCCGGCCCACGGGGATCGAACATTTCGAACTCTCCGCCCAGCGACGGATCGTCGGCACATCCACCGTCGCTAACGTAGTAACTGCCAGACCAGAACGAGCCCGGATGATAGTGGCAGGCGTTTAAGTCGCCGGGCCCACTCACGTTGGCCCATGCCTCGGTTTTCCATTCCGGCCGTACCGACTGCCCGTCCCGGTTTGCCGTCAATTTCGTCGCAAGTTCGCGCCCGAATGCCAAAACCTCCTGGGCCCGCTCACCGCCCCACTCGGCAAAATCCCGCGTCGAGTGCCAGCCGCCCATGTTCGAAGCGCCGATGCTCGGATGTTCGGCGCGGCGGCGCAGAATAATCTCCTGCAATTCGGCATTGCGCGCTTCGCTGTCGGGCAGAACGACCGCCGCAACCGGCGTTGCAAAAAGACCCTTTACCTGAATTTCAATGCCCGACATTGCTCTTCCTTGGTGGCCCGACCTCCAAACTTTCGTCACGTTGCGGAACTGTCAGAGCGACCAACGTACCTGTCTAAATGCTGTTCTGAGCCAGAAATTCGCCGCGATGTTCAGCCATAAAACTTTCGAGCATGGTCACTTGCTTCGGTGACAATCGCAAGCCGAGTTTGGAACGCCGCCAAACGATATCGGCGGCTTCCTCCGCCCATTCCTCGCGCATCAAATAAATGACTTCAGCCTCGGTCAGACCGCAGCCGAAGTCCTGCCCCAGTGAACTTAGGCGCGTGGCGCCGTCGAGAACCGCGCGCGCCTTGGTGCCGTATGCTCGGGCGAGCCGACGCGACTGATCAGCGGCCAGCCAAGGATAGTCTCGACCGATCTCCTTGACGAGGGCCTCGAAGCCCTGGACCGGAAAATCGCCGCCCGGCAAGGGCACTTGGCCGGACCAGTTGCGGCGGGCGCGTACTGTATTTGGCAAATGCCGTTCGAGCTTGTCGAGCGCGTGTTGGGCGAGACGCCGGTAGGTCGTGATTTTGCCGCCGAATATCGAAAGCATTGGCGCGCCGGTCTCGTCCAGGTCCAGCAAGTAATCGCGCGTCGCGGCCTGCGCCTCGCTGGCGCCGTCGTCGTAGAGCGGCCGGACGCCCGAATACGTCCAAACAACGTCTGCCGGTGTAATCGGCCTGCTGAAATATCGGTTTGCGGCCTGGCACAGATAATCGACATCCTCGGCGGTCGTCGTCACCTCGCTCGGATCCCCGACATAGTCGCCTTCGGTCGTTCCGATCAGAGTGAAATCGCCCTCGTACGGAATGGCAAATATGATGCGCTTGTCGATGTTCTGAAAAATGTAACAGCGGCTGTGCGAATAAAGCTTGGGGATCACGATGTGCGATCCACGTACCAGCCGGATGCTTGCGGGCGAATTCTGCCGCCGGGTGACGGCGAGAACGTCGCCAACCCAAGGGCCGGCGGCATTGACCAGAATCTTTGCGCAAACCGTCTCGGTCTTCCCGCTGGGGCGCCGGTCGATGGTCGTAAGGCGCCAAATATCCGGGCTGCGGTCGGCGGCGACCGCTTTTGTCCGGGTGCGGATCGTCGCCCCGCGATCCGCCGCATCCCGGGCGTTGAGGATCACCAGGCGGGCATCGTCCACCCAACAGTCGGAGTATTCGAAGCCGAGCGAGTAGAGGCCGGGTTTGAGCGGCCGGCCGGCCTCATCAATCGTCAGGTCGAGAGTGGAGGTGGGAGGCAAAAGCTCGCGGCCGCCGAGATGGTCATAGAGGAACAGGCCGAGCCGAAGCAGCCACGCTGGACGCAGTCCCTTGTGGTACGGCAGCACGAAGCGCAAAGGCCAGATGATGTGGGGCGCCATCCGCCACAACACCTCGCGCTCCATCAAGGCTTCGCGCACCAGGCGGAATTCGAGGTGCTCAAGATAGCGCAATCCGCCATGGATCAACTTTGTTGCCGTCGAGGATGTCCCGCTGGCGAGGTCCGCCTGCTCGCAAAGGTATACCGATAGGCCCCGCCCGGCCGCATCCCGCGCGATACCGCAACCGTTGATTCCTCCGCCGATGATGGCGACGTCGTACGTCCCCTTCACAATCCTCCCTCCCGTTCGGCGAACGCGGTATTCGTTTTCTGATTGCCGGGACGGTAAGTGAATAATAAATCGCGTACAAGCGCGCATTTCGAAATTTAAAACGAAATTGCCGGGGCCGAGTTTATCCAGGCTATCGAAGATTGCGCGCCATATCAGGGAAGAGCGAGATTTACGTGCGCCACTTCGGGGAGCTGGGTTGGCGACCCGGCAATACTTTCGACCGCGGTCTCGATCACCTTGACGCTGTGATCGTCGCACACCTGGCGGAGCCTGGCCGACGTCAGCTTGTCGGTGACGAATGCATGGACCTCCGACATATGGCCGATGCGGACCGGTGCCGCCCGCTCCAGTTTTGTACGGTCGCAGACCAGAAGCACGCGCCGAGCGTTGTCGATGATGGCACGCGACACGTTGACTTCGCGCGGGTCGAAATCGAGCAGCGATCCGTCTTCGTCGAGCGCGGAGGCGCCGATAACCGCCATGTCGACCTTGAACTGTCGGATCAGATCGACCGCGGAGCTGCCGATGACCGCGCCGTCGGAGCGGCGAACCAGGCCGCCGGCCACGATGACCTCGATGGTGGGATGGCGATAGAGCGCCATCGCAACGTTGAGGTTGTTGGTAATTACCAGAAGGTTTTGATGGTTTTTCAGCGCCGTGGCCACTTCTTCGGTGGTCGTGCCGATGTTGATGAAAAGCGAGCACTGGTTGGGTATGAGCGCTGCGGCTGCGATCGCGATCTCGCGTTTCTCTTCGGCGGCGATGAAGCGCCGGGCCTCGTAGGAGAGGTTCTCGACGGAAGAAGCGATGACCG
Source organism: uncultured Alphaproteobacteria bacterium (assembly GCA_963755885.1). Lineage (GTDB taxonomy): Bacteria > Pseudomonadota > Alphaproteobacteria > Rhizobiales > Xanthobacteraceae > BOG-931. Next base: position 192,578 of record CAVWLX010000007.1, read on the forward strand.
CGCCACCATGCGTGCGCGCCAGGACTCGAAGATCGCAAAGCTCGTTGAGGTCGCGACGGATTGTTTGAGGGGTGACTTCGAAGCGGGCCGCGAGCTGTTCGACGGTAACGCGACCGACGGACCGGGCTAAGGTGACAATGGTATTCTGTCGGTCGTTGAGGGGCTGCATCTGACAGATTCCCGGCGAATTCCCTGCAAAACAAAGATACCGCGGGACGCGCCATCCTTTGAACGCTGCCCAACAGCCTAAGCCGCCGAGACGACTAACCCGCAATATCTCTTTTCATTTTCGTTTTGACCGTTTATGGTGAATATTGGGTTCGAATGCAAATAGGTTCGCCGAACGAGCGAACGCTGCCAGGGGGAAACCGCGCGTGTCTGGCGAAGGCTGCGACTATGGGCTGTCGCGGTTGCGCGATCGCCACAAGCCGAGGCGCGTTTGCCGCGCAGCGGCGGCCGTCGTCGACCGAGCGCATAGCCTGCAGACCTGCCTCCCTCCCCGAATTAGAATTTTGGCCGAGATTCCCTATCCGTCGGCCCGGAGCGCATGAGCATCTGCCTCGAGAGCGTAAGCATGATTTCGGTGGGGGAGAGCATCATCAGCGACGTCTCGCTCACCGTCGAGCGTGGGACTATCAACGTCCTTCTCGGCCCGACGCTTGCGGGCAAGACCACGCTGATGCGGCTTATGGCCGGACTCGACGTTCCGACATCAGGCCGCATTTTGGTTGATGGCAAGGATGCAACCGGCATCCCGGTTCGCCAGCGGTCGGTGGCAATCGTTTATCAGCAGTTCATGAATTATCCGTCGCTCTCGGTCTATGAGAACATCGCCTCGCCGTTGCGCATCGCCAAGCTAAAGGCAAACGAGATAGATCAGCGCGTGCAGAGCATCGCGCGACTGCTCGGCCTGCAATCGCTGCTCGACCGCTTGCCGCACCAGCTCTCCGGCGGGCAGCAGCAACGTACCGCCATCGCCCGCGCGATCGTGAAAAAAGCCGATCTGGTGCTCCTCGACGAGCCGCTCGCCAACCTCGACTACAAGCTGCGTGAGGAACTGCGCGAGGAGCTGCCCTCCATTCTCCATGAGGCCGGTTCGATCCTTGTCTACGCGACGGCCGAACCGCTTGAGGCGTTATTGCTCGGCGGTGTCACCGCTACGTTGTCCGAAGGCCGAATGATCCAGTGCGGGCCGACGGCGCGGGTGTACCACCGGCCGAGCCATATCGGCTCAGCACGCGTCTTTTCCGATCCGCCGCTCAACGAACTCACGGTCACCAAACAGGGAGGCTCGCTGCGTCTCGGCCAAGATCTGGTCGCGCCGGCCGTCGGAGTCCTCGCGAAGGTTTCTGACGGCAGCTACACGTTGGGCTTCCGCGGCGACGCGGTGCGAGTCGACGCGCCATGGCCGTCCTCGATCAACCTTTCCGGCCGCATCGCATTGGCGGAAATCAGCGGCTCGGAAAGCTTCGTCCATGTCGAGACCGGCCTTGGGATTTTCGTTTGCGTCGAGCGCGGCGTGAGCATGCTGCAACCCGATCAAGCGGTCGTGCTGCATGTCGATGCGGACCGCGTGTTCGTGTTTGATCGCGCAGGAGTGCCGGTCGCGGTCGAGCCGGAAGCGTGACGGGAGCGGGACATGGCGCGCATCACGCTCGACGGCATCGCCCACGCTTATGACCCGCGCTCACCTCACATGGCGCTGCAGCGGCTCGATCACGTTTGGGAGCAGGGTCGCGCCTACGCGCTGCTCGGTCCTTCGGGTTGCGGCAAGACTACGCTGCTGAACATCATTTCCGGTCTTGTTACGCCATCCGAGGGACGGGTGCTGTTCGATGGCAAGGACGTGACGCAGCTGCCGACCGAACAGCGCAACATCGCCCAGGTATTTCAGTTCCCGGTCATTTACGACACCATGAGTGTTGCCGAGAATCTGGCGTTCCCGTTGAAGAATCGCCGAATGGATCGGCGCGCCATCAAGGCGCGAGTCGCCGAGATTGCGGATCTGCTTGGTCTCACCGGCGATCTGCCCCGCCGGGCTCGGGCGCTCGGAGCCGAGGCCAAACAGAAGGTGTCGCTGGGACGAGGCCTGGTGCGCGCCGATGTTGCTGCGATCCTGTTCGATGAACCGCTTACGGTGATCGACCCGGCGCTCAAATGGCAGCTACGCTCGAAACTCAAGGCGGTACACCGCGCGCTCGACCTGCTCATGGTGTACGTCACGCACGATCAGGTCGAGGCGCTGACCTTCGCCGACCAGGTCGTGGTGATGAAAGACGGCCGCGTGGTGCAGGTTGCGTCGCCGGCGCAATTGTTCGAGCGGCCGGAGCACACTTTCGTCGGCTACTTCATCGGCTCGCCCGGAATGAATCTGGTCGCAGCCAACGTCGCGAACCACGTTGCGCACGTCGCCGGGCACGACATCGAACTGGGCGCGCGCTATCCCAAGCTCGCGACCGGCTCAGTCGTTCTCGGGTTTCGTCCCGATTATGCTTCGCTGGTGCCCGACGGCGGCATTCCGGTGCAGATCCGTCGCGTCGAGGATCTCGGGCGACGACGGCTGGCGCGGGTGGCGCTGGGGCCGCACGAAATCTTCGCAACGGTGCCGGATGGGGTGTCGATCGATGGCAGCCAGGCCGGCCTTTCGATCCGACAGGATCGGTTATTTGTTTACGTCAACGACGAGCTCGTCCTGGGAGATCGTCGATAATGGAAAAGCCGTTCAATAATCGCGCCTGGCTGATGGTCGCGCCGGTTTTCGCGATCGTGCTGTTCTCTGCGCTTCTGCCGATGATGACTGTGGTGAACTACTCGCTTCAGGATTCGTTCGGGCACAACCAGTTCTTCTGGAACGGCGATGCCTGGTTTCGCGATCTGCTCAATCCAGCCACCGAGATCGGGGCGCGCTTTCAGAACGCCTTGTTAAAAAATCTCAGCTTTTCTTTGGTCGCTCTGTTGATCGAGGTGCCGCTTGGCATCGCCATGGCGCTATGCTTACCGCGCAAGGGCTGGGCGATCGGTCCGCTCCTGGTAACCATCGCGCTGCCGATGTTGATCCCCTGGAACGTCGTCGGCACAATCTGGCAAATCTTCTCGCGCGCGGACATTGGTTTGTTCGGCGCCGCTTTGACCGGGCTGGGCATTCCCTACAACGTCACGCAGGGACCGATCTCGGCGTGGTGCACGATCGTTGTCATCGATGTCTGGCATTGGACTCCGCTCGTTATCCTGCTGATCTACGCGGGACTGCGGGCCATTCCCGACGCTTACTACCAGGCCGCACGCATCGACGCAGCGAGCCGTTGGGCGACGTTCGTCAACATCGAGCTGCCGAAGCTGCAGAAGGTCCTGGTCATTGTTATCTTGCTGCGTTTCATGCAGACCTTCATGATCTACACTGAACCGTTCGTCGTTACGGGCGGCGGGCCGGGCAGCGCCACGACCTTTCTATCTATTGATCTGGTCAAGATCGCTCTGGGGCAGGTCGACCTCGGCAGCGCGGCGGCAATGTCGCTTGTCTACAACCTCATCACTCTAACGCTTTGCTGGGTCTTCTTCACGATCATGATGCAGCTCGACCGTCGGAGGTACGCCTGATGGGTGCCGACGTGTTGTCCACGACCAGCCTCGCCGGCGTTCAGAACCCCTCGCGTTCGCGGGCAGCCTGGAAGCTGTCGGATTTCCTGCCGCGCATCGGCTTTGCCGTCTATCTGCTGGCCCTGCTGTTGCCGATCTACTGGCTCGTCAGCATGAGTCTGCGCAGCAACGAGGACATCATGTCCACGCTTGCGTTCTGGCCGCATCATCCGTCGCTGGAGAAGTACGTCTTCATTTTCAGCGATGCGACCTGGGTTCACGCTTTCATGGTCTCGCTCACCTATGTGGCCATCAACACCGTGATCTCGGTGACGGTCGCACTGCCGGCCGCCTATGCATTCAATCGCTACCATTTCATCGGCGACAAATATTTGTTCTTCTGGCTGTTGTCGAATTTGATGGCGCCGGCAGCGGTGTACGCGATGCCGTTCTTCAATCTCTATTATGCGATTGGCCTGTTCGACACGGTTTGGGCGGTGGCTCTGGCGCATTGCCTTTTCAACGTGCCGGTTGCGGTCTGGATTCTGGAGGGCTTCGTCGCCGGCGTGCCGCGGGAAATCGACGAGATGGCGGCGATCGACGGTTACTCATTCCCACGCTTCTTTGTCCGGATTTTCCTGCCGCTGATCGCCAACGGGGTAGGGGTGACCGCGTTCTTTTGCTTCATGTTCTCGTGGGTCGAGCAATTGCTGGCGACGACATTGACGGCAACCGACGCGCTGCCCTTCGCCGCCGTGATGACGCGCAGCTATTCCGTGGCCGGCATGGATTGGTCGCTGCTTGCTGCGGCCGGCGTGCTGACGATGATCCCGGGCGCCGTCGTGATCTGGTTCGTGCGCAATCACATCGCCAAGGGCTTTGCCCTGGGCCGGGTCTAAGGGAGATCTTGGCAATGCTCGCCTGGATGGCGTGGACTTGGCAGACCGCGGTCTTCTTTGGCCTGATCGCGCTGGGTCTCATTGTATTGACGCTGCTCGCGATCTTTCGCCCGCAGCCGCCGCGCCAAGGCATCCTCGGCTTTCCGACCCAACGTGGCGATCGCTTCTTCGTGTCGCTGATCGGCAGCGCCTTTATTTTCATCCTGTGGATTCGCTTTGGCGGAGATGCGTTGTGGTACCCGCTGGCGGCATCCGTCGTCTTTGGAGCGGCCATGTTCAAATTTGCCTGACCGGCAACAAATACCCACGCGCATGGAGCGCGGGGAATCGTGGTGGAGGAAACGACCATGGATGTGAAGCGACGTGACGTACTGAAGGGCGCGGCGGCGACTGCAGCTGTGGCCGTCGGAGGAGCAGCGATAGTGTCGCCGACTCCGAGTTATGCGCAGCAGCTGGATGCGGCCAAAAAGTGGGTCGATTCCGAATTCCAGCCCTCGACGCTGACCAAAGATCAGCAGATGGCCGAGATGGAATGGTTCATCAAGGCGGCGCAACCCTTCAAGGGCATGAAGGTCAGCTGCGCCTCGGAAATCATCAGCATCCACGAATACGAGTCGAAGACATTGACCAAGGCGTTTGCCGAGATTACCGGCATTCAGGTCAACCATGAGATGATGGACGAGGGGCTCATCGTCGACAAGATCGAAGTCGAGATTCAGTCCGGCCGACCAATTTACGATTTCTGGATGAACGACTCCGACTTCATCGGGACGCATCCGCGTTACAACGACATCATCGGCGGTTCGCTGACCGATTTCATGGCGGGCGAAGGCAAGGACATCACCAATCCCAACCTGGATCTGAAGGATTTCATCGGCCTGTCCTTTGCCACGTTCACCGACGGCAAGCTCTACCAACTGCCCGACCAGCAGTTCGCGAACCTCTATTGGTTCCGCTACGACTGGTTTCAACGGCCCGCCATCAAGGAGGGTTTCAAGAAGCAGTTCGGCTACAATCTCGGCGTCCCGGTCAACTGGTCGGCCTACGAAGACATCGCCGAGTTCTTCACGAACACCGTCAAGGAAATCGATGGGCAGCGTGTCTATGGCCATATGGATTACGGCAAAAAGGATCCGTCGCTTGGCTGGCGCTTCACCGATGCCTGGCTCTCGATGGCCGGAAACGGCGATCGCGGGTTGCCTAACGGACGTCCGGTCGACGAATGGGGCATTCGTGCGGAGAACGGCATTCCCGTTGGTTCCTCCATTACGCGTGGGGGCGACGCCAACGGTCCAGCAGCCGTCTACGCGCTGACCAAATACGTCGAATGGCTGAAGAAGTACGCGCCGCCCGAAGCGGCCGGCATGGACTTCCTCGAAGCCGGCGCGGTGCCGGGCCAGGGGCATGTCGCGCAGCAGATCTTCTGGTACACCGCGTTCACCCATGCTCTGAGCAAGCCCGATTTGCCGGTCATGAATCCGGACGGCACGCCCAAGTGGCGCATGGCTCCGAGCCCGCACGGTGCCTACTGGAAAGAGGGCATGAAGCTCGGGTACCAGGACCAGGGCTGCTGGACCTTCCTTAAGTACGCGCAGAAAGAGAAGATCCACGCCGGCTGGCTGTACGCGCAGTTCTGCGTGTCGAAGACCGTCACGCTCAAGAAAGCCGTCTCAACCCTGCACGTGATCCGGGAGAGCGACATCCAGAGCGACGCCATTACGGCGCTCGCGCCGAAGACGGGAGGCTGGGTCGAGTTCTATCGCAGCCCGGCACGCAAGCTGTGGACGCCGACCGGAGTCAATGTGCCCGAATACGGCAAGCTGGCGCAGGTCTGGTGGCAGAACGTGTCGAAGGCGATCTCCGGCGAGGAGACGCCGCAGCAGGCCATGGACGGTCTCGCCCGAGACCAGGATGCCATCATGGCGCGCTTGGAGAAGTCGGGCGTTCAAGGCAAGCTCGGTCCCAAAATGAACGCGGAAAAGCCTGCCGAATACTGGTACGCGAAGGCAGAGAAGGACGGCAATCTTGCGCCGCAGCGCAAGCTCGCCAATGAAAAGCCGCCGGGGATCACCGTCGACTACGACGAGCTGATCAAGTCCTGGAAAGCCGAGAAGCCACAGAAAGGCTGAGGCCCAATCACGATCGGAGCGGGGCCGATAACGGCCCTGCTCCTTCCTATTCCAATTATTGCTCCGGTGACGTGCGTTGTGTGAGGAGCAGCGGAAGCATTGCGGCGACGCTCCCGCAAGTCCGCCATTGTCCGTCTTTGCGAAAACACATCGAATCGCCCGGTTGTGTTGAAGCGATAATACCTCGCTATTTCGCCATGCCTCTTGCGGATATTAGGTGGCATAATCCTATTGGGCGGAGGCCGAGTTCCGCCCGAATTGGGTGGAGGGTACAATGCTTCCGAAGCCTGAATCGGCCTATTTCGCTATCGCTGATATCTCCGGCTATACGAGCTTCCTGGCCGGAGTTCGAACTCGACCACGCCCAAGACATCATTGCCGATTTCATGGACACGGTGGTCAAAGGCCTCAGACCGCCATTCCGGCTTGCCAAGTTCGAGGGCGATGCTGCCTTCGTCTACGCACTGACCGAGAAGGTCGACGGCTCACTCCTGCAGGACACCATCGAGTCGGCGTATTTCAAGTTTCGCCGGCGCATGCGCGATATCAGGCAGGCCTCGGTCTGCGAGTGCAAAGCGTGCGTTGCGATGGGCGATCTCGATTTCAAGTTCGTCGTCCACTATGGCGAGATGGTGAAGCAGAAGATTGGCGGGCGTGAAGAGCTCGCAGGACGCGATGTGATCCTCGTCCACAGGCTCCTCAAGAACACGGTGAGCGAGAAGGTCAGCGACGGTGCCTATGCGCTTTACAGCGATGCCTGCATCCAAACGATGGGCATCGACCCGGCGGCACAGGGCCTTGTCGCGCATCAGGAGAGCATCGATATAATCGGCGACGTCAAGCTCTGGCTGCGGGACCTCGAAGAGGCGTGGCATAAAGAAAACGCGCGCACGCGCGCCGAAGTGACGCGGGCCGACGCCTACGTGACCTGGGAGTTTGATATCGCGGCGCAGCGCCAGAGAGTTTGGGAATATCTCACGGTGCCGGGCCAATGGCAGCAATGGTGGCCCACCGACGGGATCAAAGAGAACTCAGGCAACGGGCGCAGGGGTGTCGGCACCGAGAATCACTGCATGCACGGCAAGGACGCGATCGTCGAAGAAGTGCTCGATTGGCGCCCGTGCGATTACTTTACGGTGAGCGTTCTGCTTCCGATCCCGGGCGCGCCGAAGATCGTGATGACGCGTGCTCTGAAGGATGGGCCCAACGGCGTGACGCGTTTGGAAATGCGGGTCGCCAAACCAAAGTCGAAGGACGAAGCCTTCGTCAACCAGGTTGGTGGCAAGTTCAAAGAAGACCTTACCGAAGCGATTGGAGCTTTGCGACTGCTGCTGGAAGGGCGCCAGGCTTCCATCGCGGTCATCGACGAGCCGCCGCTGATGCCAGCGAACGAACAATTCTTGACCGAGCCGATCAAATAAGGCGTCGCTATCGCACGCGACGACGTGCGGGCGGCGACGAGGCGCATCGTCAGACCAAGCCTTGCCCGGCGTCCGAGCCATGCCGACGGCGGCGGCGCTGTACGATGAAGATGACCGCTAGCGCCATGCCGATGACCAAAAACGAAATCGCGGTCGTCGTGGTGCCGAGCGCGTAAATGGCCGGCGTCGTTACTGTTGTGGTGAGCGCCTGCAGTTCGATCGGCAGCGTGCTCGCGGAGCCCATCGCCTGGCTTGAGCGGGCGAGTTCGTCCCAAGACAGCGTGAAACCGAACAGCGCGACGCCGACCAGTGAGGGCGCGATCATCGGCAGCACCACAAAGCGGATGGTCTGCCACGCCGAGGCGCCGAGGTCGCGCGCGGCCTCCTCGTAGGCGCGGTTGAAGCGATTGAAGACGGCGAACATGATGAGGAGGCCGAAAGGTAGTGTCCACGACAGATGGGCACCGAGCCCGGAGGTGAACATTCCAAGCGCGGTCGAATAATTGTCCTCGATCCAGCCGATGTCGAAGCTGTCGCCCAGCGCTTTGATACTGTCGTCGACGATGCGAAATTCGAGTGCGATGCCAAGCGACACCACGATTGAGGGCATGATCAGGCTGCCGATGGCGGTGTAGAACAGCATCGAGGAGCCGCGAAAGCGGTAGCGGAAGGCAAGCCCGGCCATTAGCGACACGACGACTGTGAGGATCATCACCAGGCCGCCGAGTTCGAGCGAGTTATACAGGCCCTGGCTGATGTCGATCAGCCCGATCCCTTTCCACAGTTCGGCGAACCAGTGGAAGGAAAAGCCGTTCATCGGCAGCGTCAGGCCGCCCTCCGGTCCCTGGAACGACAGCACCAGGATTGTGATCACCGGGCCGTAGAGAAACAGCACGAAAATCCCGAACACGAGTGCGAGCCAATAGAACGAGGCCGGCCGCTTCTCGCTCATGGTCACAGCTCCTTGCGGATGTCGATAAAGCGGGTGAGGCCGTAGATGATGCCGAGCACCACCCCAAGCAGGATCACGGCATTGGCTGCGGCGATCGGGAATTGCAGGAAGCCGGTCTCGACGTTGATCTCCTTGCCAACGGAGGCGATCTGCTGGCCGCCCATGACGCCGATGGTGACGAAGTCGCCCATCACCATGGTGATGACGAAAATCGAGCCGATGGCGATGCCGGTCTTCGACAGCGGCACGACGACATGGACGAGGACCTGCCAGCCTTTGGCCCCGGCGTCGCGCGCTGCCTCGATCAGGGATTTATCGATGCGCAGCATCGAATTGAGGATCGGCACGATCATGAACGCGGTGAGCAGGTGGACGAAGGCGATAGTGACGGCGAAATTGGAATAGAGCAGCCATTCGACCGGCTGACTGACCAGGCCGAGCCCGAGGAGTGCCTTGTTCACCAGGCCGTTGCGGCCGAGGAGCGGAATCCAGGAGATCATCCGGATCACGTCGGAGGTCCAGAACGGGATGATGCACACCAGCGCCAGTACCAGCTGCATGGTGAGCGTGCGGATGTGAAAGGCGAGGAAATAGGCGATGGTGAAGCCAAGCACGAGCGTCACCGCCCAAACGATCAGGCAGAATCTCAGTGTCGAGAGGTAGGTGGAGAAGGTCGTGCACAGGCTGGGCAAGCCGCTGATGCAGCCGTCGAACACGGCGAAGTAATTGTGCAGCGTAAACGCCGGGATGATGGAATATTCGTTGTAGCGCCAGAAGCTGACGACGAGTGCAGCGACCAGCGGCAAAACGAAAAAGACGAAGAACACGAGCGCCATCGGCGCTGCCTGCCAATACGGCCTCCAGCGCGACGGCGATGTCTTCGCCTTCTTTTTGATGCGACGCAGCGGGTAGGCGGAGCCCCCGGCGACGGCGCCACCGTCCGGGAGCCCCGAGTTCGAGCCTCATGCGGCGATGAACTGATTCCATTTGGTGATCAGATATTCATTCTCGTCCATCACCGAGTTCCAGCAGGCGATCCGGCTCATGCGCGTCTCGTAGGAGCCGCCGTCGCGCACCGCGCCGGTCTTTTCGATCAGGGTGCCGTTGGGCGCATGGATATCCTGGGTCGCCGGCTTGCCCTCATACCAATAAGCCCATTCATAAGGGGCAAGGACCTTTTTGGTCGTGGACAGCACCGCCGGGTAATAGCCCTGCCGGCTCAAATAGGCGCCTGCCCAGCCGGCCAGGAACCAATTGATGAATTCGTAGGCGGCGTCCTGCTTCTTGTTCGAGAGCGTACGCGGCAGCGCAAATCCCGTGCACCAGCCGCGATAGCCTTCGGCGAGCGGCACGTAGTCACATTTGATGCCCTTGGAACGGACCGCCGTCACCGCCGGCGACCACATCGATTGGATCACCACTTCGCCTGACGCCATCAGATTCACCAACTCGTTGAAGTCGGTCCAGAACGCGCGGAACTGGCCGCTCTTTTTGGCCTTGGTCAGGATTTCGATGGTCTTGTCGATCTCCGCCTTGGTCTGGTTGCCTTTGTCGCCGTATTTGATCTGGCCGGACAACTCGATCGCCATGGCCGCATCCATGATGCCGATCGACGGCACGTTGATCAGCGCGGACTTGCCCTTGAATTGCGGGTTGAGCAATTCCGACCAGTGCTCGATCGGCCGGCCGATGAGATCGGGCCGGATGCCGAGCGAGTCCGCGTTATAGGTCGTCGGAATAAGCGTCAGCCACTCGGTCGGCGTCTTGGAGAACTTCTTCGAGTGCTTGCCATCGAGATAGAATACTTTGAAAGGGGCGGTGCCCTGATTGCCGATCTTCTTATCGCCGATAATGCCCTTGCTCAGCACCGTGGTGATATCGTCGGCGAGTTTGATCTTCTTGGCGTCCATGCCGACGAGGTTGCCGGACGGCACCAAACTCGGCAGCGAGAAGTATTCGACATCGGTCAGATCGAAGGAATCCGGTTGGGTAATGATGCGTTTGGTCACGACGTCCGTGGTAACAGGCACGTATTCGATGGTGATGCCGAGGTCCTCTTTCACCTTCTTGGCGATATCGGTGGACTGGTTCACCGCCGTTCCGAGATAACGCAGCGTAACCGGCTCGGCGGCATGCACCGCGGGAAAGCCGGTTAGGGCATTGGTTCCGGCAAGCCCGGCAAGCGCCGCCGAGCTTTGCAACACCTTACGGCGTGTGAGGCCGCTTCGTTTTTTATTGGTCATGACTTGCTTCCTTCTTGGTTCGGCACGCCGCACCCTTACGCGGCGAGCTCATGCAGGTCTGCTGGATCCCAGGAAACCGTGATCTGCTGATCGATGGCGACCGGATGTTCGACGAAGCTTCGTTCAGCCACGATCGCCGTCAGATCGAGATCGTTTTCCGCGCGCAGGCTGACGAGAACGAAAACGCCCTGGTATTCGACGTCGCGGACGGTGGCAGGCAGGCCGCCGGAACCATGATTCAGGCGTAGCCGGTCGGCGCGCATGCCGTAGCGGCGGCCCTCGATCGGCAGCACATTGTTGCCGCCGATGAAGCGCGCCACGAACTCCGTGCGCGGTTTGTTGTAGATGTCGCGTGGAGCGCCGATCTGTTCGATGCGGCCGCCATTCATCACCACAATCATGTCAGCGAGCGCCATCGCCTCTTCCTGGCTGTGGGTGACGTGGACGAAGGAAATGCCGAGTTCGCGCTGCAGGCGTTTTAGTTCGGCGCGCACGCGAATCCGCAGGAACGGATCGAGCGCGGACAATGGCTCGTCGAGCAGGAGGATTTGCGGGTCGGTCACCAGCGCGCGGGCAAGCGCGACGCGCTGCTGTTGACCGCCCGAAAGCTGCGCCGGCAACCGCGCGGCATAATCTTCCATCGCGACAAGATGCAGTGTCTCTCTCGCGCGCGCATGCCGCTCGGCTTTGCCGACGCCCTTCATCCTGAGCGAAAAGGCAACATTGTCGATCACCGACAGATGAGGAAACAGCGCATAGTTCTGGAACATCATCGCGGTGCCGCGCGCCGCCGGAGGCGTATCGTCGACCGCCTTGTTGCCGACCACGATGTCGCCGTCGCTGACGGCCTCATGACCGGCGATCATCCGCAGCGTCGACGTCTTGCCGCAGCCGGACGGGCCCAGCAAACAGCAATAGGTCCCGGCTTTGATCTTCAGTGAGATGCCATCGACGGCCACGGCGTTTCCGTAGCGTTTCACCACGGAGGCAAGTTCCAGATCGGCCGCACGGCCCATGTCGGTCTCCGTTGTCGTCCACGACGGGTTGGCAAGCGGCATGCCAACCCGTCAGGCGTTCGGCCCGTCCGGGCGACGCAATTCGTCGCTGCAAAAGCACTCCTTTGACGACTTTCGTGGCTGGAAAAACGCGTCCCCGCATCGAATGTAACGTGCGGTGACTGCAGAAAGGGCAAGCCTGCACAATTGTGCGGCAATTAAAGACTATGATTTCGGGGAAGATAGCGGACTAAGCCCTGCCCCCGTCAAAAAGGCCTGTTCATGGCCCAATCGATAGCTTCAAGCAGAAGCGGCGCCGAGGTAAGCTACGGCCTAGCGCCGTAGCCATCTTTCATCGACACTATACGTGATACGTGCGGGACGGGGCGGCAAGGAGGACGAGATATGAAGCGTTCTATTAAATTGGCTCTCATCAGCTTCGCGGTATCTGGCGTCTCGGCAGCGGCGATATCGGCGGCGAGCGCTCAGACCGCGGCTCCGCCTCCCGGACCAGGCCCAACCATGCGCGTTGCTTGTGGCGCGGACATGCAAACCCACTGTCCTGGCCTGAGAGGCAAAGATGCCAGACTGTGTTTGCGAGCATACCACGCCCAACTCTCACCCGAATGCACCGCCTTTCTCGCGGAGGCAAAGGCAAAGCGCGCCGCGGGAGCGATGGGTAAGCCACCGGCCGGTGGTCCTCCGCCCGGCGGTAGCGAGTAGCAGAGCTATGGGGGTTGGCGGAGAGG
>CAVWLX010000008.1:0-174850 GCA_963755885.1 uncultured Alphaproteobacteria bacterium
AAAGGGGTCAACGATACGCTCGGCCATCCGATGGGCGATGCGCTGTTGCAGGCCGTGGCGCAGCGGTTGCGGAAATGTCTGCGCGACAGCGACCTGGTTGCGCGTCTGGGCGGTGATGAGTTCGCCGTCGTGCAATATCCGCTCGGTAGTCCCAACGAAGCCAGCACACTCGCCGGCCTGCTGATCGAGACTGTGAGCAAGCCATACCAGGTGCACGGACACGAATTCGTCATCGGCGCCAGCATTGGCATCGCGCTGGCGCCCGGCGACGGACACGAGGCTGATGGCCTGTTGCGCAATGCCGATATCGCGCTTTACCGTGCCAGGGCCGAGGGCCGCGGGACTGCGCACTTCTTCGAACCGGAAATGGATCGCCGCATTCAGGCGCGCCGCATGCTCGAACTCGACCTCCGCAAGGCTTTCGCCAACGGGGAGTTCGAGCTGTTCTATCAGCCTCTGATCAGCCTCAGTACCAACGCCATCAACGGCTTCGAGGCGCTGTTGCGCTGGCGCCACCCGGAACGCGGCCTGGTCGCCCCGGGTGAATTCATTCCGCTAGCCGAAGAAATCGGCCTGATTGCGCCGCTTGGCGAGTGGGTGCTGCGCACCGCTTGCACCGAAGCAATGCGGTGGCCGGGCGAACTCAAAGTGGCGGTCAATCTCTCGCCGGCGCAATTCCGCAGCCGAGGTGTCGTGAATGCGGTGCTGACGGCGCTCGCTTATTCGCGGTTGCCGGCCGATCGCCTGGAATTGGAGATCACCGAATCGGTGCTGCTGGGCGAAACCGACGCTAATCTCGCAACGCTGCACCAGCTCCGCGAGATCGGTGTGCGGATCTCGATGGATGATTTCGGTACCGGTTATTCGAGTCTGAGCTATTTGCGATGTTTTCCGTTCGACAAGATCAAGATCGACCGCTCGTTTGTTCGCGAGCTTTCTGAGCGTCCGGATTGCGTGGCCATCATTCGCGCCGTTGCCGGCCTCGGGAGCAGTCTCGGCATCGCCACGACCGCCGAGGGAATTGAGACGGTCGAGCAGCTCGAATGCGTACGAGCGGAAGGATGCACGGAAGTGCAGGGCTTCTTGTTCAGTCCGCCACGGCCGGCGTCCGAGCTCGGTGAGCTCATGCACGCCAAGCAGCCGGAAGTGGCTGCTGTCGCATAATTCCGCCCGAGCCGGCTGCTGGCCATCCGGCCAAGTGAAGAACTAGGCGTTGAGCAATCGCGCCGATCGTAACTGCAGCAGGGCCATCTTCTCGGCGACCGGGGCGACGTGGTCCGGCGCGATGCCGCAGGAGCGGGCAGGGCGCACGATACCATTGCTCAGATAAGGCGGTCTTTCACGCCACAAATATTCGAAAATGTGGCCGCTGATCTTGTGCGTCATCCTGATGGTGCTGCCGCGGATCGCTACCTCGAAATGCTGCTCGCTGGTCTTCACTTTCAAGTTGGGCGAGCGCAGGCCGAACGCGGCATGCAGTACCTTGTCCACGTCCTGCGAATTAAACGGCTTGTGCAGGAAAGCGGCGGCGCCAGACTCGATTGCCGCGCTCTCGTTCACCCGATTATGCTCGGACGACATCATCACGATCCGCGGTGACGGCTGCAGCAGCGAAAGCAGCTTCATGGTGGCAAGCCCGCTCAAGCCCGGCATGTTCCAGTCGAGGAAGACGACGTCAAATTCTGACGTCCGGCACAGCGTGAGTGCCGTCTCCCCCTCGCCGGCTTCCTCGATGTCGCAGTTAAATACGCTGCCACGGACGATCCGCTGCACGATCTGGCGTACCGACTGGGAGTCGTCGACGATCAACACTTTCGTGGGCGCCGAAACACGCGCGTAAGTCTGGATGATGGCGAGAGCGTCATCGGCGGTGAACGGCTTGAAGAGGAATTCATAAGCCTGCAGCTTGATGGCCACCTCTACTGCCTCGGCCGCCGGCGGGTTCGACATCAGCGTTACAAAAGTCTTGATGCCTTGTTTTTTTGCTGACCAGAACGCCTGCGTTCCCGACAATTCCGGCATGTGTACATCGATAAAGGCGAGGTCGATATTGGAACCGTTGAGCAGGGTCAGGCAGTCGCGGCCGTTGTCGGTCGCGCTCAGCCGAACCGGCAGCTTAGAGGCGCGGGCCGCGTCGCTTAGTACTTGCTGTATGATGTGGGAATCGTCGGCGATGAGCATGCTGATGGTGCGCGACATCGAGTGCTTTCCGTCCTGCAGTTCCAACAAGAGCACAACGGCCGAACGTTAAATCGGTTCTCGACTCTCGAATCCGCGGTATTGGCGGAGCAAATGGACTGCAACGAAAATGAATCGAATTTTGCGCAATTGTGATTTTGATTGCACCGGCTTGCTGCCGCCGTTGCGATACAAGATAGTGTTACGGCGGTGTTTGGACGTATTGCCCGCGCGGTGTGCAATAGCCGCCCGGTAGCGGTTTGGGGGGAACTTGCCATGGCACAGCATCGACCAATCGAGTATCGCGACGCGTCAACGGAAGTACGCGCCGTGTTCGACGATATCAAGCGTAGCCGGCAGATCGAAGACGTGAACAATTTCTGGAAATACCTCGCGCACGATCCGGCGACGCTTAAGCGCACCTGGGAGAGCATCAAGGAAATCATGGCGCCTGGCGCGCTCGATGCGCGGACCAAGGAGATGATTTATCTGGCGGTCAGTGTGACCAATGGTTGCGGTTACTGCATTGCCAGCCACGGCGCTGCGGCGCGCAAGGCCGGCATGACTGAGGCGATGTTCGGCGAACTCATGGCCGTCGTCGGCATGGCCAACGAGACCAACCGCCTGGCCAACGGCTACCGAGTGCCGATCGATCCGGCTTTCGAGCAGTGATCGGCATGCCGCCGTATATAGAATCAGAAGCGAAAAATGCGGAGCGCCGATTTTCGCGGCGTAGCGCGGAAGATCAAGAATAACAACGGCCGCCCTCCGAACCGTTTGAACGATCTCGGTTCAGCGGACGAAAACGGCTCCGGTTGGTGACCCGGGGCCGTTCGTAGGGGTGCGCGGCTGACGCTCGTCAGTGAGATCGGCTGTTCCCCGGCGCCGGGGTCGGCGTCAGACTTGGAAAAGCGGGATTCATTGGGTGCGGCGGAGCCAGAGGCGGTGGCGACTGGCGCGCCGCCGGCGACGTGTCGTTCGATGCGGTCTGGGTAGGACCGCGGCCGATGCCAAAGGCGATGGCGACGACAACGACGATGGCGAGCGCACCCGCAATCCATCCCCAGCCGGTGTCGCTGCCACGCGTGGCCGGCTCATAGTCCTGCCCGCGCCATAGTGGTTCGTTCGGATCCCGGTAATCAGACATGGGCGAATCTCCATCGTTGTTGGCCCACTCAACAACCGGGTCTATCCGTCCCCTGTTCCTCACCGTCGCGCGAATAGCCGCCCAGCCGCACCGACATGACGTGACTTCGCCTCAATTTGGGATGGTTTGCGGGACGTTAAGACGGGCGTTCCACTGTTGAACGGAACTGCGGAGCCGCTATGGTGCGGCCGTCACGCGCCGCGCTCGTAGCTCAGCTGGATAGAGCATCAGACTTCGAATTTGAGGGTCGGGAGTTCGAATCTCTCCGAGCGCGCCATTTATCAAGCACTTCTCAATACTGGACAGACTTTTTTGCTCGCTTTTTGCTCTCCTCTCGTCGCGATTATTTTTTTTGCGAATTGCTTTCCCGAATTAGCAGAGCGCCCTGACGCAGCGTGAAGCGCTCGTGCGGCCAGTTGGCGACCGCGGCTTCGAACGCTGCATGGCCTATCGAAACGTTGCCGGCAGCGGCCACAACCCAACGCAAATGGATTCCTTCGCGATCCCAAAGCTCCACACGGTTTTGGAAGTTGCCGGGGATGTCGTGCAGATTCGGATTGGCCAACTCCCGCAGTAGTTGGTCCACGCGGAAGTATACCTTGGATGCATTGCCCCAAAGCTCGCTGCTTTCAGCGCGTAACTGTTCGAGGAGGCCCAGCGTGTGGAGTTGGCCATCGATGTCATCCCGCCCCATGAGAACATTTAGCGAACAGACCAGGGCGGCTGTCAAGACGGAGGGAGAAAAAACGACAGAATAACTTCCACCTATAAACAGATATCTTGCCAGTGACTGTCCGTTCAAATAGAAATGGGCCCCATGAGCGATTTGACAAGTGGCAACGAGGGAGCCGTCTACGAAAAGTGGGGGGAAGCCGCGCGAGCGGGCTTTCAGGCCGTACCGGACCTGCTTTTCAAGCAGCAGGAAGCGCTCAAGCTGAATCCCACGGAGTTAGTCGTGCTTCTCAACGTCCTGATGCATTGGTGGTACCGGGATCAAAAGCCGTTCCCGCGGCCCACGACCATCGCTCGACGGATGGGAAGCACGGTACGGACGGTCCAGCGTGCGATAACAAAGCTGGAGAGAGAAGGGCTCGTACAGCGTCAGCGGGGACCGAAAAACGTCATGGTGTTAGACCCGGACCCGCTCGTCCGGAGACTTTCCGAGTTGGCGAAGACGGACCTGGACTACCTGCATCGAAAAGGAGTTTTAGTGGCGTAGCTCAACCGGATAGAGCCTCTAGGATCGCTAAGTGAAATCTGGATGCTGGCAAGCTCCTAGAGAGTAAGCCTAGAGAGATGCAGGTTCAACTCCTGTCGCCACACCAGTTTGGTCACGGCCGTAGGGGCGATAGTGGGCTGATTACGATGGCCAACCTCCGTATGCTTGACATGCAGGTCATCGACGACCTTTTTCAACGTTCGGACAATCCTGGGTATGTGCTGGATTTCAGCGACAGAACATTCGCCATTTTCTTTGCTCAAGAGTTGAACGTAGATATCGACGACGCGATCTATCAGAAAGACGGGACCTCGAAGCTCCGGCGCTTAAAATGCTTTTTGCGCACGGTAGATGCAGACGCCGCAACGCGAGCACTGAATTCCCTTTGGGCATATCGCGAGATGCGACGCCAGAAGGCGGGCAGGGAGGAAAGTGCTAAAAATGCGCATGGCCAGCTCCTCCAGCTCATCAATCGGATCGGAGGCAAAGGAAACGACGCCGGCGGGGTAAAACCAAAGCCAGCCTTCGACCGTGCGAAATTCGGTGAACTTAACGAAGCGCTGATGGCGCTGGCCCCGTTAGCACTGGCCTGTACCCGGTTTCGTTGACAGCCGCCTAAGCTAATCCCACCTGCATCTCGAACTCCATGGGGCTCATGTAGCCGATTGTCGAGTGCCGGCGTTTAGCATTGTAGAAGCGTTCGATGTAATCGAACACGTCAGCTTTGGCCTCGTCTCTGGTCCGATATGTTTTGCGAGCGGTGCGTTCGGTCTTCAGCGACGAGAAGAAGCTTTCCATTGCCGCATTGTCCCAGACGTTGCCGGAACGGCTCATCGAGCAGATGACTCCGTGATCGGCCAACAGCTTCTGGAACTGCTCGCTGCTGTATTGGCTACCGCGATCGGAGTGATGTAGCAGCGCGTCAGGTCTACCTCGGCGCCAGATCGCCATCACCAGCGCATCGGTGACGAGCTGCGCAGTCATCGCGGCGCTCATCGACCAGCCAACCACGCGCCGCGAGAACAGATCGATGACCGCGGCCACATAAAGCCAGCCTTCTGCTGTCCATACATAGGTGAAGTCGGCAATCCATTTACGATTGGGAGCAGATGCCTCGAAGGTCCGGTCGAGCACGTTGGCGGCGACGGCGGCGACCTGCCGCTCACCCAGATCGGGCGGCAGTCGACGCCGGCGCGGACGGGCTTTGAGAGCCTGCAGCCGCATTAATCGCTCGATCCGATGCAAACCACATGGGATGCCTTCGGCGAGAAGATCGTGCCACACCCGCCTGGCGCCATAGGTCCGATCGCTGGCGAGGAAGCTTCCCCGAACCTTGGCGCCAAGCTCTTGATTGCTGCGGCTGCGCTGACTGCGCGGTCGTGTCAGCCAGGCATAGAAGCCGCCCCGCGAGACACCGAGCGCCCCGCACAACCACTCTGCCGGCCAGATCCCCCGGTGCTTCGCAACGAATCCGAACTTCACATCGATTCCTTCGCGAAGTAGGCCGCGGCTTTTTTTAGAATGTCTCGTTCCGCCTTCAGCTTGATCACTTCGCGCTTGAGCCGCGCGATCTCCAGCTGCTCGGGCTTCATCTGACCCTGGCCCGGAAAAGCATGCTGCGGATCGTCCGCAAATGCCTTCACCCAATTGCGCAGCTGTGTCGGATGCACCTTCAGATCCTCAGACGCTCGCGCGTACGAGACCCCGCGATCCCTGATCAGCCGCACGGCCTCAAGCTTGAACTCTCGCGTAAACCTTCGTCTCTCCATGACTTACCTCCGGTCCCATGAAAACACCTAACTCGGTATCTTCGGAACCGGGTGCAGGCCATGGGGCTTTCACCCTACGTGAGTCATCCTGAAATGGATCAGGTTTTTGAGAAGGTCGCCGGAAAGATCACTGAATCAATGCTAACGGACCTTTGCGACGCGACCAACATGGGAAATTTCGAAAGGACGGCGGATGTAGCGAACACCGTCTCGGCCGCTCTAGCAACCGCAAGGACAATTCAAGTTAAGGAGCTTTTGAAGGTGCGGAGGCCGGTAGATAGCGCTCCCCGAGCATACGAGTGGGGCTATCAGGCGACTGATGTGGCGCGATCGGCGCTTGGAATTGCTCACGATGATCCACGCGGGTCGGAGGCATTCTTCGATCGGTTCCAACTAGATCCTGGTGCAGGAATGGTGGAAGGTAAGGGCTCGGAAGTTGCTGCGCTTTCTTTAATTTCGGGTGCGGTGGAACGTGAGGAAGACAATATGCGAGTGGCCTTGGCCGGCAACAATCGCGCGCACCGTAAGTTCGCAGCCGGAAGAGCTGCTTTCTTGGCGTGGTCCCAAGGGAAAAATTCATCCAGGCTAGTAACGACCGCGCGGACGAGAGACCAGCAAGCAAGTAGAGCGTTCGCGGCAGAGCTTTTAGCGCCGGCGAAGTTTCTGAAAAAGAGGCTTGGTGAGCGCTCTGAGGTTTCGCCTTTTACTTTGGACAAAATTTCCGAAGAGATGGGAATCGCTTCAACAGTCGTTCACTACCAAGCAAAAAATCACGGCTATTACATTGCTGAAGCCGCCTAACCGCAACGTTAACTGTACAGCCTTAGCGTACATGTGAACGGCGATCGCCAAGTTACCGCGCCAGAATTGTAACTGTTTTATTGGCGACCCCGGCAGGATTCGAACCTGCGACCTTCAGCTTAGAAGGCTGTTGCTCTATCCCCTGAGCTACGGGGCCACTCAAGCGGTAAGCTTATACAGAACCGGATTGGAAAACGCCCGGTAAATCGCCGCGCGCCGCCGTTTCGGCCACGACCTCGACACGATCATTGCCTCCAATCCGCGGCCGGGTGAAATTGCGCACCCGTCAGGGAGAGCCGCCCATGCTTTCGATGATTCGCGCCGGCGTTGCCGCCGCGCTGTTGGTCGTCGTGCCGTTGATTTTTGTGCCGTTCGCTGCAAGCGCTGCAGACAAGCCATTTCAGAACAAAGACCTTGCCGATAGCGCGATCACGCTCGAGGCGCAGATCAAGTCGGATGCGGGCACGCAGACCAAGCTGGTAGCGCAGGTCCGGCGCGATGCCGACGCGGCTTTCTCACGGAACGATTTCCGCGCCGGCATGGCGCTGCTCGGCCAGATCGTGGCCGCGGCGCCGAACGACAGCACCACGTGGCTGCGTCTCGCGCGCGCCATCATGCAAATCAAGCCGACCGATGATAAGGAGCGCAAGCTCCTGCTCGAACGCGCATCGACCGCGGGCTATATCGCCTATCAGCGAACCGCGAATCGCGCCGAAGAGGCAGACAGCCTTGCGTTTCTCGGCAGCGTGCTGGTCCGCCGCGAAGAGTGGCGGCCGGCGCTCGACTCGTTGCGGCTCTCGCTCGAACTGCGCGAGGTCGCCGATGTCCGCGGGCAATATGAGCGGGTGCGCGAACAGCACGGCTTCCGCGTACTCGACTACAGCGTCGATGCCGACACGGCTTCGCCCCGGGCCTGCATCCAGTTCTCGGAAGATTTGCCGCTGCGCACGGATTTTTCGCCCTTCGTCGCAGTCGCCGGCACCGACAAGCCGGCGCTATCGGCCGCCGAGAAGCAGCTTTGCGTCGAGGGCCTGCGGCATGGCGAGACCTATACGGTTACACTCCGCGCCGGACTGCCATCGGTGGTGCACGAGTCGCTGTCGAAGTCGGCGGATTTTTCGATCTATGTGCGCGACCGAAGGCCCGCGGTGCATTTCGCGACCACGGCCTATGTGCTGCCGCGCACCGGCCAGCGCGGTATCCCGGTCATCAGCACCAACACGCGCGCGATCGCCGTCGAGATTTACCGCATCGGCGACCGCAATCTCTCGGACACCATCGGCACCAACAATTACGGCCGCGGCGACTTCCAGCGCAGTCTCGGCCGCTACGAGATCGAACAACTCCGGCAGTCCCGCGGTATCGCGGTGTGGAAAGGCGAACTGGCAGTCGAATCGGCGCCGCTCAACGCCGACGTCACCACCGCTTTTCCGGTCGATCAGGCCGTCGGCGAACTTAAAGCCGGCGTCTACATCATGGTGGCGCAGCCGTGGGAAACCAGGAACATCGACAACAATTTCGATTCACTGGCGACGCAATGGTTCGTTGTTTCCGATCTCGGCCTCACCGCGTTCTCAGGCAATGACGGCATCCACGTTTTCGTCAACTCTCTGGCGACGACGGAGGCAAAGAACGACGTCGAGGTCAGGCTGGTTTCCCGCGCCAATGAGGTACTGGCCGCCCGCCGCACCGATGCCAGCGGCCATGTGCTGTTCGAGCCGGGGCTTGCAAGCGGCGAGGGCGGTTCGTCTCCCGCCATGCTCGGCGTCACTGACGGGGAGGGCGATTACGCCTTCTTGAATCTCAAGACGCCGGCTTTCGATCTCACCGACCGTGGCGTCGGCGGACGTCCCGCACCGTCTGGGCTCGATGCGTTTGTCTACAGCGAGCGTGGTGTCTACCGGTCCGGCGAGACCGCCTTTCTGACTGCGGTATTGCGCGATGCGCGCAGCGCCGCTGCGCTCGATGTTCCGGTGACCTTCGTTGTCGAACGGCCTGACGGCGTGGAATTCCGCCGTGTCGTGGTCGCAGATCAAGGATTGGGCGGTCACAGTCTTACGTTGCCGCTGCCGGCTTCGGCGCCGACCGGCACCTGGCACGTCCGCACTTTCACCGATCCGAAACGACCGCCGGTCGGGGAAACCGACTTTTTGGTCGAAGACTATGTGCCGGATCGCATCGAGTTCGATCTGACATCGCCGACCGGCCGCATCTCGCCAAAGACGCCGGCCAAGGTCGATGTCGCAGGGCGCTTCCTCTACGGCGCGCCCGCCGCCAACCTCGATCTCGAGGGCGACGTGACGGTCGCGATGGCGCAGGAGCGAGCAGGTTTTGCCGGTTATCAGTTCGGCCTCGACGATGAAGAGCTGGAACCGGCCCAGCAGCCGCTCGAAGACCTGCCGACGACTGACGCCCAGGGCAAGGCTAGCTTCCCCGTCAAGCTCGACAAGCTGCCATCGAGCACGCACCCCCTGGAAGCGAAGATCACCCTGCGCATGGCCGAGCCCGGCGGCCGCGCCGTCGAGCGCAAGATCAGCCTGCCGGTGACGGCCGCCGGCAACATGATCGGCGTCAAGCCACTGTTCTCCGGCCGCTCGCTTGGCGATGGCGCCAGCGCGACCTTTGACGTGATTATGGTTGCGCCCGACGGCTTGGCGGTTACGCAGCGCGGGTTGAAATACGAGCTGCTGCGCATCGACACCCATTATCAGTTCTACAAGCGCGACGGCCGCTGGAACTACGAGCCGGTCAAGACCACCAAGCGCATTGCCGACGGCAAGATCGACACCACGCTGGATCAGCCGGGGCACATTTCGCTGCCCGTCACATTCGGCCGCTACCGGCTCGAAGTATCGAGCGGCGACGCCAATGGTCCGGTGACATCGGTCAATTTCGATGCCGGCTTTTATGTCGAATCGAACGCGGACACACCCGATCTGCTCGAAGTGGCGCTCGACAAGCCCGCATACACCGCGGGCGATACCATGACGGTCGCGGTGACGGCGCGCAGCGCCGGGCGCCTGACGTTGAACGTGATCGGCGATCGCTTGTTGGCGACCAAGACCGTCGACGTTCAGCCCGGCGAGGCGCAAGTCAAACTGCCGGTGGGTCCCGACTGGGGCTCGGGCGCTTACCTCATCGCAACCTTGCGCCGGCCGCTCGATGCGCAGCAGCAGCGCATGCCCGGCCGCGCCATCGGCGTGCAATGGTTCTCGGTTGATCGTGCCGCCAAGACGCTCGCCATTGATCTGAAAGCGCCGGCGCTGATGCGGCCCAACTCGACCTTGCGGATACCGGTCAATATTTCCGGCCTCGCAGCAGGAGAAGAAGCGCGGATTGTGATCGCCGCCGTCGATGTCGGCATTCTCAATCTCACCAACTACAAGCCGCCGGCGCCGGAAGACTACTATCTCGGCCAGCGTGCGCTTTCGGCGGAGATCCGCGATCTTTATGGCCAATTGATTGACGGCATGCAGGGCGTACGCGGCCAGATTCGCTCCGGCGGCGACGCCGGCGCGCCGCTGCAGGGAACGCCGCCAACCGGACCGCCGGTGGCGTTCTATTCCGGCCTGGTAACGGTCGGTGCCGATGGCAACGCCGAAGTCACATTCGAGGTCGGCGATTTTTCCGGCACCATCCGCGTCATGGCGGTGGCCTGGAACAAGGATAAGGTCGGCCACGCCACGGCCGACGTCGTCGTGCGCGATCCCGTCGTACTCACGGTGACGTTGCCGCGTTTCCTTCTTCCCGGCGATCGTTCCAGCGTCCATCTTGATCTCGACAACGTTGAAGGTGCGGCCGGCGATTACACGATCGCGGTCACGGGCAGTGACGCACTTTCCGCAAGCGGAACGCAGAAGCTCACGTTGCGCGCCAAGGAGCGCGGCACGGCTACGGTGCCGCTCACTGCCACGGCTGCCGGCAGCGGCAACGTGCGGGTCAAGGTCAGCGGGCCTTCCGATTTTGCGCTGGAACGAAGCTTCGCGTTGGCCGTGCGGTCGCCGGCGCAAATACTGGCGCGACGCACAATCAAACCGATCGCCAAGGGCGAGAATCTGACGATGTCCAACGCACTATTTGCCGATCTGGTCCCCGGCACCGGCGCGGTGTCGATTTCGGTCGGGGCTTCCACGGCGCTCGATGCGGCGAGCCTGCTGGCGGCGCTCGATCGCTATCCGTTTCGCTGTTCTGAGCAAATCACGAGCCGCGCGATGCCGCTCCTCTATGTCAGCGAGCTGGCTAAAGGCACGCTTATGGCGACCGATCCGACCACGGATCGGCGGATCGGCGAAGCCATCGAGATGTTGCTGACGCGGCAAGACAGTACCGGTTCGTTTGGTCTCTGGGGTGTCGGCGGCGCCGACGTCTGGCTCAACGCCTATGTCATGGACTTCCTGACCAGGGCGCGCGAGCGCAAGGTCGCTGTCCCGGAAACCGCGTTCAAGCTCGGGCTCAATCGCCTGCGTAACGACGTCGCCAACATGACCGATTCCGGCAGAAACGGCGGCACCGATCTCGCCTATGCGCTGTACGTCCTGGCGCGCAACGGATTGGCGCCGATCGGCGACCTGCGCTACCTCGCCGATGCCAAGCTTGACGCGTTGTCAACGCCCATTGCCAAAGCGCAAATCGCCGCTGCGCTCGGGATGGTTGGCGACCGCACGCGCGCCGAGCGCGCCTATGCGGCGGCGCTTGCGGCGATCACACCTGCGGCGCCGCCCGATCTGGCCAGCCGCGAGGACTACGGTTCGACGCTGCGCGATGCTGCGGCCCTTGTTGCGCTTGCGAGCGAAGGCGGCGCGCCACGCGCCACGGTGCAAGCTGCCGTCCAACGCGTCGAGGCGGCGCGGGTAAACCTGCGTCCGACTTCAACGCAGGAGGATGCCTGGCTGTTGCTCGCGGCAAACGCGATGGCAAAGGATGGCGGCAAGCTCTCGCTCGATGTCGGCGGGGAGCCGATGTCGCGGCCGCTGTTCCGCACTTTTCGCGCCGCTGACTTGAAGGAGCCGTTGCGTGTCACCAACAACGGCGAGGGTGAAGTGCAGGCGGTGGTAACCGTTAGCGGCGCGCCGCTGACGCCCGAGGCTGCGATCGCCAAAGGCTTCAAAATCGAGCGCCTGACCTACACGCTCGACGGCCAGCCGGTCGACGCCAAAGAGGTCAAGCAGAACACCCGCCTTGCGGTCGTACTGAAAGTGACTGAATCACAACCGCAATTCGGCCGGCTGATCGTTGCCGATTATCTGCCGGCGGGATTCGAGATCGACAATCCGCACCTCGTTTCGTCCGGCGATACCGGCACGTTGTCGTGGATCACGGATGGGCTTGAGCCGGTAAGTTCCGAGTTCCGCGACGACCGGTTCACGGCCGCCTTCGAGCGCAAGAAGGACGACTTGCCGGTGTTTACTGTCGCTTACGTCGTGCGCGCGGTTGCGCCAGGCAAATACGTGAGGCCGCAAGCAAGCGTTGAGGATATGTATCGCCCCGATCGCTTCGGCCGCACGGGGACGGAGAATGTTGAAGTCACGGCGAGTAAATGACGCGTAGCAAAATGCGGGTTGCTGCGGTCGCCGCATCGCTAGTTTGCGTCGCGGCCGTCGCCGGCCTTGGCTGGTGGGTCGCGTCGCTTGGTCCGGCTCCACTGGGCAAAGACCTTTTGTTCTCGACGCGGGTCGTCGATCGCGAAGGCCGTTTGTTGCGCGCTTACGCGACCGGCGAAGGCCGCTGGCGCCTGCCGGCGACGGTCGCCGATGTCGACCCGCGCTTTTTCGACATGCTGCTTGCCTTCGAGGATAAAAGGTTTCGCGCGCATCATGGCGTCGATCCGCTGGCACTGGTGCGCGCCGCATTTCAGCTTGCAACCAGTGGCCGGATTCGCTCCGGCGCCTCGACGTTGACCATGCAGGTGGCGCGGCTCCTCGAGCCGCGCAGCGGCCGAAGCCTTGTTGCGAAATTGCGTCAAATCGTACGCGCGATCGAAATCGAGCGCGCGCTGACGAAGGACGAAGTGCTTTCGCTTTATGTCGATCTGGCGCCCTATGGCGGCAACATTGAGGGAATTCGCGCCGCTTCTCTGGTCTATTTCGGCAAGGAGCCGCGCCGGCTCTCGCTCGGCGAAGCGGCGCTCTTAGTGGCTTTGCCGCAATCGCCCGAAGCGAGGAGGCCCGACCGCTCGGTCGAGGCGGCGCGCAGAGCGCGCAATCGCGTTCTTGACCAGTTCGCTGCGCTCGGCGGCGTGCCGGCCGATGAGATCGTATTGGCGAAGGCAGAGCCGGTCCCCGCAGGCCGCGGTCCGATGCCGATGCTTGCGCCGCACGCGGCAGATCGGGCGATCACCGAAACTCCGGCAGGCGGCGAGGTGCGTCTGACGATCGATGCCGACCTGCAGCGGAACCTTGAACAGCTTGCACGCGAGCGCGTCCGCACGCTTGCACAGACTCTTGGACCCGAGGTCTCGCTCGGCATGCTCGTCATCGACAATGCGACCGGCGAGGTGCGCGCGCGTGTCGGCTCGCCCGATTATTTCGATGCTCGCCGCGCCGGGCAGGTGGATGTGACTCAGGCGCTCCGCTCACCCGGCTCTACGTTGAAACCGTTCATCTATGGTCTTGGCTTCGAGGACGGCTTCATCCACCCCGAGACGCTGATCGAAGACCGGCCGGCGCGGTATGGCGGCTACGCGCCAAAGAACTTCGATCTCACCTTTCAGGGCACGGTGACGGTTCGCAGGGCGCTGCAGCAGTCTTTGAATCTCCCGGCTCTCGCGGTGCTCGATCAAGTTGGTCCAAGCCGGTTGATGGCAAGGCTTTCGCAAGCCGGCGCCACGCTCGTGCTGCCGGAGGGTGAGCCACCGGGCCTCGCTATCGGTCTTGGCGGCATCGGCATCAGGCTTGCGGATCTGGTGATGCTCTATAGCGGGATTGCGCGCCAGGGCACCGTACTGCCGCTCCGGGAGCGATTCGCTTCCGCATCGTCTGCCGCCGAAAGCGGGGAAGGCGTCCGGCTGATGGGACCGGTTGCGGCGTGGTACGTGAGCAACGTCCTCCTTGGCACGCCGCCACCTGAGAACGGTGTACCCGGACGTATCGCGTTCAAGACCGGCACCAGCTACGGTTACCGCGATGCCTGGTCGATCGGCTTCGACGGTAAGCACACGATCGGCATCTGGGTCGGCCGTCCGGATGGTGCGCCGGTTCCGCGTCTGGTCGGCCGTAATGCAGCCGCGCCGATCCTGTTCGACGCTTTCGCGCGCTTGCAGATCTCGCCGGCGCCAATGCCGCGCGCGCCCGATGGTGTTGTCATAACAACAAGCGCCCGGTTGCTGCCGCCGCTCAAGCATTTTGCGCCGCGCGATCATGCCGGCGAGGCTGCGCTCAACCGGGTACATATCCTGTTTCCGCCGGACGGTGCCCGGCTCGAACTGGCCTCCGCTGGCGACAAACCGAATCCCGTGCCTCTGAAAGTCACCGGAGCGATTGCTCCGCTCACAGTTCTCGTCAACGGTGTTCCAGCACGCGCTCAACTACGGGGAACGCTGTTCTTCCAGCCCGAAGGCCCGGGATTTGCGCGCGTGACGGTGATCGATGGCGCGGGGGCCACAGATAGTGTCGTCGTGCAACTCGACGATCGCGGTTCTGCAACGATGCCGGCGTTTCGATCAGACTGCCCGGTTACGCCCTGCGCTCATCCCTGAAACGTCCTTTTCCGGCGCGGACGTATTCTCTATGGTTGATCCCCATTTTGCGCCGGGAGAAGCATGAATACGAGCAATCGCGCGTCATCGCGAAGTTTTGGGGCAGCGATCATATTTGCGGCGTTTTTCGCCGGCGTGCTGCGCACTGGGACCAATCTCTGGCATGCGATTCTCGTTCTCACCCGCGCGCCACGCGCCAAGCCTCCGCGCGTTCGCGCCGGTACGCTGGCGGCGGTCGCCGTCACCATTGCCGCTATCGTTGCTTCGATGTTCTTCCTCGACGCCGCAGCCAGCAACTGGGCGCGGCATCTACCGCAATGGGTCACCGATCCTGCGGAAGAGATCACCAATTTCGGCCTGTCCGGTCGCTTTCTCTATCCGCTCGGTTTTATTGTTTTGATTCTCGCAGCGCTCGTTGGGCCGTGGCTGCCGCGGATGACGCAGGGCGTGCTTGACGTAGTAATGGCACGCTGCGGCTTTCTGTTTATTGCAATTGGGCTGCCGAGCCTGTTCGACACCATTGTCAAGCGTCTGATCGGGCGGGCGCGCCCTTACGTCGGCCCGCGCGATAATCCGTTTTTCTACAAGCCGCTGAGCTGGTCGCCCGAATACGCCAGCATGCCCTCGGGGCACGCTACGACGGCGGCCGCGGCCGCAATCGCCATCGGGGCGATTTGGCCGCGCGGGCGTGCCGTGATGTGGGCGTACGCGTTGATCATCATGTTCACCCGCGTCGCCATTAACGTCCACCATCCAAGCGATGTCGTTGCCGGCGGACTGGTGGGCGTGATTGGCGCGCTGATGGTGCGCCGGTGGTTTGCGGCGCGAGGCCTGGTGTTTTTCGCTCAAGATTTGCGAGCTTTTCCGGGACCTTCGTTGCGTCGGCTCGGGATTGCCGCCCGAGAGGTCGTCGGCAGGACCGCACCAGTTGCCAAATAACGAATTTAAGCCTGCGCCGCGACCGCGAGCGCCGCGAAGCCGCGTTCGAGATCGGCGAGCAAGTCCTCGACCGCCTCCAGTCCGATATGGAAACGCACGGTCGGGCCGCCCGGCGCCCAGCCCGTCGCGGTGCGCACGCTGGTGCAGTCGAACGGAATGGCCAGACTCTCGAAACCACCCCAGGACGCGCCGATGCCAAACAAATCGAGCGTGTCGAGAAATGCATAAACGGCTTTCTGCGGGACCGGCTTGAGTACCGCGCTGAACAAGCCGCAGGCGCCTGTGAAATCCCGCTTCCACAACGCGTGACCGGAATGGCTTGCCATGGCCGGGTGCAACAGTCGCAGCACCTCCGGGCGTTGTTCGAGCCACCGCGCGACGGCGAGCCCGGAGCGGTAATGCCGATCGAGTCGCACCGCCAATGTGCGCAGTCCGCGCAGGCCGAGATAAACGTCATCGGGGCCGACGCATAATCCGCTCAAGCGCACGTTGGTCTTTAGGTCTGCGACCGTGCGGCTATTGGCCGAAACCGTTCCGATCATCACGTCAGCGTGGCCGCCGATATATTTGGTGCCGGCCTGGATTGAGAGATCGACGCCGAAATCGAGTGCGCGGTAGAACAGCGGGGTCGCCCAGGTATTATCCATCAGCACGATCGCGCCCTTGGCATGCGCTGCTTCGGCAATTGCGGTCACGTCCTGCATCTCGAAACTCAGCGAGCCCGGCAACTCGAGAAACACGGCGCGGGTGTTCTCGCGCATGAGCGCTGTGATCGAGGCGCCGGCGAGCGGATCGAAATAGGCGGTGGTGACGCCGTACCGGGTCAGGATCTGGTCACAGAAGGCGCGCGTTGGTCCGTACACGCTGTCGGTGACAAGGATATGGTCACCGGCGTGAACCACTGACAGCAATGCCGTCGAGATTGCCGCAAGTCCGGACGGCAGCAGCGCCACGCCGGCGCACTGCGGACCTTCGAGCTCCTGCAGCGCGAGTTCGAGCGCCTCTGTCGTCGGCGTGCCGCGCCGTCCGTACTGATAGCGCGCACGGTGGGCGAGAAAATCCTCGGCGCTGGGATAGAGGACGGTCGACGCGTGATAGACCGGCGGGTTGACGAAGCCGTGATATGACGCGGGATCGCGCCCGGCGTTGATCACGCGCGTATCCTGATGCCGGGCTGGGGCAGGGCCGCCCTTGTTTCCCTCTTTCATCGGCTTCGTCTCTCGTGTATCTCGCGGTACCTCGATACACCCGTGTACCACCAATTGTGCCATTACTTCGGCATCATCCATCCCCGTCAACCCTTGACCTTATGGGGCTATCGTCCTCAGATGCCCGGCGGTAGGGGAGTTCCTGAAGGCGCCGCAGAATTCTTCGCGTGCCGCCATCCTGAAAGGCCTGAATATGAAACGCCTCGCTATGGCAATTGCTTCGGCAACATTGCTGGCATTCTTGACGCATGCGGCGTCTGCACAGACGCTTGCGGCGGTGAAAGAGCGCGGCGAGCTCATCTGCGGTGCCAACGGCACGTTGGCCGGCTTTGGGCTGCCCGACCCGCAGGGCAACTGGACGGGGTTCGATGTCGATTTCTGCCGGGCCGTTGCGGCTGCAATTTTCAATGACCCGACCAAGGTCAAGTTTGTCCCGTTAACATCGAAGGATCGTTTCACAGCATTGCAATCGGGCGAGATCGACGTTCTTTCCCGCAACACCACCTGGACATTGTCGCGCGATAGTTCGCTCGGTTTGGAATTTCCCGCCGTTACATATTTCGACGGCCAAGGATTCATGGTGCACAAGGCGCTCAAGGTCAGCTCGGCGCTGGAGCTGAACGATGCCGCCGTATGCGTGCAGCAAGGCACCACCAGCGAGCTCAATCTCGCCGACTATTTCCGTGCCAACCACATGGGTCTTAAGACCGTGGCATTCGTGACGGCCGAAGAGGCTCTCAAAGCCTATGAATCCGGCCGCTGCGATTCCTACACGACCAATTCGTCGGGCCTCTACGGCGAACGGTTGCGGCTGGCCGAGCCGGGTCAGCACATCGTGCTGCCTGAGATCATTTCCAAGGAGCCGCTTAGTCCCGCAGTGCGCCAAGGCGACAATCAGTGGAGCGATATTGTGCGCTGGACGCACTTTGTCATGCTCGACGCTGAAGAGCTGGGCGTATCGAAGGCTAACGTAGACCAAAAGCTCAAATCCGACGATCCGGAAACGCGGCGACTGCTGGGCGTCGAGGGTCAATACGGGGAGGGACTCGGTCTCACCAACGATTGGGCCTACCGCATCGTCAAGCACGTCGGCAATTACGCCGAGACTTTCGAGCGCAACGTGGGTCAGGGCTCGCCGCTGAAAATCGTGCGTGGCCTCAACGCGCTCTGGACCAAGGGCGGCCTCCAATACGGGCTTCCGGTTCGCTGATCTGTCGCCAAGTGCCGGTTCGCGTCGTGCCACCCGATGGCAGAGAACGCCCAAGGCTTGCTGCAAGTCTTCTCGCATAAGGAGCGGCCGCGCGCGCCGCACCGCCTGGGCACGATTGCGGTCCAGGTCGCGATTGCTGCGGCGATCGTGGCGGTTGCCTCCGGCATGACCTACAACGTGGCGCAGAATCTTGCCCGCGCCCACATCGCCTCCGGCTTTGGCTTCTGGAACAACACGGCCGGGTTCGACATCAGTCAATCATTGATCGACTACTCGCCGAGCACATCGAGCTTTGGTCGCGCCTTCTGGGTCGGTCTGCTCAATACGCTGCTTGTTGCCGCGATAGGCATCGTGCTGGCGACGGCGCTCGGCTTCGTCATCGGCATCGCGCGGCTTTCGCGCAATTGGCTGGTCGCGCGGCTTGCCGGCGGCTACGTCGAGTTGGTCCGCAACGTGCCGCTCCTGCTGCAGTTGCTGTTCTGGTACAACGCCGTGCTCAAGTCGCTGCCGCAATTGCGCGGCAGCGTTTCGTTGCCCGGTGGCGCCATTCTCAACAACCGCGGCCTGTTCTTGCCGCGGTTGGTCTTCGGCACGCATTTCACAGCCGTCGTCATCGCGCTCCTCGTCGGCATAGCCGCCACGATCGCGCTGCACACTTGGGCGCGGCGCCGCCTCGCGCGCACCGGTGCGGAGATGCAAATTCTGTGGCCCGCGCTTGGCCTCGTTGTCGGGCTGCCGCTCGCCGTCTTTGCGCTGGCCGGGTTTCCGCTGACCTTGAGCGTTCCGCAGATGGGCCGCTTCAATGTCAGCGGCGGCATCGAGATTCTTCCCGAATTTGCGGCCTTGATTGTTGCGCTGACGATCTACACCGCTGCCTTCATTGCCGAGGTGGTGCGCGCCGGCATTCTTGCCGTGCATTCCGGACAGATCGAGGCTGCGCAAGCGCTCGGCCTGCGTCCGGGAGCGACGCTCCGCCTGGTCGTCATCCCGCAAGCGATGCGCGTGATTGTTCCGCCTTTGACCAGTCAGTACCTCAATTTGCTCAAGAACTCCTCGCTCGCTGTTGCCATCGGCTACCCCGATCTGGTGCAAGTCTTCGCCGGCAGCGTGCTCAATATCACCGGCCAGGCGGTGGAGGTGATCGCCATCACCATGGCGGTCTATCTGGCCCTGAGCTTGTTCGTGTCGCTCCTGATGAATCTTTACGCCCGTTCGGCGGCGATTGTGGAGCGCTGACCGGGATGAGCGCCATCAGTGACGAGTCGGCCCTGTATCTGCGCTTGATCCCGGCCGAGCGGCTCCCGCCGCCAACGTCGCGCACCGGGATATTCGGCTGGCTGCACGCCAACCTCTTTTCCAGCCCGATCAATATCGCGCTCACGCTGATTTGCGTCTTGTTCATTGTCTGGGCGCTGCCGCCGCTCGTGCGGTTCTTTCTGATCGATGCGATCTGGTCCGGAAGTGACCGCGATGCATGTTTGGCGTCGCCAGCGCTGCCGAATCCGGGCGCCTGCTGGGCGTTCGTACGGGTGTGGTCATCTTATTTTGTCTACGGTTTCTATCCGATCAACGAGCGGTGGCGAGTTGACGTTTTTTTCCTCGCTTTGGCTTTCGGCATCGTGTGGCTGTTACGATTGTCTGCTCCGCGCCGCGACCTTGGCGCGATTTATTTTTTTATCGTGCTGCCGCTGTTGTCGTTCTTTTTGCTGCACGGTGCCCTGTTCCTCGGCCTTGCCGTAGTCCCGACCTCGTCTTGGGGCGGTATTCTCGTGACTGTGGTGGTGGCCACGGTCGGCATGGTGTTCTCGCTGCCGCTCGGCGTCTTGCTGGCACTGGGTCGCCGCTCCGAGCTTCCGGTCGTCAAATGGGTATCGGTCGCATTCATCGAATTCGTTCGCGGCGTGCCGCTCATCACCGTGCTATTTATGGCAAGCGTGATGCTGCCGCTGTTCGTCCCCGAACGCCTGGCACCGGACAAGCTCATTCGTGCATTGATTGGCGTGGCATTGTTTGCTTCCGCCTATATGGCCGAGGTGGTGCGCGGAGGAACTCGTTGCTGTCCCCCGCGGGCAATATGAGGCGGCTCGGGTTTTGGGCCTTACCCACTGGCGCATGATGGGCCTGATCATTCTGCCGCAGGCCTTGCGCATCACGCTGCCGAACATCGTCAATACCTTCATCGGGCTGTTCAAGGACACGACGCTGGTTTTTGTCGTCGGCATTTTTGATTTTCTGCGCACCATCGAGGCGGCGCGCGCCGACCCGAAATGGGCGGCGCCGAATATCCCTATCACCGGCTACGTTTTGGCGGCACTCTTCTACTTTGTCTTTTGCTATGGCATGTCGCGCTATGCGCGAGGCGTGGAAGTTCGCTTGGCCCGCTCCGGGCGGCGCTAAAGGAGTCCCATGCAGCCGGGTGTGGATCAGCAGAGCACCGCGAATCGTTCAGCCGAAGTAGCAATCGAAGTCATCGGCCTGCACAAGTGGTACGGCGATTTCCATGTATTGCGCGACATCAACCTGAAGGTCTCGCGCGGCGAACGTATTGTCATCTGCGGTCCCTCCGGCGGCGGCAAGTCGACGCTGCTTCGCTGCGTCAATCGGCTGGAGGATTGGCAGCGCGGGAGCATCATCGTCGATGGCATCGAACTGACGGAGGACCCCAAGCGCATTCTCGCCGTGCGCCGTGACGTCGGCATGGTGTTTCAGCAGTTCAACCTGTTTCCGCATTTGACCGTGCTGGAGAATTGCACGCTGGCGCCGATCTGGGTGCAGCATATGCCGAAGCGGGACGCCGAAGCGTTGGCGATGGACTATCTGGCGCGCGTGAAAATACCGGAGCAAGCCGACAAATATCCAGCGCGCCTCTCCGGCGGCCAACAGCAGCGCGTGGCGATTGCGCGGGCTCTGTGCATGAATCCAAACATCATGCTGTTCGACGAGCCGACCTCGGCGCTCGATCCGGAAATGGTGAAAGAAGTGCTGGACACCATGGTAGAGCTGGCGAGCGACGGCATCACCATGCTCGTGGTCTCCCATGAGATGGGTTTCGCCCGGCAGGTAGCCGATCGCGTGATCCTCATGGACGACGGGCAGATCGTCGAAATCAATGCGCCGGGAGAATTTTTTCACCGCCCGCAGCATGAGCGCACGCGCACATTTTTGAAACAAATACTGCGCTAAATTAATTTTTCAACTCACATTGAACGTCGGTTCATCATCACGGTGGAATTGTGGATGAGCGCCCGCTAATCTGACAAAAGTTTAACTTGTAACAACGAGGCTGCGGCCCTCTACTTTGAGCGGTTCAGATTTCCGCGGAGGAAAATATGTTGAAGCCTGTGGTAGTCGCGGCAGCAGCGCTTGCGATCGCCGGCTCTTCGATCGTCTACGCGCAGCAGCGTTTTGGCGGACCCGGCGGTGACGGCGGGTCGGGTTTCCAGCAGCACTATCGGCCGACCGCGCAGGACATGGCGGCATTTACTGACGCGCGCGTCGCTGCACTCAAGGCCGGTCTCCAGCTTACGCCCGATCAAGCGAAGAACTGGCCGCCGTTCGAGCAGGCCCTACGCGACATGGCGAAACTGCACATTGAGCGCATGCAGGCCCGCCAAGCGGGCAGCCAACCGGATCAGGCCCCGGCCACGCCGTTCGATCGGCTCGCGCAGCGCGCGGACAGCATGTCTAAAGCCGGCGCTGCACTCAAACAGATCGCCGACACCGGGATGCCGCTGTATCAGAGCCTGGACGACGCGCAGAAGCGTCGCTTCCACATCCTGGCGCACATGTTGCGGCCGCATCATCACATGCACGCGAGCAACGAGGGTTACGGATCCCGTTGGCGCCAGGGATATGACGGAGGGAACGGCAACCAAGGCGGCCAATGGCAGCATTTTGAGAACCGACGTTTCGGTCAAGACGATCACGCGCCGGCGGCACAGTTGCCGAACTCGACGGAGAGCGAGGATCAGGGGTCGCAGCTCTAGGTCATCGTGAGTGATAGGCGGGGCGTCTGCCGAACCCGCGGTGGGTGCCAAAACGTGGAAGCCGCAAGATCGACGCTTGCGGCTTTCGCCGTCCTTGCAACGTACGCCGTTATCGCGCGAGCGGCCCGTCGGCCTTTTTCCAGGCATTGATGCCGCCCTCGATGTGACAGGCAGACGTAAGGCCAGCGTCTTGCGCCGCCTGCACCGCCATCGCTGAGCGCTCGCCGAACGCGCAATAGAACACCATGCGCTTGCCGGTCGCCGCGGCCAATTCGTGCAGCATGCCGCCGGCGCGGACATTGTCGTGTAGGTCCGCGTAGGTCGTATGCACCGAACCGGGAATGACGCCGTGCTTATCGCGTTCGGTTTGTTCGCGCAGATCGATCATGGCGACGCCCGGGCGCCCGCACAATACGATCGCCTCGGCCGCCGATAGCGCCCAGCCTTTGCGCGCGATCTCTTCCTGGCGCAGGCCGACATGCATGTTGGCAGGCACGGCTACGTCCATCATCTTCGGGTTGGGTAATTTCAGATTGTTCATGAGATCGACGTATTCATCGATCGATTTAACCCTGAGCC
Organism: uncultured Alphaproteobacteria bacterium; assembly: GCA_963755885.1. Lineage (GTDB taxonomy): Bacteria > Pseudomonadota > Alphaproteobacteria > Rhizobiales > Xanthobacteraceae > BOG-931. The sequence goes on from CAVWLX010000008.1 coordinate 22,730, forward strand.
GGGGGTTGAAGAACTTCTCCTCGCCGATCGTGGAGACGGTGTCGCCCTTGTAGTCGTGGGCGGGATAAACCAGGGTGTCGTCGGGCAGCTTCATCAGCTTGTTGAAGATGGAATCGTATTGCGCCCGCGGATCGCCGTTCTGGAAGTCGGTGCGTCCGGTGCCGCGGATCAGCAGCGTGTCGCCGGTGAAAACCCGGTCGGCCAACAAGAACGAATAGGAGTCGTCGGTGTGGCCGGGCGTATATAGGACGTCGAGGCTGACGCCCTCGATGGCGATGCGGTCGCCTTCCGTCACGCGCATGGAAACAACGTCGGCGTGGGTCTGCTCGCCCATCACCGTGATGCAATGGGTGCGGTCGCGAAGCGCGCCGAGCCCGGTGACATGATCGGCGTGAAGGTGGGTGTCCACCGCCTTGACCAGTTTGAGGTCGAGCTCGCGCACCAGCTGCAAATACCGGTCGACCCGTTCCAGCACCGGATCGACGATCAGGGCTTCTCCGCCATGACGACCGGCGAGGAGATAGGTGTAGGTTCCCGACGCGCTATCGAACAGTTGGCGAAAAATCACGGGTGTCTCCGCTCCCCGAAAGGCAAAGCGCCTATTGCGTGGCTGCGACGGCCGCGCAGCCTTCGGGCTTAAAATACCGCTCCGTCGACGGCGGAAATTTGGCAAGCGCTGCCGCCGGCCGGATCGGGCGCTGGACAAACTCGCCGTCGCAATTGGGACAGCGTCCTTTGAGCACGCCTTCCGCGCAGCCGCGGCAGAAGGTGCACTCGAATGAACAGATCATGGCGTCGCGCGAATTCGGCGGCAGATCTACGTCGCAGCATTCGCAGTTGGGTTTGAGCAAAAGCATGATCGGCTCCGCTGGAAAGAGGCCGTACCTGAAGATTCCGCGCTTAGTGTAGCCTGAATTCAACGTCGGCGAAATCGTACCAGAGCCAAGGTCTCGGCACGGTCATTATATACCCGCGTTGAGAAACCGGAGTTTACCGCGCGGCAGCGAGGTCGTGTTCTGCAAACAACGGCCGGTCGCCGCGCTCGTGTGCAAGCAACCATCGTTTGCGGTGAAGTCCGCCGCCGTAACCGGTCAACGAGGCGTTGGCGCCGATCACCCGATGACAGGGAACGACGATGGCGATCGGATTGGCGCCGTTGGCGAGGCCCACCGCGCGCACAGCTTTATGGTTCCCGATTTGAGCGGCCAACGCGCCGTAGCTGACAGTGCGGCCAATGGGGATCTTGCGCAATGCCGTCCAAACAGCGCGTTGAAAAGCCGTACCGTTAGTCTCTGTCGGCACTTCATCGACCGCGTTCAGGTCGCCTTCGAAATATGCCAAAAGTGCGCGCGCAGCCGCCGACGGCCGCGCAGGTTCGCGCAGTTCGACTGAGCCGGCGCCATAGTGGCGTTGCAGCAGCTTCTGCATCCGCGGTGCGTGGTCGTCCCAATCGGCCGCCCGCAAACGTCCTTTGCCGTCGGTGACGACGCGCATCGGGCCGGTCGGCGTGTCGATGTGTTCGACGAAGAAGGTTTCCATTCTAGCCGCGTTCGACGGGCACATCAGGGCGCGAGCCCCATTCGGCCCACGAACCGTCGTACAGGCCTTGCGGCTGTTTGCCGATCGATTCAAGCGCGAGCGTCAGAATCGCGGCCGTGACGCCGGAGCCGCACGTGGTGATGATCGGCTTTTCGAGATCGACGCCCGCGCTCTTAAACGCGGCTTCGATGCGCGCGCGCGACGTCAGTTGACCGTCTTCGATCAATTGGCTGTATGGAACATTCAATGCGCGCGGCATGTGACCCGGGCGCAGGCCGGGTCGCGGTTCCGGCTCTTTGCCCGCGAAGCGGCCGGCTGAGCGTGCATCAACGATCTGGGTATTGTCGTCATTCAGCGCCATGCGCATGTCCGAAAGCGTCGCCACTGCCCCGACATTCATCTCGGCATTGAATTTCTTGGCCGGCCGCTTGGCATCGCCCTTTTCCAGCGGACGATTCTCAGCCTTCCACTTTGGCAGGCCGCCATCGAGGATAAAAACTTTCTTCGCGCCGAAGATCCGGAACGTCCACCATACCCGTGCCGCCGAAAACAGGCCGGAGCTGTCATAGATGACGACCGTGTCGCCGTTGCCGATGCCAAGCGTCCCGACCGCTTCGCCGAAATGCTTTGGGCCGGGCAGGGTGTGCGGCAAGTCGCTGGAGTCGTCAGCGATCTTATCGATGTCGAAAAAAACGGCGCCGGGGATGTGGCCGTCGCGGTATTCGGCATGCGCGTCGCGTGGCTGCCCCGGCAGAAAATAGGAGCTGTCGACAGCAATCACGTTACGATCATGCAAGTGGTCGGCGAGCCAATCGGCCGAAACCAGCCAGCGGCTTTTGGGCGAAGGGGTGGAATTATCTTCAGGTCTCAGCATGGCGGTCATCTCGTGACAACGCGAGCGCGCTGGCAATGTTCACGCGTAGGGAATCTTGATTTGCGAGTGCCGTTCGAGCCAAGTCGGCACCGGCAGGTTCTTTTCGCGCAGAAACTGCGGATTAAACAGCTTCGATTGGTACCGCGTGCCGTAATCCGCCAGGATAGTCACGATGATATGGCCGGGTCCAACCTCTTTCGCAAGCCGAACGGCGCCGGCGATATTGATACCCGAGGAGCCGCCGAGGCAGAGGCCTTCGTGTTCAAGCAGGTCAAAGATGATCGGCACCGCCTCCGCGTCCGGGATCTGATAGGCGGTGTCGATCGGCGCACCCTCAAGATTTTTGGTGATCCGACCTTGTCCGATGCCCTCGGTGATGGATGAGCCTTCCGACTTCAGCGTGCCGGTGGTGTAGTAGCTGTAAAGCGCGGCACCCATCGGATCAGCGAGTGCGATGCGCACGGCGTTGTTGAACGATTTGAGCGCGATGCCGATGCCGGCCAAGGTGCCGCCGGTTCCGACCGCGCAAGTAAAGCCGTCGATCTTGCCATCGGTCTGCCGCCAGATTTCCGGTCCCGTGGTCTCGACGTGTCCCTGGCGGTTGGCAACGTTATCGAACTGGTTCGCCCAGATCGCTCCGTTCTTTTCGGTTTTAGCCAGCTGTTCGGCAAGTCGGCCTGACAGTTTTACGTAGTTGTTAGGGTTGGAATAGGGCACCGCCGGCACCTCGACCAACTCCGCGCCACACAGGCGCAGTGTGTCTTTCTTCTCCTGGCTCTGGGTTTCCGGGATCACGATCACAGAGCGGAAGCCCATGGCGTTGCCGACGAGCGCAAGACCGATGCCGGTGTTGCCGGCCGTCCCCTCGACAATGACGCCGCCGGGCTTGAGCTCGCCCTTCTTGATTGCGTCTTCGATGATGAAGAGAGCAGCGCGATCCTTCACCGACTGACCGGGATTCATGAACTCGGCCTTGCCGAGAATGGTGCAGCCGGTCGCCGCGGAGACCCGTTCAAGCTTGATCAACGGCGTGTTGCCGATCGCTTCTATGATTCCGTTGCTGAACTGCATTTTCGCATGATCCCGGACGGCCGTGACCCTAAAGGACTAAGCCATTGCGAACAAGGGTGGATCAAATACCGCGAACATTCGCAACGGTGCCGAAACCATAACGGCCCAAGTTCCAAGCCGCCATATGCCTATTCACTGATTGTTTCCAGCGGTGCCTTAACCCCGACCATGAAGGGGCTTTCAGCGATCGTTTGCCTGCAGCCGGCCGTTCTGGTGGAACGCGATAAATCTCGACGTCAATACGCTGCTCCTCGTCACCATATACGTGGAAGCGCTTCTCGGTTTGCTGCTGCTGTTCGCCTGGGCCCAGAATACCGCAATTTGTGGTGTGGCCTGGTGGGGCTTTGCGCACTTGTTGCGAGCGGCTTCGGTCATGCTGTTCGGCCTCTACGGCTCGGTATCGGATCTGGTATCGATTGATCTTGCCAACACCCTGCTGTTGACCTCCTTTGCCGTGACGTGGACCGGTGCGCGCGTTTTCGACCATCACCGGCCGCAGCCAATTCTGTTGTTCGGTGGTGCCGCGCTTTGGCTGATCGCCTGCCGTATCCCGGGCTTTGCCCAGGCTTACGATGTACGGGTGCTCATGAGCTCGGCCATCATTACGACCTACACCTGGGCGACGGCGTATGAATTCTGGCGCGGGCGCAGCGAACCCTTGGTGTCGCGCTGGCCGGCGATCTTTCTGTTGTTCGCGCACGGTGCGCTCTATTTGTTGCGCACGCCATTCGGCGCCATGCTGCCGTGGTCGCCGACCGGCAATCAGATGTTCGCGAGCCTCTGGCTCACGGTGCTCAGCTTCGAAGCGCTCCTGTTCACGATCGCCATCGCCTTTATTCTGCTGGCGATGGCAAAGGAGCGGACCGAGTACCGCCACAAGACCGCGGCGCTGGTCGATCCGTTGACCGGGGTCGCCAACCGGCGCGCTTTCCTGCAGGACGGCGAAGCCCAGCTCAAGCAGCAGGCGACCGATCCGCGTCCGACCGCCGTGATGCTGCTCGACCTCGACAATTTCAAATCGATCAATGATCGTTTCGGACACGCCGTCGGCGATCGCGTGCTGGAGATTTTTGCCGATGTGGCGAGCAGCTCGCTGCGGCACGTCGATCTGTTTGGCCGCCTCGGCGGCGAGGAGTTTGCGGCGTTGTTACGCGACGCCACACCCGAGCGTGCCTTGGCCGTCGCGGAGCAAATCCGTACCGATTTCGCCGCAGCTGCCTGCGAGGTCCAGGCTCAGCCGATCGCCGCCACGGTGAGCATCGGCATCGTCATGAGCCATGACGCCGTGCTTGATCTCTCGGCGATGCTCGCGCACGCCGATCACGCGCTCTATCGCGCCAAGGACTCAGGCCGCAACCGTGTCGAAATCGCTTCCATCGAGCTTATTCTCGATCGCGCCATGCGTAGCGCCGCCGATCTGATCGCGGCGGTCCAGTCGCCGGCCAAATCGCCGGAGAAAACGGCGGCCTGACCCGTCGCGGTTGCGCTGGCGCGCCCCAACCGTCACCCGAGCTTCGCTTCGGCCGCGGTTTCGACCTGCCTAAGCCGCATTGCTGTCGGCGACCAGAAGCAGGTTCATATCTGCGGCGGGCTTTGATACACTGACGGTACAGGGAGCCTCGCCGACCAGGAGATCGATCATGCTGGACATCACGAAGAAACAAGACGCAGCGCCTTTCGACACCGCGCAACTCGACCAGCTGATGGACGAGGCCGGGATCGATGTGCTGCTCGCCACGTCCAAGCACAATGTCCAATACCTCCTCGGTGGTCATCGCTCGTTCTTTTTCGACAACATGGACGCGATGGGGATCAGCCGTTACCTGCCGGTCTTCGTTTATGCAAAAGGCACGCCGCAAAAGGCCGGCTACTTCGGCCACGGTATGGAGACTTACCAGACGCAATTGAAGCCGTTCTGGATGTCGGAAGTGAGCACGAAGAGCGGCGGCTCGGTCGACGTGATGCAGCGGGCCGTCGACTACGTGCGCAAGCTTTCGGCGAAACCGCCGCGAATTGGCGTTGAGCTTGCGTTCCTCCCGGCAGACGCCGCGGCTGTTCTGCGCAAGGCGTTCCCCAACTCCGAGATCAAGGATGCGCTGTTCGTGCTTGAGCGCTTGCGCATGCGCAAGACGCCCGAAGAGCTGGAGAAGCTCAAAATCGCGTCCGATCTGGTCATCGATTCGATGCTTGCTGTCATCGGCAGCCATGGCGCCGGCGAGACCAAGGCCGAGTTGGCCGAGGCGTTGCGCCGCGAGGAAACCTCACGCGGCCTGACATTCGATTATTGCCTGATCGCCGCGGGTTCGAGCCTCAACCGCGCGCCCTCCGATCAGCGCTGGGAGAAAGGCGATCCGCTGTCCGTGGATTCGGGTGGCAATTACCAGGGCTATATCGGCGACCTCGCGCGGATGGGCATCGTCGGCGAACCCGACACCGAGCTGGTGGACCTGCTTGCCGAGATCGAGGCTACCCAGCAGGCCGCGTTCAAGCCGATCCGCCCGGGTGTCAATGGCGTCGAGATTTATGCCGCGGCCGAGCCGGTGCTCAAGAAATCCAAGCTGCACAATCACTACGAATTCCTTGCCCACGGCATGGGACTGGTCAGCCACGAAGCGCCGCGGCTGACCGCCTCAGGTCCGGTACCCTACGACGCCTACGATGCGCAGAGACCTCTCGAAGCCGGCATGGTGGTTTCGGTCGAAACTACGCTGCTGCATCCGCGCCGCGGCTTCATCAAACTTGAAGATACGGTCGCGGTCACGCCAACCGGGCACGAGATCTACGGCGATCGCGCACGCGGCTGGAACCGCGCCGGCGCCTGAGCGATAGCAGCGGTTGTAAGTTTTGCTCACCGCTTGTTTGCAACTCCGGACCAAACACGCTTGAGGCGTGAAGAAGCCGTATCGATGGGCGTTTCAGCTTGCCGAGCGGCTGACGCCATAGCCCCGATTGCGTTCAAGCTCCTCGATGTCGCGGCGCAGCTTGCGCAGGTAGACGAAGTAGGCCATGCCGCCCGCTACCCATACGCCGCCGGCGATCCCGAACACCATTGGATCGGCATCGGGCCACAATTTCTTGATCAGGCCGCAGGTCATTCCCCACGCCAAAAGTACAAAGACCCCGCGGGGCAGCAGATAGCTCATGATGGGTGCTCGTTTAAAAATGACGCAACGCGATAGTGCTGCGTTATGGTTAGAAACCGGTAAATTCAAACAGGCCGGCAAATCGGCCCGGCGGTCTTCGAAAGCGAGGTTCAATGCGAATTGTTGCGCTTGAAGAGCATTTCATCGCCCCGTCGCTGGTGCGCAGGATCAATCCTGATCTGATTGGAAAGCGTGGTTTTCCGCCGGGTTTCGGCGCGCCTCTCGAAAAGCAAATGGCCGACCTCGACGCTGCGCGGATTGCCGAAATGGATCAGGCCGGCATCACGGTGCAGGTGCTGTCCGCTTCGGGTCCTGGCGCCGATTTGCTCGATGGCGCTGAAGGCATCGCCTTTGCACGCGACATCAATGATCTTTTGGGGAAGGCCATGGCCGCGCATCCCGATCGCCTTGCCGGGTTTGCGCATTTGCCGATGCGCAGTCCGCAAGCCGCAGCGGACGAGCTTGAGCGCACTGTGCATGACCTCGGCTTTTGCGGAGCACTGATCAATGGTTTGACCGAAGGTCGCTTTCTCGACGATGCGCGCTTCGAACCTATACTGGCGCGGGCCGAAAAGCTTGATGTGCCGATTTATGTTCATCCCAACCTGCCGCCGCCGTCGGTGCGCGAGGCCTACTATGACGGCCTGCCAGGAGATGCCGGCTTTCGGTTGTCTATGGCCGCCTGGGGTTGGCACTCCGAGGTCGCCATTCACGTGCTGCGGCTTGTCCTCTCGGGCGCACTCGATCGGCACCCGCGGCTGAAGGTGATCATCGGGCACATGGGCGAAGGCTTGCCGGCTATGCTCGTCCGCGCGGACAAGGCCCTGTCGGGAGACGTCGGACACCTGTCGCGTTCGGTCGGCAAGACGATACTCGACCAGGTCTGGGTCACGACCAGCGGGCTGTTCACGTGGCCGCCGCTTCAGATCGCGCTTGCGGTGTTCGGTGCCGATCGCGTGCTGTTCTCGATCGATTACCCTTACAGCAGCAACCGGCTGGGACGGGAGTTTCTGGACGGGCTCAAGTTGCCGGCCGCCGATCTGGAAAAGTTTGCGCACGGCAATGCTGATCGCTTGCTGAAGCTGCAGCCCGGCGGTTAGCGCGTTGAAAGGGCTTTTGCGGCGCTAGGCAGTTGGACTGCAATGGCCTATGACGCTTGAGAGGCCTCGGCCGGAGAGGCGTAGCAGGTTAATTGATGCGCATGGTTCGCGCCCTCGCGCTGCTGCCATTTTTCGCCATGCTGATCGGCCCGTTCTTTGTCAATCGGGTCACGCCGACGATCTTCGGCTTGCCGTTCCTTCTGGCGTGGCTCGTTGCCTGGATCCTGCTGACCGCGGCGATCATGGCGGTGATATTTCGGCTTGATCCGGCAAACCGGGACGGCTCCGAATGAACGGGGCGCTTGTCGGCATTGCCGCCGCCGCGCTGCTCGCGCTCGGGCTTGGCTTTCTGGCGCGGCGCGGCAGGCAGATGGGACTGGAACAATGGACCGTCGCCGGCCGGTCCTTTGGCGCGCCGCTTGTCTTCCTGCTGATGGCCGGCGAGATCTATACGACGTTCACGTTTCTGGGCGGCAGTGGGTTTGCTTACGGCAAGGGCGGGCCGACTTACTACATTCTTTGCTACGCCGCGCTTGCCTACGTCATGTCCTATTTCATGCTGCCGCCGATCTGGCGTTTCGCGCGGGATAATCATCTCTACTCGCAGCCGGATTTTTTTGTGCGCAAATACGACAGCCCCGCGCTGGGCATCATCGTAGCGCTCGTCGGCATCATCGCGCTGGTTCCCTATCTGGTGCTGCAATTCAAAGGTCTCGGCATCATCGTCGAAATTGCCGGCTATGGCGCGCTCTCTTCGACGGTTGCGGTGTGGATCGGCGCGGCGGTTGCCACCGCTTATGTGATGGTGTCAGGCGTACGCGGTTCGGCTTGGACTGCGGTCGCCAAGGATCTGATGATTCTGTTCGTCGTGGTATTTCTCGGCGTCTATTTTCCTGTTCATTACTACGGCGGCCTCGGCGCAATGTTCGCTGCGATCGAACACGCGAAACCTGGCTTCACCGTGCTGCCAGCGCGCGGCGAAAGCGTCTGGTGGTTTGCGTCGACCGTGCTCCTGACTGCGCTCGGCTTTTACATGTGGCCGCACTCGTTCGGCTCGATCTACACAGCGAAGAAAGCGAGAGTGATCCGCCTGAATGCGATCTTCCTCCCGGTCTACCAGCTGATCCTGCTGTTTGTGTTCTTTGCCGGCTTCGCAGCCATCCTCCAGGTCCCGGGCCTGACCGGGACGGAGATCGATCTTGCTCTGTTAAAGCTGTCGGTCAAAGCTTTCGATCCTTGGGCGGTTGGCGTGATCGGCGCGGCGGGTGTGCTGACCGCGCTCGTTCCCGGTTCGATGATTCTGATGACGACGGCAACGTTGGCCGCCAACAATCTCTACCGGGCGTTTGACCGGTCCGCTACCGATGCCCGCGTCTTGCGGATCGCCAAAGTGCTGGTGCCTGTGGTCGCACTCGTTGCCCTCTACTTCACGCTGCAGGGCGGTCAGACGATCGTGGCGTTGTTGCTGATGGGCTACAGCTTTGTCACCCAGCTGTTCCCCTCGCTCGTTCTCAGTCTGGGCCGCAACCGATGGATCACGCGCGAGGGTGCAGCCGCCGGTATCTTGGCGGGCGTCGCCACGGTCGCGGCGATAAGCTTGACGCACACCACCATCGGGACGCTGTTTCCCGCCCTGCCGGTGGAGATCAAAGAACTCAATGTCGGAATTATTGCGCTCGCCGTGAACGTCGTGGTGCTGGTCGTGGTCAGCGCTGCCGTACGGTTCGCTGCGGCAAGGTAAGGTGGGCTGACGCAGCCTGCGGATTGAACTTAGGTAAGGTGAGGGCGGGCGAGCGATATCTGGCCCGAATCTTGATTGTCACGGATTGAGCGTATGAAACATTCGTGACCAACGAGGTTTTGCGGATGGATGCGGCAGCAAAAGCCGGCGCTGAGGCGGAATCGCCAAAGGCGTCCGCCGACCACCATCCGCCCGAGCACAACGCGCAAGGCGGACGCCCGCACGCGCAATCGTTTCTGGCGCTGACGGCGCTTGGTGTTGTGTTCGGCGATATCGGAACGAGCCCGCTCTACGCGTTTTCGACGGCGCTCACGGCCACGGGCCAAGCACCGGGGGTCACACAGGTCCTCGGCATCGTCTCGCTCACGTTCTGGGCTTTGATGGTGCTGATCTCGCTGAAATACGTCACCATCGTGTTACGCGCCGACAATGACGGCGAAGGCGGGATTTTGGCGCTGCTGTCCTTGGTCGAACACCACGGCCAAGCCACCGAGCGGATCAAACTGTCGTTTGTGGTTGCGCTCGGCGTGATCGGGGCGGCGTTACTGTACGGCGACGGCGTCATCACGCCGGCGATCTCGGTCCTTTCCGCGATCGAGGGGCTGAAGTTCAGTCCGGAGGCGGCGAACTTTGTCGTCCCGGCTACACTTGTCATTCTGGTCGGACTTTTTGCACTCCAATCTCGCGGGACCGGTAGCGTCGGCCGCCTGTTCGGGCCGGTCATGGTGGTCTGGTTCGTCACTATCGGCGTCCTTGGCGCCATCAATATCTGGTCTGCGCCTGAGATCTTGACTGCACTGAATCCGCTGGCTGCCGTTCGTTTTGCGAGGGAAAGTCCGCTCACGCTGTTCGTCGTGCTTGGCGGTGTGTTCCTGGCTTTGACGGGAGGTGAGGCGCTCTACGCCGACATGGGTCACGTCGGCAGCCGTGCGATCCGCCAAGCGTGGTTCGGATTGGTCTTTCCGGCGCTGATCTTAAGCTACTTCGGGCAGGGGGCGCGTGTCCTCGTCGATCCGAAAGCGATGGCAAGCCCGTTCTACAGTCAGGCTCCGGGCTGGGCGCTGATCCCGATGGTTCTGCTTGCGACGTTGGCGACGATCATCGCCTCGCAGGCGCTGATCTCCGGCGTGTTCTCGATGACACGCCAGGCAGTTCAGATGGGGTTGTCGCCACGATCGAGGATCGTGCCGACATCGAGCGATGAGGCCGGACAGGTCTATATGCCGACGGCGAATTGGATGCTCTTGGTCGGCACGCTGCTTGTGGTGGTGATTTTCAGAAGCTCCGATGCGCTGGCTTCCGCTTATGGAATTGCCGTGTCGGGTACGATGTTGTGCACGACGCTGCTCCTCTATCGCGTCGCGGTCGGGCGCTGGAACTGGCCGCCGATCGTTGCCGGCCTGGTGATCGCGTTCTTCAGCGTGATCGAAGCGATTTTTCTGGTGTCCAATTCGCTCAAGATCGTCCAGGGCGGCTGGTTTCCACTCCTTGTTGGTGCCGCCATCGCGACCGTGATGCTGTGCTGGCGCAAGGGATCGTTGGAGGTGAGGCGGCGTTTGTACGAGATGTCGATATTGCCGCTCGATCGCTTCCTCACCTATGTCGACGATCTGGTCATTGGCCGCGCGCCTGGCCTTGGCGTGTGGCTGACCAAGGTCGAGCACGGCGCTTCGCCGATGCTGATCCGGCACCTCGAGCACAATCGGGTTTTTCACGAACGCGTCGCGCTGTTGAGCTATGTGTTCGAGCGTCGCCCGCGCGTGCCGTTCGGCGAACGGCACAAGGTCGAGCGCATCGGCCATGGCTTTTATCGCGTGCAGGCGCGGCTCGGCTTCATGCAAACGCCGGATATCCCGCGCACGCTGGAGAACATCAGAATGCTTGGATTCGACGTCGATCTCGACCGCAAGCATTTTTATCTGGCGCATGAAACGGTGGTGCGGCGGGAGAAAGGCTCGGCGATGAGCCCGATCTCGTTTGCGATCTTTGCTTTCCTCAGCAAGATTTCCAGCCGCGCCCCCGATTATTTCAAGATTCCGCATGACGGCGTGATCGAAGTCGGCTTTCGCGTGGAGATTTGACCCCCCCGCGCGGCAGCTTCCGGCTTGCCGCCTTGACAATACGCCGTTAAACCGGCCCGATATTCCTACCGTTAAACGCGCCGGAGATGCGCGAATATCCGCGACAGACCTTGGGAGAAACACATGCGCTTCGTCGCCAACAATATTGCCGCCATCGCGGCGCTTCTGCTTGCCGTTCCGGCCGCACACGCCGAAATGTCCGGAGGGAAGGTCAAGATCGGCGTGCTCACCGATCTCTCCGGGCCGTACGAGCAGAATTCGGGTGTCGGCTCGGTCGAGGCGGCGAAGATGGCGGCGGAGGAGTTCGGCAACAAAATTAACGGTGTGCCGATTGAGATTGTTGCTGCCGATCATCAGAACAAGCCTGATATCGGCGCCGGCATCGCGCGGCATTGGTTCGATCTCGACGGAGTCGACGCCGTCACCGATCTGGTCAATTCAGCGGTGGCCTTCGCTGTGCTGGGCATCGCCAAGACCGACAACAAGGCCGTGCTGTTGACCAGCGCGGGATCGGCCGATTTCACCGGCAAGGCCTGCGCCCCCAACAATTCAGTCCACTGGGTGTACGATACCTACGAGATGGGGGCCGCGATTGGGCAGGCCCTGCCACAACTCGGCAAGAGCTGGTTCTTCATCACGGCCGACTACGTGTTCGGCCGCGCACTGCAGGCCGGCGCTACCGCTTTCATCGAGAAGAACGGCGGCAAAGTCGTGGGCGGCGTCCGTACGCCGCTGGGCACCACCGACTATTCTTCCTTCATGCTGCAAGCCCAGGCGTCGAAGGCGGACGTTGTCGCGCTGGCCAATGGCGGCGATGATGCGATCAACTCGGTCAAGAGCGCGCGCGAGTTCGGCATCACCGACAAGCAGAAAGTAGTGCCATTCGGCTTGGATTCGCTGCCGGCGATCCGCGCTACCAGCCTGCAGCTCGCGCAGGGTATGATGTATGTTTCCCCATGGCTGCCGGGTCGCGACGACGCGGCCAAGGCGTTCTTTGCCAAGTTCCTGGAACGGCGCAAGACCGCGCCGTCGACCTTCCAGGTCGGGACCTACTCGGTGGTGCGCAGTTATCTTAAGGCGGTCGAGGCGACCAACTCGGACGACCCCAAGACCGTGATCGCGAAAATGCGCGAGACGCCGGTCAACGACGCTTTCACGCCGAACGGCAAGCTGCGCCCTGACGGCCGCATGGTGCATGATATTTATCTGGTGCAGATCAAGTCGCCGGCTGAGTCGAAAGGCGATTGGGATTTGCTGAAACTCGTCGCCACCATCCCTGGCGATAAGGCCTTCCGGCCGCTGGAAGACGGTGCCTGTCCGGCGCTGGCGCATTGAGCGTCGGCGTTAAGTCGGATGGCAGATTTCTACGACGCTCAGGAAACGCGCGCGCCTGAAGTGCGCGAGCGGGAGCAATTTTCCCGGCTGCCTGACGTAATCGCGCGCGCAATGAGCGCGCCCGGTTGGGCCGAGGCGCTGTCAGGCGTTGATCCGCAGTCCGTCGGTTCGCGCGCCGCACTTGCCGGGCTGCCGCTGCTGCGCAAGTCCGACCTGAAGGAACGGCAGGAGAACAAGCCGCCGCTCGGCGGCTTTGCCGTCACTGAGCCGGGTAAGCTCAAGCGTCTCCTGATGTCGCCCGGCCCGATCTTCGAGCCGGAAGGGTACGGCAAGGATTGGTGGAATTCGGCGCGTGCTCTGTTTGCCGCGGGCTTTCGTGCCGGCGATGTGGTGCATAACTCCTTTGCCTACCACCTCACGCCCGGCGGTTTCATTCTCGAAGCGGGAGCCCACGCGCTCGGCTGCGCGGTCATTCCCGGCGGCGTCGGCAATACCGAGCAGCAGGTCGACGCCATCGCGCAGCTGAAACCGGGCGGTTACACCGGCACGCCGGATTTTCTCAAAATCCTGCTCGATACGGCGGCGAAATCCGGCAAGGACCTTTCTTCGATCAAGCGGGGGCTGGTTTCCGGTGCAGCCCTGCCGTCGTCGCTGCGTAGCGAACTTGCTGCCCGCGGCGTCGCGGTGTTGCAGTGTTACGCAACCGCCGAACTCGGCGTGATCGCCTATGAAACTTCGGCGCTCGAAGGCATGGTCGTCAACGAGTCCGTCATTCTGGAAATCGTGCGGCCGGGCACCGGCGATCCGGTGAGCGAAGGCGAGGTGGGCGAAGTCGTCGTCACGTCATTCAATGCGGATTATCCAATGATCCGTCTCGCTACCGGCGATCTTTCGGCAGCCCTCGCCGGCCGCTCGCCCTGCGGCCGCACCAATATGCGGATCAAGGGCTGGATGGGGCGCGCCGATCAGACCACGAAGATTAAGGGCATGTTCGTGCATCCGGGCCAGATCGCCGAGGTGGCCAAGCGCCATCCCGAACTCGGCCGGGTCCGGCTTTCGGTCACGCGTGAAGCGGAGCAAGATGTCATGACGCTTGCAGCCGAATGTGGGGTCCCGCAGGCAAGCGGTCTTGCGGACGCAGTCGCGGCAAGTCTGCAATCGGTGACCAAGCTAAAAGGCCGCGTCGATCTCGTCGCGCCCGGCACGCTGCCAAACGACGGCAAGATCATCGCCGACCAGCGCAGGATCGGGTGAAACTGGGGTTCGGCCGTCGGGCTAGCCTGACAACCGCCCACCGTTTGCGTGCACGCTAACCTCTATCTGAGTTGCGCTGCATCCCGCATCCGTCCGCCTTGACAGTTTACGGTTTCGGAGCGACCCTCGCGCGTAAATTGTGAACAAGCGCGGCTGGGTCAACAGTCGCTTTAGCGCATTGACGCGCATACCGGGAGGGCAAAACCATGACGCGAATGGGTAAGACGATGCTGCTTGCGGGGGCGATGGCGCTTCCGCTGGGCAGTCTGGCGTTTGCGCAGGAGACCAGCGGAGGCGGCGGCGCAGGCAACGCGAAAGCCCCCGCGATTCCGAGTGTCAGCCAGGCGATGCTCAATAACGCCGCGAAGGACAGCAAGAACTTCCTCGCGACCAACGGCAATTACGATCAAACCCGTTTCCATCCGGCGGACAAGATCACAGCGAAGAACGTCAACGGCCTGCATGTCGCCTGGATTTTCCAGACCGACGTCAGAGAGTCGACGGAGACTTCCCCAATCGTCGTCAACGGCGTGATGTATGTCACCACGTCGTTCGATCACGTTTATGCGCTTGATGCCAAGACCGGCGAGCAAATCTGGCACTACAAGCACGACATGGGACCGATCACGGTCTATTGCTGCGGACCCAACAACCGCGGCGCCGCGGTTTATAATGACAAAGTTTATCTCGCTACGCTTGACGCCAAGCTCGTTGCGCTCGATGCCAAGACCGGCAAGCCGGTCTGGTCGCAGCAGATCGCCGATCCGTCGCTCGGCTACAGCGAGACCATGGCGCCGACGGCAGTCGATGGAAAGATTCTGATCGGCACCAATGGCGGCGAATACGGTATCCGCGGCTTCGTCAAAGCGTTCGACGCCAACGATGGCAAGTTACTCTGGACCTTCGACACCATTCCCGAAAATTCGGTCGGTATGTGGGCAACCAAGGACGCCACCGGCCGCGATCTGCATCGCGACATTGCCGCCGAGAAAGATGCGTTGGCGAAGAACGGCGACCCATACAAAACGCTCGGCGGTGGCGTCTGGCAGAATCCGTCGGTGGACCTCGCGGCGAAGCGCGTTTATTTCACCGTCGGTAATCCGTCGCCCGATCTCGACGGGTCGCTGCGCCCGGGCGACAACCTGTACACCAACTCGTTGGTCTCGATCGATCTCGATACCGGCAAATATATCTGTCACTTCCAGTACATCCCTCATGATCTGTGGGATCTCGACGCCACCAGCCCCACGATGCTGATGAATGTGAAAGACGACAGCGGCAAAACGGTCCCCGCCGTCATGGAAGCCGGCAAAACCGGCTACGTCTATGTGAATGACCGCAAGGATTGCAAGCTGATCCGCTCCTCAGAACCGATGGTGTCACAGAAGGACCGGTGGACGTTGCCATCGCCAACCCAACCGCTTGATTCCAAGGCGGCGCGCATGTTCCCGGGCGCCAACGGCGGTGTCGAATGGTCGCCGATGGCAAGCAACCCAAGTCTTGGCTTGGTCTACGCGATCAATCTCGAGCAAGAGATGACCTATACCGTCGACAGCTCACCGTATCCCAACGGTAAGCTGTGGCTCGGCGGCGCGTTTACCAATGTGCCAGGCGGCATTCAGGCCGGCAACGTGACGGCGGTCGATTACAACACCGGCAAGATCAAGTGGCAGGTGAAGACGCCGCAGCCGATGATCGGCGGCATTCTCGCTACCGCCGGCGGCGTGGTGTTCGCAGGCGAAAGCAATGGCTGGTTCAAGGCCTATGATGCCAAGAGCGGTAAGGTGCTGTGGAAGTTCCAGGCCGGCGCCGGCGTCAATGCGCCGCCGTCGTCCTATATGATCGGCGACAAGCAGTACATCGCGGTCGCGGCCGGCGGCAACGTGCAGGTAAATTCCAAGCGCGGCGACAGCATCATCGCCTTCACGCATGAGTAGCTAACGCGATCCTCCCGCGGTAATAAGGCAGGGACGGGACCGGAAACGGCCCCGTCCAATTTTTTGGGGGCCCCGCCGTTCAGCGCATGCGCATAAAAAATCTTTCGCTCGTAGCCTTTGTCGCGCTCGTGGCGCTTCCAACTGTGGTCGCCGCCCAAAGCATTGAGGAGAAGGCGCAAATCTGCACGGCCTGCCACGGTGAGAAC
The DNA here is from genome assembly GCA_963755885.1 of uncultured Alphaproteobacteria bacterium. Lineage (GTDB taxonomy): Bacteria > Pseudomonadota > Alphaproteobacteria > Rhizobiales > Xanthobacteraceae > BOG-931. Next base: position 39,011 of record CAVWLX010000008.1, read on the forward strand.
GGCGTGCCGCCCGAACAGTCCTTCCCGGTGCCGGCAATCTGGGGCCAAAACCTCGGCTACCTGTTCTTCCAGCTTCGGGACTTCAAGTCAGCCGCTCGCAAGAGCGAACAGATGACGCCGGTCGTGGACGCGCTTGAGCGAGACGACCTCATGCCGCTGGCGCAATATTTCTCGAAAAAGCCGTGGCCCAATCTCGAACAGCCCCATCCGCCGGCCGAGGTGACGGCGGTAGCGCGGCGCGTTAACGCCTCCGTGGTTTGCACAAGTTGCCATCTGGAGGGATTCAAAGGCGACAGCACGCAGCCGCGCCTGGCCGGTCAGGTGCGCGCTTACTTGGAAAAGACCATGACCGATTTCAGCACTGAGGCGCGCGGCAACAATCCGGGCATGACGAGCTTCATGAAGGGGCTTACCAAGCCTGAAATCGCTGCAATGGCGGCCTGGCTCGCCGGGATGTAGCCAGTTCCCCTGCTGTTGAGTGAACGAGCGGCCGCAGCTACCTCGCAATCAGTTTTGCTCGCACTTCCGTATTCGGCGCGAGGTCGAGCGCGGTCTTGCCTTCCTTGTCTTTCAGCGCGCGATCGGCGCCGTGTTGCAGGAGAATGTCGATTACTGCGGGGTCACCAAGCGAGGCGGCGATCATCAGGGCGGTGCGGCCGCGGTTGTCAGCGTCGTCAATTATCGCGCCGTGCGTCAGCAAAAGATCGACGACGCGGCCGACGGCCGCCGCCCCGACGCCTTCGTCATGTCCTGCGGCCCACATCAGCGCGGTGAGGTCGTTGCCGTAGCGTTGTTGCGCGGTAACGCTGGCATCGAGCAGCCGTTTCACAATGTCGTCGAAGCCCCGTGCGGCCGCATAGACCATCGCCGACTTGCCGGTTTCGTCGATCGCGTTCACGTCGGCACCGTGCGCCAGCAGTGTTTCAAAAATGCGGTCGTTGCCTTTGAAAGCCGCAGCGATCAGCGGCGTGACGCCCTTTCGTCCGGGAATATTCGGATTGGCGCCTTTGGCCAGCAGCAGTGCGACGGTCGAATGCTTTTCGCCTTGGGCGGCGGCGTATAAGGCGGTTCCGCCGTCGACATTGCGCGCGTCGATTGGCGCGCCTTTGGCAAGGAAAAGCTCGACCAGCCTGATCTGGCCGGAGCGCGCGGCGTGCGCAAGCGGCATGGCGCCACGGCGGTCGCGCGCCAGAAGCGACGCGCCGGAATCGAGGAGCTTGCGTGCCAAATCATCGCAGCCCCGATCCGCGGCGGCAAACAGCGCCATGTTGGTTTGCACTGAAACGGCTTCGGCTTTGACGAGTTCGTAGTTGCGCGCGATTTCGCCGCAATCCTCGTCGGCATGTATCTGCGGGCTCTGCGCGAAGGCTGGCGAGCACATCGTCAAAAAAAACGCGCAGGCGAAAGTGCGGCAAAGCGGTTGGCGCATGTCATTTACCCGCCAAATCTATAATTGATGCCGGCGCGGACGAGACTCTCATTAAATTTGACCGCGACATTTGGCATCAAAGCCGGTCCGTTGGCATTTTGAATGGCGCAATCTGTCGCGCAGGAACCGTTGGCCAGATCGACGAAGAGATATTCCGCTTTGGCGGTCCAGTTCGCCGCAAAGGCAAATTCGACACCGGCGCCGACAGTCCAGCCCGGTTCGGTCGCGCTGCTGACGGGACCGTTGGAGAAGTTGGCGCGAACGTCGCCAAAGGCCGCGCCGGCAGTGCCGTAAACCAGCGCGCGATCGAACGCATAGCCGGCACGGCCGCGAACTGTCGCGAGCCAGTTGCTGCTGGTGAGACAGCCTCCGGCGCAGAGGCTCGTGGCTGTGAAGGTGCCAAAACCGCTGGCATCGGCCCAATCAACGTCGGCTTCCACACCGAATACGAACCGGCCGACCTGGTAGTTGGCGCCGACGGTTCCGCCGAACAGAAAGCCAGACGTGCCAAAGTTGCCGCTCGCGCTGCCGGTCACGCTGTCGGCCCAGCTGCTGCCGCCGAAACTGTCGCTGCCGTTGATGCCAACATAGAGACCGGTCCAGTTGATCGGCGGCGGCGGTGATTTGGCGAGCACCGGCGGCGGACGGTCGGCCAGCAGGACCGGCCCGATTCCAGGCAATGTGCCCCGCACTCCCCCATACACCGCGAACGGCACGCCAGGGACGAAAGTGCGCGGATCTGTCAAATTGAGATAAGGAAATGAAGTAACGTCGAACAATGTGCCGTACACGTCGTAGTGCTGGTTGAACAGGTTACGCACCAGTCCGAACACCTCGATATTGTCGGTGATTTTGTACGACGAGTGCAGGTTCACCACCCAATAGGTCGGAATTTTTGCCAATTGGTTGGCTTCATCGCCGACCAGCCATTGGCTGCCGATAATGTTGAGATCGGCGCCGAGTTTCCATGGATCGGTGATGCGATATTCGGCGCCCATCTTGAAACGGAAATCGGGAATGCCGGTCAGGTGATCACCCGGAGTGACGAAGATGTTACCGTTGGCATCAGCAAACGGGTTAAACGGCGAAGACAACGTCAGCGAATTCTGGAAGGTGGCGTCGACATAGGTGAAGTTGGCGTAGGCGTTCCAGCGGTCCCATTGGTATGTCGCGCTTGCTTCAACGCCCTGGCGCAACGTGTTGCCGGCGTTCTGAAAGTATTCGTGTCCCGGAATTGGGCTCGCCACATTAATGATGTCGTCGGTGTTGAGCGCGCGGTAAGCGCCGGCGCCCCAATTGAGTTGCCCTTCGGCAATGTAAAAATGCCCGCGCAAGCCCGCCTCGAAAGTGTAAGTGACAACCTGCTGCAGAGTGGGATCGCCAACTAAAGCATTGTCGATCAGGCAGGGCTGCAGCGGATTGGAGCAGCCGAGTTCGAGCGGCGTCGGCGCGCGGTTGGTTTCGGCAAAATCGCCGTAGAACGTGTAATTCGGCGTGATTTTATAGGTCGCACCGATCATGGGATTGAAATGCATGTAATCGTGACTGCCGTTGAGCAGCGGCGCGTCACCGAGCTCATCGGTCAAATTAATCTGGGCAAAGTTGAACCGGCCACCCCCGGTGACCGAAAGCCGCGGCGTCACGTCGAATGTGTCGGTGGCGTAGAGGCCGGTGTAGAGCGTCGTCGCGCCCAAACCGACCGGAGCGACATCGGCGGAAGGCTGGTCGATGAACAAACCGCTGCCCTGCACAAATGGAAACTGATTGGCATTGACCGTGCCAAGCTCGCTGGTCGTGGAGAATTGGACCAACCCGCGGTCGATGCTAAAGCCCACCGCGAAATTGTTGTCGTGACCGAACACTTTTGCCGAGGAGGCGGCCTGCAGCGAACCCCCGAAACTGTTGGTTGTCGTCCAGGTCCGGTCGATCTCGCCCAAAATGCTCGAGCCGAGCGTGCCGGTCGCTGGCACCGTCTGTCCGTTGGTCGTCACCAGATTGGACAATGAGCCGTTGAGGTTCGGAAAACACAGGACCGCAGGATTTGGGCAGCCTGCGTTTTGCGCATCCGTCCCGTTGCCGTCGACGTGGGCCTGGTTGAAATTGCGAAAATAGGCGATCGCCTGATAGGTCCAGGTGTCGCTTGGCTTCCAGGTTGCGCTGGCGCTCAAGAATGCGAGTTGGTTCTCGGTGGTTTGCGGAACGGTGTAGATGCTCGACCAGTTCTGAGCGAGAAGCTGGCCCGGCGTTGCGGCGGTGGCGCCGAAATTGTTGTCGGCGCCGGTGAAGTTTACGTGGAATTCGGTCTGATCGCCACGCGCGCCGAGATCCATGTAGAGGCGCCGCACCGACGATGCCGAGTCGTTGCGCCAGCCGGCATCGCCGATCGCGTCCGCGGCGATATAGCCGGAGAAGCTTCCGACCTGGCCGCCGGCCTGTACCGACGTTCCGATGCGGCCGTAAGAGCCGCCGTTCACTTCGCCTTGGACGCCCTGATAGGTAAATCCGTTTTTCATCTCTACCGACAGCGCGCCGCCGATCGCGTTGAGTCCATAGACCGGATTGCTGGGCACCAATGTCATCCGGCTGATCGCGTTCTCCGGGATAAAGTCCCAATTGACGATGTCGCCGAACACCTCGTTGATTCGGACCCCGTTCTGATAAACGGCCAATCCCTGCGGGGTGCCGATAACCGGTGACGCGATAAAGCCGCGGTAGTTGAGGTCGAGCTGGAATTGATTGCCGGTCTGGTCGCCCAGCGCGACGCCGGGGAGACCCCGTTCCATGCCCTGCAGCAGGCTCGGTGTTGTCGCATGGTCAAAATCAGGCGCTGAGAGAACCTGGACATTGGAAGGGATTTTGTCGCGATCGACCGCCCCCGGCTGAGCTGGTGGCGCGCTCGTCGCAACAGGACCCGCGACCGGCGCGGGGGCATGAGGTGGCGGCACTGGCGCGGTGCCGATCACGCGAATTTCCGGAAGGGCTCCTTCGCCTGAATTCTGATTTGTACTTGGAACTTGCTGCGCCGCAACAATGCTCGGGGCAAGCGCGCTCGCAATGATTCCCATGAGCGACGCGCGGAACGGCCTCCAGATCGTGGGCGTTCTGATGCCACCAACGCTCCCAACGCCACACATCACCCGCCCCGGACCGCGAGAATAAAAGTCTGCCACTATCTGCGCGATTGGTCATGCGCCATTTTTCATAGCGCGCGAGGCCTATCGCTCGCTTGAGGAGGGAGACGGAGCGCCTCGCAGGGGAGACGGCGCTACGCCGGCTGCACCGGTGCTCGCGTCATGCGGCGGAACATGCCGCGCTGCGGATCGTAGCCGAGGACCGCCAGCAAAAAGAACAGCACCGTCGTGCCAACGACGACCAGCGCCGCGACCGGCTCGAATGAACTGTAAAGCGCAAAGCGGATCAGTTCCACCGCATAGGTGAACGGATTGGCGAGCGATACGTAGTACAGCAGTTGCGAGCCGCCTTCGCGGAGCCGCCACAACGGATAGAGCGCCGACGAAAAAAAGAACATCGGAAACATCACGAAATTCATCGCGCCGGCAAAGTTCTCGACCTGACGGATATAGACCGACAGGAACAGCCACAGCGCACCGAGCATCAGGCCGCAGATGATGAGCGCCGGAAGAACGGCAAGCCAATCGATGGGGTCGAACGTGACGTCAAAGAGAATGCACACCGCGAGAAACACATAACAGGTGATCACCGAGAGCGCCGTTCCGGCCGCGAGCTTGCACGCGAGCAACACCCAGCGCGGCAACGGCGCGGTGAGCAACAGCCGCATGACACCCATTTCGCGGTCATAGACCATCGACAGCGAGGATTGCATGCCGTGAAACAGCAGGATCATCCCAAGCAGGCCAGGCACGATGTAGACCTGATAGGTGATGTAGGTCTTATAGGGCGGGATGATCGAAACGCCGAAGACGTTGTAAAACCCGGCGGCGAACACCGCGAGCCAAATCAGCGGGCGCACCAGCGCCGAAAGAAGACGCCCGCGCTGCTGTACGAATTTCAGCAACTCCCGCGTGGTGATTGCGCGGAGCGCGCGCAGTATATGGCTAAACTGCACCGAGCCTTCTCCTAAGCTACGCAGCGACGCGCGTCATTTGTTCAAATGACATGGCGATTCCGGTTCATCGTCGCCGAGCGTATCAAGCTCATTGGTGCGATGAAGAAATCCTTCGATCGGGGCAGCGGCGACGACCTCGTAAGGCGCGGCCAACAGGATCGCCTGCCGCACCTGATGGTCCCAGCGCCGGACACTCATGGCCAGGCCTTTGTCGCCATCGAACGTGCCGTCGCCGAGAATGAAGGCGCGTTGTTTGCCGAAATCGGCCGAACTGGTGCGCAGTGCCGATTGCACGATCATTTTGATCGCGAGCCAAGCCGCCCAATCGGCGCCCTCCATGTGCCGCCCGCCGGATTTCTTGTCGAAACGCGAATTGACTTGCGGCGCGCCGTTGCGCTCCCAGGTCCAATGCCAGGCTACGGGCTCGAGATCGATGCTGCCGACGACCGGGCGTGGGCGCGCCAGCCGGTAGGGCACGGTGCGGGCAAAATCGAAGGCATCATCGGCGACAAACGCCACGTCGAAATCGCGGTTGATGCCGCTTAGAAGCGCCGGATCGTTTTGTTCACGCTCGCGCGGATCGGTGCCGGGTTTGAAATGCTGGTTGGCGACAATGCGAGCACCGAACTTTTGCGCCGAGCGTTGTAACGTCGCCGCGGCTGCGGCGTCAGCAGGTGAGGGGCCCTGCAGGACCAGGAGATCGCGCCATTTGTGCGACACGACATATTGTACGAGACCATCCATAAGCTGTGCGCGGCTCGGATAGACGTGCACGAATTCGGCAGCGCAAAGGTCACGGCGCAGCGAGTCGTCCGGCTCCGAGACATTGAAGACGAGCACGTCGCGTCCGCGCAGCGTTGCAGCGACAGGCTTGAAAGCCTCCGCCGGTCCGTCGAGCAGAAAAAAATGTGTGCCGGCATCAAGCGCGGCCAACATGGCCGGCGCCACGTCCGCTGACGATTTTGCGATGATGCGTTCCAGCGTGAAATCGGCCGGGAGCACTCGCGTGAGCGCGGCCGTGTCGGCAACGCCAAGCTCGGCGCCGGCATACGGATGCTCGCGCGTCTTGAGCGTGATGCGCTCATAAGCACGGATCGGCTCATAACGCGGGTCGTTCTCGATTTCGACGAAACCGATCTTCACACGAGGCCGCAGGGAGGCTGGCGACGTCTCTTGCGCGGCAGCCGTCGCGAACACGACTGCCAGCAAGAAGGGAGCGGACACCCATCGGACGACGCTAATCATCGACCGCTACGCCGTAGGGGATCCGGCCGACCGGCACCGACACTCGCGGCTTGCAACTCTTCGTGTCGATGATGGTGATGTCATCGCCGAGGCCGTTGGCGACGTAGAGAGTTTGCTCATCGCGCGACAGCGTGATCCCCCACGGGCGTTTGCCGACCAGGATGTAGCCAAGCACCTTGCGGGCCGGCACATCCACGATGGCGACATGCGCTGCGTGTCCCAGCGTCACATAAGCCGTCTTGCCGTCCCTGGTCATCGTGAGGCCGACCGGCGTCACATCGGTTTTGCGCATACCCGGCGGCAGAAAGGAGACGGAGCCGGTAACGACAAATCGGCCGCGGTCGATGATGTCGACCTGGCCGGAGAGCTCCGCCGTTACCCACAGTTCTTTGCCATCCGGTGTCGCTGCGAGGCGCCGCGGGCGCAGCCCGACCACCACATCGTGCTTGATGGCACCGGTATCGGTGTCGATCGCGTGTACGAGATCGCCGGCCTCGGAAGTGACGTAGACGGTTTTACCGTCATCACCGACCAGAACGCCTTCGGGCTCCGCACCGGTCGGGATTTCTTTCACGATGGTGTCCCGGTCCATGTCGATGATCGCCAGCGATGAGCCCTCTTCGTCGGAGACATAGATTCGGCGGCGCTTCTCGTCGATAGCGAAGGCTTCGGGGCTAGGGCCGGTCTTGAGCTTGCCGACTACTTGCAGCTTCGTCACGTCAAGAATGTCGATGACGTCGTCGTCGCCGCAGGCGACGTAAAGCATGCCGTGATCGGCGCTAAAGTGCATGTCGCGCGGCCGGCGCGCGACCTTGATGTTACTCACCACTTTGTAGGTCTTTGGATCGATGACGATGATGTTGTTGGTCTTCTCATTGCTGACGAAAACCAGGCCGGTATCTTTTGCCAGCGCCGGCGCGCAGGCGAGCATGGCGAGAATGACGGCAGCGAATTTAAGCATTGCATCGCCTCAAAGGCATCGCCCAAACTAAGTCCTAATAAGCCGCGCGGGCAAGGCAACAGCCGGGGAACGAATGACACGCGATGAACAGGCGCCCGCGCTCGTTCTCGACAATGTCGTCAAAAGCTACGGCGCGATTCGTGCGTTGGATGGTGTCAGTCTGACCGCGGCGGCCGGGGAATTCATCGCGCTACTCGGGCCAAATGGCGCCGGCAAGACTACTCTGTTTCAGTTGCTCTCCGGCCTGTTCGTGCCCGACTCCGGCCGGATCGAGATCATGGGACATGACATGCGCGCTGATCCGGTTCCGGCCTTGGCTACGCTTGGCATCGTGTTTCAACAGCCCACCCTCGATCTTGAGCTCTCCGTGACCGGAAATCTCCTCTTTCATGCCGGGCTGCATGGAATTCCTCGCTCTGTGGCCAAAGAGCGCATCGCCAAAGAGCTGGCCCGGCTTGGGCTTGCCGAACGCGCGCATGACAAAACGGCGCAATTGAGCGGCGGCAATCGCCGCCGCGTCGAATTGGCGCGCGCGCTGCTGCATGAACCGCGCGTTTTGCTGATGGACGAACCGACCGTTGGCCTTGATCCGGCTAGTCGGAGTGATCTCCTCGCACTGATGTTGAAGTTGCGCGCCGAGCGCTCGGTAGCGGTGCTTTGGGCGACGCATCTGTGCGACGAAGTGCCCGGGGCGGACCGCGTCGTCGTGCTTCATCGCGGCAAGATCCTGGCGGATGCAACACCAGCTCAGTTTATGGTGCGTGTCGGCAAGAGCACAATTGAGCAAGCTTTTTTGGCGATGACGCGGTCTGACTTCGACGCTTAGCGGCAGTGTCGACTGTCGCTTGTTGCCGAAATGCGGCGCCGCAACATAAGCACCGCATACACGATGCTTTGAGCGAAAGCCGCTTGCGGAAGCATGCCATACAGACCTATTGTAGGTTGTCCAGGAGCCCCGTAGCGGGTCCGGACTTGCTTAGGGCTTTAGACAAAGGAAACGAACATGGCGTGGACAACTCCGACCCTTGTCGAAATCTGCATCGGGCTCGAGATCAACGGCTATCTCCCGGCCGAGTTCTGATATTCAGCTTTTAGTCTCCGCGACCCCTCGTGAATGGGGCACCTGACCGCCATCGTTCTCGGTGCAGCGGCGGGTGGAGGCTATCCGCAATGGAATTGCCGATGTGCCGTGTGTCAGCTCGCTTGGAGCAACGACACGCGAACGAAAGCGCGGACCCAGGCTAGCCTTGCCGTGTCCGCTGGCGGTGGGCAGTGGACTTTGCTCAACGCGTCGCCGGACCTTCGTGCACAGCTGCTTGCTACACGTTGTTTGCAGCCGCTCAGCGGTGCGCGCAACAGCCCAGTCGCGGCCGTGGTTCTTACTGGCGCTGAAGTCGACCAGATTGCCGGGCTTTTGACGCTGCGCGAGCGGCAGGCCTTCACTGTGTTCGCCACCGCCGAGACGCTTGCGGCGCTGACAGCCAATCCGATTTTTGGGGTACTGGCCCCTGATCTTGTAACTCGTAAGGCTGTTGAACGCGATCGGCCGTTCCTGTTGCCGGGCGGCGTCACCGCGGAACTCTTCGCTGTTCCCGGTAAGGTCGCGCTCTATCTCGAAGACGAGAATCCGGCGCTGGCTGCCGAAACCGGAGCTAATGTCGGCGTGGAATTGGTCTGCGATAACCGGCGGCTCGTCTACGTTCCGGGCGCAGCGAATGTCACGGCAACCCTGCACGCGCGCCTTGCCCGCGCCGACGTTGTCCTCTTCGATGGCACCCTCTTTGCCGACGACGAGATGATCTCGACCGGAACCGGCGAGAAGACCGGCCGCCGCATGGGTCATATGCCGATCGACGGCGAGAGTGGAACGTTGGCGGCGCTCGCCGATCTGCCGGGCAGGCGGATCTTGACTCACATCAACAACACCAATCCGATCCTCATCGAGGGTTCGCCCGAGCGGCGCAAAGTCGAAGCAGCGGGCTTTGAGGTCGCCGAAGACGGCATGGAGATCTTGCTTTGAATGCGTTGAGCGCCGAGGAGCTGGAAGCACGCCTGCGCGATATCGGCGCACGGCGTTATCACCGGCTTCATCCGTTTCACAAGCTGCTGCATGGCGGAGCCTGCAGCAAAGGCCAAGTCCAGGCCTGGGCGCTCAACCGCTATTATTATCAGGCGATGATCCCGGTGAAGGATGCAAGCCTGATCGCGCGCTGCAATGACGCTGCCACGCGCCGCGAATGGCGCAGCCGCCTCGTCGATCATGACGGCACGCGCGAAGGCGAAGGCGGCATCGCGCGCTGGCTGAAGCTCACCGAGGGACTGGGGCTTGATCGCGACTATGTGGTCTCGCTGCAGGGGCTGTTGCCGGCAACCCGCTTTGCCGTCGATGCGTACGTCCACTTCGTGCGCGACAAGACGCTGCTCGAAGCGATCGCCTCCTCGCTCACGGAATTGTTCTCGCCTGCTATCATCAGCGAGCGTATGGAAGGCATGCTGAAGAATTACCCGTTTGTGACGAAGGAGACGCTGGCTTATTTCTCGCAGCGTCCGCCGCAGGCCGAACGCGACTCGCGCTTTGCGCTCGATTACGTCAAGCGGCTTGCCCGTACGCCGGAGACGCAGCGTAGCGTGCTGGCCGCGCTTGAATTCAAATGCGACGTGCTCTGGGCCATGCTGGATGCGCTTTATTACGCTTACGTCGCGCCGAAGCACGTACCGCCCGGAGCCTTTGTGACGCAGGACTAGGACAGCATCGTGAGTGAGACGACAGCAGCGATTGCGTCTGACGTGTGTCCGCGCCTGCCGCGCGGCGTTCGGCTCGTCCACAACGAAGCGCAAGGCGGCTGGGTGCTGCTGGCGCCGGAGCGCGTTTTCAAGGCCGATGTCATCGCCGTCGAGGTCCTAAAGCGCTGCACCGGAGCAGCGACCTTTGGTGCGATCGTCGACGACCTGACCAAAACCTATTCGGCGCCGCGCGAGCGGATCCTCGCCGACGTGACCACCCTGCTGCGCGGGCTCGCCGACAAAAGGCTGCTGGAATTATGAGCACGGCCCTGCACAGTCCGCTCGGTCTGCTTGCCGAACTGACCCACCGCTGTCCGTTAGGCTGTCCGTATTGTTCAAATCCGCTGGCACTGGAGCCACGTGAAACTGAGCTTGATACCCAAACCTGGGCGCGGGTTTTTCGCGAGGCCGCGGGGCTCGGCGTGCTGCAAGTGCATTTGTCGGGCGGCGAGCCGGGCGCGCGGCGCGATCTCATCGAGATTACCGCGGCGGCGCACGCTGCCGGCCTTTATACCAATCTCATCACCTCGGCCGTCGGCATCACTGCGAAGACTCTGCAAAAGCTCGGCGAAGGTGGCCTCGATCACGTGCAGATTTCGATCCAGGACAGCGAGGCTGAGAGCGCTGACCATATCGCCGGCTATGAAGGCGCCTTTGCGCGCAAGCAGGCGCTCGCGGCCGAAGTGGTGCGGCTCAAAATTCCGCTGACGGTCAACGCGGTGATGCATCGCGCCAATATCGATCGCATCGAGGATATGGTTGCGCTGGCGCTCAAGCTCGGAGCAACGCGCGTCGAGATCGCGCACGTGCAGTATTACGGTTGGGCACTGAAGAACCGCACAACTTTGATGCCGAGCAGCGAGCAGGTTAAGCGCGCAGCGGCGGCAGTCGAAGGATTGCGTAAGCAGCATCACGGCGAGATCGTCATCGACGCGGTCGTGCCGGATTACTACGCGCGCCTGCCCAAGCCGTGCGTGGGCGGCTGGGGACGCCGTTCGCTCAACGTGACGCCGGTGGGCAAGGTGCTGCCGTGCCACGCTGCCGAGAGCATTCCTGAACTTGAATTCTGGTCGGTGCGCGACCATCCACTGGCCGACATTTGGGCGAACGCGCCGGCGTTTAATGCTTTTCGCGGCACCGACTGGATGCGGGAGCCATGCCGCAGCTGCGCGCGTCGCGAGATCGACTTCGGGGGCTGCCGCTGTCAGGCTTTCGCAATCACCGGCGATGCGCGGGCGACCGACCCGGTTTGTCATTTCGCGCCGGAGCACGATAGGGTGGTCGCGCTTGCTGCAGTGCAGGAAGCGGAGCCTTACGCTTATCGGCGCATGTAACGGGGGCGTTCCTGCGCTTCGCGCGGCATTCGAAGCTACTTGAACAAAAATCGGGAGCGTCCTAGCCTGAACGAGCCGGTTCGCTGACCGCGCCATCAAGGCGTCAGACTAGCCGGTCAAAAAAAAGACCGCGATGGGCGGCCACCGGGGAGGTTTGGCAATTCCAGCAGCGGCAATCCGGCGCGATTTCGCCTCTTGCTACCACCGGCAATTGCCGGTGGACCGAGTCAAAACCAAAACAATCCATTGGGAGGAAATAGCATGCATCCTGTAACGAAGCTGAAAGCGGGCGCTGCGGCGATCGTCGCCGCTACCGCAATAGTGGCCGTCGCCGGGCTCTTGTTCTCATCCGGCGCCCGCACCGAAGAACTCAAGCACTACGATTCCAGCAAGAAGGACTTCTGGCTGCATCCGCCGGCTGACTGGTTCATGGGTGACGAAACCGAAGCGCAGAAGGGCACCGCGGTTGCCAACACCCTGCCGCCGCCCACCGGCTTCACCCCGGCAGAGGTCGAGGCCACTCTTAAGCAAGTCAAGCTGCCGCCCGGCTTCAAGATCGAGCTGTGGGCGATGGTTCCCGCCGCTCGTCAGATGGCTTGGGGCGACAAAGGCACGCTGTTCGTCGGCTCGTGGTTCGGCGTCGGCAAAGTCTTTGCCGTCGTCGATGAGAGCGGCAAGAGGACCGTCAAGGAGGCCATCAAGGGTCTGACGGTGCCGACCGGCGTAGCGTTCCGGAATGGCTCGCTCTACGTCGCCGACATCAACAAGATCTACAAGTACGACAACGCCGAGGCAAACATCGACAAAATGCCGCAGCCGCAAGTCGTTTATGATGACATGCCGCCCTACATTCCGCATGGTTGGAAATATCTCACGTTCGACAAGAACGGCTGGCTCTACGTCGCGTTTGGGCCGCCGTGCAACATCTGCTTGCCGCCCACGTCGACGGCCCAGATTCGCCGCATCGATCCCGCCACCGGCCTTGCAGAAATTGTTGCGCTTGGGGTCCGCAATAGCGTCGGCGGTGACGTTGATCCGCGCACCGGCGATTATTGGTTCACCGAGAACGCGCGCGATTGGCTTGGCGACGACGTGCCGAGCGACAAGCTCAACGTCATCACGAAGATCGGCGAGAATTTCGGTTACCCGCATTGCCACCAGGGTGACATTCCGGATCCGAAATTCGCCATGGGGCACAAGTGCTCGGAATTTGCTCCGCCGGCGCTTAACCTCGGGGCGCACGTCGCTCCGCTGGGCATGAAGTTCTACACCGGGAATCAATTCCCGGCGGACTACAAGGACAACATGATCGTCGCCGAGCACGGCTCCTGGAACCGCCATAAGTTCCAGGGCGCGAGGCTGATGCGCGTCACGGCTGACCCGGACGGCAAGAACGTCAAGCAGGTGGAATTTGCCTCTGGCTGGATCGGTGCCGACGGCAAATACCGCGGCCGGCCCAGCGATGTGCTGCAGGCAAAGGACGGCTCGCTCATGGTTGCCGATGATTTCACCGGCGCCATCTATCGGATCAGCTACAGCAAGTGATCCGGGTTAGATCGATCTACGTTTGATCGCGTGCAGGTCCAGGCCGGAGGTTCCGGCCTGGACCTTCGACGTGTTGCGACTGGGTGCGGCCGGAATTGGCCAGACAATTGGCGGTTTACTTCGTCGATGAAACTGAGATCGGTCGTACCGCTCGTCTTGGTGGTGCTTGCGTTTCTCGCGGCTGCGGTGCCGGCAGCGGCCGCCGACATCGCTGCCGGCAAGGCGTTGGCGGAGGGTTGCGCGGGCTGCCACGGTGCCGACGGCGTCTCGCAAACGCCGCTCACGCCGTCGCTCGCCGGTGAGCCAGACGAATTCACCCAATGGGAGCTCGTCTACTACCGCTCCGGCGCCAGAAAGAGCGACGTGATGGGGCCAATTGGCGAGGCGCTGAGTAACGAAGACATTCGCAACCTCGGCGCCTATTACGCTTCACTGGCGCCGCCCAAACCGGCGGCGGCAATTCCGGCGTCCGATGGGCTGGCACAAACCGGCGCAAAGCTTTCCGTGCAGCACCGCTGCGGGTCGTGTCATTCCGACGATTATTCCGGTTATCGGGCCGCTGGGCGCCTTACCGATCAGCGCGAGGATGTCCTCCTCAAAGCGCTCCGCGACTTCAAAGCCGGCGTTCGCCTTTCTTCCGGCGTCGCCTCGATGGCGGACGTCACCTACGACCTCAACGATAGCGATATGCAGGCGCTGGCGCACTATCTCGCGCTGCGACCCTGACGGTCGCCGCGCGGCTTACGATGCCCCCGAGCACTTGTGCGATCGGATTTGGCGTCACCAAGTGCTGCTGACAAACGGTGGTCTCAAACCGAGACCGGAGCGGCCGCCAGGAGGCCGGCCGGACTCAACAGCGTGCGATTGTTAAAACAAGTGAGCGTTTTTGAAAGACCCGTCCTTAGGCCACCCGCTACGATAACAGAGGATTTGGGAGGCTTCGTTGTCCAGCCAAGGCAGGCTCGCCGAAAGGTCAAGTGTTGCGGCGCTGACGACAGAAAAGGAAGGACGATTATGAGCGTTGAATCCGGCTCGGTGACAAAATTTGCACCGCGAGTTGTCGCGCAGAGCGTCGCCAAATCTAAAATAACTGCTCTAACCGAAGCCATCGACATTACCGACTGGCTCTACAACCTCGACGAGCTCGAATATAATAACTGCACTCCAGTATCCAAGTCGCACATCTCCGCCGGCTTTACTCACACTCCGGACGGCAAGCGGATGTCCATCAACGTCGAGTATGTTGGTGGCGCACTCCTTGTTGAGCACTACGTCGAGGATGTTAGCGAGAAACTTCATTGCCGCGTGCAGTCGACTTCCACCATTTTCATCAATAATGTCTTTACGACAGCTCACGTGGTCTGGGAGTTGCGCGCGGATCCGAAGGAAGGCAACCAGCACGACTTCTCTAACTACGTTTCGATATACACGACCGAAGAGTTCGAGCGGCTTCTGGCAGCCCAGAAGATCCCGTACGAGGAAGCTCGAAAGAACTTCCAAGCTGCGGTCGAGGCTCACAATGCCGAGGAGACACCGGAGATCGCCGCGAGTATCGAACGGAAGGCTCTCAAGAGGAAGCGTTGATCGCACATCCGATGCGGCAGTGCGATTGCTGACGCTACACTTGCGCCGCGTGAACACCGCCGTCGATTTCGCAATTCAAGCCCGAGAGAACAAGCGCTGCACGGCCGCGGTCAGGCGCCTCGGCGTCCCGAGTCAGCCACGGTGTGCCAATCGGGCCACTCTCATTTTTCCCGCCCTGTTTGCCGCGGGTATAACGCTTCTTGATACGACGGATGGCGTCGCCATGCTCGGCTGAAATGGGTGCAAGAGCGGACATCAGACAGCAGTCGAGAATGGCGCAAACGTTGAAATTGAAACTTGTTTTTTGAATCCCCGACGTAAGATTCTCGGATCCTCGTTCGGGCGGAGGTTCGACTCCGTGATCAACTGGACGAGAAGTTTCTAGCAACTTTAATGCTTGAAACTGACGTGGAGGGAACTGCACCGAGTGTCCAACTAACTGCGAACTCATAATATTTTTGTTGTTCGTTTTTTTCGCCGCTCCTTATTAGTACCCCACTTTTAGGACGATTGTCGTTCCCGGGCCGGATTCGAACCAGCGACGAAAATCTTAGTGGCTCGAACCGGCTGGAGACGCCCACGCCGCGAGCGGTACTGGGGCCCGAGGGTTGCCGGGCCAATCAAGCGACACGATGGTTCCGGTCTGCCGGTCCGCGCCATCAACTTTCACCGCGATACAGTTCGCGAGCGCTCGCGCAAACGAAAAGTAGCGATGCAAATCGTCCGCTACTGCGCGAATCTGATTTACGGTTGCCTCCACCATCTGCATCTCGCCCCTTTTTGTTGTCCGGTGCAAGTTTGACATGCTGTTTGTCCCTTCCGTCACGACCGAGTGCATCAAAAGATTTCTGTTATCAATTTGTGGATTTTGCGAGCATCATCCTCCGACTTCTGCGCGATTGCCGCGAACATCCATGTCACCGCCCGCTCGAAGTTGGCAAAATTGACACTGACTACGCCGACGCGTGCATACTGTCGGATGGTCCGGTCAGATAGACGGGCCACTTCGCATTCATCGGATCGACGATCCCATGGGGTCTTCCAAAGCGCCCTTAACCGCTGGTGAGAATCTTTTTCGCGGCCTCGCTCGCAACCTCGACGCTGATTTTCCAAAGCGCCTGACCGACCGCTGTACCGGCTTTGCCGACCATCCGCTTGATGCGTGCGGCTCCAGCCTCGGCGCGCGGGCCGCCTGTAGCAACATCTTCAATCGCGGTTTTCAGCTTGGCGCGGTCGTCGGCGCTCAAATCTTCGAGTTCGTCCGCCAGGTCCTTAGCCGCAGCGAGCTTCTCAGCCGTCCAGGAAAATGGCTTCCCGCAATTGTGACAAAAGGCCGGCGCTGAGTAGTGACTCAGGGCGAAGACGCCGGGAACGTGATAGTCGCCCCGTATCGAGGCTTGGCAGTGCGGGCATCCCGTGATGATCGCTGCCCCACAGTCCGGACAGAACTTGCCAGGATTCCGATATTCGATCGCATCCGTCGCCACGTGGCCGTTGGTGCAAATTGCGGCGGTCAGGTAGCGCCCATCGGTTATGCTCAGTCGGAGGCCCACGCTTGCAAATCGTTGTCTGTAACGTTGTGCCGAACCTCAATCGCCCGGATTTGTGCGAGCCGAACTACGCAACTCTCTGATGTTATTTGGCTCCCCGGGCCGGATTCGAACCAGCGACCAACCGGTTAACAGCCGGTTGCTCTACCGCTGAGCTACCGGGGAACAGTGCGGCGCTTGCGAAGCGAACGTGCCTATAACAAAGCCGCGGCGGCTTTGAAAGCATGAGAGCCAAGAAATCCGATAGCCCGTCGTCTTGCCTATCTGTGGCGCGGCAGCCGTCACGCCGCGCAAGCGATAAGTGGAGGCCACGCCCGGAATTGAACCGGGGTAAACGGTTTTGCAGACCGCTGCGTAACCACTCCGCCACGTGGCCTAAGGCGCAGATACGTAAATGGCCGCAGCCGATTAGGCAATGGCCGCATCACCGCCGATGACACAGATATCAAGCGTGGGAAATATAAGGCCATGTGGCCGACCGGCGCGGCGAAATTGCTTTAAAAGTCCGTCCATTGCGGGGTTCGCGAGAGTCCCACGCCGCGCCGTAGGCGCGCTTGCATTTTGCTATACCGTGCCGCACAAGGCATGCGCACCAATGCGGGAACCCAACGCATGTTTGACGCCGTTGCCGCGCGTCGGCTGATGGTAGACGGGCAAGTCCGCACCGCCGACGTCACCGACGCCGCCTTGATCGACGCCATGCTGACCGTGCCGCGCGAACGGTTCCTGCCACCCGCGCTGGCGCAGCTCGCTTATCTCGACGGCGACATTCAGATTGCTCCCGGGCGCGCTTTGCTCAAGCCGATGGTACTCGCGAAGCTTATTCAGGCAGCCCGCGTCGGGCCCGAGGATCGTGTTCTCGATCTCGGTTGTGGGACCGGCTATTCAAGCGCGGTGCTTGCGCGCCTTGCCGCGACGGTTGTGGCGCTTGAGGAAGACGCGGCATTGGCGCGTCAGGCGAGAGAATCGCTCCAAGCAATTGGCGCGGTTCAGGTTGAGGTCGTGGTGGGGCCATTAAATGAAGGATGGGCCGCCGGTGCCCCTTACGACATCATTCTGCTCAATGGCGCCGCCGAAATCCTCCCCGATGCCTTGGGCCGCCAGCTCAAGCCGGGGGGCCGCCTCGTCGGCGTTTATGGCCGGCCGCCGGCGGCGAAGGGTACGATCAGCCATATGATCGAGGGCCATCTCGTCGGGCGGCCTATTTTCGATGCGGCCGCCTGGTTGCTTCCCGGCTTCGCCGCGCCACCTGCGTTCGTTTTCTAGCGATTCAATACAGAAACCGGCGCGCCCGGAACACTTGAATTGAGGTCATAACCTGTGGCGCTTATGTGCCAACTGCCAGAAATGTGAGTATAAATTCGACGGCGGGGGTTTCACGGTACTCGCGGCCCGCATAATGTTCAAAGGTGCATGGCGTCGGCTGGCTCGGTTGGCCGCGGGATTGCGTCGCTCTGGGGCGATGCGGGAAGGGCGAGGGCTGCGCGCGTCTGATGTGGGTGCGGGCGTACATTTGGGCCGTTACTAGCCTTCTGGGCGGCGCGCTCCTTGGCACAGGCTGCTCGGGAGCTAGCGCCGACACGCTCGAATGGGCGCTGGTGCAGGCCTACCAGAACAACCCGTCGCTCAACGCCCAGCGCGCTGCGTTACGCGTGATCGATGAGAACGTGCCGCAGGCGCTGTCGGGATACCGCCCGAAACTGAGCCTTACCGGTAACGGTGGCTATAATTACACCAATGCCACACAGGAGTTCGTGATCGGGGGCGGGCTCACGGAGACTCATTTCGCGCAGACGTTCTATTCTCGAACCTTCGGGGCTACGGCAAGTCAGACTATCTTCAACGGCTTTCAGACCGCCAACAAGACCAGGCAAGCGGAAAGCCAGGTAGATGCTGCACGCGAGACGTTGCGGGTAACCGAGCAACAGGTGCTGCTCGACGCCTCCACCGCCTACATGAATCTGTTGCGCGACGCGGCGATCCTGGAACTCAACCAGAGTAACGTCCAAGTCCTTACCGAGCAGCTCAAGCAGACGCGCGACCGCTTCAACGTCGGCGAGGTGACGCGTACCGACGTCGCACAAGCCGAGTCGCGGTTGGCCGCCGGCCGTTCGGCACTTCTGGGCGCGCAGTCGAATTACGTGACCTCGCAGGCCAATTATCGGCGTGTGATCGGTGTTGATCCTGGCAAGCTTGCGCCGGGTACTTCGGTTGATCGCCTCTCGCCCAATACGCTCCCCAAAGCGATCAATCAGGGCCAGGCGCTCAATCCTTCCGTCCTTGCCGCGATGTACGGCGTCGACATCGCTGAGCTTGCGGTCAAGGTCAGCGAAGGCGCGCTCTATCCGAATCTGGCGATCGCAGCGAGCGCCTCCTACGGCGCCCAGCCGGCATTCGAAACCATCCGAGAAACGCAAGCGTCGATCTTGGGGCAATTGACGATCCCGATCTATCAAGGGGGCGCCGAGTATTCCACCATCCGCCAATCCAAGGAGACGCTTGGTCAGCAGCGGCTAACCCTCGATACCAACCGCGATCAGGCGCGGGCCACGGTGGTCCAGAGCTGGGGACAGCTCGACGCCGCCAAGGCGCAAATCGAATCCACCACGGCACAAGTGAATGCCGCTGAGATCGCGCTCAACGGCGTCCGCGAGGAAGCGCGGGTCGGACAGCGGACCACGCTGGACGTGCTCAATGCGCAGCAGGAATTGGTGAACGCGCGTGTCGCCTTCGTCACCGCCCAACACGATCGCGTGGTTGCGTCGTACACTTTGCTTGCCGCTGTCGGTACTCTGTCGATGCAGAAGCTGGGCCTTAACGTCGTGATCTATGATCCGATGGTGCATTACCAGCAAGTCCGCGACGCCTGGATCGGCGTGCGCAATCCGGACGGCCGGTAACGCTGAGCCTCGTCCGGGCGGCGATCGGCTGTTGACAGACCGGATTTGCCATCGATTTTCGCTATGACATACTTACTGTCGGCGTTGCATAATTGCACTTCGTGATTCGCGGGCGGCCACGCTCGCTGGCGGTCTAAGCTGCTTAAGGGCGTTGCGGCGGGGACATGCAGGGATGAAGGCGAGGATGCGCGCATGACGCAAGCGGCGAAAGCGCAAGAACCGTCGATGGAGGAAATTCTAGCCTCCATCCGTCGTATTATTGCCGATGACGATGCGAGCAAAACGACACAAAGGGCCCCCGAACCGCCAAAGGCGGCCCCCCGGACTGCCGCGCCACCGCCTCCAGAACCCGAGCCGATCGAACCCGAAGTGGAGGCTCCTGAGCCGGTCGATGCGGTTGCTGAGGCGGCCGATATTCTTGATCTGACCGAATCGATGGAGGCGCCGAGTTTCAGTGAGCCCGAGCCGGAGCTAAGTCCAGAACCAATCCCCGAACCAAGTCCGGCGCCGCAATTTCGTAAGATCGAGGGGCTGTCCGATGTAAGCTTCGATGAACTGGAGCAAAAGCCTGCCCCCCCGCGCCAACAGCCTCCGGAAGGTCAGCTTATTTCAAGCGCGACAAGCGCCGCGGTCGATTCTGCTTTCAATACGCTTGCACACACGGTGCTGGTGCAAAACGCGCGAACGCTCGAGGACCTGGTACGGGAAATGTTGCGGCCGATGCTCAAGACCTGGCTCGACGATAACCTGCCCAACATGGTGGAACGGCTGGTCCGCGCCGAGATCGAGCGGGTCGCGCGCGGCCGCGCGAGTTAGCGTTATTTCCTATCGCGGATATCACGCGCCCTTGAGCGCAGCGGCAAGCTTTTGCGCGTGATCTGCAAGCACCGCCGCTTCTTCCTTAAAGCTCGCCGGTGGTTTGAGCGCGATACCGATTTTGCGTGGAATCACATGGAAATGCAGGTGGAACACCACTTGGCCGCCGGCCGGCTCGTTGAATTGCTGGAGCGTAATGCCGTCGGCGGAAAAGGCAGTCACCGCGGCGCGCGCAATCGTCTGCGTCATCTTAATGACGTGCGCGAGATCGTCGGGCTGAATGTCTAGAATGTTGCGTGCTGGTGCCTTCGGGATCACCAAAGTGTGGCCAGGCGCCCGCGGCATGATATCGAGAAACGCAAAAGCCCTCGCGTCCTCGTAGACCTTGTGCGCTGGTATTTCGCCGCGCAGGATTTTGGCGAAGATGTTGTTTGGATCGTAGCTTTCCATGTGCTCCTCGGCGCCGGTATGCTCGCGAAACGTAGATGCCCGGTTTGGGAAAAAAGATGCGTAAAAAGAATCGCGTTGCTCGGCGTCAATCCGCCTCGACCGTATGATCCTGGCGGTAAGGTCCGGCCGCTGCAAGCTCGGTGCCGACGGCCGCCACATAAGCGCGTTCACGCTTGAGGTAATCGGCGATAGCGCGGCGCAATGCCGGATCAGCGATGAAATGCGCCGAATAGGTGGTCACCGGCATGTAACCGCGGGCGATCTTGTGTTCGCCCTGGGCGCCGGCTTCAACTCGCGGAAGCTTGTGCGTGATCGCATATTCGATCGCCTGATAGTAGCACAGCTCGAAATGCAGGAAGGGGTGGTGCTCGACCGCTCCCCAATGGCGCCCGAACAAGGTGTGCGAACCAATGAAATTGATGGCGCCGGCAATCAAGCGTCCATTGCGCTTGGCCATCACCAACAAGATGCGGTCGCGCATCGATTCACCGACGAGCGAAAAGAATTGCCGGGTTAAATACGGCCGGCCCCATTTGCGTGAACCGGTGTCCATGTAGAAGTGGAAAAAATGGTCCCAAACGTCTTCGGTGAGATCGCTGCCGGTTAGCCAGTGCACGCTGATGCCGTTGGCTAAAGCGTCGTGACGCTCGCGGCGGATGGTCTTGCGCTTGCGCGCCGCGAGCGCAGCGAGGAAATCGTCAAAGCTCTGATATCCCGGATTCTCCCAATGGAACTGCTGGTCGGTGCGTTGCAGGAATCCAAGTTCGCCGAGGAAACGGAATTCGGGCTCAGTCGCAAACGTGACGTGAACGCCGGAGGCGTCATCGATCTCACACAACTTGACCAGACCTCCGGCCAGAACCCGGCGGAGCTCGTCGGCGCGCGGACCCGGCTTCACCAGCAGCCGGCGTCCTGTCGCAGGCGTAAACGGTACGGCGACCTGCAATTTCGGGTAGTAGTTTCCACCGGCGTGCGCATAGGCCTCGGCCCAGCCGGCGTCGAACACATACTCGCCCCGTGAGTGGCTCTTGAGGTAGCAGGGTGCGGCCGCCAGGAGTTCGCCGGCCGCCGTCTTGACCAACACGTGCTGAACCTGCCAACCGGAATGGCCGCCAACCGATTTCGACGTCTCAAGTGCAGCAAGATAATGGTGTGACAGAAACGGGTTAATTTGCGTTTCCTGATCTAGCACCGGAGCTGACTGAACGGATTTCTCACATACTGGATTAAGCGGCGGATTGGCGCAGGCGTCCCACGCCACACCGTCGACCTCGGCAATGGCCGTGACAGCGACGACCTGCAACTCGCCGGCGTTTGCTCCGCCGCGGTCTTGCTGGGTCTGCATCTCATCGCTCATGGCCGAAAGCCTTCGAAAATGATCTGGTCGGCAAACCGCGCGACCCGTTGTCGTTCGCTCTCCGACCGCACCACCCACGTCATCAGCGGCAGGCACAAAATGTGCCGCGCGAAGCTGGCTGCAAATGCCGGCAGATTATCGACCGCATAGGCCACGAATTGCGGCCGCGCCGTCAAGGCCGGCAGCAGGGATCCCATGCCGTGGCGCAACCACGGCTGCATCTGATCCCAATAGGGATGCGGACGGTATTTTGCCGCAACAATGCCCCGTAGCAGGCGAGGGGCCTTTTGCCGCAGCACCGTGAGCTGCGCGGGATCGAACGACATCGGCGCGACCGGTCCACGGTAACCGGCAAGGACCGCCGCGACACGGGCGGGTAGCTCGGGGTCGCCGTCGAAACGGCTTTTCAGTTCCAGAAGCATGGTGACGCGGCCGCCGACCAGGTCGCAGAGATCGCCGAGCGTCATCATAGGCTCTTCACTGCCGCGGAACGGGATGCGCTTCAGTTCGGTTGCCGAGAGACGATCAAGCCGCCCTTCACCGTCAGTGATCCGACCGAGAACGGCGTCATGGTGCACCATGGCCTCGCCGTCGGCGCTGATTTGCAGGTCGACTTCGATGCCGTAATTGTTGGCGATCGCTGCACGAACAGCGCCGGCAGTATTCTCGATGGAGCCGCTCGCGGCGTCGTGCAGCCCGCGATGGGCAATCGGCCGTGCAATAAGCCAGTCGGTTGTTGCCAACGTCAAGACACTTCGAACAGCGCCTCGACTTCCATAGCGGCGTTCTGCGGCAATGCGGCGACACCGATCGTCGTGCGCGAATGCCTGCCCTTGTCGCCAAAGACCGCGACCATGAGATCGGACGCGCCATTCATGACTTTCGGACCCTCGATGAAGTCAGGCGTGGAATTGACAAAACCGCCGAGCCGCACCACGCGCACCACTTTGTCGAGATCGCCGAGCGCGACTTTGAGGTGAGCGAGTATATTCACCGCACAGGCCCGCGCGGCCTTCTGGCCGTCCTCGACCGAGACGTCGGCGCCAAGTTTTCCTTTGGCGACAAGCTTGCCGGCCTCGTGGCAAATCTGGCCGGAGATCGACAGCAGATTGCCGGTGCGCACGAACGGGACATAGTTGGCCGCCGGTGCCGCCGGCTCGGTCAGCACGATGCCGAGTTCGCTCAGTTTTTTCTCAATCGCGCCGGCCATTGCCGTCCTCCAAATCACATTACGGGCAAGGCTTATTCGCTTATCGCGGCCCGTGATGCAAGGGAGCCCATATCAGCGGCACGAGCGGCGCGCTCCGCGGTTGCGGAGGGCGGCCAAGCCCCTTATCTTTGCCGCCATTCACAAGATAGAGACAACGCGCTATCGGGGAACCAGCAGGGGCGGGGGACTTGGAATTGAGCAACACGGGAGATTCATTGCTGTGGCTCACGCCTTCGCATTGCGCAGCGCCGTCGTCGCCTGCACACTAATACTCGCGCCTGTTGCGCCGCTATCTGGCGCCCATGCACAAGACGGCCCGATCAAGCTCGTGCCGCACCGGGCGATCTACGATCTTTCTTTGGGCAAGACGCGGGGCAATTCTCAGGTGGTCGGCGTGCGCGGGCGCATTGTTTATGATTTCGACGGCAGTTCCTGTGAGGGCTACTCGCTGAAATTCCGCCAGGTGTCGGAACTGGACTCCGGCGAGGGCAAGGTCTCCATGAGCGATCTCCGCTCTACGACCTGGGAAGGCGGCGACGCCAAAAGCTACAAATTTGCATCGGAGAATTTTCTCAACGACAGCCTGGTCGATTCAGTCGATGGCCATGCCGAGCACGGCGCCAAGGCGACGGCGATCGCTCTTGCCAAGCCCGAACACAAGATGCTCGACATCGACGCTGGCGCGGTATTTCCGACCGAACACATGGTGCGGGTGATAGCGGCGGCACGCGCCGGCAAGACCATTCTCCAATTTCCGGTTTTTGACGGGTCGGATACCGGTCAAAAGGTCTACGACACGCTCACGGTGATCGGCCGCAAACTTTCAGCAGACGAGCACAGGCACGGCGACGCCGCGGATGATTCCGCCAAGCTTGCCGAGGTCCCGCGCTGGCCGGTCACGATCAGCTATTTTGAAAAAAAAGCGGCCAGGAAAAGCAGTGAACAAACGCCGGCTTACGCGATCGGCTTCGAGCTTTACGAGAACGGCATATCGCGGGCTTTGTCGCTCGATTACAACGACTTCGTCGTCATCGGCAAACTCACCGCGCTGGAAATCAAAGACTCAAAGCCCTGCCCTTAGGCGGCGCGCCTTGCTGACGCAGCGCAGCGTGAGTGTGGGCGTCAAGAAAATGCTTGACTGTCTTACAGCGTAAATTTACGTTGTATGCTATGCCACGCAACCTTTCGAGTAGCGAGATCAAAGCCTTTCGCGAGCGGCTTTGCGCCGTCGCCGAAAGGCTTTTCGCCGAGCGTGGGGCGCAGGCGGTGACGATGCGGGAATTGGCGCGAGAACTCGATGTTAGCGCCATGACGCCGTACCGCTATTTTCGGGACAAGGACGAAATTCTGGCTGCAGTGCGCGCCGCCGCCTTTGATCGCTTCGCTGCGGCGCTCGAGCGGGCGGCGGCCGTCAAGGGCATCGCGGTCGTGCGGGCGAACGCCGTCGCGCGGGCTTATCTCGACTTCGCGTTCAATGAGCCAAACGCCTACAAGCTGATGTTCGACGTGAACCAGCCCGATTCCGAGCGCTTTCCGGACCTCGTCCGCGCCGGCCGGCGCGCGCGGCTGACGATGGCCGGTTACACCAAACAACTCGTAGCCGAAGGCTATCTCAGCGGCGATCCCGAAACGTTGGGCAAGATTTTCTGGGCCATGGTGCACGGCCTCGTTATGCTGCACCTGACGGGCAGGCTCGATCCCAAGCCCGATTTCGCCACCCTGCACCAGACCGCCATGCGCCTCTTGGCGCGCGGTGCCGGCGCTGCCGTTCAATCAACCAAAAGGAGAGCGTCATGAGTTTGCCGTTTCCCTCCCAGCCATTCTTTTCAGGAAACTTTGCGCCGGTCTCTTTCGAAGCCGACGCGCCTGATCTGCCCGTGCGCGGCGAATTGCCGAAGGCGCTTGCCGGCACGCTTTACCGCAACGGCCCAAACCCGCAATTCGCGCCGCGCGATCCAAATCATCACTGGTTCCTCGGCGATGGCATGATCCACGCCTTTCACGTCGCCGACGGCCGGGTATCCTATCGCAATCGCTGGGTACACACGCCGAAATGGGAGTTGGAGCACGCGGCGCACAAGTCACTGTTCGGCGCCTGGGGCAATCCCGCAACCACCGATCCTTCGGCGCAGGGCAAGGATAGCGGCGTCGGCAACACCAACATTGTTTGGCACGCCGGCAAGCTATTTGCGCTCGAGGAGGGGCACCGTCCGTTCGCGCTCGATCCCGAGACGTTGGCCGCGCAAGGCTATTGGGATTTTGACGGCGGCTTTACCGGCGCACGCTTTACTGCGCACCCGAAAATCGATCCCGAAACCGGCGAGATGGTGTTCTTTGCTTATAGCGCAACGGGCTTTTTCTCGCCGACGCTCGCTTACGGCGTGATTGACAAGACCGGCAAGCTCACGCGCTTCGACACGTTCGCCGCGCCCTACGCGAGCATGGTCCACGATTTCATGGTGACACGGAACTACGTGTTGTTCCCCGTGTTGCCGCTGACCGGCAGCATGCAACGCGCCATGTCAGGCAAACCGGCCTATGCCTGGGAAGCCGACAAGCGTTCCCACGTCGGGGTCATGAGGCGCAACGCCGATGTCTCATCGGTGCGCTGGTTCGAATG
Source organism: uncultured Alphaproteobacteria bacterium (assembly GCA_963755885.1). GTDB lineage: Bacteria > Pseudomonadota > Alphaproteobacteria > Rhizobiales > Xanthobacteraceae > BOG-931. The sequence goes on from CAVWLX010000008.1 coordinate 64,883, forward strand.
CGATCCCTGCTACGTTTTCCATCCCATGAATGCCTATGAGGATGGTGACAAAATCGTCGGCGACGTGATGCAATATGACGCCGCGCCGCTATTTCCCGATCCGAACGGCCGTGCCGGCGATCCCGCGAAGGCGATCGCGCATCTCACCCGCTGGACCTTCGATCTCGCCTCAAATTCCGACGGCTTCAAGCGCGAGCAGATCGACGACCTCGCCGGTGAGTTTCCGCGGTTCGACGAACGCCTCGCCGGTCTCGACTACCGCCACGGATATTTCGCAGCGAGCAGCGACCGGAAGGTGCTCGATGCGTTCGATATCCTCACCCACATCGATATCAAGACCGGTAAGCGGATGGCGTATCAATTGCCCAAAGGCGACTGCGTGTCGGAGCCGATCTTTGTTCCGCGCGGTGAGGCGGCGCCTGAGGGTGACGGTTATCTGCTCGCCACGATCTATCGCGGGGCCGACAAGCGAAGCGACCTCGCGGTTTTTGATGCAGCAGAGTTGGAACAAGGGCCCATCGCGGTGGCTGAGCTGTCGCATCGCGTGCCGTTCGGTTTTCACGGCAATTGGCGGCCCGCTGCTTAGCTTATCGTTTTTCAGGGGGCTCGAACGCGAGCCCCCTGACGACGGCGTCCTCACCGAAGCGGGCGCGGACGCGGTCAACGGCATGCTCGGCCTCGGCGGCGCGGCCATCGACAAAATCGGCAGGATCGGCCTGGTCGGCGCCAGTAAACGCACTCACGCCGACGCCGAGCAAGCGGAATTTCGTGCCGTCACTTTCGCGTTTGAGCAAAGGACGCGCGGCGGCAAAGATTTTCGCCGCCAGCTGCGTTGAGGAATCAAACGAATGCGCGCGGGTGCGAATCCTGAAGTCGGCAGTCTTGAGCTTCAACGTTACGGTGGCGCCGGCGAGGGCCTTTTCTTTCAGTCGTGTGGAGACTTCTTCGGTCTGCGCCCACAGAATCCGTTCCAGCTCGCGGTAGTCTGAGATATCGCGATCAAACGTCGTCTCCGACGACACGCTCTTGGTTTCGCGATCCGCGCTGACTTTGCGCTCGTCGATGCCGCGCGCGAGCCGCGCCAGCCGGCGGCCTTCATCGCCGTAACGCCGCGCCATTTCGACTTCGCTCGTCCGCTGCAAATCGGCGATGTAATGAAAGCCGTCCCGAGCAAGCCGCGTGGCGCTGACTTTGCCGACCCCGAAGATGAAGTTGACCGGTTTCGGCGCCAGGAATTTTTGCGCTTCGCCGGCACCCAGCACGGCAAATCCACGTGGCTTGTCGAGATCGGAGGCGATCTTGGCCAGGAACTTGTTGCACGAAAGCCCGATCGAGACCGTGATCGCGAGCTTCTTCTCCACCTCGATCGCAAAACCGGCCAGCACCTTGGCCGCCGGCAGGCCGTGCAACCGCTCGGTGCCGGACAGATCAAGGAACGCCTCGTCGATCGACAACGGCTCGACCAGCGGCGTCAAGGCGAACATCATCTGACGCACTTCGCGGCCGGCGCGTACGTATTTGTCCATGTTCGGCCGGACGACCCGGGCGTGCGGGCAAAGCCGCAGCGCCTCGAACATCGGCATCGCCGATCGCACACCGAAGGTACGGGCAACGTAGCAAGCCGCCGCAACGACACCGCGTTTGCCCCCGCCGACGATGACCGGTTCGGCCGCAAGAGACGGATCGTCACGCTTTTCAATCGTTGCGTAAAACGCGTCGCAATCGACGTGCGCAATGGCGAGTTCATTGAGTTCGTCGTGGCGTATCAATCGCGGCGATCCGCAACCGCGGCAGCGGGCGGCCTGAGCTGCAGCGTCGGCAAGACAGTCGCGGCAGAACGAGGCCTTCACGGCACGCTTCCGTTGCCTATGGCTTGCCGAGCGCGTTGCGGGCGCCTGCGATTTCGGCCGGGCTAATCCCCGCACTATCGGCAAACGCGGTCAGGAGATTCTCGTCGCCGAGCATATGCTCAAGCACCCCGGCGAGAAAGCCGCGCTCGCGCGCCGCGGCGCGGATGTGCTCGACCGGGATGCCGGTCAAGTCGAGGAAACGACCCAGTCGCTCAGGCTCTTCGGCGATGAAGCCAAGCGCCTGAATCGCCAGCATTTCCGCCTGTTCTCGCGTTGGTCGCAGCGGCGTCTTCATGGGTTCCATTTGCCTTTCCGTAACATATCGGGACTAGCTTGAACGCGGTTCGGCGGGCGCATCGATGGGGCGATCGAAGCGGGCGTCGCCAGGGACGCCGGTCACAAACACGCGAGGGCTTCGGATGGCCAAGACCGTCCTCATCGTGGAGGACAACGAGCTTAATATGAAGCTCTTTCACGACCTGTTGGAAGCTCATGGCTACCGCACCGTTGCCACGCGCAATGGCATCGAAGCGCTCGACCTCGCCCGTAAACATCGCCCGGATTTGATCCTGATGGACATTCAGCTTCCGGAAGTTTCCGGACTGGAGGTCACCAAGTGGCTGAAGGACGATCAGGATTTGCGGGCCATTCCGGTTGTCGCGGTCACCGCCTTTGCCATGAAAGGCGACGAGGAGCGCATCCGCGAAGGTGGTTGCGAGGCCTATCTGTCCAAGCCGATCTCGGTCGGCAAGTTCATCGAGACCATCCGCCATTTCCTGGGCAATCCTTAAGAGCAACCGATGACCGCACGCGTTCTCGTCGTCGACGATATCCCCGCCAACGTGAAGCTGCTCGAAGCGCGGCTGTCGGCCGAATACTTCGACGTGGTCACGGCGATGAGCGGCGCCGAGGCGCTGGCGATTTGTGAACGCGCCGAATGCGATCTTGTCCTGCTCGACGTCATGATGCCCGACATGGACGGTTTCGAAGTGTGCCGGCGGCTGAAGGCCACCACCGCCACCCATCATATTCCAGTGCTGATGGTGACCGCGCTCGATCAGTCGTCCGACCGCGTGCGTGGCCTCGAAGCCGGCGCCGACGACTTTCTGACCAAGCCGATACCCGAATTGGCGCTGATCGCGCGCGTGCGCTCGCTAACGCGGCTCAAGATGGTCACCGACGAGCTGCGCATGCGCGCGCTCACCTCGCGCGATATCGGTATCGAGTCGCCGGAGCGCGAAGCGGTTGCCGACACCGGCCGGAACGGCCGGGTGCTGATTGTTGACGATCGGCCCGCCTCGTATGAACGCATCGCTTCGATGTTGTCGAAGGAGCAGAGTGTCGACATCGAGACGGATCCAAACGAGGCGTTGTTTCGCGCCTCGGATGGCAACTACGATCTGCTCATCATTTCGCTGGGGCTGGAAAATTTCGATGGGCTGCGGCTATGCAGTCAGCTGCGCTCGCTCGACCGCACCCGCAATGTTCCGATTCTCGCAATCACCGAGCCCGACAACAGCGCGCGCATGCTGCGCGGTCTCGAAATCGGCGTGAACGATTTTCTGATGCGGCCGATCGACAAGAACGAGCTGTTGGCGCGGGCGCGGACCCAGGTGCGCAAACGCCGCTACACCGAACGGCTGCGCGACAATGTGCAGATCTCGATCGAGATGGCGATCACCGACGCGCTCACCGGCCTGTTCAATCGCCGTTACATGGAAAATCACCTTGGCACACTGGTCGAACAGGCCGTCGCTCGCGGCAAGCCACTGGCAGTGCTGGCGCTCGACATCGACCACTTCAAATCGATCAACGACACCCACGGCCACGATGCCGGCGACGACGTGCTGCGGGATTTCGCCATGCGCATAAAACGCTCGATCCGCGGCATCGACCTTGCCAGCCGTTGCGGCGGCGAGGAGTTCATTATCGTCATGCCGGAAACCGATATGGCGGTGGCCGCGAGCGTTGCCGAACGGCTGCGCCGGCGCATCGCGAGCGAGCCGTTTGCCATCAGTGAGGGCACGCGCGTGATTCCGGTAACGCTCTCGATCGGCATCGCGTCGCTGCGCGGGCGCGACGACACGCCCGCCAGCCTGCTCAAGCGTGCGGACCAGGCGCTCTATCGGGCCAAGCGCGATGGCCGCAACCGGGTGGTTCCGGACGCGGCGTGAAAGTCGTCACGCTGACCAAAAAATGCAAATGCCCGGCACCAGGCCGGGCACAATGTCAGCCAGCGCTGGTGAGCTACTTGATTTTGCTTTCACGAAACTCGACGTGCTTTTTGGCGACCGGATCGTATTTCTTTTTGACGATCTTGTCGGTCATGGTGCGCGAATTCTTGCGCGTCACATAATAGAAGCCGGTGTCGGCGCTCGAAACCAGCTTAACCTTGATCGTCGTGGCTTTGGCCATGGCAGAACCCTGCAATTCCTTCGTTGTTGACCGTCAACCTAGTCGCCGGCCCCCGAATGTCAAGGAAGCTTGCGGTTAAAGGTTTTCACGCTCAAAGCGATTGTGCCGCATGCGGTAGAACGGCACGGGATGGTCGTGGCTCATGCCGGTAGCAATACGTTCCTGCAGCTCTTCCAGCGTCACCGCCGTGATAGTGGGCATATCGAGACGCCGTGCCTCGGTGATCGGTAGCCAGACGAGTTCGACAAGTTCGGCGTCTGGCCCGACAAAGCCGTCGGCGCGGTGGGCGACCGCGGTCATATCCGCGGCGAAAAAGCGGCTGTCGAAACGCCGTGGCCGCCCCGGTGGCGTAATGGCTCGGCCAACAAAATGGACGGCGCTGAGATCCGGGATGATTCCGGCTTGCGCGAAGGCTTGCCAGGGACCGGCCGGCGCAACGACTTCGGCTGCGGGCGCGCCGAGCATAAGCCCGGTTTCCTCGTAGGTTTCGCGGATGGCGGCGAGCGCGTAGCCGGCAGCCTTGACTTTGCTCGGCCGTTGCACCCCCAGCATCAGGCGTTCGGTATCTCGTACGTGGAGGGGTGCCGCCGTCGGCATCAACCGATCGGAGGGCTCAACGCGGCCGCCCGGAAAAACGAATTTGCCGGGAAGAAATTTGTGACTCTCGTGGCGGCGGCCGAGCAGAACCTTCGGCACGCTTTCGGTGCGATCGATCAGAATGAGCGTCGCCGAATCCCGCGGCCGCAGATTGGCGAACGAGCGATCACGTGCCGCGCGGGTCAATCGATCGGTGCGATCCCCCTCCTTAGTGCCTGCCGTCGTGCTCGGACTGTCGTCACTCATGAATTCCTGCCGCGAGGTCCGCGCCGTTCTGTTTGCCGCCCGCCTTTTCGCTGCTGCTGCGGCCGGTGTCTAGCCCGTTCGCTTGCGGTAGGCGCAGCGCGCATCAGCCGGAAACGCAACGCGCCGGCTACCGGCGCCGCCTCGACCAATTCGACGGTCACCGGATCGCCAAGCCGGTAGGTGGCCGACTTGCCAACGAGAGAATGGGTTGTGTCATTGTAGCGGAAATATTCGTCGCCGATGTAACGCGCCGGGATCAAACCATCGGCGCCGGTCTCGTCGAGTTCGACAAACAGGCCGGCGCGGGTCACACCGGAAATGTGGCCTTCGAAGGTGGCACCGACGCGGTCGGCCAAAAAGTGCGCGATCAGCCGGTCGGCCGTCTCGCGTTCGGCCTTCGTGGCGCGGCGCTCGGTCGCCGAGATATTGGCGGCGATTTCCGAGAGAGCGCGTACGTCCGTGCTGTCTGTAAGGCCGTCAGGGCCGAGTTTGAGCGCTCGGATCAGCGCGCGATGCACGATGAGGTCGGCGTAGCGGCGGATGGGTGACGTGAAATGCGCGTAACGGCGCAGATTAAGACCGAAATGGCCGAAGTTCTCGGCCGAATATTCCGCCTGTGCCTGGCTGCGTAACACCACCTCGTTGACGAGCCGTTCCGTGTCGCGGCCCTTGACCCGCTGCAGGATGCGATTGAACCCTTCTGGCCGTAACGCGCCGCCTTTCGGTAGCGAGATATCGAGTGTCATCAAAAACTCACGCAACGCGTTGAGCTTTTCCGGCGTCGGCTCATCGTGCACGCGGTAGATCAGCGGGAACCGTGCACGTTCGCAGGTTTCGGCAGCCGCCACGTTGGCGAGGATCATGAATTCCTCGATCAGGCGGTGTGATTCCAGCCGCTGCGGCATGATCACACGGTCGACAGTGCCGTCGGACTTGAGCACGATCTTGCGCTCGGGCAGCTCCAGATCGAGCGGACCGCGCTCGTCGCGGGCATGGCGGACCGCCCGATACGCGGCATAAAGCGGCTCGAGGATTTTTTGCGCGATCGGCTCGGTGACTTCGTCCGTTCGTCCGGAGACGGCAAGTTGCGCCTGCTCGTAATGCAGCCGGGCGGCTGAGCGGATCAGGACGCGGTGGAAGGTGTGGAAGCGCTTACGGCCATCGGCACCGATCGCCATGCGCACGGCAAGCGCCGGGCGGTCCTGGAGCGGCCGCAGCGAGCAAAGATCGTTGGATATGCGCTCGGGCAGCATCGGCACGACGCGGTCGGGAAAGTAGACCGAATTGCCGCGCTCGGCGGCGGTGCGATCGAGCGCCGAACTTGGCCGCACGTAGCAGGCGACGTCGGCGATGGCGACACTGACGATGTGGCCGCCATGATTGCGCGGGTCCGGATCGGGCACGGCGTGGACGGCGTCGTCGTGATCTTTGGCATCGGCAGGATCGATGGTCACGAATGGCACTTCGCGCCAATCCTCGCGGCCTTCCAGCGTCGCGGGACGTGCAGCTTCCGCTTCGGCAACAACCGCGGCACTAAAGACGTTCGGGATGCCATGGGCATGGATGGCGATCAGACTGACTGCCCGCTCGCTCTTGAGCGAACCGAGCCGCTCCACGACCTTGCCGGCCGGCAGGCCGAACTTGCCGTGGCGCGCGACTTCAACGGCGACGAGATCGCCGTCCTCCGCACCGGCGGCATCGCTCGCGGCGATGGCGGTCTCGCGGCCGAGCTGCTTCTTGTCGATCGGAACGAGCCGCCCCCCGCCGTTCGGCAGGCCGCGGAAAATACCGAGCATGCGGTGTTTGGCGCGGTCGATGAGTTTTATGACGCGGCCGCTCGTCTCCTCGTTGTTTGTTCGTTCGATGCGCAACAGCGCACGATCGCCGACACCGGGAATTTCTCCGGGCCGCGCACGCCGAGGCACGGCGAGGTGGATCACTGGCGGCGCGCCATGCGCATCTTCGTCCCATTCGGTCGGCCGCGCCAACAATTCGCCGTCGCTGTCGCGGCCGGTGATGTCGGCGAGGACGACGGAAGGCAGCGTGCCGGCGTGGTGCAGGCGCTTTCTGCGCTTCTCGATGTGCCCGCCGTCGGCGAGTTCGCGCAGCATCTGTTTGAGCGCGGCGCGGTCGGTATTCTTGGCGCCGAATGCGCGGGCAATCTCGCGCGTGCCGACCTTGCCGGCATGCTCACGGATGAAAGTTAAAAGCTCCTCACGTGAGGGGAGGGAGGTGGGTTTCATGGGCCGCTCATTGGCCGTGGCTCTGGCCGGGCCCTTCGCGTCGGCCTACTCGGCAGCTTGGGTGGTTTTCCGTGGCGGTTTTCTGGTTGCCGGCCGCTTGGCGGCTCGTGCGGCCGGTCGCTTGGACGAAGGTTTGAGGTGCCGCGCCGTACCGGGCGAAGGCCGCTTCGCCTTGCGGGGTCGCGCGTGCGGGGCGGGCGCGTTGCGTTCAGATCTGGCATCGATGAGAGCGGCAGCTTCTTCGAGCGTGATGCTGTCCGGCGTCTTGTCGGCCGGTAGCGTAGCGTTGACGCCGTTGTGGCTGACGTAAGGCCCGTAGCGGCCGTTCTTGGCGGCGATCGGCCCACCCTTGGTCGGATGGTCGCCGAGCGGCCGGCCGGGGTCGGCGCCGAAACGCCGGCGCGGACCCTTGGCGATCTTTTCCGCAATCAAGGTCACCGCGCGGTTGAGACCAATATGGAAGACATCGTCGCCGGGTTCGAGATTGGCGTAGGTCTTGCCGTGCTGCACGTAAGGTCCGAACCGGCCGTTGGCCGCCCGGATCGGCTCGCCGTCTTCGGGATGGCGGCCGACTTCGCGCGGCAGCGAGAGCAGCGCCAGCGCCCGCTCGAGGTCAACGTCCTCCGGCACGGTGCCCTTCGGCAGGCCGGCCCGTTTCGGTTTTTCGCCTTCGACCGCCTCGCCGAGCTGCACATAAGGTCCGAAGCGCCCGCCGCGCAGGGTCACTTCGAGGCCGGTCTTGGGATCTTCGCCAAGCTTCTTGGTGCCGATGACGCCTGAGCCGTCGGCCGGCGTCGTCAGCGGGCGGGTGTAGCGGCACTCGGGATAGTTCGAACAGCCAATGAAGGCCCCGAACTTGGAGAGCTTAAGCGTCAGCCGGCCGCCGGTGCAGCCTGGGCATTGACGCGGATCGCTGCCGTCGGCGTTCGGCGGGAACAGATGCGGGGCGAGCAGTTCATCCAGCGCATCGATCACCTGCGAGATTTTCAGATCCTTGATCTCATCGACCGAGCCAATGAAATCACGCCAGAAATCGCGCAGCACGTCGCGCCACGCCACCTCGTTGTTGGAGATCAGATCGAGCTGCTCCTCGAGGCCCGCGGTAAAATCATACTCGACGTATTTGGCAAAAAAGCTTTCGAGGAAAGCGACGACGATGCGTCCGCGGTCTTCGGGATACAGCCGCCTCTTGTCGAGCCGCACATATTTGCGGTCCTTAAGCACCTGCATGATCGAGGCGTAAGTCGATGGGCGGCCGATGCCGAGTTCTTCCATACGCTTGATCAGCGATGCCTCGGAATAGCGAGGCGGCGGCTCGGTGAAATGCTGGGTCGCGGCAATCGAGCGCTTGGTCAACGGTTCGCTTGCGCTCATCGGAGGCAGCCGGCGCGCCTCTTCGTCTTCCGGATCTTCGTCCTGGCCCTCCTGATAGAGCGTGAGGAAGCCGTCGAACTTCACCACTGTTCCAGTCGCCCGCAGCTCTAGGAGCCGGGCGGCGACTTTGGCAGTGATGTCAACGGTGGTGCGCTCGAGTTCCGCGGATTCCATCTGGCTTGCTACGGTTCGCAGCCAGATCAGTTCATAAAGCCTGGCCTGATCCGCATCGAGGAATCCTTTAGCCTCGCTCGGCCGGCGGGTAAGCTCGGTCGGGCGGATCGCCTCGTGTGCTTCCTGGGCGTTTTTCGCCTTGGTCTCGTAGCGCCGCGGTGCATGCGGCACGTATTTGGCGCCGTAATCTGCCTCGATCACCCCGCGCACGGCACTGATGGCTTCATCAGCAATCTGCACACCGTCGGTGCGCATATAGGTGATCAAGCCAACCGCTTCGCCGCCGATCTCGATGCCCTCATAAAGACGCTGCGCCACCCGCATCGTGTGCGCCGGTGCAAAGCCAAGCTTGCGGCTGGCTTCCTGCTGCAGCGTCGAGGTGGTGAACGGCGGTTGCGGATGCCGTTTGACCGGCTTCGCTTCTACCGACTCGACGCGAAAGGCCGCGGTTTCGAGCGCCTGCTTGAAAGCTTCCGCTTCGGCGCCGGTTCCGATGTCGAGCCGCTGCAGCTTTTTACCGTCGGCGCCGACCAGACGCGCTTCGAAAGTGTCGCTGCGCGGTGTCGCCAGGGTCGCGACCAGCGACCAATATTCCCTGCGGATAAACTTTTCGATTTCCAGTTCGCGGTCGCAGACCAGCCGCAGCGCCACCGACTGAACCCGGCCGGCCGAACGCGCGCCGGGCAGCTTGCGCCACAGAACCGGGGAAATCGTGAAACCGACCAGGTAATCGAGTGCCCGGCGGGCGAGATAGGCGTCGACCAGTGCCTGATCGATGCGGCGCGGGTGCGCCATGGCCTCAGTTACCGCCTGCTTGGTAATGGCATTGAACACCACCCGATCGATCGGCTGCCCGTTCAGCGCCTTCTTTTGCTTGAGCACCTCGAGGACGTGCCAGGAAATGGCCTCGCCCTCGCGGTCGGGGTCGGTCGCCAGGATAAGCCGATCAGCGCCTTTGGCGGCGCGGGCGATGTCGTTGAGGCGCTTTTGCGCCTTGGCGTCGACCTCCCAGATCATGCGGAAATTGGCATCGGGATCGACCGAGCCATTCTTGGCCGGCAGGTCGCGCACGTGCCCGTATGAGGCCAAAACCTCATAGCCCCGGCCGAGATACTTATTGATCGTCTTCGCCTTGGCAGGCAATTCTACAACCACAAGATTCATGACAACCTTTTGATTTATTGGCCTTTTTTCGTCCTTACGGCAGGTCCTGACGCCTCCCGGCCGCCGGGAACATGGGTAATGCAATTCTGCCTGTCAAATCGTTAGCGCCGCAAACGAAGGCGGGAGTAGGGTCAAAAAGGCCGTCAAACGGGCGGAAACTGCGCGTGTCGGAAAATTTTCGACCGGACCAGGCCACACCCAAAGGTTGCTATTTGTATAAATACAGCTAGAAGGATGGCTTCGGGCTGCATTTAGAGTGTCCAGCTAATGCAACGCAAGGGACCGGATGGCCTCCGACAACGATAACAAGCCTGGAGTCGCACTTTATATTGGCTCAATAGCGGAGGAATTGTCGCGACTGGCAAAGAGCCACGAGTTCGATGCGCTCGCTTATATTCTGGACATGGCGCGGCTTGAGGCCGATCAGGTCTCCAAGCGCTACAACGGGCGATCCGATTCCGCGCCATCGTGCCGCGATTGACCCGCAAAACTCTTTAGCTGCACTAAACCTCTTCTTCGGCATGACCAAAGCTCCTTTCCAAGCTATTCTCTCACAACGCTTGGTTCAAAAAAGCCAAGTCTGGCCTGTAGCCGGTTCGGTTGACACCCGCTTAAGCTAATCCCGCTTTCATTTCGAACTCTGCGGGACTCAGATATCCGATCGTCGAGTGCCGGCGTTTCGGATTATAGAAGCATTCAATGTAATCGAACACGTCAGCCTTGGCTTCGTCGCGTGTCCGATAAGTTTTGCGCGCTGTGCGCTCGGTCTTCAGTGAGGAGAAGAAGCTCTCCATCGCAGCATTGTCCCAGACATTGCCCGAACGGCTCATCGAGCAGACGACGCCGTGGTCGGCCAACAGCTTCTGGAACTGTTCGCTGGTGTACTGGCTGCCACGATCGGAGTGATGCAACAGCGCATCAGGTTTGCCTCGTCGCCAGATTGCCATCACCAGCGCGTCAGTGACGAACTGCGCCGTCATCGCTGTGCTCATCGACCAGCCGACCACGCGGCGTGAGAACAGATCGACGACGGCAGCCACATAGAGCCAGCCTTCTGCCGTCCACACATACGTGAAGTCGGCAATCCATTTGCGGTTGGGAGCGGGCGCGTCGAAGCTGCGGTTGAGCACGTTGGCAGCGACGGCGGCGATCGGCCGCTCACCCAGATCGGGCGGCAGGCGGCGCCGTCGCGGACGTGCTCTGAGAGCCTGTAGCCGCATCAGTCGCTCGATCCGATGCAATCCACACGATATTCCTTCCGCCAGCATGTCGTGCCAGACCCGCCTGGCGCCGTAGGTTCGGTCGCTCGCAAGGAAGCTGGCACGAACCTTCGCGCTCAACTCTTCATCGCTCCGGCTGCGCCGACTGCGCGGTCGTGTCAGCCAGGCATAGAACCCACCCCGCGAGACACCGAGCGCCCCGCACAACCATTCCGCCGGCCAGATCCCCCGGTGCTTCGCAATAAAACCGAACTTCACATCGATTCCTTCGCAAAGTAGGCCGCGGCTTTTTTTAGGATGTCTCGTTCGGCCTTCAGCCGGATCACCTCGCGCTTAAGCTGCGCGATCTCCAGCTGCTCCGGCTTCATCTGACCTTGGCCGGGAAACGCATGCCGCGGATCACCCGCGAGCGCTTTCACCCAACTGCGCAACTGAGACTGATGCACACTCAGATCGGCCGAGGCCTGGGCATACGAGACGCCCCGCTCTTTGATCAGCCGCACAGCCTCAAGCTTGAACTCGCGTGTAAACTTCCGCCTCTCCATGACTCACCTCCGGTTCCATCAAAACACCTAACTCGGTGTCTGCGGAACCGGCTGCAGGCCATGTGAAGGACCTACGATCAATCCTGCGGCTGACGCACGAGCATGACTTGTCGGTTCGTGCCATCTCCGAACGGCTGCAGGTCAGCAAGACCTCGGTTGCGACCTATCTGTTGCGAGCGCGCGAGGCGGGCTTAGGCTGGCCATTGCCGCCTATATACGACAGTGACGCGGCGCTTGAGCGGGCTCTGTTCCGCCGCGTTGGGCGACCGCCGCAGGACCTTAGCGAGCCGGATTGGCGGTGATGGCGCAGGAGCTCAAGCGCAAAGGCGTGACGCTGACGCTGTTATGGCAGGAATACCGGGCCGCGCATCCCGACGGTTACGGCTACACCTGGTTCTGCGAGACGTTTGGCGCCTACCAACGCCGAGCACACCCGACATTCCGCCATCGCCATGAGGCGGGCGCCGTGATGCAGACAGATTACGCCGGTCACACGATCGAGGTGGTCGATCCGGCGACTGGCGAAATCCGTCAGGGGCAGATTTTTGTCGCGGTGCTTGGGGCCTCATCGCTGACCTTCGCGATGGCCAGCTTGAGCCAGCGCCTGCCCGATTGGATCGAAGGGCAGACGCGGGCCTTATCGTACTTTGGCGGCGTTCCCAAAGCGATCGTCTGCGACAACCTGAAGGCGGGGGTCGCCAAGGCCTTGTGGTTCGAGCCGACGCTGAACGCAAGCCGCGCGACAAAGCCAAGGTCGAAGGCGCAGTGCTGATTGTCGAGCGTTGGATCTTGGCGCGGCTGCGCCACCGGCGCTTCTTCAGCCTTGCCGATCTCAATAGCGCGATCGCCGTCCTGCTCGAGGACCTCAACAGCCGGCCGATGCGGCAGGTTGGCAAGTCGCGGCGGCAGCTGTTCGAGGAGATCGAACGCGTCGCGCTGGCGCCGTTGCCAGGAGTGCCGTTCGAATACGCCGAGTGGAAATCGGCCAAGGTCCATCCCGACTATCACGTCGACGTCGATAAGACCTTCTACTCGGTGCCGCATCGGTTGATCGGTCGTCGGGTCGATGTGCGGCTCACCTGCCGGGCAGTCGAGATCTTCCACGATCACGCGCGCATTGCCAGCCACGTGCGCCGTTCGCCGCGCTCTGGTCATGTCACGGTGAACGAGCACATGCCCAAGGCGCATCAACGCTACGCCAATATGACACCGGCGAATCTGATCAAAATGGCCGCTCGCATTGGGGTCAACGCCGCCATCCTGGTGGAACGGATGATGCGTGCGCGTCCACATCCCGAGCAGGGTTATCGCTCCGCCATGGGCATTATCGCCTTGGCGCGCCGCTATGAACGCGGTCGGCTGGAAGCGGCCTGCGAGCGGGCGCTCGCCATCAACGCGATCAGCTACTCGTCCGTCAACGCGATCCTGAAATCCGGGCTCGACCGAATAAACCCCGCGGCCGAACCGGTCAAAGCCACACCTGCGCACGCCAATATCCGGGGCGGCACCTACTATCAATGACGCAAAGGAAACTCTCGATGCTGACACACCCGACACTCGACCAGATGCACGCGCTCGGTCTGACCGGCATGGCTGCCGCCTACCGGCAGTTGGCCGAACAGGACAAAGCCACCGATCTCAGCCGCGACGAATGGCTGGGATTGATGTTGGATCGGGAAACTTCCATGCGGGCCGACAGGCGTCTGACCAACCGCCTGGCCGCGGCCAAGTTGCGCTTCGCCGACGCCTGCATCGAAGACATCGACTTCGGCAGCCGGCGCGGGCTCGATCGGCGCAATACCTTGCAGCTGGCACAAGGCGCCTGGCTGAAAGCGCAGGAGAACCTCATCATCACCGGGCAGACCGAGCCCGCTTCATAATGCTCACCTCACTATGCCTTTATAGATCAAGCTGTTTTTGGAACGGATTGCCGGATGGCGGGCGCCTATGACGACGCGCCGATGCGGCGCGCTTGACGTCGTCGCGTTCAAGATCGCCGGCTTTGATCACCCAGGGCGCTCCTTTGCAAAGCTGATTCGCCGCGAGCTGGCCATCCTGAATGAGACGACGCACGCTGGACTGGCTCACCGACAACGCTGCGGCAGCCTGGTCCAGCGTCACCTCGCCGCGATCACGCCGCTCACCTTCGCGATGAGCCGCAACGCCATGATTGCTGCGCAGGCTGCACACGCGGGAACTCGTCCAACCATTGCCACGCCCCGTCCTCTTCCCGGCGCGATTGAGTAATGAAGCGATCGCCTTGTCTGGCATCTGGCGTGCGAGCACGCGCACGAGGTCGACAACCTCGGCATCGGCGCTCCAGCGATGCTGCCCGCTGCGGTTCTTTCTCACCTTCAGTGGAGAATGGTCGCCACCGTGCCAGCGGATGATGAGGGCCAGTTCATTGTCCTCGACACGGACGACGATCTCATCAATCAGCGTCCGTATGATGCGTTTCTTCGTCTCGTTGGTAACGCCAGGAGTGTTCCAAGCGCGCTCGAGATCGGCACCGAGCGACATCAGACGCTCCCGATCGGGCAGGCTTAACGCGCTGGAGGGTGCAACCGTAAATCGATCGAACTCGGCCTCGATGGCGCGTACTTCCATCAGCCGCTCGTTCCATCGTTTCTCGAGTTCGCTCGCGACGAGACGGTTGTCGGGATCGACGGCGTCATACTGACGCCGCGCGCGGGCGGTTTCGTAGCGTGCCTGCTCGAGTGCCAGTTCGATCTGCCGGCGCTTGTCCGATGTCTCGCAATTGCGCACTTCTTGCGCGGCAAGTGCCGCCTCGATCCCAAGCGGCTGCAGCCGCTCGATCACCTGGGCTGCTACATCGCGGTCGATGCGCATGCCGCCGAACGAGATGCAGCGGTCGCCGCCGTGATTGAAGTGGCCGCCTCGACAGTGATAGCGCCCGGTGTTGCCGCCGGTGCCGGAATAGGCGACATGCAGCTTGCGTCCGCAGTGGCCGCAGCGCAGCAGGCCGGCAAGCAACGCCTCGCCGCGGCGAAGTGCGCCTTTGCTCATGGGGACCATGCCGTTGGTGTTGTCCGCGATCAGGCCGAGGTTCCTCTCGTAGTCCGTCCAGCTGACATAACCCTCATGGTGATTCGGGATCAATACCTCCCAGTCCTTGCGCTCCTTCTTGAAGCCACGGGTGATCTTCTTGCGGCCGCTGTGGATAGACACACGGCTGCCCGTCCGCCCGAACGCATAGGCGCCAGCGTAGATGGGGTTGGTGAGAATGTGCAGGATGGTGTTGTAGACTGGCAGCTTCCACACGATGCCGCGGCCCTCTGCCCCGTGGGTGACGGCGGGCAAAGCCACGCGCTCGTGCCGGAACCACAGATGCACCTGACGAACCGATTGCATCTCATCGAACTTGTTGAAGACAAGCACAATGGCTTCCTGGATGCGCCGGTCGGGGTCCTTTTCGATGCGGTTATGGCCGACCCGCACGTAACCGACGGCAACCGTCATGAACAGCTCGCCACGACGCGCCTTCTGCTTCAAAGCCTCGAGCGAACGCTGACGCAGCACCGACAGCTCCATTTCGCTCATCGTGCCTTTCATGCCGAGCAGCAGGCGATCGTTGGGATGGCGCGGATCATAGACGCCATCCTCGTCGACGATGAGGGTGCCAACGAGACCGCAGAACTCCAAGAGCGTGTGCCAGTCGCGCCCGTTGCGGGCGAGCCGTGAGGCCTCGATCGAGAACACGGCGCCGACACCGCCTTCACAGATCGCGGCCAGCAGCTTCTCAAAGCCAGGCCGCGCAACGCCGCCGCCAGAACGGCCGAGATCGTCGTCGATGACCGCGACATCGCTCCAGCCGAGCTGCCGCGAACGATCGGCGAGGCCGTACTGGCGGCGCTTGCTCTCCAGGTTGTTGGCGACCTGATCGACCGTCGACTGGCGAATGTAGACGACAGCTTGCCGGGCAAGGTGCTCAGGTGTGATCTTGCTCATGTCCCCTCCCGTTTGCTGAGTCGTCGCTCGTCCTTGTCTTGCCGTCGCCGGCCGCCTCGACCAGAAGCTCGCCGATGCGGCGAACAACGGTGGCCTTCAGGATGGTCGGGACTTCCGCTGTTGGTTTCCCGTCTTCGAACAAGTCGCGCTGTCGTCTCGGTCTTGGTCGCATGATCGCCTCCGGCTTGTGGGGTCGATTCCCCACGAGAGGCTTGCAGCGAGTTGAGCTGCCGACGCAGCTCCATGAGCCGATCAACGGACAGACGGGGGCACGCCGTGAGAACGGCTGAGCGCGCGATTTCCGCACTCATCCATGCTGGGACAAGCGCGAGTGTGCCGTCACGCTGGACGACGACCAGGTGCTCTGACCCGGCGAACAGCCTGCGGTTCACCACCTCCACCGACTGCCCGAACCGCGGATGGAACGGGTAGTGAATGACTACCTGATCCGCCGGACACCCGGCATTGTGACGCTGCTTCGACCGGCACCGGTAAGACGCATCTTGCCATCGCCATTGCCAGAAGCTGCATCCGATCCGGCTCCCGCGGCCGGTTTTACAACGTTGTCGATCTCGTCAACCGGCTCGAGACCGAGACCCGTAACGGACGGCAAGGCCGGCTCGCCGATCAACTGACCCGCATGGACTTCATCGTCCTCGATGAACTCGGATATCTGCCATTCGCCCAATCCGGCGGCCAGCTCCTGTTCCACCTCGTCAGTCGCCTCTACGAGCGCACCTCAATCATCGTCACCACCAACCTTGCCTTCGGCGAATGGCCGAGCGTGTTCGGCGACGCCAAGATGACGACCGCGCTGCTCGATCGACTAACCCACCACTGCGATATCGTTGAAACCGGAAACGACAGCTGGCGCTTCAAGAGCCGAGCCGACGATCACGCGACAACCCGCACTCGCGCCGTCTCCGCAACCCCGACCAACTCCGACGGCGCGAGCGCTAATCGTTCTAAGCGCAAAACCAGGGGGTCCCTTTTGGATGCCGATCTGGGGTCCCGATCCAATGCCGATTGACACACGGGAACTTCGACCGGCATCGGCTGGGGCGCGGCAAAAGTCCTGACCGCCAACGGCTTCCGCGTTTTCGGCAGCGTGCGCAAAGTGGCCGACGCTGAGCGTCTCGCGGCCGAGTTCGGTCCGCACTTCGTACCGCTGGTCTTCGATGTGACCGATGAAGCCGCGGTGAAGGCAGCTGCCGGTCAAGTGCGTGCTACGCTTGCCGGCGAGAAGCTGTTCGGCCTTGTGAACAGTGCCGGCGTCGCCGTTGCCGGCCCGCTCCTCGAACTGCCAATCGAAGAATTTCGCCGCCAGATCGAGATCAATCTGATCGGCGTGGTGATTACCACTCAAGCCTTTACGCCGCTTCTTGGCATTGACCGCCAGCTCACCGGTAGCCCCGGCCGCATCGTCAACATCAGCTCGGTTGGCGGGCGCAACGCCGTTCCGTTCCTTTCCCCATACAATGCCTCGAAATTTGCCATGGAAGGTCTCTCCGAAAGCCTGCGGCGCGAATTGCTGCCGTTCGGGATCGACGTCATCGTTATCGGACCAGGCGCCGTGGCCACGCCGATCTGGGGCAAGGCCGAGCAGATCGACGTCACGCCGTATCGCGACACGCCCTACGCGGTGCCGTTGGAGCGTCTGCGCGCCTATATGCTGACGATGGGCAAGAACGGCCTGCCGCCGGAACGGATTGGCGAGGCTGTGCTGCTCGCCCTGACTGCGCCGAAACCAAAAGTGCGCTACGCGGTGTCGCCGCAGCCGCTGCAGGACTTCATAGCGCGCAATTTTCCCCGGCGTTTTGTCGATCGCCTGATCGGCGGCCGGCTCGGATTGCTGCCGGCGCGCCAATAACGATTTTCAAGGAGCTTCCATTCCGACGATCGGGCAGCCTCTGAAATAATAGTTGACACGGAAACTGCTCTGCGGTCATATTAGTTTCCGTGGAAACTGATGAAACGCTGTTCCTGATGAATGGCAGAGGAGGTTGCAATGGACTCACGTATCAAAGAAATCGTGGTGGAAGCCACCAGAGCTTCCGATGAGGAGCGCGCGACTTTCGGCGAGGTGGTGAAGAATTTGGCCGGAGCAGGCATTGAGCGCTATCACACCGACCTGCTGCGTGGCGAAAAGACTTATTACCTGCCGGATGGCGAATCCGAAGTGGTGAAGGGCAACGCCGTCGCGGCCATTCCGGCACGCAACTTCTCGGCGACGGGCGTCGATGCCGCGGTGAGGGCCATCCAGGCCGGCAAGATTCAGTACGGGACGTTCTGCGAGCAGATCAGCGTGGCTGGTTGCGTGGGTTATATGGTGTCATTGGCCGGGCAACGCGCCGTCTATTACGGTCGGACCGGTGACAGCCATGTCGAATGGTTTCCGGGCGCCAAACGCGAGCAGGCGGCGTGAAGGGAAAGTCCGCGTCGGTCAGCCCGCTGGAAGCGCATCTCGGCTATTGGCTACGCTTCGTCTCGAACCAGGTGTCGCATTCGTTCAGCCTCAAGCTCGCGGGCCGCAACGTCACCGTGGCCGAGTGGGTGGTCCTGCGCGAGCTGTACGAATGCGATGCCATGGTACCGAGCGTATTGGCCGAGAAGATCGGCATGACCCGCGGCGCCATCTCGAAACTGGCCGACCGGCTGTTAGCCAAAGCCTTGGTGACGCGGACCACGAGCGACGAAGATCGGCGTTACCAGGCGTTGGCGCTGACCGTGAAAGGACGCGCCCTGGTACCCAAGCTTGCCGCGCTTGCGGACCAGAACGACGCCGAGTTTTTCGGGCATCTGAAGGCCGCCGAGCAGGACAGCATCAAGGCGGCCATGCGTGAGATCGTCGACCGGCATGGGCTCAAATCCGTCCCGGTGGAATAACGCCATCCTTCACGCAAGCGATACCAGGCCGCCGCCGTGGCGTTCGAGACGCCCGGCGATTTCAAGCTCGAGCAGCACCATCCGCACCACGGCCGGCGAACTTTTTGACAGTCTGACCAGATCGTCGATTTGGACAGGAGCAGGGCCGAGTAACGAAACGATGCGCGCGCGCTCGTCGGTTGCCGGTTCCGCGTCCTCATCGGCCGATGGTTCCGATGCCGGTTCTTGGGCCGGGATCGTCTTCTCCTCCATGATCGGCCGCAGCACGGAAACGATATCAGCTGTCTCGGTTACGGGCGTCGCGCCCTGCTTGATGAGGCCGTTGGTGCCTTCCGCACGCGGATCGAGCGGCGAACCGGGAACGGCAAACACCTCCCGGCCTTGCTCGGCCGCAAACCGCGCGGTGATCAGCGAGCCGGAGCGCTTGGCAGCCTCTACCACAACGACGCCAAGCGACAGCCCGGAAATCAGCCGATTGCGGCGCGGAAAATCGCGCGCGCGCGGTTCCCAGCCGAATGGCATTTCGGATAGCGCAGCGCCCGCGGGCAGAATGGCCTTAAGCAGATCCGCATGTTCGGGCGGATAGAGACGATCGTGGCCGCCGGCGAGCACGGCGATCGTCCCGGTCGTCAGACTTGCTCCGTGCGCCGCAGCATCGATGCCGCGGGCCAGACCGGAAACGACGGCGAAACCGGCTTCACCGAGTTCATGCGCAATCCGCTGGGTGAATTTCAATCCGGCGCCGGAGGCGTTGCGGGAGCCGACAATCGCCACCATCGGCATCGCCAGCGCCTGAAGGTGGCCGCGGATCGCGAGTAAGGGCGGTGCGTCGTCGATCATTTGCAAGCGCAGCGGATATGCGCCTTCGCCCAGCGCCACGAAGGCGACGCCGAGCTTTTTCGCGGCGGCCATTTCGCGCTCGGCATCGGCCCGCGAGCAAATCTGCGTGGTTGCGCTGGCGCCGCCGCGGCGTGCCAGCGACGGCAACGCATCGAGCGCCGCGTGCGCGCCGCCGAAATGATTGACCAGCGCGCGAAAAGTCCGAGGCCCCGGTATTATGGCGCAAACGCCACTTGTGGCGTTTGCGCCATAATACCGCGAGGCCCGACGTTCTGGCTGCGGATCAGCCGCAACCAATCGAGCCGTTGCTCGTCCGTGAGCTGGACGTCCTCACTCCGCTCGCTCACTACGCCCCCAACACGCCCAGCATGCTTCTCCTGACTTGCAAGGAGCATACGCCCAAACGAGCGCACGCCCAAAGGCAGTATCGAGACGGCTAAAAGCACGCTATGCTTTAGCGTGGTTACGATGTCGCCGGATGAACGCGGCGCTTACATAAAGGCGGGTCATGAGAAAATCCATTTTCGTACTCTCTTGCGTTGTAACGTGCCTGCTGGCGCA
This sequence comes from uncultured Alphaproteobacteria bacterium, assembly GCA_963755885.1. GTDB lineage: Bacteria > Pseudomonadota > Alphaproteobacteria > Rhizobiales > Xanthobacteraceae > BOG-931. The sequence goes on from CAVWLX010000008.1 coordinate 84,967, forward strand.
GAGCGCCTTCGCCGCCGTCAAGTACAAGCGTTTCCCGCACTGCGGGGAAGGACTGGTCAGCGCGAAAACCTGCGAATGTCACGTTGGCATGACCGGCCGTTATCATTTTTGTCACGCCGGCCACTATTGCCACTCGGATGGTATGTGCCGGCAATAGCTGAATTAGCCGCCGGCGCCTTTTGAAGCGGCGCCGATTTTGCCTTCCGTCCCGCGGAGAAGCCGCGCGATGTTGGCGCGGTGCATGATCCATAACACGACCGACAGCAGCAAAAATAACGCGGCGGTCTTTAGGTCGCCGCGCCACCAAAGAAACACCGGCGTTGCCGCGCTGGCAACGAGCGCCGCGAGCGACGAGTAACGGCTGAGCGCCGCCATCACGAGCCAGATCGCGCAGAAGACGATTGCCGCGGGCCAGGCGAGGCCGATCAGGACGCCGATGTAAGTCGCAACTCCCTTGCCGCCGCGAAAGCGCAGCCAGACCGGAAACAGGTGGCCGAGAAAAGCGCCGATTGCTGCCGCGATCGCGAAATCATGGCCAAGAAAATAACCGGTGATCAGGACCGCGGCGGTGCCCTTGAGTATGTCGCCAACAAGCGTCGCGGCGGCGAGCCCCTTTCGCCCGGTGCGCAACACATTGGTGGCGCCGATGTTGCCCGAGCCAATGGCGCGGAGGTCGGGCCCCCCGGTAAGCCGCGTCAAGAGAATGCCGAACGGGATCGAGCCGCAGAGATAGCCGAAGATGAAAGCGGCGACGAAGGCAGGCAGCGCGTCCATGGCGACAGCGTACTTTTCCGCGCACTGCCGCGAAAGCCGGAATCCGTTCAGGAGCTAACCCGCGCGCGCCTTTTTCCGGTTTTCGCGGGGATGGAAGCCGGCTGCTTCCGCATCTGCCTCGCCGTTATAGACAACAAGGTGCTTGAGCTTTTCGGCCGGCGCGTGCACCAGCGAAGCCAGGCCGGGCGAAAACGTCTTTCGCGTCGTATCGCCGACCACAAAATGCACGGCGGCCTCGGTCTCGATGTCGGTCTCGCAATAGAGGCAACGAAGCTTGCAGCGCTGCGGTGAGTTCTCTTCCACGATATAGAACTTGTTGGCTGCGTATTGACGCTCGGCCGGATCGCCGGTGATGCAATTTTTGTTGCCGCATGGAACGCCGGTTCCAATCGACTGCACATAAATCGGATAGTCAGGTTGAGCGAAGCCGCCCGCGAATGTGTGCAGGGACTTTTTGCCGTGCAGCCGCAACAGCAGCGCGATCAGCGCCATGCGGACCGGTACGCCGTAGGCCGCCTGGCGGAAATAAATTGCGCGGCGGTCGGTATCCAGCGAGGCGTCGAGTTCGTTGACGCGCGGCAGCGGATGCATGACGCTGGCTTGCGAATATTTGGCCTCGCGCAAAAACTTGGCGTCGATCTTCGGATACGGCCGCTCTTTCTCGGTCCATCGTTCCTTTTGGAAACGGGTGACATACACGGCGTCGATTTTCTTCTGCAGCACGACGCCGTAATCGACTTCCGGCTCCGCGTAGAGCGAAAGCTGGTGCGGCTGATCCGCTGTCACATAGAGCGCATCAATCGCATCGCCGCCCGGCTGTCCGGGAGCTTTGGAGATCATCCGGCAATGAAATTCCTCGCGCAAACGGCGGTCGACGTGCGGCGGTAATTCCATGCCAGGGGCGGGGAGGGGATCGATGGTCGCGCCGAAGCGCGCCAGCGCATAGACGAAGGAGTGCACAGTGCGGCTGCCCTTGAGATCGCCGGAAATCGCGATCTTCATGTTCTTGAGGCCCTTGTTCTTTGAGCGCAGCGTAAACAGGTCACACAGCGTTTGCGTCGGATGCTCATGGCTGCCGTCGCCGCCATTGATCACCGGGATCGGCGAATATTCGGCGGCGAGCCGGGCGGCGCCGTCGCGCGGATGGCGGATGACGATGATGTCGGCGTAGTTGGCGATGACCCGGATGGTGTCGGCGAGGCTTTCGCCCTTGGCCGCGGAGCTCACCGCGGGATCGGCACTGGTAATATTGGCGCCGCCGAGCCGCAGCATGGCGCTCTCGAATGACAGCCGCGTCCGCGTCGAGGGCTCGTAGAACAGGCTCGCCAGAATGTACTTGGACGCGATGCTGGTGCCGCGGCCGATCCGGTAGGGGATGTTTTTATCGACGAGTTCTTTCAAAAATCCGTGGGCGACCTGGAAGACGGTCTCGATCTCTCCATTGGTGAGATCGTTGATGGAAGCGATGTGGCGCGTTAGCGGCTGGGGTTTCGTCATCAAAGCGGTGCTATAGGCCCAATTCGAGCGGCCCGGCAAGCCCGCGGCGGCTCGCTTTGCCAAGGATGCACTGAAAACGTGGTAAGATGGACCACTACCGGGAGGTAAATGGTCATGACCACGGTCCCGCGCTTCGATACCCAAGAGGTTTTCAACCAGTCACCGCCTTACGAAAACATCGATCTGTATTCGAGCGATGTGCCGCTGATGGAGGCGGTCGGGGCGAATGGAGCGGGTAGCGAGGCGGCGGCGCTGTCGGCGTTTGGGCGCCAATGGGGCACTGCGGAGATGTTTTCGCTGGCGCGTCGCGCCAACGAGAACCCGCCGAAGCTGCACACCTTCGACCCCAAGGGCTTTCGCCGCGACGTGGTCGAGTTTCATCCGGCCTATCATGATCTGATGCGCGCAAGCATCGCCGGCGGGCTGCACGCCTCGACCTGGACCTCATCGGGCCAGCGCGCCGCGCCGCCTGCGGAAGTGGTGCGCTCGGCGCGCTACTACATGACGGCCCAAATCGAGAGCGGGCACCTTTGTCCGATCACGATGACCCGCGCAGCGCTCGCACCGGTTGCCGCGGACCCTAAGCTTTTGGCGCAAGTCGCGCCCAAAGTCGTCACCGCAAGCTACGACGGGACCTTCAAGCCGTGGTGGGAGAAGCCGGGCATGACACTCGGCATGGGCATGACCGAAAAACAGGGCGGCACCGATGTTCGCGCCAATTCCACGACTGCGACGCCGATGCTGGATTCCTATTCGATCACGGGCCACAAATGGTTTCTCTCGGCGCCGATGTGCGATGCTTTTCTGGTGCTGGCGCAGGCGCCGGGCGGCCTCACCTGTTTCTTTGTGCCGCGCTTTCGTCCCGACGGCGCGGTCAATGCGCTGCGGCTGCAACAACTCAAGGACAAGCTCGGCAACCGTTCCAATGCGTCGAGCGAAGTCGAATTTGCCGGCGCTTACGCGCTGCGGGTCGGCGACGAGGGCGCCGGCGTGCGCACCATCATCCAGATGGTGCAGCTAACGCGGCTCGATTGTGCGTTGGCGTCGGCCGGCTTCATGCGCATGGCGTTGGCGCAGGCCGTGCACCATTGCCGCTATCGTTCGGTGTTCCAGAAGCATTTGTACGACCAGCCGATGATGCGCGCGGTGTTGGCCGATCTCGCGCTCGAAGTGGAAGGCGCGGTGGCGCTGGTGATGCGGCTTGCCCGCGCATTCGACCGCGCCGCGACGGACCCGCGCGAGGCAGCCTTTGCGCGGCTGGTCACGCCGGCGGCGAAATACTGGATCTGCAAGACGGCGCCGGGCTTCATCTACGAAGCGATGGAATGCCTCGGCGGCAACGGTTACGTCGAAGAAAGCGTGCTGCCACGTCTTTATCGTGAGGCGCCGGTCAATGCGATCTGGGAAGGCTCGGGCAACGTCATGTGCCTCGACGTCTTGCGCGCGCTCAAGCGAGACCGGGAAGCCGCCGATATTTTCGATGACATGGCGCGCGAAGCTTCGGCGATGAGTGGAGACAAAGTGCAGTTGCTCGAAGCCAGCAACGAATTTGAAAGCGAAGCTGCGGCGCGGGTCACGGTCGGTAAGCTTGCGACACTGGCGGGTGCCGCTGCACTTCAGGCAAGTGCGCCGCCTGCAGTAGTCGAGATGTTCCGGCGCACCCGCTTCTCCCAGCCGCACGGCGCGCTCTATGGAACCAGCGGCATCGACGCACAGTCGGCAGAGCTCGTCCTGGAACGTGCGCTGCCGGGGCAGTGATTTTGGCGTATTTGTTTTGTTGCTTGAGCGACGACCCGTTCAGGAGAACGGCGCTCGTCCATGCGGTGTGCGGCGAGCGAACGGAGTTCCTGTGAGGGACTTAGCGCGCCAGCCGATCAAGCGCGCCTTGAAGAATGTAGGCGGCGGCATGCTGGTCGATCACCGCTTTTCGCTTGGTCCGGCTGGCGTCGGCGGCGATCAGCGCGCGTTCGACCGCGGCCGTCGATAGTCGCTCGTCCCAGAGCGCGATGGGAAGCTCGGTGAGTTTGGCGAGGTTGCGGGCGAAGGCGCGGGTCGATTGCGCCCGCGGACCTTCCGTTCCATCCATGTTGATAGGCAGCCCGAGTACGAAGCCCGCAGCGCGCCGCTCTGCAGCGAGCTCGAAAAGACGCCCGGCGTCGAGGTTGAAGCGCTTGCGCGCAATGGTTTCGACCGGCATGGCGAGGCGCCGGCCGGGATCGCTCGCCGCGACGCCGATGGTTTTGGTGCCGAGGTCCAGACCGATCAGCGCGCCGCGCGCCGGCAAAAGCGGAGCCGCCTCCATCAGCGTCAGGACGGGCATGGTGCTTCGTTAGCACGCAGGCCGGAAGCTGGCCAATGCCGCCTTTCCCCCACGACCGGCCCCGACTAATCTCGCCAGCCCGGACGCACATGCAGAACACTCCGTATGGCGGAGCCCGCCAATGGCAACGGAAGTCCGCCGCGAAGGAGAAAAGCACATGGGGTTCACAGTTATCAGCAACAGTTTCAAAGACGGCGACTATTTGCCGAATGATTTCATCCTATCGGCCGATTTCGGTTTTGGCTGCGCCGGCGGCAACAAGTCACCGCATCTTGAGTGGTCGGACGCGCCGGCCGGGACGAAAAGCTTCGCCGTCACCTGCTACGACCCCGATGCGCCGACTGGCTCGGGCTTTTGGCACTGGCTTGTGGTGAATATCCAGGCGGGTGTGAACGAACTGGTCGAGGGCGCAGGCAGTGCGGGCGGTAAGCTACCTGCGGGCGCGTTGCAGACACGCACCGATTTCGGCGCGCCTGGCTATGGCGGCCCCTGCCCGCCCGCCGGTGACCATCCGCACCGCTATCTGTTCACCGTGTTCGCCGTGAACGCCGATAAGCTCAACGTGAATGCCGATACCTCGGCGGCGGTCGTCGGCTTCAATCTGCATTTCAATACGTTGGCGAAGGCCGAGATTATGGGGTTGTTTAGAAGGTGAGGGTGCGGGACGCAGAACGCTATAGCGTTTAGGCCCGCCGTCGGGCCTCTATGAAAAAGCAACGCCCGCCGGAAGGGCGGGCGCTGCTTGTCAATATTTGCGTCGCCTGTTCAGCGATCGGTGTGATCGGTCGCGATCCGGTCGATATCGGACCGCGTGATGCCGATGTCCGCGAGCTCGCGGTCGCTGAGATGCGAAAGCTCCCGCCTGACAGCGCCGTAGCGCTTCCACTCCTGGAAGAGGCGGGCAATGGATGTGAACATGTTTCTCCAATCCTTTCCCCGGTAGTTCTCCGGCATTCACCGGAATCGTGACCCGACATATATGAGGATGTGTGCGATGCACCATAGATTTTGGTGCAGTGCAGCTAAGAGCTGAATGCATGTCAGGCCATTGAAGATTAACAGATATTTAACCTAACGTGCGCCGCCCGTGGCTTAAAGCGCGAAAAGTTCTGCTGCCTTTATTGGCACTGCACAAGCCCGCGTTCGGCCATTGTGCGACCGTCTGCGCGCCAAACTTCGCCACTGATAGTGGGTGGGGCGTTCGCGTTAGTTGGGGTCGTGTCTCAGTCGGGGTCGTGTCATGGGGACCACTCAGGATCATCGAAGGTGCGCGGAAGAATGCGTAGCCATGGCGCAGGCTGCAGCCGATGATAACGGCAGGGCGTTGTGGTTGACGCTGGCGTTGTCATGGGTCCGGCTTGCCGAGCATGTCGCTCGGGGCATCGATTTACCGGGCCAGTCCGACGGCGATAGTGAAGCCGGCGCGGTACGCTCGACCGACTAGGCATGACGCGGCGTAAACCAAAGTTGAGTTCTGAGAGCTTAACAGTGCTTGCGCGCAGTCTCGCGGCGGAGATAAATCTCGCGGAGGGCGGTTAGCTCAGCTGGTAGAGCGTCTGCTTTACACGCAGGATGTCGGCGGTTCGAGCCCGTCACCGCCCACCAACTTTCGTTTCGCAAGTCGAGCAAATACGGCAACGGCCGCTCCGCCGCAGCCGATTATCGGCAGGGGCGGTTCCAGAATGCCTTAAGTGCCGCAAAAAGACAGATGACGGACGGAAGGTGACTCCCTTCCGCCGTCGCCAGTCATCTGTTGTCGGTCGTCCGCTATCAAATCGCTTCCTTCAGCTCTTTCGACGCGCGGAAGGCGACCTTCTTGCTTGCTTTGATTTGGATGGCTTCGCCGGTGGCCGGGTTACGGCCCATGCGTGCGGCGCGCTTGCGTACCTGCAGAATTCCAAGTCCGCCGATACGGATGCGCTCGCCCTTTTTCAGATGCTTGACGATCAGGCCGACAAAACCGCCGAGGATCGCTTCTGACTGTTTTTTCGTAAGTTCATTGTCTTCGGCAAGGCTCGCCGCGAGATGCTTCAATGTAACCGTTGTGGCTGGTTTGGTCGCCATTAGACCCTCCTCGATGAAGCGATGACCGGCGAAAAGTGCCCGTCAACACGATGCAGTTAGACGATTCGATTTCGAATGACCACGCTTGTTTTGCCGATTCCACCGATGTTTTCGGGGATATTGCGGTATTGGACGCGCTTCATGGCGCGTGCAAGGCAGCAGGAAAACGCCGGTTCCGAGCCGGAATCCTTGACTTGCCAAAGCGTGGGCCTTAATTGCGAACGCGTCCGCGGGGGCGTAGCTCAGTTGGTTAGAGCGTCGGCCTGTCACGCCGAAGGTCGCGGGTTCGAGTCCCGTCGCTCCCGCCACGATTTCAAGCACTTAGCTGCTTTCCGCCGCCCCCGGATCGATCACTTTTACGGCGTGTTTACCCGCGGTACACGGACGTACTTGTGCGTACGCGTTTAGTCGCGACGGCGCCGTCTTGCGCCTCTTTGTGCACTGCGCTAAGGGTCGAAAGATCAGTTTCCCAGCGCGAATCCGCTTTAGATTTTGGGGCAAATCGGTGCGGTCCCGGCTTGCGCGGAACCGTCGCATGGGGGGCATGTTCCAACGGTAAGGAAAGGGCTGTCCATGATAGCCGGCCAGACGGGCACCCGATGAGTCAGTCGCTTAATCAACTGTTGCTCGGTTATCTGCCGCTTGTGGTTTTTATCGGCGTGGCGGCGGTGATCGGATTGGCGCTCCTGCTCTCCGCCTTCGTTCTGGCTTACAAGCAACCCGACCCGGAAAAGCTCTCGGCTTATGAATGCGGCTTTAACGCCTTCGACGACGCGCGCATGAAATTCGATGTTCGCTTCTACCTGGTCGCCATTCTCTTCATCATTTTCGACCTCGAAGTAAGCTTCCTGTTTCCGTGGGCGGTGGCGTTCGGCAAGCTCGGCCTGTTCGGCTTCTGGTCGATGATGTTGTTCCTTGCCGTGCTGACAATTGGCTTTATCTATGAGTGGAAGAAGGGAGCGCTCGAATGGAGCTGAGCGAACCTGCGATCCGCGCCCCGCGCCAGGCATTGGTCAGCGCGCCAAGTACCAAGGATCCGTTTTTCACCGGACTCAACAGCGAGTTGTCCGACAAGGGATTCCTGGTCGCTGCGGCCGACGATCTGATCGCCTGGGCGCGCGCCGGCTCGTTGATGTGGATGACATTCGGGCTCGCCTGCTGCGCAGTCGAGATGATGCAGATGTCGATGCCGCGCTATGACGCCGAGCGCTTCGGTTTTGCGCCGCGCGCGTCGCCGCGGCAATCGGACGTCATGATCGTCGCCGGCACGCTCACCAACAAAATGGCCCCGGCGCTCCGCAAAGTCTACGACCAGATGCCGGAGCCGCGTTACGTAATCTCCATGGGATCGTGCGCGAACGGTGGCGGTTATTATCACTATTCCTACTCGGTGGTACGCGGTTGCGATCGCATCGTGCCGGTCGACATCTACGTGCCCGGCTGTCCGCCAACTGCCGAAGCGCTTCTGTACGGCGTGCTCCTCCTGCAAAAGAAAATTCGCCGCACCGCGACGATTGAACGCTGACAATGGATGAGGCACTCGACGCACTCGGCAAAACCGTAACCGAGGCGCTTTACGCTGCGGTCAAAGGTTATGCGATCGCGCATCACGAACTGACGGTTGCGGCGCAGGCGTCCGACATCGTTGCGGTGATGCGCTTCCTGCGCGACGATCCGCGCTGCCTGTTCTGGAATATCGTCGACGTGACCGCGGTCGATTGGCCTGGCAGGGAGCGGCGCTTCGATGTCGTCTATCACCTGCTTTCGCCCAAGCACAATGTGCGCATCCGGGTGAAAATCGAGACCGACGAGACGACGCCGATCAGTTCGATCATCGATGTGTTTCCAGGTGCCGACTGGTTCGAGCGCGAAGTCTACGATCTCTACGGCGTCATGATTACCGGGCATCCGGATATGCGGCGGCTGCTCACCGACTACGGCTTTGACGGCCATCCGCTGCGCAAAGATTTCCCGCTGACGGGATTCGTCGAGGTGCGCTATGACGACGAACTCAAGCGCGTGGTCTATTCGCCGGTGCGGCTCGCGCAGGAATTTCGCAACTTCGATTTTTTGTCGCCCTGGGAAGGCACCGACTATGTGCTGCCGGGCGATGAGAAGGCGGGCAAAATTGGCGGGCAGGGGTCTTGAGGGGTTCGCGACCATGAAGCCGACGCTCAAGCCCGGGCTCACTCATCGCGTCGCCTACAAGGTGGCAGAGGAAAAGACCGTTCCCTACACCTATCCGGAATCGCCCGAGATCGCGTCGATGCCGAAGGTGTTCGCCACCGGCTTCATGATCGTACTGATGGAATGGGCGTGCACCGATCTTATCAAGCAGCATCTCGATCCGGGCGAAGGTAGCGTTGGCGTGCATATCGACGTGAGCCACCTAGCGGCGACGCCTCCCGGCATGACGGTGACGGCAGAAGCCGAGTGCATCGAAGTCACCGGTCAGCGCGTCGCCTTCAAGGTGAAGGCGCATGACGGCATCGATCTCATCGGTGAAGGCCGGCATGAACGCTTCGTCGTCGCGTGGGACAAATTCAACGCGCGCGTGGCGGCCAAGGCCGCGCAATTCGCTCGGGTAGCATGATGGCTGAAACCGGAACCGGCGAGCGAAATTTCACCATCAATTTCGGACCGCAACACCCGGCGGCGCACGGCGTGCTGCGGCTTGTCCTTGAACTCGACGGCGAGGTCGTGGAACGGGTCGATCCTCATATCGGGCTATTGCATCGCGGCACCGAAAAGCTGATCGAGCACAAGACCTACCTGCAGGCGATCCCGTATTTCGACCGGCTCGATTATGTCGCGCCGATCAATCAGGAGCACGCGTTCTGCCTCGCCGCGGAGAAGCTCCTGGACGTCAAGCTGCCGAGACGCGCGCAGCTGATCCGCGTGTTGTACTGCGAAATCGGACGGCTGCTGTCGCACCTCCTCAATGTCACGACGCAGGCGATGGACGTCGGCGCGCTGACGCCGCCGCTGTGGGGTTTTGAGGAGCGCGAGAAGCTGATGGGCTTTTACGAGCGCGCCTCGGGCTCGCGCCTGCACGCGGCCTATTTCCGTGTCGGCGGGGTGCATCAGGATCTGCCGCCGAAACTGATCGACGACATTTATGCGTTTTGCGATCCGTTTCTGAAGGTGTGCGACGATCTCGAGGAATTGCTCACCGAGAACCGCATCTTCAAGCAACGCAACGTCGATATCGGGGTTGTGAAGCTTGCAGACGCCTGGGCGTGGGGCTTTTCCGGCGTGATGGTGCGCGGCTCGGGCGCAGTGTGGGATTTGCGCAAGGCGCAGCCCTACGAGTGCTATTCCGAACTCGATTTCGATATTCCCGTGGGCAAGAACGGCGACTGCTACGACCGCTATTGCATCCGCATGGAAGAGATGCGCCAGTCGGTCCGCATCATGAAGCAGTGCGTGGAAAAACTGCACGCGGCCGACGCGCAAGGTCCGGTCGTTGTCGATGACAACAAGATCACGCCGCCGCGCCGTGGACAGATGAAGCGGTCTATGGAATCGCTGATCCATCACTTCAAGCTTTACACCGAAGGCTTCCACGTTCCGGCAGGCGAAGTCTACGTCGCGGTCGAAGCGCCCAAGGGGGAATTCGGCGTCTATCTGATCGCAGACGGCAGCAACAAGCCGTACAAATGCAAAATCCGCGCACCGAGCTTCGCGCACTTGCAGGCGATGGATTTTCTATCCCGCGGCCACATGCTCGCCGACGTCTCGGCGATCCTGGGCTCGATCGACATCGTGTTCGGCGAGGTCGACCGATGACCGTGCGTCGCCTCGCCGAAAAGCAGCCGCTGAGCTTTGCGTTTACGCCGGACAATCTCGAATGGGCGAAAGCGCAGATCGCCAAATATCCGCCGGGCCGTCAGGCTTCCGCGGTGATCCCGCTTCTGTGGCGGGCGCAGGAGCAGTCGGGCGGGTGGCTGCCGCAGAAGGCGATGGAGTCGGTCGCGGAACTGCTTGGTATGGCGAAAATTCGCGTGCTCGAAGTCGCGACCTTCTACACCATGTTCAATCTTGCGCCGGTCGGCCGGTTCCACGTGCAATATTGTGGCACCACGCCATGCCTCTTGCGGGGCGCCGATGCGCTGAAGAAAGTTCTGCACCGCGCCATCGGTCACGAGAACGAGGTGACCGCCGACGGCACGTTCTCCTGGGTTGAGGTCGAGTGCCTCGGCGCATGCGTCAACGCGCCGATGGTCCAAATCAATGCCGACTACTACGAGGACCTAACCGCAGACACGCTGACGCGGATACTCAACGATTTGGCGGCGGGAAAGACGCCGAAACCCGGTCCGCAAATCGATCGGCAGAATTCCGCGCCCATCGGCGGCCCCGATACGCTGATCGATCCGGCGATCTATAGGATCACGACGCCCTTGGCCGAAATCCAGGAAGCGCCGATGCCGAAACCGCCCACCGCCGATTCGACCGATCCACGGCACAACTAAAAACGCTGACAGCATGCTCGCAGACAAGGACCGCATTTTCAAAAATCTCTATGGCCACCATGGCTGGGGCCTTGACGGCGCGCGGGCCCGCGGCGGCTGGGACGGAACCAAGGCGATCCTGGAAAAGGGCCGCGACGCGATCGTCAACGAAATGAAAGCTTCGGGCCAGCGCGGCCGCGGCGGGGCGGGTTTTCCGACCGGGCTGAAATGGTCGTTCATGCCCAAGCAATCTGACGGGCGGCCAAGCTATCTCGTCATCAATGCCGACGAGTCCGAGCCCGGCACCTGTAAGGACCGCGAGGTCATGCGTCACGATCCGCATCTCCTGATCGAGGGATGCCTGATCGCGGGCTGCGCCATGGGCGTGCACCAATGCTACATCTACATTCGCGGCGAATTCATCCGCGAGCGCGAGCGGCTGCAGGGCGCCGTCGATCAGGCTTACGACGCTAAGCTGATCGGCAAGAACAACATTCACGGCTACGACTTCGACATCGTCGTACACCATGGCGCCGGCGCGTATATCTGCGGCGAGGAGACGGCGCTCCTCGAAAGCCTCGAAGGCAAAAAGGGGATGCCGCGGTTAAAGCCGCCGTTCCCGGCCAATATGGGCCTCTACGGCTGTCCGACCACGGTCAACAATGTCGAGACCATCGCGCAAGTGCCCGACATCATGCGGCGCGGCGCCGCCTGGTTCGCCGGCATCGGCCGGGCCAACAACACCGGCACCAAACTGTTCTGCATTTCCGGCCACGTCGAGCGGCCGTGCAATGTGGAAGAGCAAATGGGCATTCCGCTGCGCGAGCTGATCGAGAAGCATGCCGGTGGTGTCCACGGCGGCTGGAATAATCTGCTCGCCGTCATCCCGGGCGGCTCGTCGATGCCGCTCGTGCCCGCGGGTCCGGACCAGGCTGACTTACTGCTGATGGATTTCGACGGCTGCCGCGACAAGAAGACGTCGCTCGGCACGGCGGCTGTCATCGTCATGGACAAGTCGACCGATATCATCCGCGCCATGGCCCGCATTTCCTATTTTTACAAGCACGAGAGCTGCGGGCAGTGCACGCCCTGCCGCGAGGGCATGGGCTGGATGTGGCGGGTGCTGACGCGCATGGCCGAAGGCCGCGCGTTCAAGCGCGAGATCGACATGCTGATGGAAGTGACGACTCAAATTGAGGGTCACACCATCTGTGCGTTCGGCGACGGCGCCGCCTGGCCGGTACAGGGGCTGCTGCGACATTTCCGGCCGGAGATCGAACGACGTATTGACGAATACACCGCCAATCCCGACACCGAAGGCGTGCTCGATCCGCCGGTGCCCGTAGCCGCGGAGTAGGAAACAGTGCGATGAGCGACGGCCGACATCTCGCACAGCTCAACATCGGGCGGTTCCGCTACTCGACCGACGATCCGCGCATGGCGGATTTCATGAACAATCTCGATCTCGTCAACGCGCTCGCCGAACGGAGCCAAGGCTTTGTCTGGCGGCTCAAGGACGACAGCAACAACGCGACCGCTATCCGCCCGTTCGACGATCCGAACATGGCGGTCAACATGTCGGTCTGGGACAGTGTCGAGGCGCTGGAGCGGTTCGTGTGGCAAACCGTTCATAAGCGCTTCTACGGCCGGCGCCCGGAATGGTTCGACAACATGGACGGGCCGCATTTCGTGATGTGGTGGATTCCGGTCGGGCACGAGCCAACGATGGCCGAAGCGAAGGAGCGACTTGCGCACCTGGCCGCGCATGGTCCATCCAATTACGCCTTCGGCTGGGAGAGCGTGCCGGCCGCGCAATTGTGGAAGACGGCGCAGTGCGCCGTGCCGAGCGGACAAGTGGCATGACCAAGCTCATCGTCGACGGCAGAGAAGTCGACGTTCCGGCCGAATACACGCTGCTGCAGGCGTGCGAGGTGGCGGGCGCCGAGATCCCACGCTTCTGTTTTCAGGAACGGCTGTCGATCGCCGGCAATTGCCGGATGTGTCTCATTGAAGTTGCCGGCGTACCCAAGCCGCAGGCCTCTTGCGCGATGGCGGTAAAGGATTTGCAGCCGAACAAAGACGGCTCGCCGAAAGTGCTCTCGACCCGTTCGCCGATGGTGCGCAAGGCGCGCGAAGGAGTAATGGAGTTTTTGCTGATCAATCATCCGCTCGATTGCCCGATCTGCGACCAGGGCGGCGAATGCGACTTGCAGGACCAGGCGATGGCCTACGGTGTCGATCAGAGCCGCTACCGCGAAAACAAGCGTGCGGTCGAAGACAAATACCTCGGCGCTCTCATTAAGACTTCGATGAACCGCTGCATCCAATGCACGCGGTGCATTCGTTTCGCCACCGAGGTCGCCGGCGTCCCCGAACTCGGGGCTATCGGCCGCGGCGAGGACATGGAGATCACCACTTATCTCGAAGAAGCGATGACCTCGGAATTGCAGGGCAACGTCGTCGATCTCTGTCCGGTCGGCGCGCTGACCTCAAAACCTTATGAGTTTGTCGCGCGATCCTGGGAGCTCAACAAGACCGAGTTGATCGACGTGATGGACGCGATCGGCTGCGCCATCCGTATCGACACCCGCGGACGCGAGGTGATGCGCATCCTGCCGCGCACCAACGACGACGTGAACGAAGAGTGGATTTCCGACAAGACCCGCCACGTGGTCGACGGACTGCGAACGCAGCGGCTGGATCAGCCGTATGTGCGCGAGAACGGCCGCTTGCGTCCGGCAACTTGGACCGAAGCGTTTAGCGCGATTTCCAAAAAGCTCGCGGGCGCGAATGCCAAGCGGGTAGGGGCCCTGGTCGGCGATCTTGCCGCCGTCGAGGAGACATTTGCGCTGAAGGATTTGATGACGCGGCTCGGCGTCACCAATCTCGACTGCCGGCAGGACGGCTCGGCGATCGATCCGAAGTGGGGCCGCGCTGGCTATTTGTTCAACGCCACTATCGCCGGCATCGAGGTGGCGGATGCGCTGCTCCTTGTCGGTGCCAACCCGCGCAGCGAGGCGGCGGTTCTCAACGCGCGTATCCGCAAGCGCTGGCGCCTGGCCAAAAGCTTTGCCGTCGGTCTCATCGGCGAAAAGGCGCCGCTGACCTATCCGTACGATTATCTTGGCGCCGGCCCGGAAACGCTCGCCGCCATAACCCGGCACAGCTTTGCCGATGTGCTTCGGAAGGCAGAGCGGCCGCTTGTTCTCGTCGGGGCGGACGCTTTGGCGCGGCCGGACGGTGCGAGCGTGGCCTCGCTGGCGGCTAAGGCCGCGATCGAGCTCGGCGCCGTCAAGGATGGCTGGAACGGCTTCAGCGTGCTCCATCACACGGCCTCACGCGTGGGCGCGCTCGATCTCGGCTTCGTGCCGGGCGAGGGCGGTTTGAGCACGCGGCAGATGGCTGCGGCGGGCGCGCTCGATATTTTGTTCCTGCTCGGCGTCGACGAGATCGACATCGCGGCCGGGGCCTTCGTCATCTACGTCGGCACCCATGGCGACCGCGGCGCTGCGCGCGCCGACGTGGTGCTCCCGGGCGCCGCATATCCGGAAAAATCGGCGACTTATGTAAATACTGAAGGCCGGGTGCAGATGGCGACGCGCGCCTCGTTCCCGCCCGGCGATGCGCGTGAGGATTGGGCGATCCTGCGCGCGCTGTCGGATGTGCTCGGCAAGCGGCTGCCCTATGATTCGCTCGCTGCGCTTCGCCGCGCGCTGTACCAAGCTTATCCGCACTTTATGCGGATCGGACAAATCGTGCCGGGCGACGCCGCCGATGTGCAGAAGCTTGCGACGTCGGGCGGCTCGGCCGACAAGGCGCCATTCCAGTCCGGCATCGCGGATTTCTACTTTACCAATCCGATCGCGCGCTGCTCGGCGGTGATGGCGGAATGCTCGGCGATTGCGCACCAGCGCACCGTGCTGACGGCTGCGGAATAGGCCCTAGACGATGGAAGCGTTCTGGTCCGATTACATCTGGCCATTGGTGATCATGGTCGCCGAAAGCGTGCTGCTGCTCGTGATCCTGCTCGTCGCCATCGCCTATGTCCTCTTGGCCGACCGGAAAATCTGGGCGGCGGTTCAGATCAGGCGCGGGCCCAACGTGGTCGGGCCGTGGGGGCTGTTTCAGTCCTTCGCCGACCTGTTGAAATTCGTGCTCAAGGAGCCGGTCATTCCGGCCGGCGCCAACAAGGGCGTGTTTCTGCTCGCGCCGCTCGTCACCTGCACGCTGGCGCTTGCCGCCTGGGCGGCGATTCCCGTGGGCGCCGGCATCGTCATCGCCAACATCAATGTCGGCGTCCTCTATATCTTCGCGATCTCCTCGCTGATGGTCTACGGCGTGATCATGGCCGGCTGGTCGTCGAATTCGAAATATCCGTTCCTCGCGGCGCTACGCTCGGCGGCGCAAATGGTGTCGTACGAAGTCTCGATCGGATTTGTCATCATCACCGTGCTGCTCTGCGTCGGCTCGCTCAACCTCTCGGCCATCGTCGAGGCGCAGCGCGATCATGGCCTGGCGACGCTGATCGGCCTGCCGTGGTTGACGGTGCTGAACTGGTACTGGCTGCCGCTATTGCCGATGTTCGTGATTTTCTTCGTCTCCGCGCTCGCCGAGACCAACCGCCCGCCGTTCGATCTGGTCGAAGCGGAATCAGAACTGGTCGCCGGCTTCATGGTCGAATATGGCTCCACGCCATACATGATGTTCATGCTCGGCGAATACGTCGCCATTGCCACGATGTGCGCCATGGCGACGATCCTGTTCCTCGGCGGCTGGCTGCCGCCGTTCCCGGTCGCGCCGTTCACGTGGATACCGGGGCTGGTCTGGTTCGTGCTCAAGGCGACGTTCGTGTTCTTCATGTTTGCGATGGTGAAAGCGTTCGTGCCGCGCTATCGCTACGACCAGCTGATGCGGCTCGGCTGGAAAGTGTTTCTGCCGATCTCGCTCGCCATGGTCGCGATCGTCGCCGGCGTCCTTGAAGTCATCAGAGGCTGATATGAGCTTGGATCAGGGCGCCCGTTCGATTTTTCTCAAGGAGTTCGTGCAGGCGTTCTTCCTGTCGATGCGCTACTTCTTCAAGCCGAAGGCGACGCTCAATTATCCGTTCGAGAAGGGGTCGCTGTCGCCGCGTTTTCGTGGCGAGCACGCGCTGCGGCGTTACCCGAACGGCGAAGAGCGCTGCATCGCCTGCAAGCTGTGCGAGGCGATCTGTCCGGCGCAGGCGATCACCATCGAGGCCGGTCCGCGCAGAAACGACGGCACCCGGCGCACTACCCGCTACGACATCGACATGGTCAAATGCATCTATTGCGGGCTGTGCCAGGAGGCCTGCCCGGTCGACGCCATCGTGGAGGGCCCCAACTTCGAATATGCCACCGAAACGCGGGAGGAGCTTTACTACGACAAGGAGCGCCTGCTTGCGAACGGCGACCGCTGGGAGCACGAGCTCGCAAAGGCCATCGAACTCGATGCGCCGTATCGGTGAGCCGGCGCGGCCATGATCCTGCAAGCCATCTTCTTTTATCTCTTTGCCTGCGTCTGCATCGCTTCGGCGTTCATGGTCATCGCCGCGCGAAATCCCGTGCACTCGGTGCTGTTCCTCATTCTCGCCTTCGTCAATGCCGCGGGCCTGTTCGTGCTCCTGGGCGCCGAATTCCTGGCGATGATTCTGATCGTCGTGTACGTCGGTGCCGTCGCGGTGCTGTTCTTGTTCGTGGTGATGATGCTCGACGTGGATTTTGCCGAGCTGCGCCACGGCGTGCTCAACTACCTGCCGGTCGGCGCGGCGGTCGGAATCATTTTGCTAATTGAGCTCCTGTTCGGCGTGATCGGCTGGGTGATTGCGCCAGGGCTGACCAAGACCATCACGGCGCCGATCGCGGGCGACATCAACAACACGCAGGCGCTGGGCCTCGTGCTCTACACCCGCTACGTCTACTTCTTCGAGGCCGCCGGCGTAATCCTGCTCGTCGCCATGATCGGCGCCATCGTGCTCACGTTGCAGCACAAGCCGGACGCCAAGCGCCAGTCCATTGCGCAACAATTGGCGCGGCGCCGGTCGAGCGCGATCGAGGTCGTGAAAGTGAAATCAGGGCAGGGGCTGCCATGATCGTCGGGCTCGGGCACTATCTTTCGGTCGGGGCGATCCTGTTTACCCTCGGCATCTTCGGCATCTTTCTCAACCGCAAGAACGTCATCGTCATTCTGATGTCGATCGAGCTCATTCTGCTCGCCGTCAACATCAACCTGGTCGCGTTCTCGGCCTTTCTCGGCGACATCGTCGGCCAGGTCTACGCGCTGATCGTGCTCACGGTCGCGGCGGCGGAAGCCGCTATCGGGCTTGCGATTCTGGTCGCCTATTACCGCAACCGCGGTTCGATCGCGGTTGACGATGTGAATTTGATGAAAGGCTAAGGCGGCATGTACGAAGCGATCGTCCTGTTGCCGCTCATTGGCGCCATCGTTGCCGGCGCCATCGCGCTGATCGGCGCGCGCAATCGCCATCCGGGCGAGGACCCGCCGCCTCCGCACCACGATCACGCCGCTCCGCTAGTGCCGGAGCACGGCGTTCACGGCGCGTCGAGCCCAAGAGCTGCGCACGCCGAAATCGGCCATTCGAGCCATGAGCAGGAAGAGATCGTCGAGCCCGACGCCGGTTCGCGCGCCGCCGAACTGATCACGACGACGCTGCTAGGAATTTCGTGGGTGCTGTCGTGCCTGGCGTTCGTTGATGTCGGCCTGCGCGGACACGACGCGCGCGTTCCGCTGTTCAATTTCATCACCTCGGGCGACCTCAAAGTCGATTGGGCGCTCCGCATCGACCCGCTGACCGCGGTGATGCTGATTGTAGTGACCACGGTTTCCGCGCTCGTGCATCTCTACTCGATCGGCTACATGGCCGACGATCCCCACAGGCCGCGGTTTTTCTCGTACTTGTCGTTCTTCACCTTCGCCATGTTGGTGTTGGTGACGGCCGACAATCTCGCCCAATTGTTCGTCGGCTGGGAAGGCGTCGGGCTCGCGAGCTATCTGCTGATCGGCTTCTGGTTCCACAAGCCGGAAGCCAATGCGGCCGCGATCAAGGCCTTTATCGTCAACCGCGTCGGCGACTTCGGTTTTGCGCTCGGCATCTTCGCCGTGTTCCTGCTGACCGGCTCGATTAACTTCGACACCATTTTTGCCCAGGCGCCGGACCTGGTCGGCAAAAGCTTCCATTATCTGAGCTTCAACGTCGACGCGCTGACGCTGATCTGTCTGTTGTTGTTCATGGGCGCCATGGGCAAGTCAGCGCAATTTTTGCTGCACACCTGGCTGCCCGACGCCATGGAAGGGCCGACGCCGGTTTCGGCGTTGATCCACGCCGCCACCATGGTGACCGCCGGCGTGTTCATGGTGGCGCGGTTGTCGCCGCTGTTCGAACTCGCGCCCGATGCCAAGGCGTTCGTGGTGTTTATCGGTGCCACCACCGCGATGTTCGCAGCGACCGTGGGCCTGGTGCAGAACGATATCAAGCGGGTCATCGCCTATTCGACCTGCTCACAGCTTGGCTACATGTTTGTCGCTATGGGCTCGGGCGCCTATTCGATTGGGATGTTTCACCTGTTCACGCATGCCTTCTTCAAAGCGCTCCTCTTCCTTGGCTCGGGCTCGGTGATCCTTGCGATGCATCACGAGCAGGACATGCGCAAAATGGGCGGTCTGTGGCGCAAGATTCCTTTCACGTACGCGATGATGATCATTGGCACACTGGCCCTGACCGGATTTCCGTTCACGGCCGGCTTCTTCTCCAAAGACGCGATTATCGAATCCGATGACGTCATTCAGGGGACCGTCGCAAGCTACGGGTTCATCATGACGGTCGCCGCGGCGGCACTGACCTCGTTCTATTCGTGGCGGCTGATCTTCAAGACCTTTCATGGCGAACCGCACGATCATCATCACTACGAGGCGGCGCACGAAAGCCCTTTAGTGATGCTTATTCCGCTTGCTGTTCTCGCATTCGGCTCGATCGCGGCAGGCTGGCTGTTCCTGCATATCTTTGAGGGGCATGGCGCCGAAGAGTTTTTCCGCGAGTTGCTGAAATTCGGGCCGAATAACCATGTGCTGGAGCAGATCGAGCGGCTGCCGCTCTATGTCACGCTGGCGCCGACGGTGATGATGGTCGGCGGGTTCCTGGTGGCGTGGCAATTCTACATCCGCCGGCCGGATCTCCCCGCGGCGCTCGCTCGCGATCAGGCCGTGCTCTACCGCTTCCTGCTCAATGCCTGGTACTTCGACCGGATCTACGATTTCCTTTTCGTGCGCCCGGCGATGTGGATCGGGCGGCTGTTCTGGAAGGGCGGCGACGGGTTTGTCATCGATGGCTTTGGCCCCGACGGCGTCTCGGCGCGAGTGCTCGACGTCACCCGCAACGTGGTCCGCCTGCAAACCGGCTACCTCTACCACTATGCTTTCGCCATGCTGATCGGTGTCGCAGCCTTCGTCACCTGGTTCATGTTTGCCGGGGGGCTGCATCCATGACCAGTTGGCCGATCCTCTCCGTCGTTACGTTCCTGCCGATCGTTGGCGCGGTGTTCATCGCGTTCTTGCGCGATGACGAAGCCGGCGCTGGCAATGCGCGCTGGGTGGCGCTGTGGACGACGCTGATTACGTTTGCGATCTCGCTCATCCTGGTCTGGCGCTTCGATTTGGGCTCGGCTGAATTCCAGTTCCTTGAAAAAGGCCCGTGGCTCGGCGGCACCATCACTTACTCGATGGGCGTCGACGGCATCTCGCTGCCGTTCGTCATCCTGACCACGGCGTTGATGCCGATCACGATCCTGGCGAGCTGGACGTCGGTCCAGAGCCGTGTGCGCGAGTACATGATTGCTTTTCTGGTTCTTGAGACGCTGATGGTCGGCACCTTTTGCGCACTCGACCTGGTGCTGTTCTATGTGTTCTTCGAAGGCGGCCTGATTCCGATGTTCCTGATCATCGGCGTGTGGGGCGGACCGCGCCGGGTCTATGCGAGTTTCAAATTCTTTCTCTACACCTTCGCCGGTTCGGTGCTGATGCTGCTCGCCATCATGGCGATGTATTGGCAGGCCGGCACGACCGACATTCCGACGCTGCTGCACCACGCGTTCCCGCGCTCGCTGCAAACCTGGGCATGGTTCGCGTTCCTCGCCTCGTTCGCGGTCAAGATGCCGATGTGGCCGTTCCATACCTGGCTGCCGGACGCCCACGTTGAAGCGCCGACCGCGGGCTCGGTCATTCTCGCCGCGATCCTGTTGAAAATGGGCGGTTACGGCTTCTTGCGGTTTTCTTTGCCGATGTTTCCGCAAGCTTCGCTCGATCTTGCGCCGCTGATCTACGTACTCTCGGTCGTCGCCATCATCTACACGTCGCTGGTTGCGCTGATGCAGGAGGACGTGAAGAAGCTCATCGCCTATTCATCGGTCGCGCATATGGGCTTTGTTACCATGGGCCTGTTCGCGATGACGACGCAGGGCGTTGCCGGCGGGATTTTTCAGATGATCTCCCATGGCATCGTCTCCGCGGCTTTGTTCCTTTGCGTCGGCGTCGTGTACGATCGGATGCACACCCGTGAAATCGCGGCGTATGGGGGCTTGGTCAACCGCATGCCGATCTATGCCTTCGCCTTCATGGTGTTCACGCTCGCCAATGTGGGACTGCCGGGCACGTCCGGCTTCGTCGGCGAATTCCTGACGCTTCTCGGCACCTTCCGCGTCAACAATTGGGTGGCGACGTTGGCAACGCTTGGCACCATCCTCTCGGCAGCCTACGCGCTGTGGCTTTATCGCAAGATGATCTTTGGTCGGCTCACCAAACCGAGCCTCTTCAACGTCAAGGATATCGGCTGGCGCGAAATGGTTGTGCTGGCGCCACTGGTGATCCTCACCATCGTATTCGGCATTTATCCAAAGCCCGTGCTGGATGTTTCGGCGGTCTCGGTGACCCAGCTGATCGACAATTTCCAGCATGCAGTGAGTAGCGTGCAATCAGCGGGACTCGCGAGGTAGGCGATGAATACGACTTTGACCATCACCGGCCTCGTTCCGCTGCTGCCGGAAATCGTGCTCGGCATCGGCGCTTTGGCGCTGTTGATGCTCGGCGCCTACAGTGGCGAGCGTAACGTCGTCTGGATCGACGCCGCTTCGATCGTGCTTCTTGTCGCCGCCGGTGTGATCGTGCTTTTACTGCCCGAGGGCAAGCTCGTCACCTTTGACGGCAGCTTTGTGGTCGACGGCTTTGCCCGGTTTCTCAAGATCCTCGCTATCCTCGGCTCTGCCGCCGCCATCCTGATGTCGATCGATTATGACAAGCGGCAAAAGCAGGAGCGGTTCGAATATTCCGTGCTGATCGTGCTGTCGACGCTCGGCATGCTGATGCTGATCTCGGCCGCCGATCTGATCGCGCTCTATCTCGGCCTCGAATTGATGAGCCTGCCGCTCTACGTGGTGGCCGCGAGCCATCGCACCTCGCTGCGCTCGACCGAAGCCGGTCTCAAATATTTCGTGCTCGGCGCGCTGTCGTCCGGGATGCTGCTTTATGGAGCCTCGCTGGTCTACGGCTTCACCGGCACGGTGAGTTTCGCCGGCATCGCCCATTCCGCGGCGGATGCCGGCTCCGGATTGATCTTCGGGCTGGTGTTTCTGTTCGCCGGCTTCTGCTTCAAGGTCTCGGCGGTCCCGTTTCATATGTGGACGCCGGACGTCTACGAAGGCGCGCCGACGCCGGTGACGGCGTTTTTCGCCGCCGCGCCCAAGGTGGCCGGCATCGCCATGTTCGTCCGCGTTGCGGTCGCGGCCTTTCCCGGCATCACCGGGCAGTGGCAGGAAATCGTCGCCTTTGTTTCGATTGCCTCGATGCTGCTCGGCTCGTTCGCCGCCATCGGCCAGCGCAATATCAAGCGGTTGATGGCATATTCATCGATTGGCCATATGGGCTTTGCGCTGATTGGGCTGGCCGCCGGCACGTCGGAAGGCGTGCAAGGCGTGCTGGTCTACATGGCGATCTATCTGACCATGACGCTCGGCGTATTCGCCGTGATCCTGTCGATGCGGCGGGACGGGGGCATGGTGGAGTCGATCGATCAGTTGGCGGGTCTTGCGCGCACCAGCCCGACCATGGCGTTCTTTCTGGCCATGCTCCTGTTCTCGATGGCGGGCGTTCCGCCGCTCGCCGGCTTTTTCGCCAAGTTCTATGTCTTCCTCGCCGCCATCAAAGCTGGGCTTTATCTACTCTCGGTGATCGGCGTGCTGGCGAGCGCGATCGGCGCCTATTATTATCTCGCGATCGTGAAGCTGATGTATTTCGATGAACCGGCCGAGGGCTTTGCCGGCATGCCGTACGAACTGAAAGTCGTGCTCGCAGTGTGCGGCCTGTTCAACATTTTATTCTTCCTCTATCCGGGACCTCTGGTCGGCGTCGCCAGTGCCGCCGCCCATTCGCTGTTTTAGAGCGTGATCGCTTCAGCTTGAATCGATCGCGCTCTATGATTTTGGTGAAGCATGATCTTTTCGGAAAACCGGCCTCCACTTTTCCGGATCATGCTCTGATGCATCTTCATTCCGCGGCTGCGGCGGCGGGTTATCGCCTTCTCGATCACGAAACGGTGGCGTCGACCAACGCCGAGGCGCTCGGGCTGGCGCGCTGCGGCGAGCGCGGGCCGCTCTGGATCACGGCGCAGCAGCAGACCGCCGGCCGCGGCCGGCGCGGCGGCGCATGGAGTTCGCCGCCCGGCAATCTGTACGCCACGCTGCTGCTGCGCGATCCGGCGCCGTCTGAACATGCGCCGGAATTGTCATTCGTTACGGCGCTGGCCTTGCACGATGCAATCGGCGAATGCGCGCCCGCGTTACGCAACGAGCTCACGTTGAAATGGCCCAATGATCTTCTTTTGGGGGGCGCCAAGGTTGCCGGCATCCTCATCGAAAGTGAGCGTGTCGACGAAAAACTTTCCGTTGTCATCGGCGTCGGCGTGAACTGCAAGCAGCACCCGGCGGATACGCCTTATCCGGCCACCAACCTAGCGCTGCCTGGCGCCAACATTTCGGTCGAAAGCCTGTTTGCAGCGTTATCCGGCACGATGGTGGAACGCCTGACCCAATGGCATCGCGGCACCGGCTTTGCGGCCATTCGGGCCGATTGGGTTGCGCGCGCCGCCGGGATCGGCAGCTACATGCGGGTGCGGCTGCCTGATCGGGAGCTTCTGGGCCGCGGCGAAACGCTCGATGAGCAGGGCCGGCTGCTCCTGCGCCTCGCCGACGGCAGCCTGCAGGTTATAGCCGCCGGCGAGGTCTTCCCGCTGGCTACGGTGCCTGGCGGAGAGCCACCGACCGGAAGCTACCGCTGATGGCTGAGAGCGAGCTTGTGTTCGCGCCGCTTGGCGGCATCGGCGAGATCGGGATGAATCTCTCGATCTACGGCATTGGTGACGGGCGACGGCGGCAGTGGCTCATTGTCGATTGCGGCGTTTCTTTCGCCTCCGAGGAGCATCTGCCCGGCGTCGATCTGATTTTGCCGGACATCCGCTTTCTGATCGAGGAACGCCGCAACCTCGTTGGCCTCGTGCTGACCCACGCCCACGAAGACCACATGGGCGCCATCATGGACCTGTGGCCGCGCTTGAACGTGCCGCTCTACGCCTCGCCGTTCGCGGCGGCTTTGTTTGAAGCCCGCCGCCTGTCCGAGCCCGGCGCCCCCAAGATCCCGGTCAACGTGGTGCCGGTGGGCGGACACCTGACGCTTGGGCCGTTTCAAATTGACTTCATCAATGTCGCCCACTCGATCCCGGAATCGAACGCACTTGCGATCCGCACTGCGCTCGGCACGGTGCTCCATACCGGCGACTGGAAGATCGATCCGACGCCTCTGATTGGGGCGCCGACCGATCAAGCAAAGCTTACCGCGCTCGGTGACGCCGGCGTATTGGCGCTCGTTGGCGATTCCACCAACGCGGTCCGCGACGGCCGTTCGCCGTCGGAAGCGGACGTAGCGAAAACCCTGACCGAACTCATCCGCACCGCGCCGGCGCGGGTCGCGGTGACCACCTTCGCCTCCCACGTCGGGCGGTTGCGGGCGGTCGCCGATGCCGCGCGGCTGGCCGAGCGCGAGGTCGTGTTGGTCGGCCGCGCCATGGAGCGCGTGGTTCAGGTCGCGCGTGAGACCGGCTACCTCGATGGAGTGCAGGATTTCCGCCCGGCGGAAAGCTACGGGTACTTGCCTCCCGACAAGGTTCTCGCGCTTTGCACCGGCAGCCAGGGTGAACCGCGCGCTGCGCTGTCGCGCATTGCCGAGGACCAACACCCGGAGGTCACCCTGACACGGGGGGACCGCGTGATCTTCTCCGCCCGCACTATCCCCGGCAACGAGAAGGCGGTGGCGCGCGTCATCAATGGCCTGGTCGGGCAGGGCATCGAGGTCATCACCGACCGCAACCATTTGGTGCACGTTTCGGGGCACCCCCGGCGCGACGAATTGCGCGACATGATCGGCTGGGTGCGGCCGCAAATCCTGATCCCCGCCCATGGCGAAGCGCTGCATTTGGCGGAACACGCCGCGCTCGCGCGGGCTGCCGGAGTTCCTCAAGTCCTGGTCTGCCGCAACGGCGATTTGGTGCGGCTCGCGCCGGGGCCGGCGGAAATCATCGATGAGGTGCCGTCTGGCCGGCTCTACAAGGACGGTGCGCTTCTCCTCAATGCGGACGCGCGCACGGTGGCGGCGCGGCGCCGGCTGTCGTTCGCCGGTGTCGTCTCCGTTGCGCTTGCACTGAGTGAAAAGGGTCAGCTCTTGGGCGATCCGGAGATTGAACTGATCGGCATTCCGGACACCGACGCCGGCGGCCGGCCGATGTCAGAGATTGCCCGCGAAGCTATCGAAGAAGCATTCGCAGCGCTGCCGAAACCGCGGCTGCGCGACCCCGACGAGGTTTCCGAGGCCGTCCGGCGCGCGGTCCGGTCTGCTATTGCCGATCGATGGAAAAAAAAGCCGATCTGCCACGTCCATGTTCTCGTGGTGTAGGATGCGTTGAGCGCAGGAAGGAGACCCAAGCATGATCGGCAGGCTCAACCATGTTGCCATCGCCGTGCGCGACATCAACAAGGCGGCTGCAGTGTACCGCGACGTTCTCGGTGCTGAGGTTTCCGCCGCCGTTCCGCAACCGGACCACGGCGTGACGACGGTGTTTATCACCTTGCCGAATACCAAGATCGAGTTGCTCGAACCGCTCGGTGAGAACTCGCCGATTGCAAAATTTCTCGAGCGCAGTCCCGACGGCGGCATGCATCACGTCTGCTACGAGGTCGACGACATCCGCGCCGCGCGCGAGGCGCTCAAGGCTTCGGGCGCGCGCGTGCTTGGCGACGGCGAGCCACGCATCGGCGCCCACGGTAAGCCGGTGCTATTCCTGCATCCGAAGGATTTTTCCGGCACGCTCGTCGAACTGGAACAGCGCTGAGATGCCGGTCACGACTGCCATCGCCACCTTTTTTTTGATCTGGTGGGTGGTGCTGTTCGCCGTGCTGCCGTGGGGTGTTCGCAGCCAGCACGAGGGTGGGGAGGTCGTTCCCGGCACCGACCCTGGCGCTCCCACCATTCCCCGTCTCGGCCGAAAGCTTATTTGGACGACGATCGTATCGGCGGTGATCTTCGCTGCCTTTTACGCCGTCTACGTCAATCAGCTGGTAACCCTCCAAGGACTTGTGCGTCCATTCGGAATGCGCTGACCGGTAGCGCCCAAAAAAATAGCAGGGCCAAAGCCCTGCCTAAAAATGCTCACCGGTTTTCGATCCGCGCCTTTGCTGTCGCAATTTTATGCTGTTCAGCGTGGCGGCAGCGTTGAACTCGCGCCCTCGGACCATCCTCCCTAGACTTGGACCACTGCGGCTTGGACCGCCGCAGACGTTGATGATAGCAGATTTGCACGATTGCAGATTTGGACCGCCGTCCCGGACGCCAAGAGCTTCTATGTAGCGCTGGGATTGCCGGACACTCGTACCCGATCTTTCGGCCAATGTCATCATCTTACCGGCAGTCCCTGACAAAAAAATTTAGTGCCTTGCCCAATTATGGGAGGCGAGGCTCCGCCGAATGGCCCTCTTGTAATTCCAGCACCGTTGGTACAACGACATTTCATGCGCCTTTCCCGGTACTTCCTGCCCATCCTGCGTGAAACCCCGAAAGAAGCGGACATCGTCTCGCACCGATTGATGCTGCGCGCCGGCATGATCCGCCAGGAGGCGGCCGGCATTTATGCGTTCCTGCCGCTGGGGCTGCGGGTGCTCGATAAAGTGTGCCGGATCGTGCGCGAGGAGCAAAACCGCTCCGGCGCCATCGAATTGCTGATGCCGACGATCCAGTCAGCGGAGCTCTGGCGTGAAAGCGGCCGCTACGACGCCTACGGCAAGGAGATGCTGCGCATCACCGATCGGCATGAGCGCGAGATGCTCTACGGGCCGACCAACGAGGAGATGATCACCGAGATCTTCCGCGCTTATGTGCGGTCTTACAAGAGCTTGCCGCTCAATCTTTATCATTTGCAGTGGAAGTTTCGCGACGAGGTGCGGCCGCGCTTCGGGCTGATGCGCGGGCGCGAGTTCCTGATGAAGGACGCCTATTCGTTCGACCTGGATTTTGCCGGCGCCAAGCACGCCTACAACCGGATGTTCGTTGCTTACCTGCGCACCTTCGCGCGGATGGGATTGCAGTCGATCCCGATGGTGGCGGAGAGCGGGCCGATCGGCGGCAATCTCTCGCACGAATTCATCGTGCTGGCCGACACCGGCGAAAGCGAGGTGTTTTGCCACCGCGACTACCTCGATTTCAAAGTTCCCGGACAGGATGTGGATTTCGACAACGTGTCGGGCCTCCAGGCGGCGGTCGACAAATGGACCGAACTCTATGCGGCGACGTCCGACAAGCACGACGCCGCCGCGTTTGCGAAATTGCCACCGGAAAAGCAGATATCGGCCCGCGGCATCGAAGTCGGCCAGGTGTTCTATTTCGGCACCAAATATTCCGAGCCGATGAAGGCGCTGGTCACCGGTCCCGACGGTGCCGAGCGAGCGGTGCATATGGGCTCTTACGGCATCGGGCCAACCAGACTGGTCGCCGCCTTGATCGAGGTGTTCCATGATGATGCCGGGATCAAATGGCCGGAGGCGGTCGCCCCCTTCACCGCCGCCATTCTCAACCTCAAGCAGGGCGCGAGCGAAACCGACGCGGCCTGCGAACAGCTATACGCCGCGCTGACCGCAAAGGGCGTCGATACCCTCTACGATGATCTCGACGAACGTCCGGGTGCGAAATTCGCCACCGCCGATCTGATCGGCGTCCCCTGGCAGATTTTAGTCGGTCCGCGCGGCCTCGCCGAAGGCAAGGTCGAAGTAAAGCGCCGCTCTGACGGATCGCGGGAACTTATGACACCCGCGGACGCGCTGGCCCGGCTTACTGCCTGAAGCTGTGCGCGGTTACGCCGCGGGGCGATGTTTCGAGGCTTGAATCCGCCAGAATCATGTGAAACTTCGGTTCCTCACGGGGACCACACATCGATGCGAGAGCCGACCGGCACTCATCCTTTCGCGCCTTTCGAATGGATGCTTTCACTGCGCTACCTGCGGGCGCGGCGGAAGGAAGGATTCATCTCGGTCATCGCCGGCTTCTCTTTTCTCGGGATCATGCTCGGCGTCGCGACGCTGATCATCGTCATGGCGGTGATGAACGGTTTCCGCCAGGAGCTGCTGAACAAGATCCTCGGCCTCAACGGCCACCTGCTCATCCAGCCGCTCGAATCCCCGCTTACCGATTGGAACGCGGTCGCCGATCGCGTCGCCAAAGTCCCGGGCGTCCGGCTGGCGGCACCGATCGTTGAGGGGCAGGCGCTGGCGTCATCGCCGTTTAGCGCCTCGGGCGTGCTGGTGCGCGGCATCCGCTCGGGTGATCTGTCGAAGTTGTCCTCGATCGCCAGGAACATCAAGCAGGGAACCCTTGCAGGCTTCGACGAGGGGCAGGGGATCGCAATCGGCAGCCGGCTTGCTGAACAGCTTTCGGTGCGGGCCGGCGACAATCTCACGCTGGTGGCGCCGCGCGGCGCCGTGACGCCGATGGGCACGACGCCGCGCATCAAGGCCTACAAGATCGCTGCCGTTTTCGAGATCGGCATGTCGGAATACGATGCCGCCTTCGTGTTCATGCCGCTGACCGAAGCGCAGGCCTATTTCAATCGCGCCGGCGATGTGACCGCGATCGAGGTCTATACCGAGAATCCGGATCGGGTCGACCGCTACCGCGCGCTTATCACCGAAGCCGCCGGGCGGCCGATCTACATGATCGATTGGCGTCAGCGTAACGCCACCTTCTTCAACGCGCTTCAGGTCGAGCGCAACGTGATGTTTCTGATCCTGACATTGATCGTGCTGGTGGCGGCGCTCAACATCGTTTCCGGCATGATCATGCTGGTGAAGGATAAGGGCAGCGACATTGCCATCCTCCGTACCATGGGCGCGACGCAAGGCGCGATCATGCGCATCTTTCTGATTACCGGCGCTGCGATCGGCGTGGTCGGCACCGTGGTCGGCTTCCTGCTCGGCACCATCATCTGCCTGAACATCGAATCGATCCGCCACTTTCTGTCGTGGCTCACCAACACCGAGCTGTTCTCTCCCGAGCTTTATTTCCTGTCGCGGCTTCCCGCCGACATGAATGTCGGCGAGACCACGGCCGTGGTGGTGATGGCGCTTGGGCTGTCGCTGCTCGCAACGCTTTACCCGTCCTGGCGGGCGGCACGGCTCGATCCGGTCGAAGCGCTGCGTTACGAGTGATCGCGATGGACGACACCACAACGAACACCGTGATTGTCGAGGCCGCACTGTCGACCGAAAGCGAAGTGCAGCCGATCGTATTCTTGCATGAAGTCAGCCGGCGGTTTCGCCAGGGCGATTCCACGCTCGATATTCTCAAGGGCGCCGAGCTTGCGGTCTGGCCGGGACAGACGGTGGCGCTGGTGGCACCTTCGGGCGCCGGCAAGTCGACGCTGCTGCACATCGCCGGCCTGCTCGAACATCCCGATGGCGGCGAAGTGTACATCAATTCGGTCGCCACCTCGCACATGAGCGACACCGCGCGTACCCGGATCCGGCGCTCCGATGTCGGCTTCGTCTATCAATTTCACCATCTGCTGCCGGAATTCTCGGCTGTGGAGAACGTGATGATGCCGCAGATGATCCGCGGGCTAAAGCGCGCGGAGGCGCAGACGCGCGCTGCCGAGCTGTTGAGCTATCTCGGTCTCAAGGAGCGCCTGACGCACCGGCCGGCGGAGCTTTCCGGCGGCGAGCAGCAACGCGTCGCCATCGCCCGCGCGGTCGCCAACGCGCCACGCATCCTCCTGGCCGACGAGCCGACCGGAAATCTTGATCTGCGCACGTCCGAGCGGGTGTTCGCCACACTCGATCAATTGGTGCGCGCTTCCGGACTCGCCGCCGTCGTCGCCACCCACAATCTCGACATCGCCGGGCAGATGGACCGCCGTGTGACCATCCGCGACGAACTCGTGGTGGAACTGACCTGACGACCCATCGCTGTGCGCGCCGGAAAAACAAAGCCGCTCGAAGGCGGCCTTGCTGCAGGCGTGAAGTGCTCGCCAGCGTTACGTGAGGCAACCGGAAGCAACTGATCAGTAACGGACCGACGGTTCGCTTGTCGTCGTGCGGAAATTTTGCCCAGCAACAAAGCCCGCTCCCTCGATGCCTTCAAACGACAATCGAAGGACCGCCAGCAGACCGGCCAGGGCATCGGTGCCGCTACGGTCGCCGCGGCTTGCCGCCTGGTCGATGGCGCGCGAGATGGCGCCAACATAATCCCTGCCGTTGCCGTCGACGGGAAGGTCCAACGTGATGCTGACGCGCCCTAAGCCCATGGCTCAACAATACTCCACTATAAGAACGGATAGGAGCGGGACATGACAGTATTATTAAAACGGAACATGCTTCCCTCAGTATCGATGCAGTGATGCGAAAGTTTGGAGACTCCCGATCAGAATAGAAACTTTTTGTCGAGTTTTTGGTGACCTTCAAATTTCGGATCGGGAACGCCGACTGTGATTTCTAACAGTGACGTCGGCGACAGCGACGCCGGATCCGTCGCGATGAGGCGGCGTCAGGACTTGTCCCTATCAAGCCTTGCTTATTTGCTCTCGTCGATCCGGGCCTCCGCGAGTGCGAACTCATGGTAGTCGCCGCAAACCTGACAGCGCAGATTTATTTTTGCGTCCTTGGGCAAAGATTTCAGGTCGGCGGGCTGTGCGCGAAATCCACTGCGAAAGTTTTTGCCGGTCTTTGGGCACCGGAAAGTCATTTCGCCCATTTCGGTGCTCCATTAGTTGCGCACGCAACTAATGGAGTCTTTCAGCGGCCCTCTCTTTGATGAGGATCAATCGACTTTCGGTTTTGCCGATTTGGGCCGCGCGGCCGCGGTGACGGGGATGCACCAAACAAACCACTGCCGGCAAAAATAGAGGGCGGTTCATCACCTTAACCCCATCGCTGAGGCTCGGTCAGAACCGCCCGCACTCCGTCGCCCGAGGCCAATCGAAGCTTATCTCACGGCGCGTCGCCAACATTGATCCCGATCAAAACCGGCTCTTTCCGGACCCGCCGCCTGAATACATCCAGGCGGGCCCCCCAAGCGAGCAGGGTGGTCAGTCAAATAAAGCCGCTTCAATGGCTTGCCAGCTTGGCCGCAGCGGGCATATTTGTGACATGGCAAAAATACGTGTCACTTTCAAAATGAAGCGGATAGCGGAGGGCGATTGGCAGATCATCGCCGAGTATCCGGGGGCGGAGCCGCGATACATCAAGGGGCTCAAGAGCAAGGCCGAAGTTGACGAATGGCTGCAGGGCAGCCGCCGCATCGATTGGCTGAGATCGCAGGGCTATGCGAAGTAACGCCGCCGTGCAAACTGCCTCAAGTCTACTGAATTAGCCGCCTTTGCCACGATTCAAACCAACCCGTTGGCTCGCCCTGGCGAGCTGATGGAGCCGGTCTATGGCTCTACGAGCCGGACGGAAGCCGAAACGTGGATCAACACGACCACGCTAAACCGCAGACCAAAACTGGCTGCGAACTAAAGCTCTTCGAGTGTCGGACCGCGATCAGATTTGTTGCCACGACGAATAATCGTTTCTGGCTTGCGCAAATCAGAGACCGGTCGTCGTCGCCCGCTCTCATCGTGATAAAACCAGGCCGCCCATGCGTTCTCGTGTCCGATACCTATCGCGGTGTTGAGTTCGTTTAACGTGCCGTAGCCCCTGGCGTCAGTGTTCAGAACCCAAAATCCTTGAATCGCTTGTGCAGAATATTCTTTGCCCCGATAGGTCCGAAAAATACGAAAATCTGGCCGAAGTTGCACGCCATAGCGGGGATCATGAAAGCCCACTTGCACTGTGAGATCACGCTGAGGATTAGGGGGCTTTTGAAGCTCCAGAAGACGACGGAGAACCGCATCTTCGTTTGGCTCGTCGTCTCGGCGTCGTTGCCAGATCGCCGCGAAAACATCGGTTGATACTTGGATTGTTCGCACGGCCAGTTCTCCTCAGCTCTCCCTAACTACCTAACATTAGGTAGTTAGGGAGAGCTGAGTCAACAAAAAAATAAACCAAACTTATCGACCTCTGCTTAACTCAGAACGATTAGGGAACGATGTTCCCTATTCGTTCTGTCAAAGGGAGCAGGTCATGGTTCGCGCTGTTGCGGAGGAGGCGTTGGCACTCGCCTCGGTTACATTGTTCCTGGCGATGATCGCGGTGTGGGCCCAAGTCCTTGGGGTCGTGTGATTTTCGGCAAATTTTCGGCGGTGGCCCGACGGTGAATGAAAGTTTCTGTGCGCGGCGGCGACGTTGCCGCGCGCAATTGTGGACAGCGCGGCGCGCGATCCGCATCTTCGGTCCACGCCAAAATCGTCATCCGCGAACCACTTGAGCGATATGCCCGCCGCGACCCCCGGTTTCGTGCACCTGCATGTGCATTCGTCCTATTCGCTCCTTGAGGGCGCGCTGCCAATCGCGCGGCTGGCGGAGCTTGCCAAGAAGGACCGGCAGCCGGCGCTCGCGCTCACCGATACCGACAATATGTTCGGGGCGCTGGAATTCTCCGAGAAGATGGCAAGCGCGGGCATCCAGCCGATCGTCGGCTGCGCCATTGGCATCGATTTCGGCGACCACGACCAGCGCTCGACAGCGATGGGCGACGGCTGGTCGCGCATCGTGCTCCTAGCCGCGCGCGAGGATGGCTACCGCAGCCTGATGCGGCTGTGCTCGCGCGCCTATCTCGACACCGAACCAACCGACCGGCCGCACCTCAAACTCGACTGGCTCGCCGGCGAGACCGACGGATTGATTGCACTCAGCGGCGGCACCCATGGGCCGCTCAACGCGGCGATTGGAGCTGGACAGAGCCCGCTCCTGGTGTCGCGCTGCGAACACTTGCAGCGTTTGTTTGGCGATCGCCTCTATATTGAATTGCAGCGTCACGGCATGCCGGCCGAACGGGTGGCCGAGCCGGCCCTGATCGAGCTTGCTTATGCGCGTGGCATTTCGCTCGTTGCCACCAACGAGCCTTTCTTCGCCGCGCGCGAAGATTACGAAGCCCACGATGCACTTTTGTGCATCGCCGAGGGCAGGCTCGTCGCCGACGGCGAGCGCCGCCAGCTCACCACCGAGCATCGCTTCAAGAGCCGCGCCGAGATGATGGCGCTGTTCGCCGATCTGCCGGAGGCGCTGGCCGCCAGCGTTGAGATCGCCGAACGCTGCGCGTTCCGCCCGCGCACGCTGGCGCCGATCCTGCCGCGCTTTTCTGCTGATGCGAAGACCGGCGAAGCGGAGCGGGAGCAGGAAACTGCAGAGACCAAGGCTGCGGTGAAGGAAGCGCAGCAGGTGAAAGAAGCCGAGGAGCTGCGCAGTGCCGCTTCCGCCGGACTTGAAGACCGCCTGGCGCGGCATCCGCTGGCGCCTGGGCAAACCGTCGAAGATTATCGCGAGCGTCTTTCCTTCGAGCTCGGCGTCATCGTCAAGATGAAATACGCCGGCTATTTTCTCATCGTCGCCGATTTCATCCAGTGGGCCAAAGCGCACGGCATTCCGGTCGGGCCGGGCCGCGGCTCCGGCGCCGGCTCGCTGGTCGCCTACGCGCTCACCATCACCGATCTTGATCCGATCCGGTTCGGGCTCCTGTTCGAGCGTTTTCTCAATCCCGAACGCGTCTCGATGCCGGACTTCGATATCGATTTTTGCCAAAACCGGCGCGACGAGGTGATCCGCTACGTGCAGGAGCGCTACGGCCGCGACCGGGTGGCGCAGATCATCACCTTCGGTACCCTCCAAGCGCGGGGCGTTTTGCGCGATGTCGGCCGGGTGCTGCAAATGCCCTACGGCCAGGTCGACAAACTCTGCAAGCTCGTGCCGCAAAATCCGGCCAACCCGGTTACGCTCAAGCGCGCAATCGACGATGAGCCGCGGCTCCAGGCCGAGCGCGACCGCGATCCGGTGGTGCGGCGCGCCTTCGATATCGCGCAGAAGCTCGAGGGGCTCACCCGGCACGCCTCCACCCATGCCGCCGGCATCGTCATCGCCGAACGCGCGCTGACCGAACTGGTCCCGCTCTATCGCGATCCGAAATCGCCGATGCCGGTGACCCAGTTCAACATGAAATGGGTCGAGCCGGCGGGACTGGTGAAGTTCGATTTCCTCGGGCTCACAACGCTGACTGTGCTCGATCTCGCGGTCAAGCTGGTGAAGCGGCGCGGCATCGACATCGATCTCACCAGTCTGCCGCTCGATGATGCCAAATCCTACGCGATGCTGGCGCGCGGCGAGACGGTCGGCGTGTTCCAGGTGGAAAGCGCGGGCATGCGGCGCGCACTGATCGACATGCGGCCGGACCGGTTTGAAGATCTGATCGTGCTGGTCGCGCTGTACCGGCCAGGTCCGATGGCAAACATTCCGACCTATTGCGCGCGCAAACTCGGCCACGAACAAACCGACTATCTGCATCCCAAGCTCGAGCCGATCCTGCAGGCGACCTATGGCGTCATCACCTATCAGGAGCAGGTCCAGCAGATCGCGCGCGATCTCGCCGGCTACAGCCTCGGCAAGGCCGACATCCTTCGCCGCGCCATGGGCAAGAAGGACCGCAAGGAGATGGCGTCGCAGCGCGGCAGCTTCATCTCCGGCGCGGTCGAGCGCGGCATCGGGCGCGCCGACGCCGAAGCGATCTTCGACACCTGCGCGAAATTCGCCGAATACGGTTTCAACAAATCGCACTCCGCGCCGTATGCGCTGTTGACCTATCAGACCGCCTACATGAAGGCGAACTATCCGGTCGAGTTTTTGGCCGCATCGATGACGCTGGCCATGGGCAACACCGACAAGCTCGCCGAATTCCGCGCCGAGGTGGAGCGGCTTGGCAGTAAAGTCGAGCCGCCCTCGATCAACCGCTCCGGGCTTGAGTTCGAACCCACCGGCAACACCATCCACTACGCGCTGTCGGCGCTGCGCGGCGTCGGCCGTCAGGCCGTCGAGAGCATCATCGCGGCGCGCGACGAACGCCCGTTCGCCGACCTCGCCGACTTCGCCCGAAGGATCAATCCGCGCGCCATCAACAAACGCGTGCTGGAGAGTCTGGTCGCTGCCGGCGCGTTCGATGCCATCGAGCCGAACCGCGCCAGCGTGTTCGCCGCCGTCGACGCCATCCTGGGCACCGCGCAGCGCTCCCACGAGGATGCCGCGATCGGCCAGTCCGAGCTGTTCGCCGGACCGGCGGCGCCCGAGCGGGTCGTTTTGCCGGCGGTTGAACCGTGGCTGCCGGCGCAGCGTTTGCAGCGCGAATACGATGCGGTCGGCTTCTTTCTGAGCGGTCACCCGCTTGACGATTATGCGGCAGCGCTCAAGCGGCTGCGGGTGCAGCCCTGGTCCGAATTTGCCCGCGCCATTAAAGCCGGCGCCAACGCGGGCCGCGTCGCCGGGACTGTGGTGTCGCGCACCGAACGGCGCACCCGCAACGGCACCAAAATGGGCATCATCGGCTTGTCTGATCCGAGCGGCCACTACGAGGCGGTACTGTTCGCTGAGGGCCTGGCGCAGTATCGCGATCTGCTCGATCCGGGATCGGCGGTGCTGTTGTTTCTTACCGCCGAGGTGCAAGGCGACGAAGTCCGCGCCCGCATCCAGTCGGTCGAGCCGCTCGATCAGGCGGCGGCGAAAATGCAGAAGGGCTTGCGGGTGTTCTTGCGCAACGACGCGCCGATCGAAGGTGTGGCGAAGCGCCTTGAGCCGATCAAGCTTCCGTCCGCGCGCAACGGTGCCGATCACGCCGATGGCGAAGTGAGCATGGTGCTGATGCTCGAAAACGGCAACGAGGTCGAAGTCAAGCTGCCGGGCCGCTTCAAGGTCTCGCCGCAAATCGCCGGCGCCATCAAGGCGGTGACCGGTGTGGTGACGGTCGAGGCGCTTTAGTTTTTACGCGCTTGCCGCAATCGCGCGCGTTGAGCGTCAAATGAATTGAAATTGACATCTCCCCTCGCTATCTGAAGCGCGGCGGGGTAAGAGAGCGCCCCTTTCTTCACAAAATTCATCGTTAATTCGGCACTCGCGATATGCTTCGGATCGAGAACCTTATCTTTGACGCTTGGGGCCGGCGATTTTTCGATTCGGCGAGCGTATCAATTCCGCCCGGCGTCAAGGTCGGGCTGATCGGGCGCAATGGGGTCGGCAAGTCGACGCTTTTTAAGCTCATCGTCGGCGATCTCATTCCGCTCAGCGGCGAGATTCTGCTGCCGAAGGCGGCACGGATCGGATCGGTCGACCAGGAACATCCGGCAACGCCAACAAGCCTCCTCGACACCATCCTGGCCGCCGATACCAGACGCGAAGCGCTCAACGCCGCGCTCGAAACAGCCGAGCCGGAACAGCTCGCGGATATCTACCAGCAGCTCAACGCCATCGATGCCGATCGGGCGCCGGCGCGCGCTGCTGAAATTCTCAGCGGCCTTGGCTTTAGCAATGCCGACCTCGACCGGCCGATGGCTGAATTTTCCGGCGGCTGGCGGATGCGGGTGGCGCTGGCGGCGGCGCTGTTCGCGGAGCCCGATTTGCTGCTGCTCGACGAACCGACCAACTATCTCGACCTTGAAGGCGCGCTTTGGCTGGAGGCGCGGCTGAAGAAGTATCCGCATACGGCCCTGATCGTCAGCCACGACCGCGAGCTGCTCAATAATTCGGTCGACGCCATTCTGCATCTGAGCCAGGGCAAGCTCGAACTTTATACCGGCGGCTACAACGATTTCGAGACCCGGCGCGCGGAGAAGACGCGCCTGCAAGCCGCGACCAAGGTCAAGCAGGACGCCGAACGCGCGCACCTGCAGCGTTTCATCGATCGGTTCAGGGCGAAGGCCAGCAAGGCTTCGCAGGCGCAATCGCGCATCAAACGTCTCGCCAAGCTTGAGCCGATCGCGGAGACGGTCGAGGAGCGGGTTGCGCCGTTCACGCTGCCGTCGCCAACGCGGCCGCTGGCGCCGCCGCTGATCCAGCTCGAAAGCGCGGCGGTTGGCTACAACGGCACGGCGGTGCTCCGGAACCTTAATCTGCGGCTTGATGTCGACGATCGGATCGGCCTGTTGGGCGTCAACGGCGCGGGCAAGTCGACGTTCGCCAAGATGATCGCGGGCGCGTTGCCGCTGCAGTCCGGCGAGATGAAGCGCGAGCAGCGCATCCGGGTCGGCTGGTTTCATCAACACCAGATCGAAGCACTCGACCCCGACGACACGCCGCTCGAAATCATGCGGCGTGAGCGGCCGGATGACAGCGAATCTTCGCGCCGCTCGCGGCTGGCGCAGTTTGGTCTGTCGTTCGACAAACAGGAAACCACCGTTGCCAATCTGTCCGGCGGCGAGCGCGCGCGGCTGTTGCTCAACCTCGTCGCCATGGCGGCGCCGCACCTGCTCATTCTCGACGAGCCGACCAACCATCTCGACATCGACAGCCGCCGGGCGCTCCTCGACGCGCTTAACGATTACCAAGGCGCTGTCATTCTCATCACCCACGACCGCTCGCTGATCGAGCTCGTGGCCGACCGGCTGTGGCTGACGGCCAATGGCCATATCAAGCCTTTTGCCGGCGATATGGACGATTACGCCCGCTTCATCCTCGACCGGGCGAAAGTAGGTTCGGCGCCCTCCCAACAAGTCGCCAACGATCAGGCAGAGGTGTCCGAGCAGTTTGACGCCGCGGCCGCGGCCCGCCTCGCGGCGAAAAAAGCCGCCAAGAAGCGGCGGCGGAGGGGTTATTGAGCGCATCGGCGGCAGTCGGCGGTCCCGATAACGTTCAAGTTGCGTCACCGGGGCATATCCCTATATAAGGCGCCGACTTCACACGCGGACCTTGGCCTAAAAAGCCGTCCGGTGCCTCGCCGCCTCCCTAGGGAGGGGGTGGGCTCATCGGTCCGCGGCGGATCAACCGGAGAACGGATATGGCGCTGCCCGACTACAGCATGCGTCAGCTTTTGGAAGCTGGCGTTCATTTCGGCCATCAGGCCCATCGTTGGAATCCGAAGATGGCTGAGTACATCTTCGGCACCCGCAACAACATCCACATTATCGACCTGACCCAAACCGTACCGATGCTGCATCGGGCGTTGCAGGCGGTGAGCGATACCGTGGCGCGCGGCGGACGAATTCTGTTCGTCGGCACCAAGCGGCAGGCGCAGGACGCCATCGCTGAGGCTGCCAAAAAGTCCGCGCAATACTACGTCAATTCGCGCTGGCTCGGCGGCACGCTGACCAACTGGAAGACCGTTTCCAACTCGATCAAGCGGCTGCGGACGCTGGAGGAAATGCTGTCGTCCAACGAAGCGCAGGGCTACACCAAGAAAGAGCGGCTGACCTTGCAGCGCGAGCGCGACAAGCTCGACCGCGCGCTCGGCGGCATCAAGGACATGGGCGGACTGCCCGACCTTGTTTTCGTGATCGACACCAACAAAGAAGACATCGCGATCAAAGAAGCCCGCCGCCTCAATGTGCCGGTTGCCGCCGTGGTCGATACCAATTGCGACCCGGAAGGCATCACCTACGTCGTGCCGGGCAATGATGACGCAAGCCGCGCCATCACGCTCTACTGCGACCTGATCGCGAGAGCCGTGATCGACGGCATCTCGCGCGCGCAGGGCGAGCGCGTCGACGTAGGCGCGCTGGCTGAACCTGTCATTGTCGAGGAATTGCCGCCGGAGACCGACAAGCTTGGCTTCCCGCCGCTGTCCGGGCCGCGCGGCGTCGCCGACGATCTCAAGAAGTTTGCCGGCGCGTCGCCTGCGATTGAAAAGCAGCTCAACGATCTCGGCATCTTTCACGTCTGGCAGATCGCCGAACTTTCTCCCGTTGCCGCTCATAACATCGGCGAGGAAGTCGGGCTTCCCGGTCGCGTCGAGGGCTGGATCGCACGCGCCAAGGAGCAGATGGCGACCGAAGCTGAGTGACGGTTTGCGAAGGCTGCGATACCGGGGCGAGGTTTCCCTACGAGCCGGAATCCATAGTCACAAAGCGTGAAATCTTAAGTCCGCGTCATTATCTCTTCGTGTTGTGATTATGCACTCAGGCGCGCGCTCGACCAGCGCGCCCGGAACGGCAAGGCGACAAGGATCGAACGAAATGGCAAACATCAGCGCAAGCATGGTGAAAGAGCTCCGCGACAAAACCGGAGCCGGCATGATGGACTGCAAGGCGGCGCTTGGGGAGAGCGGTGGAGATCTCGAGTCCGCGGTCGACTGGTTGCGTAAAAAGGGCCTTGCCAAGGCTGCCAAGAAAGCCGGGCGGGTTGCCGCCGAAGGTCTGATCGGTATCGCGATCGCGTCGAACAAGGGCATCGTTGTCGAGGTCAATTCCGAAACCGACTTTGTCGCGCGCAATGACCTGTTCCAGGGTCTGGTGAAAATGATTGCCGATGTTGCGCTGACCACCGGCACCGACGTAGACAAAATCCTCGCCGGCCGCGTCGGCGATCGGACGGTTGCCGATGCGATCACCGAGACCATCGCCAAGGTCGGCGAGAACATGACGCTGCGGCGGGCGGCTTCCGTGTCTGTCGGCAAAGGCGTGGTCGCAAGCTACGTGCACAATTCCGTTATCGACGGATTGGGCCGGATCGGCGTGATTGTCGGGCTCGAATCGACCGGCGATGCGGACGAGTTGAAGGCGTTCGGCCGCATGGTCGCGATGCATATCGCCTCGGCCAACCCGCTGGCGATCGAGCCGTCAGGACTGGACGCGGCGACCGTTGAGCGCGAGAAAAATATTCTCGCCGAGAAGTTCAAAGCCCAGGGCAAGCCGGCAAACGTCATCGAGAAGATCGTCGAGTTGGGGCTCAAGACCTTCTACAAGGAGGTCTGCCTGCTCGATCAAGGCTTTATTTTCGACGACAAAAAGAGCGTGGCGCAGGCAGTGAAGGAAGCCGAGGGCAAAGTGGGGGCGCCGATCAAGGTCACCGGCTTCGCTCGCTATGCGCTTGGTGAAGGCATCGACCGGCCGAGCGACGATTTCGGTGGCGAAGTAGCAGCCCTTGCGGGCGCGCACTGAATCGCGTGTAGCACTGCGTAGGGTGGGTTGAGCATAGCGAAACCCGCCGAAGAGGTGCGATGGGTTTCGCTTTGCTCAACCCATCCGACAGGGGCGGATCATCGCGGCGATGCCGAACTCGAATTACCGACGCGTAATCGTCAAGCTCTCCGGCGAGGCGCTGAGCGGCCCGGAAAATTTCGGGATCCATCAGCCGACCATCGATCGCTTTGCCGCGGAGCTTATCGCCGCTCACAAACTCGGAATCGACCTCGGCGTGGTGGTCGGCGGCGGCAACATTCTTCGCGGTGCGCAGATTTCGGAGGACGGGCTGTCGCGTCCGACGGCTGATGCGATGGGAATGCTGGCGACCGTCATGAACGGACTGGTGCTTGAAGCGGCGATCGAACGCGCCGGCGCGAGCGCACGCACCATGTCGGCGCTGGCGATGCCGCAGGTCTGTGAGACCTACGAACGCCAGCGCGCGCTGCGGCACCTGGAGGACGGTCGCATCATTGTCTTCGCCGGCGGAACGGGAAATCCGTACTTTACCACCGACACCACGGCCATTTTGCGCGCCGCGGAAATGGGCTGCGATGCGGTTTTCAAGGCGACTGATGTCGACGGGGTCTATACTGCCGACCCGAAGCGGGATCCTACGGCAACGCGCTACGAGCACCTCAATCATCAGGAAGCGCTCGACCGCAATTTGAAGATCATGGATGCGACGGCGTTCGCGCTTGCCCGGGAGAACCGTATGCCTATCATCGTTTTTTCGATCAGGCAGAACGGCGCGATCGAGACTGTTTTGCAAGGAAAGGGTCACTTTACGACTGTCGGCTAACAATTGGCTTTGACGGACGAAACGACCGTCGGACTGCGGAGGGCGCCATGGCAACTACGGCATTCGACATGACCGACCTCAAGCGCCGGATGGCGGGAGCCATCGCTTCGCTCAAGCATGAGCTTTCAGGCCTGCGGACGGGTCGTGCATCGCCGGGGCTGCTCGAACATATTCAGGTCGAGGCGTACGGCAATCACATGCCGCTCAACCAGCTGGCGACGATCAGCGTTCCGGAGCCGCGGCTGTTGCACGTTCAGGTCTGGGATCGATCGATGATTCACCCGATCGAGAAGGCGATTTCCGCCGCTAACCTCGGCTTGACCCCGTCGAGCGAAGGTCAGGTCCTTAAGCTGAGAATTCCGGAACTCAACGAGGAGCGGCGGCGGGAGATCGTGAAAGTCGCCCACAAATATACCGAGGCGGCGCGCGTCGCCGTACGTCATGTCCGCCGTGACGGCCTAGAGCTTCTCAAGAAGCTGGAGAAGGAGCACAAGATCAGCGAAGACGAACACGAGCGGCACTCCGGCGAAGTGCAGAAGGCGACCGACGCGACCATCGCCGAGGTCGACAAGCTGCTTTCCGGCAAGGAAAAGGAGATCATGACCGTTTGAGCGACGCCGCACGATCAAGAGACAGCGCGAAAGTGCCGCTGCCGTCAGGCAGCGATGGCTTCGATGCGCCCCGGCATGTCGCCATCATCATGGACGGCAACGGCCGCTGGGCGGCGGCGCGTGGCCTGCCGCGGCTCGAAGGCCATCGGCGCGGCGTGGAAGCGTTGCGCCGGACGGTGCGAGCCGCCGGCGATCTCGGCATATCGGTGCTGACCATATTCTCTTTCAGCTCGGAGAACTGGTCGCGTCCGCTGTCGGAAATCAGCGACCTGATGGGTCTCCTTCGCCGCTTCATCCGCAACGACCTTGCCGACCTGCACAAGAGCAATGTGCGTGTGCGCATCATCGGCGAGCGTGAAGGTCTCGATCGCGACATTTGCCTGCTTCTGCAGGAGGCTGAAGATCTCACACGTGAGAATACCGGCCTCACCCTTGTGGTGGCCTTCAACTATGGTGCGCGACAGGAAATCGCGCAGGCAGCGCGGCGGCTTGCAATCGAAGTGGCGGCGGGACGGCTTTCCGCCGCCGACGTAACGCCGGAACGCCTCGGCAGCTATCTTCACGCGCCCGATATTCCCGATCCGGATGTGATCATCCGCACCAGCGGCGAGCAGCGGCTTTCCAACTTTCTGCTGTGGCAGGCCGCTTACAGCGAGCTAGTGTTTGTGCCGATCAATTGGCCGGATTTCGATCGGGCTGCGCTGGAGGGCGCGATCGCGGAATACCGCCGCCGCGAGCGGCGCTTCGGCGGATTGCGCGCCAACGCCGGATCGTAAGACCGGATCGTGATCACGCCCGACCAGCGCAAGGGCAGCACCGAAAGCAGTGTTTCCGAGGGTGCCGCCAGCAATTTGACGCTCCGCGTCATGTCAGCGGCGATACTCGCTCCGGCAGTACTCGCCTGCACCTACGCCGGGGGTTGGGTATTTCTCGCCGTTTGCGCGGTTGCGGCCGGCGTCATCCTTTGGGAGTGGACGGCCCTGGTCGCCCGCAGCGGCGATGCTCGCATACTCGGCCCTGGCTTGACGATGCTGGCGGCGGGCGCGTTGCTCGTGGGTTTCGGCAGGCCAGAGAGCGCCGTGGCCACGATGGCAATCGGTGCGGCGTTGGCGGGTCTTGCTACGGCCGTTTGGCGGGGGGGCGCTCAGCCTGCGCCGGCCACCGGATGGGCCATCGGCG
The DNA here is from genome assembly GCA_963755885.1 of uncultured Alphaproteobacteria bacterium. GTDB lineage: Bacteria > Pseudomonadota > Alphaproteobacteria > Rhizobiales > Xanthobacteraceae > BOG-931. The sequence goes on from CAVWLX010000008.1 coordinate 127,304, forward strand.
GCGTCGCTTATGCGGCGGTTGCCCTGATCGGACCCGCATGGCTGCGGCGCGACCCCGAATGGGGTCTCACGGTGCTTTTATTTCTCTTCGCAACCGTCTGGATAACTGATATTTTTGCCTACTTTTGCGGCCGGGCGATTGGTGGCCCCCTGTTGTGGCCAAGCATCAGTCCGAAAAAGACTTGGTCGGGTGTGCTGGGGGGGCTTGTCGGAGGGGTTGCCGCCGGCGTCGGGGTCGCTTATGCGAGCGGTGTCGGCAGGTTGGGGATCGTAGGCGTTATGGGGTTGCTGCTGTCCGTCGTGGCGCAAGCCGGCGACTTGTTTGAGTCCGCCGTCAAGCGGCGCTTTGGGGCCAAGGACGCTAGCCACCTCATTCCGGGTCATGGGGGCCTCATGGATCGCCTCGACGGCTTCCTCGTCGCCGCCATTGCCGCTCTCCTCATTGGGCTGGTTCGTGCGGGAACTGCTGCACCGGCCCGCGGCTTGCTGGTATGGTAGTAGCGCAATGAAAAAGAAACAGCCGCTGGCGAGGGTGGATCTTGCGCCGGTACCGCGCTCGGTAACGCTGCTCGGCGCCACCGGTTCGATCGGGTCGAGCACCATCGATCTGCTGAGGCAAGAATCTGGACGCTATCGCGTCGAAGCCGTGACTGCGCATCGCAACGCCAAGGCGCTGGCACAGCTCGCACGCGAACTCGATGCACGCTTTGCTGCGGTGGCCGACCCGGATGCTTACGGCGAACTCAAAGCCGAGCTTTCCGGCTCCGGCATCGAGGCGGCGGCCGGTAGCACCGCCGTCGTCGAGGCTGCCCAGCGCCCGGCCGACTGGGTGATGGCCGCGATCACCGGTGCCACCAGTCTGAAGCCTACGCTGGCGGCTGCCGAACGGGGCGCCACGGTCGCGCTCGCCAACAAGGAATGTCTCGTCTGCGCCGGTGCGCTGTTCATGCGTCGTGCTGCCGCTGCCGGCGCCAGAGTGCTGCCCGTCAACTCCGAGCACAACGCGATCTTTCAGGCCTTGGGTGCAGGCCGGCGCGAAGACGTGCGCCGTATTGTGCTCACAGCTTCGGGAGGGCCGTTCCGCACCTGGTCGCTCGAAGCGATCCGCAAGGTAACAGTCGAGCAGGCGCTCAAACATCCGACCTGGTCGATGGGACCGAAGGTCACGATCAATTCAGCGACGTTGATGAACAAAGGCCTCGAACTCATCGAGGCCCATCATCTGTTCGCGCTCGGACCGGGCGCGCTCGATGTGGTGGTGCACCCGCAATCCGTCGTCCACGGCCTCGTTGAATATCGTGACGGCTCTGTGGTTGCGCAACTCGGATCGCCGGACATGCGTATCCCGATCGCCCATTGTTTGGCATGGCCGGTGCGCATGCGCACGCCTGCAGCGCGGCTTGATCTTGCGCGTCTCGCCACGCTCACATTCGAAGAGCCCGATCCGATCCGTTTCCCGGCCTTGGCACTCGCGCGGCGCGCGCTTGCCGCAGGCGGAGCCGCTCCGACGATTCTCAACGCTGCAAACGAGATCGCGGTGCGTGAATTTATCAATCGGCGGCTTGGATTCGGCGGTATTCCCGCTCTGGTCGAAGCGACCCTCGATGCGGCAGAACGGCGCGGGACATTGGCCGAGCCGCAATCAGTCGAAGACGCTCTCGCCATTGACCATAATGCAAGAAGGCTCGCCGCCGACCTGTTACCCGAAATTGCCGCAATGGCATCCTAAGCGTTAAGATCAGGGCTGGATAATGCAGGGCCGGGGGTAGAAAAGCGTCATGGGGTCGTATTTTTTGTCGCACTTGCACCTGCTCGGCGGCGGCATTGTCGGCTATCTCGTTCCCTTTATCTTCGTCCTCAGCCTGGTCGTGTTTTTCCACGAGCTTGGCCATTTTCTGGTCGCTCGCTGGTGCGGCGTGCAGGTGATGGTGTTCTCGATCGGCTTTGGGCCGGAAATCGTCGGCTTCAATGACCGCCACGGCACGCGCTGGAGAATTTCCGCCATTCCGCTCGGCGGCTTCGTCAAGTTTCTCGGCGACGACAATGCAGCGAGCACGCCCGACAACGTGGCGCTCGCAAAGATGGATGAGGGCGAACGCGCGCGCAGTTTCATGTTTCAGTCAGTGCCCAAGCGGGCAGCCATTGTGGTCGCTGGACCGGTGGCAAATTTCATCCTGGCCATCGTCATTTTTGCTGCGGTGTTCATGGTCTATGGCAAGCAGACAATGAGCGCGCGCGTGGATGCGGTGCAACCGGGCAGCGCTGCAGCCGCGGCTGGCTTCGAGCCCGGCGACCTTGTCGTTTCCATCGACGGTCATGCCATCGACGACTTTGCTCAAATGCAGCGGATCGTCGGCGAAAGTGCCGGCGAAACGCTGGCAATCACCGTTCAACGTGACGGCGCGACCAAGACGCTGAAGGCGGTTCCCGCCCTTCAGGAGAAGAAGGATGTGTTCGGTAACGTTCGCCGCATCGGGATATTGGGCATCCAGCGTTCGCCCGCCCCCGAGGATTTGAAATCGCAGCCGGTAGCTCTGCCGCAGGCGGTGTGGCTGGGCGTGAAAGAATCGTGGGACGTCATTGATCAGACCCTCAGCTATGTCGGCGGCGTCATAATTGGGCGCAAATCGGCTGATCAGTTGGGTGGTCCGATTCGAATCGCGCAAATGTCCGGGCAGGTTGCCAGTTTGGGGTTCGTGGTACTGCTGCACTTCTCCGGCATGCTGTCGGTTTCGATCGGACTGCTAAACCTGTTCCCGATACCTCTACTCGATGGCGGTCACCTTTTGTTCTACTCAATCGAAGGCATTCGCGGCCGTCCTCTTTCCGAGAAGGCTCAAGAAGTCGGCTTCCGCATCGGCCTCGCGATCGTGCTGATGTTGATGATATTTGCAACTTTCAATGACATCGTACATCTGACGACGTCCTAGAGCTGGTGGGCACCTTGGGGGAGGCGTGTCACACTGGTTGCCGAAATGTGTGTCAAATCAAGTTAGAGAGAGGTAGCGCCGACCTGAGATTTTTAAACTGAGGGAGACTGCGAGCAACCCGCCAATGGGGGCGGCCACAAGGGGGATTAGGGCGCTTTGCGCATGGACATGTGTGTGCGGGTAGGACGAGGGCTTGTCGTGGCCGGCTTGCTCCTCGCCGGTGTACTGTTTGGCGTTGGGTCTGGAGCGGCATTTGGCGCGCCGGCGGAATCCGGCGCGACGGCCAGTTCCATTGTGGTCGAGGGCAATCGCCGCGTCGAAGCCGATACGATTCGCTCGTACTTCAGGCTCGTCCCCGGTGAGCGTCTCGATGCTGCGAAAATCGATGCGGCGTTGAAGGCGCTTTACGCCTCCGGCCTGTTTCAAGATATCCGCATTTCCCAATCAGGCGGTCGGCTGGTGGTGACGGTGGTGGAAGCGCCGGTCATCGATCGGATCGCTTTCGAAGGCAACAACAAGGTCAAGGACGAACAGCTGCAGCACGAGATCCAGTCGAAAGCGCGAGGTACGCTATCGCGCGCGACCGTACAGGCAGACGTTCAGCGCGTCCTCGAGATCTACCATCGCAGCGGGCGTTTCGACGTCAAAGTGGTGCCGAAAATCATCTCGCGGCCGAACAATCGCGTCGATTTGATTTTCGAGGTCAATGAAGGAGAAAAGACCGGCATCAAGTCCATCGTGTTTGTCGGCAATCGCGTCTTCTCCGATTTTCGGCTCAAGGAAGTCATCAAGACCTCCGCATCGAATTTCTTGAGTTTTCTGCAGACGACGGACGTCTACGATCCCGATCGGATCGAAGCTGACCGGGATCTGATCCGGCGCTTTTATCTCTCGCACGGCTATGCCGACGTACAAGTGGTCTCGGCGACCGGTGAATATGATCCGGCCAAGAAGGGCTTCATCATCACCTTCACGATCGAAGAAGGGCCGCTCTACCACTTCGGTGCGATCGACATTCAGTCCAACATCCGTGCCGTAGACCCGCAAACGCTGCGGCCGGCGCTGCGGATGAAGCAGGGTAGCGTCTACAACGGCGAGTTGATTGAAAAAACCGTTGAAGATTTGACGATCGAAATCACCAAGCACGGTTATCCGTTTGCCACGGTGCGCCCGCGCGGCGATCGCAACGCCCAAAATCGGACCGTTAGTGTCGTATATGTCGTGGACGAAGGCGTCCGCGCCTATATCGAGCGTATCAATATCCGCGGCAATACCCGTACGCGCGAATATGTTATTCGGCGCGAGTTCGATATTTCCGAGGGCGATCCATACAACCGCGCCTTGATCGACCGGGCCGAGCGCCGGATCAAGAACCTGAATTTCTTCAAAAATGTGAAGATCACCAACGAGCCCGGTTCAGCGCCGGATCGGGTGGTCGTCAATGTCGATGTCGAGGAACAATCAACCGGCGACTTCTCGGTGATGGGCGGCTATTCGACCGCCGACGGCTTCATGGGCCAGGTCTCTATCTCGGAGCGCAATCTTTTGGGGACCGGCCGCTATGGCAGAGCCTCGCTGACCTATGGTCAATATATTCGCGGCGTAGAGTTCAACTTTGTCGAGCCTTATTTCCTCGACAATCGTATTTCGTTTGGGACCGATTTGTTTGCGCGGGAGACCTTGGCCAGTCCGTATCTGTCTTACGGGACCACGAATTATGGCACCAACCTGAAATTTGGCATTCCGTTACGCGAAGATCTTACGCTGCAGCTGCGATATTCGATTTACGATCAATCGATCAATCTGTTGTCGACGCTGAACGATTGCGCCAACGTCAATCCGAACTTCGCGTCCACCTATCCAACCATCAACGCCGTCAACGCGGCTACCGGTGCCGGCGTGCTCGCTTCGGCCTATCCCGGTTATGCCGCCAACTTCAACGGCGGCGGCCAATCGAACTGTCTGTTCGCCAATACCGGTTCCGGTTCACCGTTATATGTGGCCTCGCTGCCGGTGCGGGAAGAACTTTCGTTTGGTCCCTATCTGACTTCGATGGCGGGATATGGTTTGACTTACAACACGCTCGACAACAACAAACGCCCGACCAACGGTCTGATTGTTAACTGGGGTCAGGACTTCGCCGGTCTCGGCGGCGCAGTGGCTTATATCCGCACGATCGTGGATGTCCGCGCCTATTACGAGGTCGTCACCGATCTCGTCGGCTTGCTGCATCTGCAGGGCGGCGACATTCTGGGCTTGAACAAGTGTCCGGCAGGTGCGTGTGCTTCCGCCGACAACTACGTGCGTATGCTCGACGATTTCAAAATGGGGCCCAATCTCGTCCGCGGCTTTCAGCCGATGGGCCTTGGTCCGCGTGACATCACCTCCGGGACCTCCAACGATGCGCTTGGCGGCACGAGATACTGGGGCGCCAGCCTCGAGTTCCAATATCCGTTCTATTTCCTGCCCAAGGATGCCGGTATCCGCGGCGCGGTGTTTATCGATTCCGGTGCCGAATGGGACTACCAGGGAGAAACTGCCTGGCCCGGGAATGGCGAAGTCAACGGCACCATCGCGACCAACACCGGCGTGAGCTATTTCTGCGGCAATTGCGCGATGCAATACGCCGATACGGCCGCACCTCGCGTCGCCGCCGGCGCCAGTATCATCTGGGATTCGCCGTTTGGTCCGCTGCGGTTTGATTTCGCCTATCCGCTCCTGAAGCAACCGTACGACCGTTTGCAATGGTTCCAATTCGGCGGCGGAGCGCGCTTCTGATTGGGGCCAGTTGTCCTTGTCGAGGCCGGGCCTATGCCGGAGTTCTTTCCAACCAAGCATAAGCTGACGATTCGCGAGATCGTTGCGCTGACGCACGCCGAACCCAGCGGAGCGGTGCCGCTCGACCAGTGTATCGCAAACATTGCGCCGCTCGATGCGGCGCAAGCGTCAGACATTACGTTCCTCGACAGCGCGAAATATCTTGGCGATCTGGCGACCACCGGCGCCGGAGCGTGTCTGCTGGCGCCGCGCTTCGCGGCTGCGGCGCCGGCTCGGCTTCCAGTGCTGGTTACCGCGGAACCGTATCGCGCTTTTGTCGCGGTAGCCCGCGCGCTGTTTCCCGATTCACTCCGCCCGTCCTCGTTGTTTGGTACCAGTGGACGCGCAGATGGCGCGCACGTGCATTCGTCTGCGCGGATCGAGGCCGGCGTAACCATAGACCCGCTTGTGGTAATTGGGCCTGGCGCCGAGATTGGTGCCGGCACCGTGATCGCTGCCGGCGCCGTGATCGGCCCGGGTGTCGCCATCGGTCGCGATTGCAGCATCGGCGCCAGCGCGACCGTGCTTCACGCTCTGATCGGCGATCGTGTGATCATTCACCCCGGCGCCCGCATCGGCCAGGACGGGTTCGGGTTCCTTCCGTCGCCGAAGGGCCATGTGAAAATCCCGCAGAGCCGCCGCGTCATCATTCAGGACGACGTTGAAGTCGGCGCCAACGTCACGATCGACCGTGGCTCGACCCGCGATACGATCATCGGGGAAGGCACCAAGATCGACAATCTGGTGCAAATCGCGCACAACGTGATCATCGGCCGGCACTGTCTGATTGCCGGGCAGGTCGGCATCTCCGGCAGCGCGCGCCTGGGAGATTTCGTAATGTTGGGCGGAAAGGTCGGTATCGCTGACCACGTGACGATCGGCACCGGCGCGAGCCTCGGCGCACAGAGTGGCGTGATGGCCGATGTTCCCCCCGGAGCGCGCTGGATCGGTTCGCCTGCTCAGCCGTTGCGCGACTTCATGAAGAGCGTCGCGATCTTGCGGCGGCTGGCGCGCGGCAAGCCCGAGGGAGAGACCGAATGACCGAAGAGTCGCTCGGCACTGCCGACATCCAGGAAATTCTGCGCCTCTTGCCGCACCGTTATCCGTTTTTGTTGGTCGATCGGGTCAAGGACATCCGCGGTGACGAGCACGGCATCGGCATCAAGAACGTTACGATGAATGAGCCGCAATTTACCGGACATTTTCCGGACAATCCGGTCATGCCAGGCGTGCTGATGATCGAGGGCATGGCGCAGACGGCGTGTGTGCTTTGTGTCAGGCTGATGCCGTCCAGCGACAAGCGTCGCAAGATGTTCTTCATGACCATCGACAAGGCCAAGTTCCGCAAACCGGCGCTCCCCGGCGACACGCTCGAATATCACGTCGACAAGGTCGCGCACCGCCGGAACATGTGGTGGTACCAGTGCGAGGCCAAGGTCGGCAGCGTGTTAATCGCCGAGGCTTTGCTCGGCGCCTACATGACCGAGGACTAGGATGCCGCGGATCGATCCGACCGCGCGCGTGGCCGATGGCGCGCGGCTGCGAGAGGGCGTGGAGATCGGGCCGTACTGCGTTGTCGGGTCCGAAGTCACGCTCGGCAGCGGCGTGCGGCTTGTCGCCCACGTTCACATCGCCGGTGTGACCAGCATCGGCGAAGGAACCGTGGTCTATCCGTTCGCTTCGCTCGGTACCCCGCCGCAATCGGTTCACTATCGCGGCGGCGCGACGCAATTGATCGTCGGACCGCGCTGCGAGTTGCGCGAAAGCGTGACCATCAATACCGGGACTGAAGACGGCGGCGGTGTAACCCGCGTCGGCGAGGGCTGCCTGTTCATGGTGGGATGCCATGTCGGCCACGATTGCCATGTCGGCAATTTCGTCACCTTCGCCAACAACGTCGTGCTCGGCGGCCACGTCAGCGTCGGCGACCACACGTTCCTCGGCGGTCACGCCGCGGTGCATCAGTTCGTTCGCATCGGCGAGGGCGCCATGATGGCCGGACTATCGGGCGCGGCCGGCGACATCATTCCGTTCGGCTATGCGCTCGGTCAGATTGCGGACTTGGTGGGATTGAACGTCGTCGGGCTGCGACGCCGCGGCGCGAAACGCCAGGACCTGCATCGGCTGCGCCAGGCCTATCGCCGTCTCTTCTTCGGTTCAGGCGTATTCGCTGAAAGAGTAGGCTCCGTTGCCGGCGAATTTGCCGGCGATCCGCTGGTAGAAAAAATCATTGAGTTCATCGGCGCTGGAGGAAAGCGGCCCTTGATTCATCCGCCGGCGAAGCAGCACTCCGAAGAGCATGGGGACGATGCGTCCTGAAACGCCGGGTACGGCTTGGTCCGCTTCTCATAGCGAGCCGCTGGCGATTATCTGTGGCGGCGGAAGCTTTCCCGGAGCTGTTGCGGAAGCGATCGTACGGCGCGGCCGCCGGCCGGTGATGTTCGCATTGAGGGGCTGGGCTGATCCCAAGGTCGTCGAGCGCTATGCGCACCATTGGATCGCGATCGGCCAGGCGGGGAGGCTGTTTCGCCTTGCCCGCGCCGAGCACTGCCGCGAGGCGCTGTTCATCGGCACTTTGCTGCGGCCGCCGCTGTGGCAAATTCGGCTTGACTGGCAGACAGTACGGTTGATGCCGCGTATCGCGCGTTTGCTTCGTGGCGGTGACGATCGCTTGCTGTCCGGCGTGGCGAGCTTGTTTGAAGAAGGCGGATTGCGGATCGTTGGGCTGGATGATGTGGCGCCAGAGATTCTTGTTCCTGAAGGCGTCCTCGGCCGCTACCGGCCGACGCCGCGCGACGATGACGATATTATGTTTGCGCTGAAGGTAATCGCGGCACTCGGGCCGTTTGACGTGGGCCAAGCGGTGATCGTCGCCGACAACCATGTGCTCGCAGTCGAAGCGGCGGAAGGCACCGACAACATGCTGATGCGGGTCGCCGAACTGCGCAAGCAACGGCGAGTGACGAGCCCGCCGGGCAGAGGCGTCCTGGTGAAAGCGCCAAAGCCCGGTCAGGATCGCCGCTTCGACCTGCCGGCGATTGGTCGGCAAACCGTTGAGAATGTTGCCCGCGCCGGCCTCGCCGGATTGGCCGTTGCCGCTGGCAGCTCCATCATCGCCGAAATAGCCGACGTCATTGCAGCCGCCGATCGTGCCAAGATCTTTCTGGTTGGCGTCGCCGAAGGTTTGGGACCATGAACTACGTCCCGCAGCACAACCCTTCACTGCCCAAAGCTTCGCCGCCCAATGCTTCGCTACCCAAGCCATTGTCGATCTATATCGTCGCCGGTGAGGAATCCGGTGACGCGCTGGGCGCCGCGTTGGCGAATGCGCTCCACGGGCACGATGGCCGGGCGATCAAATTCTCGGGCGTCGGCGGGCGAGCCATGGCGGCGGCGGGAATTCCGAGCCCGTTTGCCATCGACGATCTTTCGATCATCGGTTTCACCGCAATCCCGCGCCGCTTGCCAACGATTTTGCGTCGCATCCGCGAAACTGCCGACGCCATCATCGCAGCACGGCCGGATGTCCTCGTGATCGTCGACAGTCCGGATTTCACCCACCGGGTGGCGCGCCGCGTTCGCGCTGCGGCGCCAGCGATCCCGATTATCGATTACGTGTCGCCGTCGGTTTGGGCCTGGCGCCCCGGGCGCGCCCGCGCCATGCGCGGCTACGTCGATTGTGTGCTTGCGATCCTGCCGTTTGAACCGGCCACTCACTTGCGGCTCGGCGGTCCGCCTTGTGTCTATATTGGTCATCCGCTGATCGAACGTCTGGCCGAAATGCGCCCGAACGCCGACGAAGCACAACGGCGCAGCGCCGATCCCCCGCGCGTGCTGGTCTTGCCCGGCAGCCGATCGAGCGAGATCCGGCGTCTGCTGGCGATCTTCGGCGCCGCGATCGCAGAAATTGCGGCGCGCGTCGGGCCGTTGGAGCTGGTACTGCCGACCCTACCGCATCTCGTTGCGGCAGTGCGTGAAGGCGTCGCCGGCTGGGCGGTCACGCCGCAGGTCGTCATCGAGCCCGAGCAAAAGTGGGCCGCCTTTCGGACTGCGCGTGCCGCACTCGCGGCTTCCGGTACGGTCACGCTCGAGCTCGCGCTCGCCGGCGTGCCAACCGTTGCCGCCTATCGGGTTCCGCTGATCGAGGAAGTCATTGCGCGGCTGGCCGGACTGCGGGCAAGACTAACGAGCGTAATCCTCGCCAATCTTGTCATCGGCGAGAACGTCATTCCGGAATTCCTGCAACGCGATTGCACGCCGCAAGCTCTCGCTGCCGCGCTGCTGCCGCTCCTCTCCGACGCCCCGGAGCGCGCGCGGCAAGTCGAGGCCTTTGGGCGGCTCGATCGGATCATGGCGATTGACGGCGCGCCGAGCATCAAAGCGGCGGCGATTGTTGTCGACATTGCAGGGCGTGGCCGCAGCGATCTTGCGGACGTACAACAATGTTAACCACCTGCTAACACGAGGGGCGAATGTTCAAGTGGCAGCTGCTGTTCGCGCGCGCATGACCAAAAGGCCGAAATCATCGGTGCACGCCGCGATCACCGGCGTGCATGGCTATGTGCCGCCCGATGTTCTGACCAATGCCGAACTGGCGCGTATGGTTGACACCAACGACAACTGGATCGTCGAACGCACCGGAATAAAAACCCGGCGGATATTGAAGGGCAAGGGACTGGGGACCTCGCATATGGGCGCGGAGGCCGTGCGCGGCCTTCTGAAGAAGACTGATACGGCGCCCGGCGATGTCGATCTGCTGATCTGCGCTACGACAACGCCCGATTTGGTGTTCCCCTCGACCGCCAATCTGATCTGTGACATGGCCGATATCCGCAACATCGGCAGCTTCGACGTGCAGGCCGCTTGCTCAGGCTTTGTTTATGCTCTGAGCATCGCCGCCCAGTTCGTCGAGACCGGCAAGTATCGCAAGATCGTGGTGGTCGGCGCCGACAAGATGTCGGCGATTATCGACTATACCGATCGCGCCACCTGCGTGCTGTTCGGCGACGGCGCCGGCGCCGTGCTTGTCGAGCCGAACCGTAACTACGGCATCATCGACACGCTGATCTGTTCGGACGGCGCCGGGGTGAAGCACTTGCATCAGAAGGCCGGCGGCAGCCGGATGCCGCCGACGGCGGAAACCGTCGCCAAGCGACTGCACTACGTGCACCAGGAAGGTGCCGCAGTTTACAAGTATGCGGTCGCGCGCATGGCCGAGGTGGGGACCGAGCTGATGCGGCGAAACAAGCTGACCAGCGAGATGGTCGATTGGCTGGTGCCGCATCAGGCCAACATGCGCATTATCGAAGCGACGGCGGAACGCATGGGGCTTTCGGCGGACCACGTGATGGTCACAATCCACAAATACGGCAACACCACTGCGGCGACGATCCCGCTTTGTCTGTGGGATTATGAGAAGAAGCTCAAGGCCGGAGATCGCCTCATTCTCGCGGCCTTTGGCGGCGGCTTCACCTGGGGCGGCATCTATCTGACCTGGGCTTACGGTTCACGCTGAGCGCCATTTCCCCTCGCGCGAGCGGGAGGTGATGACAACCGGCCGAAGCGGCTATACTGGCGTTCCCGGAGAAGCGTCAATGCACGACACGACGGCCACAGCCGCGCTGCAGCAACAGGGCGGCATCAATTACCGCCGCATCGCGAACTATGCGGAACTTCACAGCCGCTACCCCACCACCGATTATCTGCGCCGCCGTGCGCGCCATCATATTCCTCATTTCGCGTTCGAATATTCGGACGGCGGCTCGGGCAGGGACGATGCGGGGATCAGGCGCAATTGGGCGGCGCTTGATGCCGTCGAACTGGTGCCGCGTTACGGCGTCATGCCGACGCTGCCGCCAAGCGACGTCAAACTGTTCGGGCGCCGCTATTCGGCGCCGATCGGCGTATCCCCAATGGGTGGGCCCTCGATCATTTGGCCGGGCGGCGACAAGCATTTGGCGCGGGCCGCGCAGCGCGCCGGCGTCCCCTACATGCTCAGCACCGCGGGCGGCGCCACCATCGAAGAGATCGCCGCGATCGCGCCGGACGTGTTCTGGTTCCAGCTTTATCGCTTGGCCGACAACGATCACGCTATCGGCCTTGATCTGGTGCGCCGCGCCGAAGCCGCGGGCTGCCACGCGTTGGTGCTGACGCTCGACGTTCCAGTCCGCACGACGCGCCCCCGCGAAGTGGCGACCGGTATCGCCGGCGCCTTTAAGCTCAATCCACGCATCATGATGCAGATCGCGCGGGCGCCGGGCTGGGCCATGGCGCTTCGGACCTACGGCATCCCGCGCTTCGCCAATCTGCGCTCTTACGTCGGGGAGAATGCATCGCTCAACGAAGTCATCGCCTTCGCGTTGCGCGAACAGCGCGGCGCCTTTACCTGGGACGAAGTGAAGACGTACCGCGACCGCTGGAAAGGGACCCTGATTGTCAAAGGTATCCTGCATCCGCAGGACGCCGAAACAGCGGTATCACTCGGCGTCGACGGTATCATCGTTTCTAATCACGGCGGACGACAGATCGAGGCGCTTCCGCCGACGATCGACGTGCTTCCGGCGATCGTGCGCCAGGTCGGAACGCGGGCGACGGTGATGATGGATTCCGGCGTGCGCAGCGGCAGCGACGTGGTGCGTGCGTATGCGCTCGGAGCCGACGCCGCTTTTGCCGGCAAGGCTTATCTGTGGGGCCTTGGCGCGCTTGGTGCGGAGGGCCCCGATTACGTCATCGACCTTCTGATCGACGAGACCCAAGCCGCGCTCGGCCAGCTCGGCGCACGCACCCTCGCGGAGGTGCGGACGGTCGTGGTCCGCCATCCGAACGCTCTGCACTTCTAGTTAGGAGCGCGCGAAGCCACGCGCCGTTTGACAAAGATCAACGCTGGGCGCCGAGGGTGGGTCAATTTGATCCGTCGGAGTCCAGTGCTGTGCTCATCGCGCTATTCGCGGATATTCACGGTAATCGCCAAGCATTTGAAGCATGCCTGGTGCAGGCACGCGATTTTGGCGCAGAGCAAAGTGTTCTGCTCGGTGACCATGTGGGCTACGGCGCGGATCCGGAATGGGTCGTCAAGACCGTTATTGACCGTGTCGAAAAAGGTGGGATTGCGGTGCGCGGCAATCACGATAACGCGGTCAGCAACACCCGCGAACAGCTTAACCTTGAGGCCCAGATAGCTATTGAGTGGACGCGCGGCGAACTTGGATCTGCGGAGCGAAAATTCCTCGAACAATTGCCGCTCACCCGTGAGAACGATAACCGCCTCTACGTTCATGCCGACGCGAGCAGTCCGGAAAGTTGGCGCTATGTCATGAACATCGAAGATGCCGCCCGCAGCATACAGGCGACGTCGCAGCCCATCACATTCTGCGGCCATGTTCACCGGCCGGCGCTCTACACCATGTCGGCAACCGGCAAAATGACCGCGTTCACACTGATGACGGGCGGCGCAATTCAATTACTTCCAAGTCGCCGCTGGCTCGCGGTGCTCGGCTCCGTGGGGCAGCCTCGCGACGGCAATCCGGCCGCTTCCTACGCAGTGCTGGACACGAGCCGGGGCGAGCTGACGTTCTGCCGCGTGCCCTATGACGTTGAGGAGGCAGTCACCCGCATCCGAAACAAAGGGTTACCGACTTCGCTGGCGAACCGGCTGCTGGTGGGAAAGTGAAAGATGGTCAAGCCGACCCTTGAGCCGGGTGCGACGATTGATGGCTTCCGTCTCGAGGAAAGCCTGCATCGGGGAGGTATGGCCACCCTTTGGCGCGTCTCGCGCGCGGGCGAGACGATGCCCATGCTGATGAAGGTGCCGATCATCGCTGAAGGCGAAGATCCCGCGGCCATTGTCAGCTTCGAAATGGAACAGATGATTTTGCCGCGTGTCTCCGGCATCCACGTTCCGAAGTTCGCGGCCGCGGGGGACTTTGGGGTGCAGCCCTACATCGTGATGGAACGCATCCCCGGGAAAACGTTGTTGCCACGGCTCTCCGAGCTGCCGTTGCCCTATGCCGAAGTTGCCGAGATTGGTTTGAAAATCGCTGCTGCCTTGGATGACTTGCACCGGCAGCATGTCATTCACCTCGACGTCAAGCCGAGCAACATCATGTTTCGTCCGACAGGTGAGGCGGTTCTCCTCGACTTTGGATTGTCGCATCATGATCAATTGCCGGATCTCATGACGGAGGAATTCAGGGTCCCGTTTGGCACGGCGCCCTACATGTCACCGGAGCAATTGCTCGGCGTACGTAATGATCCGCGGAGCGATCTGTTTGCTCTGGGTGTCCTGCTGTTCTTCTTTTCTACGGGGGTACGCCCATTCGGGGAAAGCCAGACCATGTACGGCATGCGCCGGCGGTTGTGGCGCGATCCGGTTCCTCCACGTCAACTAAAGCCCGACTATCCGCTTTGGCTGCAGGAAATTGTGTTGCGGTGCCTGGAGATCGAACCGGCATGGCGCTACCCCACTGCGGCGCAACTAGCGTTCGAATTGGGCCACCCGGATCAAGTCAAGCTGACCAAGCGATCTGAGCGGTTAAAGCGGGATCCGCTGACGACCGTGCTGCGGCGGCGCTTCAACAAGGATCTGACGCGATCGATCGCCTTGCCGGCGACGGCCGCACAAATTGCTTCGGCCCCGATTGTCGCAGTCGCGGTTGATCCGACCGAAGGGTCCGCGCAACTGAGCGATGCGCTCCGCGCTACCGCGGCGCGCATTCTGGCGACCGTCCCGGCCGCGCGGCTGGCCTGCCTCAATGTGCTCAAGCAGGGGCGGAACTCGACGAGGCGGGCCACAACAAGCGGATTGATCGTCTGGTTGCCCTTCGCCACTGGGCCGAGCCTCTGAAGCTTGCGGACGACCGCTTGACTGCGCACGTTCTGGAGGCGGTCGATCCAGCTCGGGCCATCCTCGAATTCGCGCAAGCCAACCACGTCGATCATCTTGTGATCGGCGCGCGGCAAAACTCACTGCTGCGCAATCTCCTTGGAAGTGTATCTGCAAAAGTCGCTGCGGAGGCGCCCTGCACGGTCACAGTCATTCGACCGGCTCGGTTGGAGGAGCCGGCGAAGTCATAGCCGGGTGCAATGACGGAGCCCTACGTGACCTTGAGCTAGATCAAAGCTCAGGCCAGGCTCCCAATCCTACAAAGTAACGCTTGGGAGACGTTCAGCCAGCGGGGCGAATTGCATGTTCAAGCACATTCTCATTCCCACCGACGGCTCCGAATTGTCGAAGATGGCGCTTCAGGAGGGAATTGCATTGGCCAAGGCTCTTGATGCTCGCGTCACCGTCCTGACCGTTACGACGCCGTTCCATATCTTGACGACTGATCCCACCATGGTCGCCGATACGCCGGAGCGATACAAAAAACAGATGGCGGCCGTTGCCGGCCAATATCTCGATGTAGCGGAGCATATTGCCAAGGCGTCGGGAGTGGTATGCGACTTGGTGCATCTTGAGCACGAGCACCCGTATCAAGCGATCATTGACACGGCACAAGAACGTGGATGCGACGCGATCGAAATGGCGTCCCACGGACGACGCGGTGTGTCGTCGATTTTGCTTGGTAGCGAGACCCTCAAGGTGCTGACGCATAGCGCCATTCCGGTGATCGTGTGCCGGCGGCCGCGCCCGGCGGTTCTCGTTCAAGGCGCATTTGCGTCCTAAATCTCGTGCCTGCTCCGGAAATCGCCGTCAGCGAGACAGCCCTAGAACCGCTTCGCTTCGGGGGCTAGAACAAAAGCTACGACGGAACAGGCCATGGTGACGCTGACCGAGGCGACAATCGAGGTCACAGACGACCGCCTTGCGGCCCGCAACGCGGTGGTGCTTGCCGTTGCCCAGGCGCTCACCGGCGGCAATACCACCGTCATTGTGGCGACCGGCGGCATTGTCGGGTCGATGCTGGCGCCGGATCCGGCGCTGGCAACACTGCCGATCAGCATCATGGCGGTGGGCATGTGGATCGGTACGCTGCCGGTCGGCGTGCTTGCCAAGGCGTTTGGCCGCCGTTTTGCGCTACAGGTGGGAGCGGTCTTTGGCGTCGCCTCGGGCGTGATTTCATGCACCGCGGTGTTATCGGGATCGTTCGTTCTGCTGCTTTTGGGCACACTGTGCGGCGGCTTCTACGCGGCGGCGCATCAATCCTATCGGTTCGCCGCCGCCGATACCGCGAGCGTGCACTTCCGCGCCAAGGCGGTTGCCTGGGTGCTCTCCGGCGGTATCGGTGCCGCAGTGATCGGCCCGCAGCTTGTGATTCTGACCAAAGACCTGTGGCCGCCGTATTTGTTTGCGGGGACCTTTTTGGCGCAATCGGCTTGCGCGATTATTGCGGCGGCGGTGTTGACCTTGCTCCGGTTGCCACCGCCCGCACCCGCCGCCGCTCGCAACTTCTCCGATGGACGGCCGCTCATGGAGATCGTTCGTCAGCCGCGGTTTATCGTTGCGGCGGCCTGTGGCGTTGCAAGCTTCGGCCTGATGAATTTGATGATGACCGCGGCACCGCTTGCCATGGTGATGTGCAATCATTCGGTTGGCGAAGCGGCGCTCGCCATCCAATGGCACGTGATCGGCATGTATGCGCCGAGCTTTTTCACCGGTGCGCTGATTACGCGGTTCGGCGTGCGGGCAATGATCGCAAGCGGCCTGTTGTTGCTCGCTGCCGCAGCTTCGGTCGGTTCGCTCGGCATCGAATTGTGGAATTTCTGGATCGCGCTGGCGCTCCTTGGCATCGGCTGGAACCTGGCGTTTATTGGCGCGACCACCTTGGTCACCGAATGTTACGGCCCGCGCGAGCGCAACAAGGTGCAGGCGTTCAACGACTTTCTGGTGTTCGGCTCGACGGCGATTGGCTCGCTGTCGTCGGGCGCGCTGCTGTCACGCTACGGCTGGTCGGCGGTTAACGATGCGGTATTCCCGGTCGTCATAATTGTCGCGGTATTGCTGGTCTGGGGCACGTTCGCGCGGCGGCCAAATCCGGCATAAAATGCGTCGCAGTTTTTTCGGAAGGACGGAAACTCGAGATGGACGATCAAACCACAGAGCTAGACATGGTCAGCGAAGAAGCGGCATTGCGCGGACTGTACGAGCCGCCGATGGAGCTTGCGGTCCTCAAACAGCTTGATCGTCTGGACGCTCATTGCCGCAACTTCCTCGCCCACTCTCCATTTGCGGTCATCGGCTCGACGCGGCCTGGGCGCGGCACCGATGTGAGTCCGCGAGGCGACGCGCCCGGTTTTGCTCGGGTGCTCGACGATTACACCATCGCCATTCCGGACCGGCCCGGCAACAATCGCCTAGACACCATGTCGAACATCGTGGCCGACGCCGAGGTCGGGCTGCTGTTCTTTATTCCCGGGATCGACGAGACGCTTCGCATCAACGGCACGGCGCGGCTGGCCCAGGACCGCGAGCTTCTGGCTGCGGCCGCCGTGAATGGACGCGAGCCCCGCCTGGTCATTTTGGTGACGGTGCGCGAGGCCTTTCTCCACTGCGGCAAGGCGCTTAAGCGATCGCGGCTTTGGCACGACGATTATCGTCTCGAGAAGAAGTCGTTTCCGTCGTTGGGGCGGATCATTGTCGAACAGACCAAGACGCCTCTACTGACCGTCCAAGAGGCGGACGCGGTCGTCGAGGACGGTTACCGGAACAACCTCTATTGAGCGTCAGACAGGCCTTTTCACCAATTATTACAGTGATTTAAATGGCGCGGTTGAAGCTCTACGTTTTGCCCGGAATCGTTGCCACGGCGAGACTGCCGCCGCCGCATGATCTTTTCGGAAAACGGCTTCCACTTTTGCGGATCATGCTCTAGAGCATCGCGCGAGGAATCTTCCTTTCGGGCCGGGCTTTAACGCTGGCTCCCATCAACCGGGGACCTTCCATGACGACTTTGTGGCTCATTGTTATCTGCGGCGTTCTCGCGCTCGTTTACGCCATTTGGGCCACCACCGCTGTGATGAGCGCCGATGCCGGCAGCGCGAAAATGCAGGAAATCGCCGCGGCAATTCGCGAAGGCGCGCAAGCCTATCTGCGGCGGCAATACACGACGATTGCGATCGTCGGGGTCGTGATCTTTCTCATCGTCGGCTATTTCCTCGGCTGGCTGGTCGGCGTCGGCTTCGCCGTCGGCGCGATCCTGTCCGGCGCCGCGGGCTTCATCGGCATGAACGTCTCAGTGCGCGCCAACGTGCGCACCGCGCAGGCCGCCATCGGCTCGCTCGCCGGAGGGCTTGAGCTTGCATTCCGCGCCGGCGCGATCACCGGTCTTCTGGTTGCAGGCTTGGCGCTGCTCGGCGTGACGCTTTATTTTGGCTTCCTCACTGACGTGCTGCACCTGGCGCCGAACGACCGAACGGTGATCAATTCGATGGTGGCGTTGGGCTTCGGCGCCTCGCTAATTTCGATCTTCGCCCGGCTGGGCGGCGGCATTTTCACCAAGGGCGCGGACGTTGGCGGCGATCTCGTCGGCAAGGTCGAGGCCGGTATTCCGGAAGACGATCCACGTAATCCCGCGACCATCGCCGACAATGTCGGCGACAATGTCGGCGATTGCGCTGGAATGGCTGCCGATCTGTTCGAGACCTATGCGGTGACGACGGTCGCGACCATGGTTCTGGCGGCGATTTTCTTCAGCGGGGTTTCGACCGAAATGGTGACGCGGATGATGACGTTCCCGCTCGCCATCGGCGGCATTTGCATCATCGCGTCGATCATCGGCACGTTCTTCGTGCGGCTTGGCGCCAGCCAGTCGATCATGGGCGCGCTGTACAAGGGCATGATCGCGACCGCTGTTCTGTCGCTGATCGGCATTGCGGGCGTGACCCACTATTTGATCGGCTTCGGCCCGCTCGCTGGCGTGGACTATTCGGGGGCCGAGCTGTTTTACTGCGGCATCACCGGTCTCGTCGTCACCGCGCTGATCATCGTCATTACCGAATATTACACCGGGACCGACTATCGGCCGGTGCATTCGATTGCGCTTGCCTCGGTGACCGGCCACGGCACCAACGTCATTCAGGGCCTCGCCATATCGCTGGAATCAACCGCACTTCCGGCACTCGTTATCATCGCCGGCATTTTGGTCAGCTATAACCTCGCTGGTCTGTTTGGCATCGCCATCGCGGTGACGACCATGCTGGCGCTCGCTGGCATTGTTGTAGCGCTCGATGCCTTCGGGCCCGTTACCGACAATGCCGGCGGCATCGCCGAAATGGCCGGCTTGCCGAAAGAAGTGCGCAAATCGACCGACGCGCTCGACGCCGTCGGCAACACCACCAAGGCGGTGACCAAGGGCTACGCCATCGGCTCGGCCGGGCTTGGCGCTTTGGTGCTGTTTGCCGCCTACAACCAGGATCTAAAGTTCTTCATCGCGGGCGCGAACTCGCATCCGTATTTTCAGGGCGTGTCGCCGGATTTCTCGCTCAGCAATCCCTACGTGGTGGCCGGTCTGTTGTTCGGCGGTCTCTTGCCCTATCTGTTCGCCTCGATGGGGATGACGGCAGTGGGCCGCGCCGCCTCCTCAATCGTCGAGGAGGTGCGACGCCAGTTTCGCGAGAAGCCCGGCATCATGCAGGGCAAGGACAAGCCCGATTACGGCCGCGCGGTCGACATGCTCACCCGCGCCGCGATCAAGGAGATGATCGTGCCGTCGCTGTTGCCGGTGCTCTCGCCGATCGTCGGCTACTTCATCATCTACTTTGTTGCCGGCGGCGGCGCCCCGGGCAAGTCGGCGGCGTTCTCCGCGCTCGGCGCGATGTTGCTCGGCGTGATCGTCAACGGTCTGTTTGTGGCGATTTCCATGACGTCGGGCGGCGGCGCCTGGGACAACGCCAAGAAGTACATCGAGGACGGCCATTACGGCGGCAAGGGCTCGGACGCCCACAAGGCAGCCGTGACCGGTGACACAGTTGGCGATCCTTACAAGGATACGGCCGGACCTGCGGTCAATCCGATGATCAAGATCACCAACATTGTCGCGCTACTGCTGCTCGCGGTGCTAGCCCACTAATCCGCTATTGCGAGCAGACGGCGGGTGCGGCCGGAAGTGGCCGGCCCGATGACAGGTTGCGCGACCGAACAAACCAAAGCGGAGCGTTGTCGGACTGGATCGCCCCGGTAACGCCAATCAACGTCTTAGAACGGCAGACCCAGGCGGGCGTGCGACAGCGAGTCGAACAGCGACTTGACAACGTTGAGATCCGATCCGGCCGTTGGTGTCGTGCGACTGATGAAATCGAACACCTTGCCGTCCTTAATTCCGTAGGCCGCGACCCGCTGCACCCGCCGGTCCCGGTCGAAGTAAATGGCGACCACGCGCTGATCGGTAATCCTGGTTTGCAGGAACGAGACCGAACGCTCGGCGCGCTGCGAAATGTAATAGAACGCCTCGCCTGAGACGGTGGCGACGGTCGAAGGCGTGCCGAGCACGATCAGCACCTGCTCCTGGGAAGCGCCGAGCCGAATTTGCTCCAGCGCCCCGTCCGGCAGCACATAGCCGCGCTGAAATGACTCGCCAACGCAGCCGCCCACAGCCAGCATGAGTGAGAACGTGAGAACATAAGCAGCGGCGCGCCTTCCCCCACCTGGCACAAAACCGTTCCGCATTCGGGCGTCCCACCTTGTGTCTGATTGCCAGCTGCCTTACCCCAAGATC
The DNA here is from genome assembly GCA_963755885.1 of uncultured Alphaproteobacteria bacterium. Classification (GTDB taxonomy): domain Bacteria; phylum Pseudomonadota; class Alphaproteobacteria; order Rhizobiales; family Xanthobacteraceae; genus BOG-931. The sequence goes on from CAVWLX010000008.1 coordinate 147,701, forward strand.
CCAAGCAGCAGGTTACCGGCGCCCGGCTCGGAAGGTTTGGCGCCGATCGAGTAGTCTATCTCTATGATATTAACGGCGTTTCGACGAGGGCTCCACAATCGCAACATCCGCGCGCTCTATGGCATGATCGTGGCGCAGGCGCGCTCGCACGCGTTTTACGCCGATTATGGGGTACCGGACAGCGTCGAGGGCCGATTCGAGTTGATTGTGTTGCATCTTGTGCTGCTGCTGAGCCGGCTTGCCGGGACCAGCGAAACGGGCGGTCGAAGCAACAAGCTTGGGCAGCTGTTGTTCGATTTGTTTTGCCGTGACCTCGATAACAATTTGCGGGAAATGGGCGTCGGCGACATGGCAGTGCCCCGGAAGATGCGGCAATTCGGCGAGGCGTTTTATGGCCGGCAGACCGCGTATAGCTTAGCCATGAATGCTGACGACGAGCGGGAGCTTGAGAAGGCGCTCGCGCGCAATATCTTTGAGGCGGCTGATGCAGACGACCGGGCGGTGCGGCTGGCGCGATATGTACGCGCTGCTGCAAGCCAATTGGGGGCTGAGGCGGATGACGCCTTCGCGGCCGGTCAGATCATCTTTCCCAACCCGGAGGCCTTCGCACATGGGTGAACACGAGTACAACCGACACCCTGCAACGCCGTGGCAGTTTCCGGTCGCACTTGACGATGTGCCGGAGCCCGGCGAACGCTTTGAACTCGTTGCCGACGCGGACATACGCCAAGCCGTAGCGCGAACGATCGGGCTGCGCGATTTGCCGCGCCTTGAGGCAAATTTAGAAGTGGGAAGGCAAGGAGCCAGCGGATTGCGCGTGACCGGCCGGGTTTCCGCGACCGTCGGTCAAACCTGCGTCGTCACGCTTGAACCGCTTGTCAGTGAAATCGAGGAAGACGTCGATCTCGTCTTCATGCCGCGTTCGGCAAATGGGAAGCCGGGCGAAGAGGCGGGTGTTCTTGCGAACAGCGCGGATAATACCGAGCCATTGATCGACGGACAGATCGATCTTGGCGCGCTTGCCAGCGAGTTCCTCGTCCTTGGAATCAATCCGTATCCGCGCAAGTCAGGAGCGGTGTTCCAGCCACCGCAGGATGCGACACCGGATCAAGGTCCGTTCGCCGTTCTGAACGCACTGAAGAAGGATCGGGATGCCCGCTGATCGCAGTTGTTTCCAGTCGCCGAACCGCTATTGTCCGGTTCGGTTTCGCCTTGCGTTGCGCGAACGAGGCGCGTGATCCCGAGTGTGGAAACCGGTCATTGCCTGAGGATCATGCGCCGAAAATCATCTGAACGTGATCCGATCGCGTTGCGTTGGATCGTGATCTAGGACCACGGGCATTTCATGTCGCAGATGGTCCGCATTGCTCTCGACGCGATGGGGGGCGACCACGGTCCTGCCGTGGTGGTCGCCGGGGCTGAGCTGGCGTTGGCCCGCCATCCTGAGAGTGAATTCCTTTTCTTCGGCAACAAGGCGCAGGTGGAGCCGCTGGTTGCCGGATGCCCGGCGCTCAAATCCGCCTCGCGGCTCATTCATGCCGAGGTTGCGGTGCGGATGGAAGACAAGCCAAGCCAGGCGCTTCGTTATGGCCGGCGCAAATCTTCGATGTGGCTCGCGATCGATGCAGTCAAGAAGCGCGAGGCCGATATGGCGGTCTCGGCCGGCAATACCGGCGCGCTGATGGCGATGTCGAGATTCGAGCTGAAAACCCTGGCGGGAATCGACCGGCCCGCGATCGCGGCATTGTGGCCAACACTGCGCGGTGAATCGATCGTGCTCGACGTCGGTGCCTCGATCGGGGCGGACGCCGAGCATCTCGTCGACCTTGCGGTGATGGGCGCGGCCATGGCGCGCATCCTGTTTCGGCTTGAACGCCCGACCGTTGGGTTGCTCAACATTGGCGTGGAGGAGGTCAAAGGCCTGGAACAGGTGCGGGAGGCCGGGCGAATCTTGCGCGAGACGCCACGGCCCGACCTCGACTACGTTGGCTTCGTCGAGGGCGACGATATCGGCAAGGGTACGGCCGACGTCGTCGTCACCGAAGGCTTTGCCGGCAATATCGCGCTCAAGACCGCCGAAGGCACGGCGCGTCAACTCGGTGAATACCTCAGGTCAGCAATGAATCAGTCGCTCGGTGCCCGGATCGGATATTTGTTCGCGCGTGCGGCGTTCCGGCAGTTGCGGCAGCGTATGGATCCGGGGCGCTCCAACGGCGGTGTATTTCTCGGGCTTAACGGCATCGTCATCAAAAGCCACGGCGGAACCGATGCCGCAGGTTTCGCCGCCGCCATCGACCTTGGCTACGGCATCGTGCGCGATGAGCTTCTGGCCAAGATCACGGCCGCGCTCGGACGGCAGGGCCATGAAGCGGGTCAAGCGGCGTCCCAATCGGTCGGCGGAGTCGCCGTGTGATGGTTCGCCGTTCTGTTGTTCTGGGCTGCGGCAGTTATCTGCCGAACCAGGTTCTTACCAATGCCGATCTCGCGCTGAAGGTCGACACCTCCGACGAGTGGATCGTTCAGCGCACCGGTATTCACGAGCGCCGCATTGCCGGGCCTGGCGAATTGACCTCGCATATGGCGACGCTTGCCGCGCGCGCCGCGCTCGCCCATGCGCACGTTGAAGCACAGGCGATCGACCTCATCGTGCTTGCGACCTCGACGCCTGACAATACCTTTCCGGCCAGCGCCGTGACCGTGCAAGCCGAACTCGGCATCACGCAGGGCGCCGCGTTCGATCTGCAGGCGGTATGTTCCGGATTTGTCTACGCGCTGGCGACCGCCGACGCCCTGCTCAGGTCGGGCGCATTCAACCGCGCGCTGGTCATCGGCGCCGAGACCTTTTCGCGCCTGCTCGACTGGACCGATCGAACGACCTGCGTGCTGTTCGGCGACGGCGCGGGTGCGGTGGTGCTTGAAGCGCATGATCAGCCGGGCACGCGTGAGGATCGCGGCATTCTGACGGTACGGCTGCGGTCCGATGGCCGCTACAAATCGAAGCTTTATGTCGACGGCGGACCGTCATCGACCGGCACCGTCGGTCATTTGCGGATGGAAGGCCGCGATGTGTTTCGGCACGCCGTGGCGATGATTACCGATGTGGTTCACGATGCGTTTAAGGCAACGGGCTTTACGGTCGCTGACATCGATTGGTTTATCCCGCATCAGGCCAATAAACGCATCATCGACGGATCGGCGCACAAGCTCGGCATCGCCCCGACCAAGGTTGTGTGCACGGTCGATCGGCATGGCAACACCTCGGCGGCCTCGATACCGCTGGCGCTGACGGATGCCGTGACCGATCGGCGGATCAAGCGTGGCGATCTGCTGCTGCTGGAGGCGATGGGCGGGGGGTTCACCTGGGGCGCCGCGCTGGTGCGTTGGTGAGGCGAAGGGCCGCCAAAGCCGTTGACCGTTCCGCGAGAAGTTAATATCGTTGATAATCTCGATAATTCAGTACGATACCATGGTCGGTTAGTATTGATCGCCGAGAGCGGGGCTGGCTATGGCGAGAAAGACGATCACGCGTGCGGATCTATGCGAGGCCGTCTATCAGAAGGTCGGCCTGTCGCGCACTGAATCCGCCACACTCGTCGAGCTGGTTCTGAAAGAAATTACCGACTGCCTGGAACGCGGCGAAACCGTAAAACTATCGTCGTTCGGCTCGTTCGTGGTGCGCAAGAAAGGCCAGCGTATCGGCCGCAATCCGAAGACCGGCAAGGAAGTGCCAATCTCGCCGCGCCGGGTGATGGTGTTCAAACCCTCCGCCATCCTCAAGCAGCGGATCAATTCCGAGCCCGACGGCGGCGGCAAGGAACTCGACGACTGACAGCTGACGGGGCAGGGCAGTGGAAAAAGCGCCGGACGCATTCCGCACAATCAGCGAAGTCGCCGAAGAGATCGATGTTCCGCAACACGTGCTCCGATTTTGGGAAAGCCGCTTCGCACAGATCAGGCCGTTGAAGCGCGGCGGCGGCCGTCGCTATTACCGCCCTAACGATATCGACCTGTTGCGCGGTGTGCGTCATCTGCTTTACGGCGAAGGCTACACCATCCGCGGCGTGCAGCGGCTGCTGCGCGAGCAGGGTCAGTCGTTCGTTCAAGGCGTATGGCGCGCCGGGGCCGAGACGCTAGCGCCCGAACTCGACGGCAACGGAAGCAATGATATCCAAGATCAGGCTGACGTGAGTTCTGACGATGGCCGCTCTCTCGTCGGGAGCGCACGCGGGCGTGCGGCAGAGCGGCGACCAAATGAGCGGCGTGAACCGAAGCTGGTGCCGCCTAACAGCAGCGAACCGGCGCCGCAACGGATTGCCACCGTACAACGGCGCAAACTTCAGACCGCGCTTGACGACCTCATCGCCTGCCGCCGTGTGCTCGACGCCGCACTGTCGGAAACGCCCGTTGCTCAGGATTAATGCGATTGACGCCAAGCGCGGCGCGGCGAGCCGTGCGCTTGCGCGCGCGCCGGCCGCATCGATGGTGTGTCGGGACGACTAGATGTGCTGCCCGACGGCGCTGCCATTCTTGAAGTGCCGTGCCTTCTTCGTTTGCACCGGAACGCAGCCAGCGGGCCCGCAAACATTCACAACTCGTTGGACCAGAAGTGCGGGCGCAGCGGCGAGCGCCGACGGTGCGGCAAGTGTGAAAGCGCTGGCTTGGTCGCCGAAGAATCCGCCGGAGAGAACGGCCGCGGCGGCCAAAGTCGTGAGAAGAGTCGCTCGCATGGGTGTCCTCATGAAGTGGGAAGCGATGGGGATCGATGGCTGGATGAACGCGCGCACACACGCAACACACTCAAAACGCGTAGAGGCGAAGATCTGAGCGGACATTTGCCTGCGCATGACTAGCCAGCCTTACGCAGCGTGAACGTATCCGCCTCGGGGGCAAGCGCGGCGAACAGTGGGCCCAGAAATTTCTGGTATGGACGCCAACGTCCCACTGAACTCCGATAGATCGGCCGGCGCACTTGCGTCGCGCTTGCGGTGCGCACCGGGCGTGTATTGCGGTGAAAATCGAGGCAGCGCGGATCCCAAGCGAGGCCGCAACGGGCGACGATGCGCCGCGCCACGCCTTCCAGATCGTCAACGAGTTCCTCGTAGCGCACGTCAAAGATGCGCCCGGCGGGCAGCACATTGCGCCAATGCGCCATAAGTTCCTGATAATGCCGATAGTAGCGACCCAGCTCAGCGAGGTCGTAGGTGTGCAGCTGCCCCTTGGTGAAATGCACGGAGAAGCAGGAGACGCAGGTGTCCAAGGGATCGCGGATCGCGTGAATGATAGGGGCGTCAGGTAGCGCCAGATGGATGAGTCCGGCATAGAGAAAGTTCGCCGGCATCTTGTCGACAATTCGTGTTGCGCCCGGCGCTCGCGATAACAGCTGCGCAAGATAGCGCGCTCCCAAATCCCGAAACTGGTGCGTCGACATGGCCGGCACGAACTCGGGAAACGGCGGCGCTTTCGGCGTCGCGCGGCCGACGGCGTTGGCTGTTTGCTCGAACAGGGTGAGTTCGCCGGCCCCAAATATTTCGGGATGGCTTGCCAATATCTGCTCGATCAAGGTTGTGCCTGAACGGGGCATTCCGATGATGAATATCGGAACCGGCGACTGGACCCCCACGCCTTCGTGCTCCCTCAAGAACTCGCGCGTGAACAGTTTGCGGGTGCGATCCATTTGCGCGAGCGTTGCCGCTTCGTCGTAACCGACCTGCTGGCGTTTCAGTGCGTTAGCGGCCAGCAATTGACGGAAGGCACTGCCCGGATTGCCGAGTTGTTCGTTGGCTTTGGCGAGTGCAAAATGAAGATGCATTCGGTTCACGGCGGACAGCGATGTGGCCTCCGCCGCCAGCCCCTCAAGCGCAGCGAGATAATTGTCGCCGGCGCTGAAGGGCCGCATGGCGGCGAGATTGTCGTAGTAGGAAGCATCTTTAGGCGAAAGCCGGATCGCCTGTTCGACGGCGCTTGCCGCTTCAGCCATGCGGCCGCGTTCCTTCAAGATCAGGCCGAGGTTGTTGTAGGCGCCGGCAAAGCCCGGATGGGTTGCGATGGCGCGGCGAAATTTTGCTTCCGCCTCGTCCCATTGTTCAAACTGCGCTAGCGCGACGCCCCAGTTGCAGAGCGTTTCCGGATTGTCCGGTTTGATTGCGGCCGCCCGCGCGTAGGAGGCTACGGCCTCTTCGGGCCTGTCCAGTTCGGCGAGCGCCAGGCCGCGATTATTGTGAACCTCGGCGAAGTTGGGCTGCAGCAGGAGAATTTGTTCGTAAAGAGCGATCGCCTCGCCGAGTTGCCCTGCTTGGTGGCTGGCCAGGGCCTGCGCGCATAGCGCAGATAATCTGTCGGTCGGCGCGGCTCCTGCAACGATCTTCGGATCGCGGGCCGGCGTCGCCGGCTGACTTTTGCCCACGGTGATCTCTCGGTAGCGCTCGCTGGAATCTCAGGTACACGCACGATGACACCGCAAGTTTTGTGGGTAGACGACCATGGTGAATGAAATGTTAACGCGACCACGGCGTCGGAAGCCGCCCGCACCAACGACGGCTTTGGTTGCAATGCCGCCGCCTCTCGCCCGCAGCAGTGTTCAGATATCCGATGGCGCCGGTGATTATGGAACAGGTTTCGGGAGCGGGATCACCGCTTGGTGCTGTGCGGCGGCGATCTGTTCCGACGACAATGCGCGGTGCGCCGCCTTCAGGAATGATTCGGCGAGAGGGCTGCCGCCGGCGCGCGCGCGCAGCAGCCAGGCTAGAGCCGCGATGCCGTCGCGCGGTACGCCGGCGCCGAGGATATGTGCTGCGCCGAGCATCGCCTGACCGTCCGCATCGCCTCGCGCGGCGGCTTTAGTCCACCACGCTGCTGCTGCCGTCGGATCGCGGTCGACTTCGAGCGCATTGTGATAGATCATGCCGAGGCGCGTCATTGCCGCTGCGACGCCTTGCTCCGCTGCGGCAACGGCCCAATGGCGTGCCTCGATGGCATCCAGCGCGACGCTGTCGCCTTCCAGCAGCATCCAACTCAGCATGTCCTGCGCCGGCCCGTCGCCGGCCTCGGCCGCCGCGCGGTAGAGATCGGCAGCACGCGTGTGATCCTGCTCGACACCCTCGCCTCTGAAATAAAGTGCTGCCAGATTTCGTTGCCCGACCGGGTCGTGTGCTTCGGCAGCCAACGTCAACCAGCGCAATGCCAGTCCATAATCGCACTCGACGCCGAGCCCCTCGGCAAAGCAAGCGCCGACATTGTTCTGGGCACGGGCGACGCCGGCCTGGGCGAGCGGCCCCCAGACGGCAAGCGCGGCACCATAATCACCGCGGCCAGCTGCGTCATAGGCCTCGGCCATGCGCGCGGCGACGTCAGAGTTGTCGGTCACTGAAGACTTGTCGGTCACTGAAGACTTGGCGGTCATTGACGCGCCCGTCAGTACCCGAGCAGAAACGGATTGACCGCGCCGCGCCGGTAACCGGATTCACGGACCAGCAGATCGAGCGCGAGGGTGGCAACGTCGTCTGCGACCGGATCAATCGCCGCATCGATGCGCTGGTGCATAATCTTCAAATAGCTGCCGCAGGATTCGCAGGTTTCCGCCTTGATGGTTGCGGGGCCGTCGGCGATTTCCTGATAGGCAATTCCCTTGGTAGAGCCACACAGGGTGCATTTGACCCGCGGTTGATTCCACAGTGTACCGCACAACGAGCAGGCACAAAATCTTGTGTCTTGTGCGCCTGGCCAGCCGACTACCAGTGATGACACCGGTGCACCGCCGCAGGCGGGACAGACGCCTTCGCCAACCGGCGCCAGCATTGTTGCGTCGAGCTGCGCAGCAAGCCGGGCGAAATGCACTTGCAGCGCCGCAGCAACGAACGCATGTTCGGCCAGCTGCTCGATCGGTATCGCGCTCGACAGCACAGCCTCGATCATGGCCGCCTTTGCAACCGGATCGGCCGCGCTGACGCGGTCCAGCGCGATGCGCGCGCTGTCAGGCATCGCGATGGCCGCGGCCAACCCCAGAAGCCGCTCCCACGTCGCGTCCATGGTTTGGTCCGCTGCAAAACCCGTGCGATCGAGCGGCGGCATCCGAAATTCTCGCGCGCGCTCGATGGTGCCGGCCGCAGGGAGTTCAGCGGCGGAGAGTTGATCCTGGATCCGATGCTGCGCCTCACACAAACTCGCAAGAAAGAGCAGATAGGAGCCAAGCTGATGACTGCCGGCGAGCAGCTTCAGGCGCGCGGCGCGGCGTGCGAATATTGCCAGCGGATCGGGCAACCGTGCGAAGGGCGGTTTTGCTACCTCGCCGATTGGAATCGGTTCGTGTGTCGGCGCGGCCGCCTCTGTCATACTGGGATCTCACGAACCTTGCGCGCTGCGCGATGTAACCGTGCCCGCCCTTCAACCAGGGTGTTTCGCTCCGGTGTGGCGATCTTCGGTCTTGCCGGTGACCAGCTCCTTCAGCCATTTACGGTGATGGCGCCACGCCCAGCCTCCGGTGACCTGCCCGCGGGTCATCGCGCCGATGGTTCCGCGCACCCAGATCGCCGCGTAAACGTGGACAATCCAAACGCAAATGATGGTGACGGCAGCGAGCGAGTGAACAAGGACCGCCCACCGCTTCTGCTCGATGCTCGTCAGTGGATAGAAGTACTGATCCCAAATGACGATACCAGTGCAAATCAAAACGACGATCAGAATGGACATCGACCAGAAGACGACCTTTTGTCCGGCATTGTATTTGCCGACTTCCGGCAGCTTTTCCTCCTGATTTTTCAGGACGTCGGGCAGATGCACCAACCAGCTTCCATCTTCGCTGCGCCACAAGTTCGCTTTCCAGAAACGCACGAACAACACCAAGAAGCTGAAGAACAGAACGACGCCAAGCCACGGGTGAATTGTCCGCGTCCATTGGCCTCCGCCAAACAAAGCGGTCACGAAGAACAAGCTCGGGGTAAATAGAGCTAGGCCGGAAATTGCCAACAACACAAGACAAGTCGCAGTGATCCAATGATTCACCCGGGCCGCCGCCGTGTATCGATCCACGACCACCGGATCCCCGGGGTGGACGGCATCGCCTGTTTCCACATCATACGCAGCCATGATCAGCGACTTTCCGCGAGGCGCTTGGCGTCTTCCTCATCCTTCGGCTCGACCTTATTGGGACCGGAAGCCAGGTAGTGGAGAAAGCCGATCACCGGGAACGCGGCTATCGCCGCGAGGCCAGCATACTTCGTCAGTCCCTTCCAGAGATTGACGATCGGACTGATCTTGGGATTTTTCGGCAGGTCCGCATAAATTTCCGGCTTGTCGGCGTGTTGCAGGACGTACATGACGTGGGTGCCGCCGACGCCGGGAGGATCGTAGAGACCTGCGTTCTTGAAACCGCGCGACTGGAGGTCTTTGATGCGCTCCGCCGCGTGTTGCTTCATCTCGTCCTTGGTGCCGAACACGATCGCATGTGTAGGACACGATCTGGCACAGGCCGGGCCTTGGCCGACGGCAACGCGGTCTGAGCAGAGCGTGCACTTGTAAGCTTTGTGATCGACCTGGGAAATGCGCGGGATGTCGAACGGGCATCCCTTGATGCAATAGCCGCAGCCGATGCATTTGTCGTGATCGAAGTCGACGATGCCGTTGGAATATTGCACGATTGCGCCGGGCGCCGGGCAGGCCTTCAGGCAGCCCGGATCTTCGCAATGCATGCAGCCATCTTTACGGATCAGCCATTCCAGATTCTGCGTCTCCGGGTTGACCCATTCCGTAAAGCGCATGACCGTGAAGGACTCTGGCGTGAGATCGACCGGGTGGTCGTAAACGCCGTAGTTGAAACCGATCCGCTCGGTCTTGTCGTTCCATTCAAGGCACGCGACCTGACACGCTTTGCAGCCGATACATTTCGAGACGTCGATCAGTTTCGCGACTTCGGTCAGCTTGCGTGCGGGTGGCGGAACCGTCGAAGCCGAGCGGCGAACGAGATCAGCTTCTCCCAAATCCACCTTGATGTTTTGGGTCGGCGCGGGCGGTAGCTCGAATTCGAACATCGCTTCGCTCCTGGCTAAAAATCAGTTCGCGAACGATCGCCGAGGGTATCGGCGATCAATGATGAGAAGTCGCCCTCCTCAGCGTCGGGCCCTTCCGCGAGGGAAACGACATGGGGTCCTGCGATTGGCTTGATGTTGACCAGAAATGCCTTGAATTCCGGCGTGTCGGTATTGGCATCGCCGACAAACGGGGTAAGTGAATTCGGGCCGAAGCCCTCTTTGGTTTCGCCAATGAAGGCCCAATGCAGCGGGATGCCGATAACATGCACCGGTTTGCCGTCGCAGATCAGCGTGTTGATCCGCTTGGTCACCACGGCCTTGGCCTTTACCGAGCCGCGTTTCGACCAGACCTGCACCCAATGGCCGGATTTGATGCCCTTTTCGGCGGCGAGCTGCTCTGAAATCTCGACGAAGAATTCCGGCTGCATCACCGCGTTGAAACGGACGTGCTTGGTCCAGAAGTGGAAGTGCTCGGTCAGCCGGTAGGAGGTCGCCGCGTAGGGGAACTCTTTGGCGTCGCCGAGTTGCTGCAAATCATTCTGGAAGATACGCGCCACCGGGTTACCGCGAATTTTCGGTGCGACGACATTGACCACCGGCGATTCGAACGGCTCGTAGTGAGCCGGAAATGGGCCGTCGCGCATCAGCCCGAGCGTGAACAGGCGTCCGGTGCCCTCCGCGTTCATGATGAAGGGGCCGACGACATTCGGCTTGGCGTTGGGCGCGATATCGGGAACGTCATAGCCGGTCCACTTGGCGCCATCCCACCACAGCAGCTTGCGGCTTGGATCCCAAGAATTTCCGTCCACATCGGCTGAGGCCCGATTGTAGAGGACGCGCCGGTTGACCGGCCACGCCCACGCCCAATTTGGAAACACGCCGGTATTATCGGGATCGGTATTGTCGCGGCGGGCCATGTTGTTGCCGGCTTCATTGAAGCAGCCGGAATAGATCCAGCAGCCGCAGGTCGTCTTGCCGTCGTCGCGCAGGACCGAGAAATTGACGAGCTGCTTGCCTTTGGCGATCACGACCTTGGCCGGATCCTTGGGATCGGTGATGTCTTCGGACGCGTAGCCATTGAGTTCCTTGGCTAACTCCTCCGGCGTCGGTTCGCCGGGATCCTTGTACCGCCAATCGAGATTGATGATCGGTTCCGGAACGGTGCCGCCTTCCTTCTGATAAAGCGCGCGCAGGCGCAGAAATATCTGGCCCATGATGAAGTTGTCGTGCTTGGCCTCGCCTGGCGGCGTTCCGCCAGCCCAATGCCATTGCAGCCAGCGCCCGGAATTCACCAGCGACCCGGTTTCCTCGGCGAAGCAGGTCGTCGGCAGCTCGATGACCTCGGTCTGAATGCTGGAAGCGTCGACGTCGTTATGCTCGCCGTAGTTCTCCCAAAACCGCGCCGTCTCGGTCTGAAGCGGGTCCATCACGACCAGAAATTTCAGTTTCGACAGGGCGGTCGTTATCTTGCGGCGGTTTGGTGCCGACAACAGGATGTTGAAGCCCTGGCAGAAATAGCCATTCATCTTGCCTTCGTGCATCAACTGCAATGCGCGCAAAATGTCGTAAGTTGGCACATCGAGCTTCGGCAGCCAGTCGTAGGCAAAATCATTTTCGGCGGTGGCAGCGTCGCCCCACATCGCCTTCTGGAAGCTGACGAAGAACTTCTTGTAGTTCTGCCAATAACTCGTCTGGTTGGGCCGCAGCGGCTTAAAGCCACGCGTCGACATGTAGGCGTCAAGCGTCGGCTCCTTGTCCGACGGAATCGTCAGATAACCTGGAATGAGGTTCGACATCAGGCCAATGTCCGTAAGGCCCTGGATGTTGGAATGACCTCGCAGTGCGTTCATGCCACCGCCGCGGACGCCCATATTGCCGAGGATGAGCTGCAACATCGCCATGCCGCGGATGTTCTGCGAGCCGCTGGAGTGCTGGGTCCAGCCAAGCGCGTACATCGACGTCATCGTCTTGTTCTTTGCGGAACACTCGCCAATCATTTCGCAGACTTTGAGGTATTTGGTCTTCGGCGTGCCGCAGATGCGTTCGACCAGTTCCGGCGTATAGATTGACACGTGCTTCTTGAGCAGTTGCCAGACGCAACGCGGATGCTGCAGCGTCTCGTCGGAGATGACGTAACCGTCGGCACCGATCTCGTAGTTCCACGTCGAGCGGTCGTAGTCGCGCCGGGTCTCGTCGTAGCCGGTGAACAGGCCGTCGGCGTAGCCAAATCCCTCCTTGATCAGATATGGCGCATTGGTGAAGGCCTTGAGGTAATCCCACTGCACCTTGTCGTTCAGCATGCAGAAATTGATCACGCCGAGCAGAAACGCGATGTCGGTTCCCTGCCGGATCGGCGCGTAAAAATCGGCAACCGACGCTGAGCGCGTAAAGCGCGGATCGACGACGATTAGCTTGGCGCCGCGGTTGGCCTTCGCCTCAGTGACCCATTTGAATCCGCACGGATGCGCCTCTGCGGCGTTGCCGCCCATGATAATGGCGAGATCCGTATTCTGGATGTCGGTCCAGGAATTCGTCATCGCACCACGGCCGAATGTCGGGGCCAGACTGGCCACCGTGGGGCCGTGTCAAACGCGTGCTTGATTATCGAATGCCAGCATTCCGGCGCCGCGCACCACTTTGTAAGTCGCCCACGCCGTTTCATTGCTTGTTGCCGAGGCCGCGAGAAACCCGGTGCTTAGCCAGCGGTTGACCGTTACGCCGTCGCCGTTCTTGGCGATAAAATTCTTGTCGCGGTCATCCTTCATCAGCCGCGCAATGCGGTCGAGCGCGAAGTCCCACGATACCCGCTCGAACTTGTCGGAGCCGGGCTTGCGGATTTGCGGATAGAGCGTGCGGGTTTTGGAATGCACAAACTCCAGCAGTGCCGCGCCCTTCGGACAGAGCGTGCCGCGGTTGGTCGGGTGATCGGGGTCACCTTCAATGTGAACGATCTCGGCTTTCTCGCCCTTGGCCAGGTTACCGTTTGAGTACATGATGATGCCGCAGCCCACCGCACAGTATGTGCAGGTGTTGCGGGTTTCCGTGGTGCCCAGAAGCTTCCAAGCGCGAATCGAACTGGCGTAGGCTGTTGCGATCTCACCGAAGCCGAGTGCGCCAAGCGTGGTACCGGCAACGCCGGCAGCGGCACCCCGCATGAATTGGCGCCGTGACACTTCCATGTTCATGGAACGGTCCTCCTGAGCATTTCACCCCCCTCGGGCTACACTCTTCGGGTAATGCTCATCAGCATGCCCGACCAGCGGACTTCGGTAACACCAAACGCTATTTTGGCACTGGATCAAAGTCAATTTTTTGAGAATGGCCCAGGATGGGGCCCGTTATTGGCGACGCGTCAGGGAACCAAAACCCTTTGGATTGTGTTTATTTGCTGCGCGGAAACGAACAGCACAGTCATGAAGTTTATCGTCGAGATCGTTCGCTCCGTTGATGGGGTTCAGGCGGTCTTGGGGCAGGTTAAAATCGATGAACCCAACCGCAGGAAAGCGCGGACCAAGGCCCAGCTGCTGTTAAGCCCCTGGCGTAACAGGGGAGCCACCAGCACGCGCCTGCTTGATTGCCGACAAGCGCATCATCAATGTTGTCCACGGTCCACACTAGAAAGCGGTCAGCCGTCGGGCTAACGAAATCGCACCGCGCTAGCGAAATCGCACGATGCTAATGGACAGCAGCCAACGCGTTGGCGCCACTGAGGCCCGGTGCAGGGCGCTGGACCGGGCCTAAGTCGCGGTGTGCTGGGCTCAGACAGCAGGGTTCCGGCGCTCGCCCGCAGTCGTACGAGGCCGATAGGTGGCTGATCGCGGTGACTTCCTACAAAGAAACAGCGATCGGGATAGGAGTGAGTTCAGCGGCAAAGCCGAGATCGGCCAAGCGCTTGAGCAAACGATTTGTCTGTTGCTGCTTTGAACGGCGGTCGAAGTGATCTGGGCCGAGGTCCCGATACTGGGTGCCGTCCTTGAGCATGTGGTAAGCAGCGGTGAGGATCGAAGCAGCCACGGCGCAGACGGCCTTCTTGGCTCCGCGTCGCGCACGCAGCCGGTGGAATTGCGCCTGCGTATAACTGGCCTTCTTGCGGCTGGCGGACCAGGCGCACTGCACGAGCGTCGTCTTCAGCCAAGGCGCGCCCTTGCGCAGCCGGGTGGATCGGCGTTTGCCGGCGCTCTCGTCGTTGCGGGGACAAAGGCCAGCCCAGGAGATCAGATGCCCGGCAGTCGGGAACCGGCTCATGTCGGTGCCGATCTCCGATAGGATGACCTGCGCACTGAGCGTGCTGATGCCAGGGATTGAGGTCAGGAGTTCGACGCCGGTGCGAAAGGGCGCCAGGTTGGCATCCACCTCCCGATCAATCTCGGCGATCGCCGCGTCCAGAGCGGCGATCTGTTGCACGTGCAGGCGCAGCATAAAACGGTGATGGCGCCTGATCCTTCCGGATAGCGCATCGCGTAGCTTGTGCTGCGGGCTCCTGATTCTGGTGTCGGCAAGAGCGGCCAGCTTGGCCGGATCGCTCTCGCCTGCGATCAGCGCATCGAGGATCGTCCGACCGCTTTTGCCCACGATGTCGGCAACCACGGAATCGAGCTTGATGTTGGCATCTTCGAGCGTCTTCTGCAGCCGCTGGATATGGCTGGCCTTCTCGCGGACCAGTTGTTTGCGCGTGCGCAGCAGCGCGCGCATATCCTGCGTCTCGGATTCCGGCACGAAGCTCGCTCGGATCAGACCATGAGCCAGCAGATCGGCCAACCAAGTCGCGTCGTTGATGTCGGTCTTGCGGCCCGGGACGTTCTTCACGTGTGCGGCATTGGCGAGCACCAACGTGAACGCGCTGTCGGACAGAATGTGCCAGACCGGCTTCCAGTACACTCCCGTTGCCTCCATCGCGACATGGGTGCAACCGTTCGACGCCAGCCACTCCGACAAGCTGACAAGGCTCGCTGTCGTCGTGTTGAATGTCTTCACCTCGGTGACGACTTCACTGCCGGATGCGATGCGTATGCAGGCGACCACGCTGTCTTTGTGGACATCGAGACCGGCACACCGCGGATAAAGGACTTCCATCTGATCCTCCTATCTATGTGCAGTGTCGGCGTGGAATCCACGTTATTTGAAGTCTACAAAGCGTGCTCCATGGCCGTCTTCGACCATTGGCACAATCTGGGATGCTCAGGGATTCCGGGTCCAACTTTTTATCGGGCTCAATCGCACCATTGAAAGGCCGACCTCAGTGCCGACAACTGCTCAGCTTACCAAGTTTCGTGCGCTGCGGGTCGGGGCACCCCGGTGAAGAACTTTTAAGAAGCTCATGGCGTGCTCGGTCAGCTGCGGCGTCCTGTTCGGCCACCCTTCGCCACTGAGATGCGATAGCGAAAAATATGTCCCGAACTTTCACAGTCGCTGTCTGCTGGGCCATCCGCTCACATTCGGCTGCTTTCTCCAGATAGCGATCGGTCTGCGCGGTCATTTGATTGAAACGCGCCAAAGCGAAGGCGGTTCCTGATCGCGCCATTGTCGGCGGGGCCGAAATGCAGATCGGTAACCGAGGAGTTAAGGTGCAGCACACCGATGCTTTCCCATGCGCTTCTCGGGTCTTGCGCTGCCGCCAACCGGGACCTCATGCTAAAGCAAAAACTCAACGGCTCGAAAAAATTCGAAGCCCAGAAACGCAACCCAAACGACCGTGATCATCAAACCGCAGGCGATGCCGGCGATTGGCAGAGCGTTGCGCCAGGACATTTGGAGCGGTCCCTCATCCTTCCGCGTTCAGATTAAATTACCGCGCGGAATTGTGGCGATTAACGTCACATTCGGTGCTACGAACTGCCACAGCGACCAAAATGCCTATCGCTTTCCTGGCGACCCGTGCTGCCATGATGATGGGAGCACTTCATCGTAAAGGATCGCACGAAGGCCCGTGCACTCTCGATGACTGTCTTGCTGGAAAAATGCTATATGTTTGGTTGGTGACAAATCAGAGGAGAGTTCCGTGACCAGGACGAGCTCTGCCCATGCGCCGGAGGGACGCGGGTTCGGTACCCCCGCGATCACCTGGTGGCCGCTCTCGACGGCGTCGTGGATGGGGGTTGCTTTCCTGGTTGCGTTCGCGCTGGCGGTCATCGTACTCGCCATTTTCGGTGTCGGAGAGCGGGGTACGGCGATCGCGCTCCGGGCGACGGCGCGATGGTCGTTTCTCCTGTTCTGGCTCGCTTACGCCGGGGGCGCGATCGCATGGCTGTTCGGGCCCCGGCTTGGCGGCTTGGCGCGCCACGGGCGCGATCTGGGCCTCGCCTTCGCTTCGGCGCAACTCGTTCATGTCGGGCTGGTTCTTTGGATCATTCACATCGCGACCAGACCCGGGGGCATCATGATGTTCTTCTGGGTCGGGATATTCTGCACCTATCTCCTCGCACTTTTCTCTGTGCCGCAGCTTCGCAACGCCCTCGACCCGCGTCTCTGGCGGATGTTCCGTGCCATCGCGCTCGAATACATCGCCATCGCCTTTGCGGCCGATTTTATTCTTGGCCCGTTGCAGGCCAATGGGCTCGAAAAGTTTCGGCTGAGCTATGCGCCATTCGCGCTGATGCTTGTTATTGGGGCGGGACTGCGCTGCTTCGCATTTTTGGATCGAAAATTACGATCGCGTGACGTTTCTCAATTCAGCGGAATGGCTCGTGAGATTGAGCAGGATCGAAGGCCGCCAAGGTTCGATGGCGGGTATGTGCAAAACCTGCTGATCCTGTGGCCGGCATTGATTTTTGTCGGCGTCATTGCGGTTTTGTTGGCGTTTGATGACGCGTTATGGGGATTCTTTCAGTCAGCACTGGCGCTGTACGGACCGCTTGTGGTGGTGCTCGGCGCGTATGTTTTGTTGAAGGCAGCGGTGCGCGGGACAAGACTCGTCGAGAGTCAATTCAAGTAAGCCAAGTGTTTGCTCACCCGCGACGAAGCCGGAACAAACGTCCGCTGGCCGCAATTAAGAATCACTTCCATTCACCACCACGCGACGCAAGGATACCTTCCGAACAATGGTGCTCCCTGGGGCGCGAATGTCGTCCGGTATCGCCATACGCTCGCCCGCGTGTAGTCACATTCGTTCGCCCTAATCGGTGCGTCGGGTTAGGGGGACAAACATGCCGTATCAGCAGCGGAAGCCGCGAAGCTTCGGCGCGGACGAAAGACCTGTGTGTCTGAAGTGCGATAAACAAATGTTGCTAACGAGGCGCAGTCCGGATGCCCAGTACGGTGCGCGTTACGAGCGACAGACATTCATCTGTCTGGCCTGCGAGCACCGGGTCGAGCGCAGTGTTGACGCGGACGGCAACAGTCCCGCATTGGTGCGCTACTGACCGACCGCGATCCGCGCAAGCAGCCTCACAACGGTCGCCGGAGGACGTTGGTCGGAGCGCCGAGATTTGAACTCGGGACCCCCAGTCCCCCAGATGAATTGGATTGGCTTTCGGACGCCGTCAGTTTTCCCCACGCCTTTAGAAAACTATTGTGCTGCACGCGGTTTTTGAGTTCAAGTCGTTTCAGGTGACCTCCGCGCGTTGCGTGATTCTTGGACCCACTGCGGGACCAGCGCTCAAAATGGCTGACAGGAAGCTCACGCCGGCACGGCTGCGAAATCTAAAGCCACCGACGGCAGGTATGGACGAGCTGCGCGATGGGCTCGCGCGTGGGCTTTCTCTCCGTGTGTTCGAGAGCGGGCGCGCGAGTTGGACGTTTCGCTATCGTCCGAAGGGCGGCGGTCCGCGCCGGCGCATCGGTCTTGGTGAATATCCATCCATTGGCCTGGCCGAGGCCCGCCGGCGCGCCGATCGCGTTCGTGGAGTGGTGTCAGGCGGTGGTGATCCGCAACTCACGCTGGGTGCTCTACGGGAGGCGCCGACGCTCGCCGAGTTGATTCATCGCTATTTGGCGGAGGTACGACAAAAAAAGAAGCCAAGGACGGTCGAGCTTTATACGCACTACCTGCGCAAGCTCGTTGGGCCACGACTGGCCTTGAGGAAGGCGCACGAGGTTACGACTGGCGCCGTCGACCAACTTCACCGCAGGTTAGGCGCTAAGACGCCCGTAAGCGCGAACCGCGTGATCGTCGCGCTGTCCGGCGTGTACACCTTCGCAGCAAAGCGCCGACTGATAGCCGAAGGGGTTAATCCGGCGAGGGGGATTGATAAGTTCCGTGAGCAAGGCCGCGAGCGTTATCTGTCGACGGACGAGCTCGCGCGCCTGGGCCAGGTGTTGCGCGACGGCGAGCTCGTAGGCTTGGCGTGGCCGCGCGTGGGCAGGGCGCCGAGCAAGCACGATCGCAAACCGGATAATCGCAAGACGCAGCTCTCGCGGCATGTGACCGGGGCGTTTCGATTGCTGCTGTTCACCGGCTGTCGCTTGCGGGAGATCCTGGAGCTGCGCTGGAGCGACGTTGATTCAGAGCGCGGGCTGCTGCTGTTGCCGGACAGCAAGACCGGCAGAAAGACAGTTGTGCTGAATGCGCCGGCGCGACAGGTGCTCGCCGACCTGCGCGAGCTGAGCGCCGGCGAGTACGTGATCCTCGGCGACGACCCGAAGCGGCCGCGCGCGGATCTTCAAAAGCCCTGGGATCTGGTCAAGCATCACGCGAAGCTCGCGGACGTTCGCCTGCACGATCTTCGACACACGCACGCCAGTATCGGCGCCGGCGCGGGCCTCGGCTTGCCAATCATCGGCAAGTTGCTCGGTCACAAGCACGCGGAAACCACCGCGCGCTATGCGCATCTCGCCGACGATCCGTTACGGCGCGCGTCCGATCGAATCGGCCGCGAGATCGCTGCGGCGCTCGGCGAGCGGACCGATCCGGTCGCCGATAATCTTCGGAGTTTTTCCTGATGGCGTGGGAGCAGAGACAAGCGGTGCTGATGGTCGTGTCGATTGCGTTCGCGATGGAGAAAATCACGCTGCTGCAGGAAGAAATGAAACAACTCCAGATCGCCCTACAGCGGGAAGAAATTCAACAAATCAAGTCTGCTCCAGAGGTTGAACGCATCGTGGAAGAGGGACGCAAAATACTTGCCAAGGCGGAGGCGGCATTCGCGAATATCTGGCTGATGAACGTGGAGCAGCGAATTTGCGAGATGCTCGCACACTTGCCGCCTTGGTTGGTGTTGTCGTCAGAGGAGAGGAAACAACTGGAGGAATTTGCCGCCGGCGTGCTCGATGAGTTTCCGGACGCGACCTGGTCCGATCTGCTGTGGTGCTTCGCTGTCGGTGCCGTTCGGCCGCGTGCGAGAGGTCGGAAGGCGAAATGGGCCGGTGTCGAGGGCATGCTCTTCGTCACCGACGTTGAGTTTACGTTGAAAGCAAAGGGTTGGAGGCGAGACGGCGAAAAAGGGCTTCGGCGGGCGATCGCGGTCCTCCGGGAGTTGGAGCCGCAACGGTACGGGAAATTCACCGAAAGCGCGCTCCACGCGGGATACTATGCGGCGCTGCCCCATTACGCGGCTGCGCGAGCGGCGATCATCGAGTTCCAAGCGCAATCGGGAAAATCAGCTAAATATCCCGACCCGATTTTTTTGGAAACGCTTTGAAACAAGCTGCAAGGTGCCGTCGCCCGATTCCTGGAGGCGATGGCGATGGCAGCAAAACGGAAAAAGAAGGCGGCACGTCCCAAGCCGCTTGCGATAGTGGCGGCGTCACCGTCACCACACGAACTGCTTCTCATAGACGAGGTGACCAACCGAGCGCGCCTTAGCGACACGACGCTGTGGCGCCTCGAGAAGGTCGGCCGATTCCCGAAGCGGGTGAAGATCGGCTTTAAGCGCGTCGCCTGGCGAGCAACCGAGATTGATGCGTGGGTCGCCGGCACGTGGGTTGCGCCTCAGGCGCAGGCCGCGTGAGCCGAGACCAACACCGTCTTCTTTGCGTGTATTTGTCGCGTCAGTCGCGCGTTCGTTCGATGCAATGCGAGGCGCGCAATGATCAACGACGATCAATACGAATTCCTGTTCGTCTGGCGTCTGGCGCAATCCCACCGTGAGGTTAACAAGCCCGAGCGTTGCGCCGGGCGGCAGCGCCCCGCGCTGCGTCATGTCGCGCGCTCCGTCACTCCGCCAAAGCCGTTGTTCATTCCCTTTCCATTTGCGCGCCGGCGCAAGCTCATCGGTGCGCTTGTATCGAAGATGGCCGCGGCACCGACCGACGTCGACGCTGACAGAATTTTTCAGGGTCACGCGGCAAGACTGGGGCGAGGACTCCGCCGGAAGCGTGTTGCTGAGCGTGTGATCGAGCGCGAGTTGCGTGGGTTGGAGACCGCGGTGCGGGCGGAACTATGGCGCGTCTGGTTTGGCTCCGCGAGCAAAACGGTCGGTACAGCCGATGGGGATACAGGTGGCTAACGATTTCGACCGCGCACGGATGCAGATGCAGGATGAGCTATTGCACGATCCGCGGCTGTCGGCAGCGGCGCGGTTGGTCGGGATCGAGCTTTTGCGCTGCGTTAATCGCGCCGTAGGCTATGCGTGGCCCGGTAGAGAGTTTGTCGCCATGCAGTTGGCCTTCACCGTCCCAACAGTGCGGAATTCGGTGAAGGACCTCGAGCGGCTCGGGTACTTTTCCGTGGAGCGCAACGTTGATGGTCGCACAAGCCACTACTGGCCTCGGTTCATCGAGCGGAGGGGGAAAAAAATTTTCCCCCTCGGTGCGGACGCGAGGGGAGAAAAGATTGCCTTAGGGGGGGAACAAATTCGACCCGCCAGGGGGGAAGAGAACCGCCCTCAATCTCCCTTAAGAACCTCAAATATAAATCCCTCAAGCGCGGAGGTTCCGAAAAACGCTCAGTCGAGTAGGCGAGCTGAGGCCTTCCGAGTGAAGTACACCGAGCTTACAGCCCGTCCCGGTGATGAACAGGTCGAGCGTAGGGTGAGCCTGCAGCTAGGTGATGACGGTAACGACGTTCTAAGCGTGCTGTACAGCATCGATGGCGGCGCTCCGTACTTTCGATTGATTGCAGCCGGGCGCGAAGGGCCGCTCGATACTCGGGAGCTCGCCGCGGCGCGCGCAGCCTACGAGGCGCACGGGTCCAATCTACCGCGACGACGCGCCCAAGGCGGGCGGCCGTGAAGGCTGAGGCCGCGGTTCCGATCGAGTTTGAGATCGAGCGCGCGGCGGGCATGCCCAACGTCGTCGCTGACCGCCTCGATAGCTAGCAGCGTCGCCGCCGTTATGGCCCATCGACGGTACGGCCTGGTTGGTGGTTGTCGATTGCGTGAGGACGTTCGCTTGCCGGTGGAGCGGGCGAGCGCACACCTCCGGATGGACTGCGCTCCAGCTGTACGGTCTGCACCGGCGCGCACCGTACGCCAACCTAGCCGGCATGGGTGCGGCATTCGTGGTGGCGCGGTGTGGTCATCACGTCGTCGACGTCACGGCGGACGCGATCCATGTTCGATCGCCCGCCGGCTCGGGTCTGCGAATTTATCGCCGCGAGCCCGAGGGGCAGACGGTGTTGGCCTGGTCGCTGGTCAGTGTCCGCTAATGTGGCGTTGAGGTTGGATTTACGCGGGAGAAATAACGCCGCGTGCATTGCTCACTTCTCATGGCCAGGCTTCTCGTCGTCCCGTTTCAACCGATCCTTCTTGATACCTCGCCGAGCCGTCGGCGCTCGGTCGCTTCCCTTTAATCCGGAGGAGCGAATTGCAATCGACGCAAACGCGATTAGTGATGAGGCCACCCCCTATCGCTACCGGGAAAACATCTTCTCTGCTCGGAGGGCGTTCTTTGAGGTAAAATATGCACAGCATTAGGTCATCTGGTGGTCGACATGAAGTCGAAAGTCGGCGCGGCGAGTTTGGGGTCGCAGGGCGTGCTCCGGTCCTTCAGTCGTCCTTCGCGGCGACGTAGGCGTGATAACTGCAAAGGCCTTCATTCTCCGCATGGTCATAGGCGGTCAAGGCTCCGCCGCAGACTGCACAAGCGGCGTCTTCAGGAACCGAAAAATCGCAAGCAGCGCATCGCGCCTCGCTCAGCACATACGTCTCTTCGCCGCATTCCGGGCATGTCTCAATCGGAGGCTCGCCGCCATCCTTAGCGGCCATGTGGGCCTCTGCACGGAAAGTCTGCTCAAAAGCAATACTCAGTACCGGCCCCAGCTCGTGCTTCTTTCCGCACGCAGTGCATTCCAGCGCCACCATCGATTGCTCAACGTTGTTAGGATCATGTTGTCGGATGAAAGAGGAGCGGCATGAAGGGCAAACTATGTCGTCAAGCGCCGCAGCCGCGGCGTTCGTTTCCCACGCGACCCCGCTTAGGGTCTTTTGACAGGATGCAAGCTCGGCCTCGAATAGATCCGAATTCTCGAGCAATGCGCTCCAACATTCCGCCCCCAGCGTCATAAGGGGGTCTTCATGCAAAACCTCTACCAGCAAGTAGCGTATCAGGATGAAGGCATCCGCCACGGCTTCCTTCGCCCGGTCGCGAGTGCCTTGCAAGTAAGCGTGCTCGATGTTGTGGCGAATATCCGCGATTGCTTCAAAACGCTTCCAATCAAACGTGACACCGAAATCCTTGAACCGGCTCTTGATGTCGTCAACGCTGGCTGTATTGCGGCCGACAGCGACGACGGAGATTTGACCGACCGAGTTGCGACGCGGTTCAAAACGTTGCGCCAACAGCAGCCCGTCGGTCGGCGATATCCGGCGAAGTTTCTCCTTGCAGAGCAATAACACGCCGGCATGCACGTTTCGCACAGCCGAAAGCACGCGCCTATGGTCATTTCTGAGGAGATCCTCGACCCCGATTTGAACAGATTTAGTGGCATTTGCGAACAGGCTCATCTCGGCGGCGATCGTGCCCGAAGGCGCGCCGTCTTGGCGCGCTGGAGGCATTCCTCTGTCAGGCAATTTTTCCTTCATGGGAAGTCGCTACTTCGGTCACGCGCGTTCTTCGGCCGACCTCGGAAGCGCAAAATAAGAACTGGCCGGGCGACTAACAACCAGGTGGGCTCTTCCGGGAGCAGCGGTGCCCTGGCCGCTGTGCGGCTCGCGGTCTGACCGCCGATAACCGTCATTCCCGGAAGTAAAAATGACCGGGATCCGTGGGTCCGCTCGGCGCCAAGGACAAGCCGAAACGCTTACGAGCAACTCGTCTGGTGGCGTGAAGGTACCGCACTCGACCGGGTGGCGGGCGCTTTTGCGCTTGCGACTACCGTCGTGATCGGGGCGGTGAACGACTGTTGCGTGGCGTAATGATTTCCAGGACGCGCTGGGGATGGCTACGCAGAATGCGTCGGCGACGCCCGCGCCGCACGGGGCAGTTTTGCCCTCGTCGGCGAAAGCGAAAAGATTCAGCGCACTAACCGCGGCTTAACGCTCCACTGCATGACTTTTTCTGGCCCTGAACGTGTTTGCTGCGAGACAGCAATACGTCTGAAGTTGAGGGGATAGCAGAAGTGGTCGACGCACTCGCGAAACGTCGAAGATGACCCCCGTAAGCGACATCTCAGCCAGCTTTACCCATTCACGTCGCAAAGGCCCGTCGGGGGTTTAGCCTGCGGGTCCGCGCACAACGCGCGTCGGTCTTGCCAGGTAGAATGAAAAAGCGCAAATATTCATGCTAGATCGGTTTCATCTGGGGAAGATCACAGCTCAGGGGGTGTGGTGATGCCCAGGGCAGCAATATGTGGCTTTGCCATTGCCATTATACTACTCAACGCGGGAGGCGAGACATTCGCAAGTTGTGCGTGTGGACCGAACTCTCACCTTGCGTCCGTCACAGATCTCGGAAACGGGGCGACTTTTTGCTACTGCCCATGCAACAAGGGATATGTAGACGCGGGTCCGGCGGTTTGGGCTTTGCACGCTGTATCTCGGGGATGTGTAGCTCGTAGAAGCGGTGCGGATAGAAAGGGCGCTAACTCCAGAAAGAGAGAGGCAGCTGATTTTATAAAGCAAACCAAAGTCTCGAAGCAACCCGCTACCGCTAACGCGGGTAACGGCGGTCCTGCGTTCTGCGATCCATCCGGAAAATGTACTCCTGCTCCTTCTGTTGCTCCGCCCCAAAGCAGTTCGTCGTCGTGCGGCGGCTTATCTGTGGGGCCAGGTGCCACCGCCATTGGCGAAGAATCCTGTAGCCCAGGAAATCTGCCATCCTCTAGCACTGCCAACGCAGGGCCAACAAGCAACGCGGCACCAACAAACAATGTCAATCAATCTCAACCGGAGGCATCTGCCCCCGCGCCGTCGGTTGCGCCGTGGATGGATGTTCTTCAAACGGCCCTGGTCGGGCCATCCGCCGAAGCGGAGACCACTAATCTTTTTGGTGGGACAGGTTGTCCGATTATGGGCTGCACCCAGCCACAACCCACGCCTTCTCCGGCAGCTTCACCGCCTGCGATTGCTAAGCAGAGTAATGCTGAGCCAGTCACGGCCAAGCCTGCTCCAGGCGCAGCTCCCACTTCGCCGTCGCCCGTAGAGGGGAAGCCCGTCGATGAGCGTGCAATTGATATGGTTCTTAACGATCCTCACGCATGTCCGGCGTCTCAAATTAATCCTATTGACGTAAACGCAGATTGTAACCCCAACTTTCAAAGATCTCAGGCGTGCGACCAGAATTTCGAAGCTCCAAGTACCGCTTGGCAAGCCTGCTACGCCGACATCAGTGCTTGCAGAACGAACGACGACGCTTTGAACACGAAGATACATGCGTACAATCTGCGTTATTCCAAATGCCATCAAAAGGCGGCCGGTGATTAGCCTCATCAGGACGTTCGCGGCGTTGGGCCTTCTCCTCGCTCCAGGACACGCCCTCGCGCAGCAGCGAACAATGGCGATCTACAGAGAGAACCCGATCGCGCAGCCCAGCTTCGATCGGATCAAACCAGTTGTCGAAAAGGTAGACGGACGTCTCAGCTTCAGGCTGCAGGGAATCAGGCTTCGTGGTAATGTTCGTCATGGCGTGGTCTCCAGTCCGACGCTCTAACGTCGGATGATTCGAGGTTGAACACCCCGGAGACTACGTCACCATCAATTCCTACCAACCCAGCGACGGCACCTGCCCGGTACCTGCCTGAGCCACTCCGAGCCGCGTCTTGAGCGTCCGCGATCTACGTCAGAGTCTCCACCGGATCGCAGACCGTCGAAAATCAATTAAGAGAATTGCGCCTGGTCGCTGAGCGGCACGACTGGGAAATAGCTACGGAGTTCAGCGATAAGGGCATTAGCGGCGCCAGGGCGAGGGCTGAACTCCGCGCTCGTACTTGAACTCGGTCTGGTGACCACGCACGACCTTGCGCACCGTCGCACGCGATACCGACAGCGTTCGAACGATCTCCTTGATGGAGCGATGTTGCTCAAAATAGGCGCGTCGAATCTCGCCGATCTTCTCCACGCCAATCATTCCCCAATGCCCTTCCAGGCCCCGCTGGGCCAAAGGGAAGGACGCTGACACAACTCATCACAGGGGGTCGGTGTTGGGCGCGAAAAGCCCCCTTAGGGGGTCAATGTTGCAAGCAATTTTGCAGGCCGGTCTGCCAAAAGAACGTACAGAGAGGTAAGCGGCATGGACCGCCGCAATATTCTTCGCTCTTTAGCCGTGGCAGGAATAGGAGCCGGTGTGGTCGCTTCACGCGGAGCGGCGTTTGCCAACGATGGCGCGGCGACAACGAAGCACTTCGAACAACAGCGTGGGCCTTCGATAACATCATTCAGGCAAACGGAGTTGACTGGGACCAACCGCGATCGATCTATCTCTCAGCGCCATGTGGTGTCGAAGCTGGAGCCGATTTCGCCGCCATTCGCGCCCGCGTCCGGAAGATGGCCGACATTGGTCCGGCGTCGAAAGCACCGCCAAACGCCGAGAGGCCAAAGCGCGCGCGGCCGAAGCCGACGGCAATCAGGTGAGTGCGATCGGATGAGATAGACGGCGCCTACTATCGGCTAACCGTCGGATGTGGATTGACGCCCCCTGATAATGTCGGCGCCCTTCTCGCCAATCATGATGCTTGGCGCGTTGGTATTGACGCTCGGGATTGTCGGCATCACCGAGGCGTCGATCACGCGCAAACGGCTCGGCTGCCAAACTCATGATCGCGGGCATCGAAATCCATGTCGAAAAGGACAGCGTCGCCTATTCTTATTTTCTGAAAAACGCTGGCACGGCGGAGCTCGGCATTGCGGCCGCGGTTTCCTTGCCTGAACTACAAGCCAGCGAAGATCACAGCGAGACCTGGACATTGGCATCGAGAGCCCGGAAAACTTTGTTGGTTTGACCGTCGCCTCGGCTGGCGCGCCAGTGACGACCAAGGCCGAGATACACGCCTACGCACTCGGTCTGGATCGCCTCGCCGAAATCAAAGCGGAACATCTGCCGCTGATCCCGTTCGGTCCCGAAGTCGACAAGACGCTCGCCGCCCTTTCGCCGGACGCCGCCGCCCGTCTGGCGGCGTCGGGCCTCATTTCGCCACGCGAAGCTGCGCAGAAAGAGCCCGCGGTGCCCGACTGGTCGCTCAATGTTGTCCGAACTTGGCGCCAAGTCCTGCCGCCGGGCAAGACGACGCCGGTGGTCGTAAAATTTGCGCCCGTTAAAGGTCGATACAGATTAGCGAAGGGTGATCAGCAGGCTCTCGACGACATGAAGGATGATTTCTGTCTGAAGCCTGAGATGCTCCGCGCCCTGCGGTCACGCTTCCAGGGCAATGGTGCTTGGCGGGTGACTGAAGTTTCTCTTGCTACCGACGCGCCAGCGCGCTGGATCGACAGTCCGCGGCCGACGATTTCGGTGCAGAAACCGAAACCCGATGCGATGGTTGCCTTCTGCGGTAAGGACGACAAAAGTGCCGGCAAGCCGATCATCATCGGCGCGGTGCCCGAAGACAGCAACGAAATGCGTGTCGTCATGTTCGAGCCCGCGACAAACTGAAGGAAAGGGAAAGCGGCCAGGAAGCGGCGCGAGCGTTCGTGGAAAAGCGCGCACCGGCATTTAACAGCCGCTGATTTGAACGGACGAGGGAGGCCTCTAACTATTGACGATCGATGTCCGCTTTGGTGCACATCTCGGTCTCAACTCGGATGTCGCGCGAGGTCCGGAAAGTGCCACGAAGTAAACTTAGGCCATCATCACCTGGCGACAGTCAATTGCACGTGACCCG
>CAVWLX010000009.1:0-99051 GCA_963755885.1 uncultured Alphaproteobacteria bacterium
AGACTGGTGCGCTAACCGGGCTGCGCTACGCTCCGATGATCGGCGGACTATAGTTAGCGGCCATCCGCGGCACAAGCGACAAGCCGCAAGTTGCGCTCGCCCATCAGGCCGCGACCACGTATAGAGTGGCGATTCTTCTGGTTCGCTTGCCCGCACAATCGGATCCTTTCGTGAAACGGCTTTTCAGCGCGACCATCAATTCGCTGCGCGGCTTCGCTTATGGCTTTCAGAGCGAAGCGGCATTGCGCGAGGAGATGGTGCTGTTGGTTGCCGGCGTTGTGTTCGGCCTTGTCGTTGCGCCGAGCATCGCCTGGTACGTGGGGATGATCGGGTCGCTGCTTGTTCTGCTGGCGGTGGAATTCCTCAACACCGGGATCGAAAAGCTCGCCGATTACGTCACCCGCGAGCGGCAGGTCGAGATCCGCAGGATCAAGGATTTCGGTTCGGCGGCGGTGTTCTGCGCGATCTGCCTATCCGGCGTCGTTTGGTTGGCGGCGCTTGCGGTGCGTCTTGGGCTGGCCTCAGGCTGATTTGATACTTCAGCACACTGGAGGCAACGGCGCGTCTACGATGGCGGCGCGCTGCCGCCTGAATTGAAGTTAGCGCCCCAAAGCTGCTTGGTGGCGATGGCGGCGCCCTCGCTGAGCGCGCGCAATTTTGCCCAGACGATGCTGTCGGCCACCGCGGGTTCGGCGCGCACGGCTGTCCCAAAGCCGCAATCGACGCCGGCGATCAGACGTTCGCGGTCGATGACGGTGGCGTAGCGGCCGATGCGCTGGGCCACCAGCCGCGGATGCTCGACGAAATTCGTGGTCGAGTTGATCACACCGGGAATGAGAATTTTGTCGTCGGGAATTTTGATGTCCTTCAGATCCTCCCACTCGTGATCGTGGCGCGGGTTGGCGGCCTCGATGCTGATCGCCTGCGGCCGCGCCTTGAACGCAATATCGATGATTTTCAAGAGCGGCAGATCGTGAGTGTGCGGGCCCTCGTAATTGCCCCAGCAAATGTGCAGCCGCATGCGGTCGGCCGGCAGACCGGCTGTCGCTGCGTTGAGCGCCGCGATATTGCGCTCGGCGATTTTCTGGCAGAATTCGTCGTCCGTAAGATGCCGATACTGATTGTTGCGCGCCGAGCCGAGGTCGGGGGCGTCGATCTGGAGCAAAAAGCCAGCTTCTATGATCGCGCGATATTCATGTCGCATCACATCGGCTAACGCGGCGACATAGGCATCCTCGGTCGGGTAGTGCAGGTTGATGATGAAGCGGGTCAAAATTCCCGGCGACGGTGCGGTCATGAAAACGTCCGCCGGCCGCGATTTGGCGGCAGCGGCCTTGAGGTGCGCGATGTCGCGGTCCAGCCCGCTTCGATCCCGGTAATGCAATTCGCCGACGCAGCCCGGAAACGGCATGCTGCTAAAATTACGTTGTTGGCTGGTGAAATCCGGATGCGCCAGGAGATCGCGGCCCTGCATGATGTCGCGGCCCTTTTCGGCGGCGCGGGGATCGGGCTCGATGCCGCTGACGCGGTGCCGAATGTAGGTGGTGTAGGACGGCTTACTCATCTCGCCGTCGCTGATGACGTCGATACCGGCTGCGACCTGCGCGGCGACAACTTCGTCGACCGCCTTCGCCGCCTCGGCTTCGAACGCTTGCACTGCCGCGCCGGCCTCGCGCCGGAGAATAAGGTCGATCAGCGGCTTCGGGCGGGGCAGGCTGCCGGAATGGGTGGTCAGGATGCGCTCGGTAGACGTTTTCATGCGGCACTCTTTGGGTGCGTTGAAGTCTGATGGAAGGGCAGGGGTAGCGCGTTCACGTGGCGGCGGCGATCTTTAGTCCGGCCGCGCGAAAGTAGTCTGCGGCACCGGGACTGAGATTAATCGGTCGGGCCGAAGTTCTGCAATGTACGAACTGGGAGGAGCAAGCGGGCCGGGGGGGGTAAGCCGGCCCGCTACGATTGCAACCGGTTAGGCCGCCGCCCGTCCTTGCCAGAGTTGTTTGCTGGCGAGCGCCGCTCCCTCGGAAAGCGCCTTGAGCTTCGCCCAGGCGATCTGCGGGTGGACCCGGCCGCCAAGTCCGCAATCGGTCGAGGCGATGACGTTTTCGGGACCGACCGCTTCAGCAAAACGAATGATCCGGTCGGCGACCAGCTCGGGGTCTTCAATCAGGTTGGTGGAGTGGCTGACGATACCGGGAAGGATCTTTTTGCCCGGGGGCAGCTTGATGTTCTTCCACAGCTTCCACTCGTGCTCGTGGCGCGCGTTGGCGGCTTCAAACGAGTAATAGTCGCAATTGACCGCCAGCATCAGGTCAACGAGGTGCTTCATCGGGATGTCGGTGGTATGCGGGCCGTGCCAGCTTCCCCAGCACAGGTGGAAGCGGATTTTGCTGGGAGGCAGCCCTTTGATCGAGTGGTTGAGGGCGTCGATTTGCATCTTGGTGTAGCGCCGGTAGCCCTCGACGCTCGGCTCAATCTTCTGCTGATCCCAGTTTTCGCCGATCGCCGGGTCGTCAAGCTGGACAATCAGGCCGGCGTCGATGATCGCCTTGTACTCTTCGTGCATCGCGTCGGCGCAGGCGTACAACAGCTCCTCTTCGTTCTTGTAATACTCGTTCGGCATCCGCGCGCAGCTTGCCGGCGCGATGGCATTCATCCACGCGCCTTCGGTCGAAAGCCCGGCCGCCTTCAGGCCGGCCTTGAAGTTGGTGATGTCGCGCTGGATCAAATCCTGGCCCTTGTATTTGACCGGCCCTCTGACCAGCGGGCTGTGGTTGGTCATGAATTGCTCGGGCAACCCGCAGCCGGAGTGCGGGTCCATATAAGCCTCGTGGAACTTGGCCATGTCGCGGCGCTCGCCCCAGTCGCCGACGACGAAATCCCTGGGCGCCATTGGCGTCTTGGTGTGTGCCGAAAGCTTGGTGAACCACAGCCCTTGGTCAACGATCTCCACGCCGCCGAGGCGCCGGATCACATACGACCACCAGGCGCCGTAATCGTATGCCCACCCCACGGTGTGACCGAGCTCACCGTCGTTCACGAGATCGACGCCCGCCTCTTTCTGTTTCTGTACGACCTCGGCCACCGAATTCTTGAGTTCGCGGTCGAAGGCGGCCTCGTCGAACTTCTCGCCGAGGGTTTTTTTCTGACTCAATTCGAGAAGCTTGGGCGGGCGCGGCAAGCTCCCTACGTGTGTCGTCAAAATCCGGTTAGCCATATTTTTCCTCCCTACTGTTTTGAACATTGTGCCGGGTCCGCGTACGACAGTCCGCCACCCGTGCGGTTGTGCGCAAATTTACTCATAACGGCGCGCCGTCGGCAAGGACTCGGGCCAGAGCGTAATGTCATTGGGCGCCAAGGCGGGCAGACGCCCAAACCAGAGTGCAACGGCGACGGCAGCAGCTTTCCCCGCCAGGCTGACTGAGCTTTCTGGAAGCCGAGAACTATTGAATTGTTCGCCGCGGCCGAACGACTGCGGTATGAACCGTAGATCTTCACATAACGGTCGACGCAAGTGACGGCGGTGATCGGTAACTGCAAACGACTGCAAACCGTGGCGCTGATGCTCTCTTTGCGTGGAGATGTCGCGGCTTGTCCCGTGCCCATGAGACAATCGGCAACAGCCAGCGTAACAGATAAACATGATCGGGCGGGAGAGTGTCTAAGTCTGGAATGGACGTCGCCTGTACGCCGCTCGAGAGCGCAGCGAGACAGATCACGACGCTTAGTAACGGCGCGGCCAACCACAACGGTTATAACCGCCGTGCCGAAATCCGCCGGGGCGCGCCAGTCGACGTGACGAGGTAGTGAATAGTCTCGTCGGTCGCATTCGACGCGCAACGTTATGCATCTGACGAGTCCCCAAAAGGCAACACTGGGCCGGCGATTTGTCCAGTCGATCACACGGGCGCTGAAAGGGAATTGACCCGGTCTGCTCGATGGTTAACATTCGAATCGGGGTGAGCACCGTCGACAAAACAGTTAACGGAAGGGCTGGGGCTTTGATTCCATACCGGATGCGATCGGGGCCGGGATGCCGGGACTTGCCGCGGCTGCGATCCGGTGGATAAGCGGCTTCTCGCAACCATCCCTGACATGCCGCCCTATTTTGAGCCGGTCTCACATGACAAATCCTGTGTCTATTGCACTGGGCGCTTCGCCGCGAGTCCATTGCCGTATCCGCTGGATGCGGTCTACTGCATTTCGCTGCAGGAACAGCCGCACCGCACCCGCGAGGCGGAGGCTCATTTCCACAGTATGGGGATGTGCCGGTACGTGATGTTCTATCGCCCGATGCGCGGCGAGAACGGCGAGCGCGCCATTTGGGAGTCGCATCAGGCGCTCGCGCGTCACGCTTTGGCGAACGGCCGCTCGCACGCGCTCATGCTCGAAGATGACGTGTTCTTTCGGCAACCCTGGCAGCAGCTCGCGCCCCGGATCGGCCGGGCGATCACCGCGTTGCCGCCGGACTGGTGGTGCTTCTATCTCGGCCACGTTCCTCTGCAGGCCCATTTTGTCCGCTCAAACATTCTGCGCGTGCGTTCAGGCTGCGCCCACGCCTACGTCGCCAGCCCGCGCCTGCTGGCGTGGCTGGCGCACACCGAGCCATTGAGCGCCGAAGTCGCCACCTGGCCGCGAATTGGCGGTTCGATCGATGGCGCGATGGTCAACTTGCCCGGGATGTATGCGCTGTTCCCGATGGTGGCCCGGCAGCGCTTCCTCGGCGACTATCGAGTCGATGCGCGCGTCGACGAGGACGGGCGGCCGCGCCCCTGGCATGATGGCGATCGCTGGCGATACTATTTCCTGTTTCGCGGAGCGCTGGTCGCAGAAGCGCTCGCAGTGCTTCTCTCGCCCTTTCACCGCTTCACGCTCGAGCGTTATCGACGCGAAGCGGTACCGGCACAGCGCACGCAGGATTGATTTCGCGGCGTCGTTTCGACGACAGCTTTTTTCTCGCGAAAGTCGCGACCGGCGCGTCGATCCGGCGTGCTGCTGCAATTCGCCGCACCCGTCCCGCGTGGGCATCGCGGAATGCACCGCGAGTCACTGTCTGAACCGCAGATCACCCAACCGGCCGAACCTGCGGCGCAGTGCGGGCGCCAGTCACCTCGCGGAAGCCGCGTTCGATGCTGTTGCGCAGCAGCTCCCGGTAGGGATAGCCGTTGTAGGGCGCGGTCGGCGCGTCCATGAGCATAAGCCGATCCAGCGTTGCCATGAATTGATCGGCATCCCTATAGAAATGCACGTCGTCGTCACGCAGGCCTTCGAATTCCGGAATGTCCGAGCAGATAACGTGAGCGCCGGCGAGCCGGCCTTCCACCAGGCAGCGGCCGAAGCCTTCGCGCAGCGAGTGCACCCACACAATGCGGTGCGAACGGTACTCGCGCGCGACCGCACGATCGGAGAGCCGTCCGCAGATGTGCAATTGTGCGGAATCAATGAAACTTTGCAGTGAACTCAGGCGCGGCGCGTCACTGGCCTTGTGCAGGCCCAGGATCGAGACATGAAATCCGGCAGTGAGGACTTTTGGCAGATAATCGGCGACGAGGGTTGCAATGTCTTTGTTCGCAGTCGAGCCGGTGCAGAGAAGGAGCGACTTGGCGGATGTGGGCTTGCGCTTCAAGGCGCGCAGGTAGCGTTCGAAGGTATAAAACGTGTTGGGCAGCAGCACGACCGGGCAGCGGCCAAACAGCCCGCTTTCACTGATCCGTTGCCGCGTCAGCTCGGAGATCGCGAACATCGGGCGGTCGTACCTTTTCAGAAAGCGGTAGCAGGCGAGATAGTAGATCTTGGACAACGACATACCGCGATTGAGTTGCTCGAGGTCGTGCACCACGATGCGGCCGCGCCGCGTGAACAGGTCGGCAATCGCCACCGAGTTGTACGGATAAAGCGTGAGATCGGCGCGTAGCAGATAACCGGCTATCGGCAACGCGATCTGCTCGACCAGAACCGCGATCATATAAAACAGGTTGCGTGGCAATACGCGGCAGATCGATGGCGCGCGCACCACGCTGACTTCAAATCCTTCCTCCCGCAACCCGCCGATGAGATTGCGGACATAGAGCGGGATACCGCGATCGAGTACGCCGCCGATGAAGTCATTGATCAGGATATGCAAGGCAACTCCCGCCGCTGCGCGAAGTCAGAGGATCAATAGGCGTTTTCAGTGCGGATCAGTGCAAACGGCGTCTGCGCGACGATGAAGAGGTCGAGCAGGATCGACCAGTTCTCGATGTAATAGAGGTCGTGTTCGACACGGCGCTGGATTTTTTCCTGACTGTCGGTCTCGCCGCGCCAGCCGTGGATCTGGGCCCAGCCGGTCAGGCCGGGCTTGACGCGGTGCCGCGCAAAGTAGCCGTCGACGGCTTCGTCATAGAGGCGGTTCTCGGCCTTGGCTTGCACGGCGTGCGGGCGCGGGCCGACCAGCGACAGGTTGCCGGTGAAGACCACGTTGAACAGCTGTGGCAGTTCGTCGAGACTGGTCTTGCGGATGATGCGGCCCACGCGGGTCACCCGCGGATCGCCGACGGTGACCAGCTTGCTCGCGGCCGCGTCCGCCTGATCGACATACATCGAGCGGAATTTGTAGATTTCGATCAGCTCGTTGTTGAAGCCGTAGCGCTTCTGCTTGAAGAACACCGGGCCGCGGCTGTCGAGCTTGATGGCGATGGCGACGACCAGCATGATCGGCAGCGCACAGATCAGCGCCAGCGAGCCGACGATCTTGTCGAACAGCCACTTCATCACGACGTCCCAGTCGGCGATCGGCTTGTCGAAAATGTCGAGCACCGGGACGCTGCCGACATAGGAGTACGAGCGCGGGCGGTAGCGCAGCTTGTTGGTGTGCGCCGAGAGCCGGATATCGACCGGCAGCACCCAGAGCTTCTTGAGCATCTGCAGGATGCGGCTTTCCGCCGAGATCGGCAGCGAGAAGATCACGAGATCGACGCGGGTGTTGCGCGCAAACGCCACCAGATCGTCGACCGTGCCAAGTTTGGCGACGCCGGCGCAGCTTGACGGGCTGCGTTCGTCGCTTCGATCGTCGAACACGCCGACCACGCGCACATCGGAATCACGCTGCGCCGCAAGTGTATCGATCAGCGTCTCGCCGTTATGGTCCGCGCCGACCACGACGGTGCGGCGATCGAGCCGACCTTCCCGGGTCCAGCGCCGCACCAAAAGAAAAAGCCCGCGCCGGAACGCGATCAGGGTGAACAGGCCCAGGACGTAGAAGCCGCCAAGCCAGGCCCGGGAGAACTGGTCGCCGACTTTGGCGAAGAACGACGCGCAGATCGCGATCAGAAAAACCGCCGACCACGCCGAGGCGAGCCGCATGTACTGCTTTTCGTGCCCGCGGAACGCCTGGACCTGATAGATGTCGGCGGCCTGGAACGCCAGCATCGCGAGCAGCGAGATGCCGAGGATAGCGACGAAATAGTACCAGGCGAAGCCGTGCGTCGGCACCACGTAACAGACATAGACGACAAAGCCGATCGCAGCGACCAGCGCAAATTCGATCGCACGAACGAGGCCGGCGAGCACGATCGGCGAATAGGCGGCGCGGTATGGTTTTGCAGTGACTTCGAGCGCTTCCGGCGAAAGCGGCGGCGCTTCGGCTTGCGGCAAGTCAGCGCGCGGCATCAACGTGACTGCGGAACGCACCGCAGACGCCGTATCGAAAATCGCGCCGGGCTCAGGCTTGGACATCACTGGCACTGTTTTGCACGCTGTTCTGATGCCCGCGCGCAAACGCGGGAACGCCCCCGAGCAGTCCCAAGACTTCAATGCACTCCCGAGACTTCAATGCAGTCCAAAAGACTTCACTGCAGTCCAAAGACCTAAATAGTGAATAAAATTCAAAAATTGGTTAGGCGA
The DNA here is from genome assembly GCA_963755885.1 of uncultured Alphaproteobacteria bacterium. Classification (GTDB taxonomy): domain Bacteria; phylum Pseudomonadota; class Alphaproteobacteria; order Rhizobiales; family Xanthobacteraceae; genus BOG-931. The sequence continues at coordinate 7,879 of CAVWLX010000009.1, forward strand.
ATTGTTTCAATTTTCGCATTGCCAGCACTTCGCTATAGGCGGCCAAGCCGCCGTCAACCATCGCGGCGAGCGAAAACTCGCTGCGCACGCGGTTCCTGACCACCTGCGCAATGTGGCGCACGTGGTCGGGCGCGTCGAGCGCCGCGTCGATGGTGCCGGCGAGCGCGCCGGCATCGTCCGGCGCGACCAGATGGGCGGCGTCGGGACCGAATATCTCCGGAACGCCGCCGACGCGCGTCGCGATCATCGGCACGCCGGCGGCCGCCGCCTCGAGCACCACGTAGGGCAGGGATTCCGCGCGTGACGGGATGACCATGGTGCGCCCCATCGCGAACGCCGCCCGCGCCGGGCGATGGCCGACAAAACGGACCTGATCGGCGACGTGAAGGTGCAGCGCTTGCGCCTTGAGCTCCGCGTCAAGCGGTCCTTCGCCGGCAATGGTCACCGTGACCAGACGGCCATGGGCTTTGAGCTTGGCCACGGCGTTGATCAGCACGTCGAACGCCTTGACCGGCCGCAATTCGCCGAGTGCTACGAGATCGGTCGCGTCGCGTGCGGGCGTAATGGCGGCAAACTCGTCGTCGCCGACGCCGTTATGCACGACGCGCGTCAAGGTCGGCGTGCGCCCGATCTGGGCGCGGAACAGGGTTGCCACATAGTGGCTCTCGAACAGGAAAAGATCGGTGCGCCACTTCAAGAGCCATTCCAGCGAGCGATAGAAACCGCCGCCGATGGTGCCGGGACGATAGACCAGCGAACCGCCGTGCGGGGTGTAGACGCGGATCGCGCCGGGCGCGGTCGGGGCAAGCCGCGCCAGCGCCGCGCCTTTGGCGCCGTGGCCATGAAGCACGTCCGGCGCGGCACGTTTGATGTGGCCGGCGATCGCGCGCAGCGCACGAAAGTCGGACGGGCCGAGCTCGCGGGCGATGGCGACGCGTTGCAGCCCGAGCGCAAGCTCCGGCACGAGTTCAGCCAGCACCGCGTCAGCGCGCGCGCCGCCGGTCACGGCATCGACGATCAGACCGACGCGATGGCCGCGCGCCGCCTGGCCGCGGGCGATATCGAGCACGTGGCGGAACAGGCCACCAACCGGCGCTCGCAGGATGTGCATGATCTTCAGCGACGGCGCGACCGCCGCTGGCTCGACGATGCGCGCGGTCGGCATCGACAGGCCGACCGATGCGGCGGCTTGCGTCACGGCTAATCCTTAAAAATCGCGGCAGCGAGTTAAGGTCGATAGAGCAGCCTCGGCATTAACAAAGCCTTTCCGCCGCGTTGCTTATGGGCCGAACACTGACCGTTCCGCGGGCGTTTAACCAGATGGAAACCATAATCGACTGTGATGGAGCGTGCGGACCGGGCCCGCCGTCAGTCCCGCGCCTAAAGTCCGTCAGCAGGAGCCGCGACATGAGTTTGGCCTCGCAACCGCCCCGGCCGCCGGCGCGCGGCTCAATGATGGATGCCGACTTCGACCCGTCCCAGCTGGGCGCTGCGCTCTGGCGCAACAAGGGCAAGATTCTGCGCCCGACCATCGCGGTGGCGCTCATCACTTTCGCGGTGGTGATGCTGATCCCGCCGAAATATCTCGGCGAATCGCGCGTCCTGGTGGTCGGCCGCGACAATGCGTTTCTCCGCCCCGACGTCGATCGCGACACCGGCGATCGCGGCACGGTCGATCTCGAGGCCGTGACCAGCCAGGCGCAGCTTATTCTGTCGCGCGATCTCGCCACCGAAGTGATCAACAAGCTCAAGCTCAACGAGCGGCGTGAGTTCGATTCGGCGCTCGGCGGCGTGTCGCTGTTCAAGACCGTGCTCGGCTTCATCGGCCTGACCAAGAACCCGCTGAGCATGACGCCGCAAGAGCGGGTGCTCGACGCCTATTACGACCGGCTCAACGTCTACCCGGTGGAAAAGTCGCGCGTCATCGTCATCGACTTTCTGTCGGAGAATCCCGAACTCGCCGCCCGTGTCGCTAATGCCATCGCCGACGCTTATCTCGAGCGCCAGCAACTCGCCAAGCAGGAGCAGGTGCGCGGCGCCGGCGCCTGGCTCGCGGGCGAGATCGAGAAGCTGCGCAAAAAGGTCGAGGAGGCCGAGGCCAGGGTCGAGGCGTTCCGCGGCAAGACCAACCTCCTGGTCGGCCCGAACGGCACCACCTTGTCGGCCCAGCAGCTCGGCGAGATGAACGCGCAGCTCGGCGCCGCGCGCACGCTCAAGGCCGACGCCGAGGCCAAAGCCAGACTCATCCGCCAGATGCTCAAGGCCAGCGACGAGATCCAGTCCTCCGACGTGCTCAATTCCGAATTGATCCGCCGGCTCTCCGAGCAGCGCGTGACGTTGCGCGCGCAGCTCGCCGAGCAATCCTCCTCGCTGCTCGACAACCATCCGCGCATCAAGGAATTAAAGGCGCAGATCGCCGACCTCGACCAGCAGATCAGGCACGAAGCCGAATTGGTGGCGCGCGCGCTCGAAAACGACGCCCAGCTCGCCAGCGCCCGGGTGGAGTCGCAAACCGCGATGCTCGAGCAGTTCAAGAACCAGGCGTCCTCGACCAACGAGCAGGACGTGCAATTGCGCGCGCTGGAACGCGAGGCGAAATCGCAGCGCGATCTGCTGGAATCGTATTTGGCCAAATATCGCGAGGCCACCGCCCGCGACAGCATTGCGTCGGCGCCGCCGGATGCCCGCATCATTTCGCGCGCCTCGGTGTCGAACGTTCCAGCCTATCCGAAAAAGCTTCCGACCGTGCTGATCGCCACCTTGGCGACCTTCGTGGTCTGCTGCGGTATCGTGGTGACCCGCGAGTTTCTCGCCAATCCGGCAACCGATGCCGCCGCGCGGCCGGTCCGCGCCGTTCGGCCATTCTCGACCAAACAAGTCGCGATGAAACCAGTCTCGACCACTGCCAGAACTTCCGCTGCGGCCGCGCGCGCGGGCGAGCCTCCGTCCGCGACCGGCCGCTTGACGGCGCGGCTAGCTGCTGCGGTGAAAAGCCGGCGGCCGGCCGGCGTGCCGGCGAGCGCGATCGGCGAATTCGCGCATGATTTTCACAACGCCCAGGATTTAAATCGCGCGCAAGACTTTGGCGGCGCGCAAGACTTCAACGGCGGACAAGACTTTGACAGCGCCCGAGACTTTAGCAGCCAAGATCTCGACAGCGCCGCAGGCGGCGGCAGCCAGGTCGCGGTCTTCGGCGTCGCGCCGCATCTGGGAACGAGCGGGATCGCCATCAAATTCGCCCGCGCGCTGGCGCGGGAAGCCCGCGTGGTGCTGGTGGGCCTGGGCTCCGGCGATCGCGCGATCCGGGCGATTTCCGGCGATCCGTCCGCGCCCGGATTCGCCGAGCTAGCCGACGGCGACGCCGCTTTCGGCGACATCATCACCAGGGACCGGATGTCCGGCCTCAACCTGATCGTTTCCGGTCGCGCGCCGGCGGCGCCGGGCGAACTCGCCTCAGCGCCCGGCATGACCAAGAACTTCCAGGCGCTCGCTTACACCTATGGCCACGTCGTCATCGATGCTGGCGCCGTCGATGGCGCGGAGATGACAGAGGACCTGCCCAGCATCGCGCAGCTTGCCTCGCACGCGATCCTTGTGGTCGAGACGCTGTCGAACCGCGCCACCGACCAGGCCCGCGAGCGCCTTGAGGACGCCGGCTTCACCGACGTCACCATCCTGGTCGCCGGCCGCCCCGACGCCTCCGGCTCCTCCTCAACGAACCCCGCCACCGCGGCGGCGTAATTTGTTTCATCCGCCCCCGTAGCGAGAAGGTGCAGGGGAGGGGCTAGCTGAATGAAGGCTCGGGATTCGGGTTAGGACTCGGCGAGGAGATCGTTCAAGGCGACGCGTAAGCGCGTCAAATCATTTTGCACCACCCGCCAGACCCGGGCGCGGTCGATTATCGCGTAGCCGTGAATCAGGATGTTGCGGAAAGCGACGATCTCGTGGAGATCGGGAATCTTTGTCGCGAGCGCCGCGTCGACGCGCGCCAATTGGCGGAGCGCCTCGCCAACGATCTCGAATTGGCGTTCCACCGCGGAACGCAAGACAATATCCCGGTCGAAATCATCAAAGTTCTTGTCGGCGGTCATCGTAGCAATCGCGTCAGCCGCGTCGCGCGCGTCCCAGAGCAGGCTTTTTGGGTCACGCTTCAAAGACGGGTTCCCGCGACCGCTCGATGCTCGCCTTCAAATAGGGATTGCGCATCGCGCCCAGCTCGACGAGGTCGACGCTCCGGCCAAACAGCGCCTCGAGCGATTCCTTGAGTCCGAAAAAGGTCTTGAGCGACAGCGCATCGGGATCGCCGCGATCAAATTCGACGAGGAAATCGAGATCGCTCCGCGCCGGATCGAAATCCGCACCGCGGGCCGCCGAGCCGAACACGACGAGCCGCCGGACCCCGAAGCGCCGGCAGAGCGCGGCGATGTCGGAGCGGCGTTCTGCGATCAATGGAAGCATGGAATTCGTCGTATCATGTACAGACCGCGGACATCAATTAAGCCGTCTCGGCACCCGGAAATTGCAACAATTTCTTGAATACTTTAGGTCAAATGCCTGGCCGTTGCCGCGGCGTAATCTTTCTAGAGCGCGCGGAGGGTAGAAGCGGCGTTGTCGCTCGGCGCCAATAATGGTATATACCATTGGTATCTATCACCGCGATTTGCCCAGATGACCGAACAAGCCAGGGCCAAAATCTTCAAACACGGCCGGAGTCAAGCGGTTCGCTTGCCGAAGGAATTTCGGCTGCCCGGAAAAGAAGTGCGCGTGCGCCGGGTCGGCCGCGGCGTGCTGCTGGAGCCGGTTGAAAGCGATCGCGAGACGATGGAAGCCATCTTTGCCAAGATCGATCGCGAAGGCGGAGCCGACTTCCTGCCCGAGGGCCGGCCCAAACAACCGCCGATGCCGCCGTCGCGCAAGATTTTCGACGATGAATGATCTGCCTCGATGCCAACATTGTTGTTGCGGCGATTAATCGGCGTGTCCCGCAGGTGCGGGCGTGGCTGTTGCAGACGCTGGCGGACGGAACGGTCGTGGGGATTCCGGCCATCGTGCTTTTTGAGCTGCGGTACGGGATCAAGCACAGCGCGCGCCCGCGAGAAAATGCCGCCAACCTCTCATCTTTCCTGACGCTCAATGTCGCGCCCTGGCCGTTTGAGTCTGAAGACGCCGAGGAAGCCGGCAACATTCGCGCTGCGCTGGAGCGCGCCGGCAAGCCGATCGGACCTTATGACGTCCTAATCGCTGCCCAAGCACGCCGGCGGGGTGCGACGTTGGTGACAGCAAATGAGCGCGAGTTCGCGCGCGTGCCCGGACTGAAGACCGAAGACTGGGCGGCGTAGCCCCGACCATTACGCTGCGCACTCCTTCTCCCCGCGCGCGGGGAGAAGGTTGGGATGAGGGGGCGTTCCCGCTTGGCAAGGAGCCGGCCGTCATCGGCATGCCAATCGGCGCTTCATCTAAGAGAGCCTGCCCCCGGACTTGATCCGGGGGTCGATCCGAGCAAGCCCGCGTGGCGGGCGGTGTAGCGGACAAGGATTATTAGAGTCTGATCCAGTTATATTGAAGCGTATCCTGCATTCCTGAAGTAGTTTGCGCATTCCTGTGGAGTGAAGGCGCCGAGCAGCGTGCCGATGCGCTTCCAGGTGGTTTCGACTGTTCGCTCGGCTGCCTTGCGCAGCAGCGTCTTGAGCTTGGCGAAGACCTGTTCGATCGGATTGAGATCGGGGCTGTAGGGCGGCAGGAAGAAGAGCCGAGCGCCGGTGGCGCGAATGGCGCTGCGCACGGCCTTTCCGTTGTGGCTGCCAAGATTGTCGATGATGACGATGTCGCCGACTTTGAGGGTCGGAACAAGAATCTGTTCGACATAGGCCAGGAAGCTTTCGCCGTTGATCGGCCCATCGATCACGCAGGGGGCTTCGATCCGGTCGTGACGCAAGGCCGCCAGGAAGGTCAGCGTTCGCCAATGGCCTTGAGGCACCTTGGCAATGAGCTTGTGTCCGCGCGGCGCCCAGCCGCACAGCCGCGTCATGTTGGTCTTGGCCCAGGTCTCGTCGATGAAGATCAGCCGTGCCGGATCAAGCCGGCCTTGATACGCTTTCCAGCGTCGCCGCCTTCGTGCGACGTCGGGGCGGTCTTGCTCGGTGGCGAACAGAGTTTTTTTTGAAGCTGATGCCGGCATCGTGGATGATACGCCAGACCGAGCCGTAACTCGTGACAACACCGCGCTCGCCAAGCTCCACCACCAGTGTCCGCAGGGTCAAATCCGGCACCGTGGCAAGGCGTTGCAAAAGCCAGTCGCGCTCACCCGCCAGCGAGCGGGCTTGATTGCCGCCCATTCGCCTCGCCGCTGCACTGCCGGTCGCGCGGAACCGTTGCGACCACTTCACCACGCTCGCCACGCTCACCTTGTAGGTGCCAGCAACCTTGCGGCAGCTCTCGCCAGCCAAAACCATCGCAACAACGCGTTCGCGAAGATCAAGCGAATAGGGTCGTGCCATCCATGCTGGCCTCCACTCCAGCCAGCATCTTGAATCAGACCCGCTTCGATTTGGGAATCCCAAATCGATTCCGTCCCAATGAATCAAACTCTAATGGAAATCAGGGTTCACCGGTTAGTCGGGCAATGAATGTTCCCAGCACGAGTTGACTGCAGTGTAGCGTCATAAACTGCAGTGTAGCGTCATATAACTGGGGATATTGTGGGTAAAGATTCACCGATCCGCGGACCAAGCGCTAACGGATGAGTTCCGCTTGAAACGGGTAATCCAATGTCCAGCGACATGAGAGATTTCATTAAATGGAAAAGGACCGCCGACACCGTCATGTTGAGGATTTATGGAATTGACACAGATGATGCCGGGATCGAGGATGAAAGATTGAGAAGTCACTGGATTACTGGCGAAGCCCCCGAAGCGTTTGTTGAGTGGTTCGCGCAGAAATACGATCTTATATCAAAACGCGACATTGGGATTGAGGGTTGGTAACGTCTTATTCCTTAAATGTGTGCTCGCGGTGGTACCTCAGATAGTACGGATGCGGCCGAAAGCCTTGGTCGTTTGGCGCGATAATTTTCCCATCGGCGTTTAGTAGTTTGCGAATTTGATCTGGGATCTTGTTTTTAGCGACTAGAATTCGATGATCGTCGTCAATCGAAATAAGCCCGCGATCGAATAGCCAATGGAATGTGCTCGACAATGCGAGCCCATTTCGAACGGAGTCTGGTCCGTTGTCGGCGACTGGCATAATGTGCGCGGCCTGTACTTCGGGACGGCCACCGCCGTTGATCAAACAAAGGCCCGTAAGCGCACATCGGTTGTCGTAAGCAGCGCGAACAGCGCTTTTGAAGGCTTGATCGCGAAATGGTCGGGAAATTGTCATCTCCACTATTGGCCGCTCTATCGGGTGGATAGGTTCATCAAATCCCGTGAGAGGACCATTGTCCTTTTTGTCGAACTGAACCAATTCTGCTGCAAATCCTGCTTTCAAGATTCGATCAAATTCGGCTTCGGGGATTTGTCGCACCGCGCGCCCAAAGCGCCTCTGTTTGTGGACCCATCTGGTTTACGCAAGGCGCTCTCGTAGTACTCGCCTCCTTCCAAGAAAGGAACGGGTCGATCGAAACTGAGGAAGCCGGAGACGATCGCGTAGTAGTGGCCCGCGCGTCTTCGATCTTCAACGATCTCGTTCAAACGCGCAGTGGCAAAATACGCCTGCTGTCCACCACGGCTTGAATCATTGGTGCTTGACCGCCGTGGCTCGTAATAGATCACATGGTCGCCGACCGCATTGCGGGCTTGATTGAGGTACGTGCTGGGAAAATGGTAATACTCCTCCGGCCTGTCGTCATAGCTCGACGAGTTTTTTGTTGTAAAAATAATCTTGCTCATGAAGAGGCCAAATATCGCGTGACGCTCGACGCCGCCAAATTCACCGTGCGGTCCTATTGCACAGCCATTGTGGCGCGACCTGAGTCCTTTCGCCAAGCAGCTAAGTTGGCAGATATCGACCTGATGGGTCACTAGTGTAGAGACGGGTCCGCTTGACACGTGTCCCCATTTCGGGTACATTGCTTATCGCGAATCTCGCTCAGTGAAGGACGCCTTCGGCCGAGGGTACTCCCGAAAGCGGAGCGAGTGCGGTGCCCGCGGGCGGAGCGATACACTCCGTTCCCGGGCGGCTTTGGGCATCATCTGACCGGCACTACGACCGGTCCGGGAGGTGCATTCCCTGGACTGGGACAGGCGGGCGCGGGTAACGCCCGTGGAATAGCGCAAGATCTCTGCTCCCCGGTTGGAGTGGCCGTACCGGATCGAACGTCCTGCCACGTCCCATGGAAGCCTGGCCTGGAGCTGAGCCAAAGGTGCGAAAGTGCCTTTCGCAAGAACCGCGGTGGAACGCCGATAGGCGAGCGTGCCCCCTCCCAACCCTCCCCCGCACGCGGGGGAGGGAAAAGAGATAAGGGCACGCGCCGCGCCCTAAAAACGCGCGGAGGTTGATGCACACGTCTGTCGGCGTTCCGCTTCCTTTTTTCTTTCCTTCGCAGCCCGGATGAAGCGCAGCGTAATCCGGGGACGGCATTTAGGCTGCAACGCCGATCCCGGATTTCGTTTCACTCCATCCGGGCTACGGTCATCGCAAAACCCGGGCGCGGATCGCGTCGCGGGAACGATGGCGCTCATCCGCCCCCGCACGTAGTGCGGGGGAGGGGGACCATGCGCAGCATGGTGGAGGGGGCGTGCAGCAAAGAGGCTCACCTCATCGCCCGCGCCCCTTCCACCGCGCTAGGGCGCGGTCCCCCTTCCCCGCTTTGCGGGGCAGGATGAAGGCGCAGGAGCGTCGCGGGAACTTGTTGCTGAGCTTTCGTGGTGGTTCCGGCAAAGAATTGTCAACCAGGGGGCGGATAGGATCGCGCGTTGATCAGGGAACTCCGGGTTTTCAGGGAAGCACCGTGACCGGGCTCAAGCAGACGATCATCCGCGGCGGACTGGAATCGCTGTACTTCACCGGCGCGCATTATGCGCTGAAGCCGTTCGTCGGCGGGCTCGGCGTCATCCTGACGTTCCATCACGTGCGCCCGGCGCGGCCCGATTTGTTCCAGGCCAATCGCATGCTCGAGATCACGCCGCGCTTTCTCTCGAGCGTGGTGAAACTGCTGCGCCGCTCGGGCGTCGATGTCATCAGCCTCGACGACATGTACCGGCGCCTGACCGAGGGCGATACCAAGCGCCGCTTCGTGTGTCTCACCTTCGACGACGGCTATCGCGACACGCTCAAATACGTATATCCGATCCTCAAGAAGGCCGAGATGCCGTTCGCGGTCTATGTGGCGACGAGCTTTCCCGACCGGCTCGGCGAATTGTGGTGGCTGGCGCTTGAAGCCGTGATCGCGCGCAACGCCCGCATCAGGCTTGCGCTCGACGGCGACAACCGCACTTTCGATTGCGCCACGCTCGAGGAGAAGCGCGCGCTCTACGAGGAGATTTACTGGTGGCTGCGGCAAAGGCCGAGCGACGCCGAAGTGCACGAATTGGTGGGCAACCTCGCGGCCCGCTATGCCGTCAACCTTGGGGCGTTCTGCAAGGATTTGTGCATGGACTGGCGGGAGCTGTCGCAGCTCGCCGCCAATTCGCTGGTGACGATCGGCGCGCACACCGTCAATCATCCGATGCTGGCCAAGCTGCCGGAAAAGGTGGCGCGGTCGGAAATGGATTTGGGCCGCTCGGTGATCGAGGCCGCGCTCGGCAAGCGGCCGGAGCATCTGGCGTACCCGTACGGCGATCCGACGGCCGCCGGGCGGCGCGAATTTGCGCTCGCCGCCGCGCTTGGCTTTAAGACCGCGGTGACGACGCGGCCGGGCGTCATCACTTACGGCCACATGGAGCACCTGACCGCACTGCCGCGCATCTCGCTCAACGGCGAGTATCAGCAATTGCGCTACGTGCAGGTGCTTCTCTCCGGCGCCGCCACCGCGATGTGGAATGGCTTTCGCCGCCAGGAGGCGGCGTAAGCCAGGGATCAGGTAGTCAGGGATCAGGTATCAGAAGCGCGTTTTCTGATCCCTGATTACTGATCCCTGATACCTGATGACTTGATCCCTGATCCGCTCATCCAGGCGATGAGCGGCAACGCCGGCAGCACCCAGCCGAGGCCGGCGATGACGTAGTAGGCGACCGAGATGATGGCATGGTCGCGGATCGCCGGCATCTGCGCCAGCGCCATCGCGACCAGCGCCCAGACGATGACGAGCACGATGAGACCGATCGCGCCGATGAATTTGCGAAGCCGAAGCGACATGGGAAAGCAGCTCTCGTTGAATATGTCCCGTCATCCTGAGGTGCGAGCGCAGCGAGCCTCGAAGGACGACGGCCCGGGCGCCGCGGCCGCATCCTTCGAGGGCCGCTTCGCGGCCGCCTCAGGATGACGGAATAGGGTACGTTGCAAGCTTTGGCCGCAGCACTATATGGTCCGCGCGCGAACGACAAGCGGAGCAACGATGACCGGCAATTCAGCCGCCGACACGCACGCACGCGCGATCCGGCTGTGGCTTTATGCGGTCGCTGCGCTGGTGCTGGCGATGGTTTTGGTCGGCGGCGCGACCCGGCTGACGGAATCCGGGCTCTCGATCACCGAGTGGAAGCCGGTCACGGGCGCGCTGCCGCCGCTTGGCGCAAAAGACTGGCAGGACGCGTTCGAGAAATATCAGGCGATTCCGCAATACCGCGCGTTGCCCGCCGCCATGAGCCTCGATCAGTTCAAGACCATTTATTGGTGGGAATGGACGCATCGTCTGCTCGGCCGGCTGATCGGTGTGGCGTTCTTGCTGCCGTTGGTCTGGTTTTTGTGGTGCGGCTGGGTGGCGCCGTCGCTCCGCCCGCGGCTGTGGTTCATTTTCGGGCTGGGCGCGCTGCAAGGTGCGGTCGGCTGGTGGATGGTCGCCTCCGGCCTCGCCGAGCGCACCGAAGTTTCGCAATATCGCCTCGCGACCCATCTGATCCTCGCCTGCGCGATCTACGCGGCGCTGATCTGGACCGCGCGGCGGCTTGTTGATCCACCTTCGCCGCTTGCTGCTGCGGGGAGGGCAGGGGCGCGCATAAAGGCCGGCGCCATCGGCCTTCTGGTTCTTGTGCTGTTGCAGATTTATCTTGGCGCGCTCGTTGCGGGCTTGCGCGCCGGTTACATCTACAACACCTGGCCGCTGATCGACGGCGCGCTGGTGCCTGACGTCGCGCAATTGTTCTCGGCATCACCGCCGTGGCGGAATTTTTTCGAGAATGTTCTGACCGTGCAGTTCGACCACCGCATGCTGGCTTATCTGATCTTTGTCTGTGCGTTGCTGCATGCACTCGACGTCGCGCGCACGGCAAAAGCGGGGCCCGCTCGTACCGGCGTTTTCGTTCTGTTCGCCGCAGTCGTGTTGCAAGTGGCGCTCGGTATCGCTGTGTTGTTGCTGGTCGTACCGCTGCCGCTCGCGCTGTTGCATCAGGCGATGGCGATGCTGATCTTGACTGTCGCAACGCTGCACGCGGCGCATGTTGTTGGCGTTACGATGAGCGATAGCGCACCGGCTGGCGAAGCTATTCAGCTAACGCCTGGTCGAGGTCGGCGATGATGTCTTCTTTGTCCTCGATGCCGATCGAGAGCCGCACCACGTCGGGTCCGGCGCCGGCTTAAATCTTCTGCGCGTCGGAGAGCTGCCGGTGCGTCGTCGAAGCAGGATGAATGATCAGCGAGCGCGTGTCGCCGATATTGGCGAGGTGCGAAAACAGCGTCACGTTGGACACAAGCTTGACGCCGGAATCGTAGCCGCCTCTGAGCCCGAACGTGAACACAGCGCCGGCGCCGTTCGGGCAGTATTTCTTGGCGAGGTTGTGATAGCGGTCGCCGGGCAAACCCGGATAGCTCACCCAAGCGACCTTCGGGTGCGCCGCGAGCCATTCGGCGACCGCAACCGCATTCTCGCAGTGTTGGCGCATGCGCAGCGGCAGCGTCTCGATGCCGGTAAGGATGAGGAACGCATTGAACGGCGACAGCGCCGGCCCGATATCGCGCAGCGCCAAAACGCGGCAAGCGATCGCGAAGGCGAAATTGCCGAACGTCTCGTGCAGCACGATGCCGTGATATTCCGGCCGCGGCTCGCACAGCATCGGATAGCGGCGCTCGCGCGACCAGTTGAAAGTGCCGGCGTCGACGATCATGCCGCCGATCGAATTGCCGTGGCCGCCGAGAAATTTGGTCAGCGAATGAATGACAATGTCGGCGCCGTGATCGATCGGTTTGCACAGATACGGCGTGGCCAATGTGTTGTCGACGATGTAAGGCACGCCGGCGCGCCGCGCGATCTGCGCGACCGCAGCCATGTCGGTGATGACGCCGCCAGGATTGGCAATCAACTCGGTGAAGATCGCCTTGGTCTTCGGCGAGATTACACGCTCGAACGAGGTGATATCGTCGGGGTCCGCCCAAACCACGTTCCAGCCGAAATTCTTGAAGGCGTGATTGAACTGATTGATCGAGCCGCCATATAGCTTTTTCGACGCGACAAACTCGTCGCCCGGCTGCAGCAGGCAATGGAACGCAAGCACTTGCGCGGCGTGTCCCGATGCGGCCGCAAGTCCGGCGGTGCCGCCCTCGAGCGCCGCGACCCGTTCTTCAAGCACGGCGTTGGTCGGATTGCCGATCCGGGTATAGATATTGCCGAACGTCTGCAGGCCGAACAGCGAGGCCGCATGATCGACGCTTTCGAAGACGTAGGAGGTGGTCTGGTAGATCGGCGTCGCCCGCGCCCCCGTAGTGGGATCGGGTTGTGCGCCGGCGTGGACCGCGAGCGTCGAGAAACCGGGAATGCGTTCGCTCATCGGTCAAATCCTTGACGCTGATCGGGGCGGCAGAAGCACGTCCGGTTTATAGAACGAGCCGCAAGCGTCAAGGCGCCGAAATGGCGTTTTCGTTAATTGAAGGAATGCCGCATCAACCGATACGACGTGAGGTCATTTGCTAGTCGGCGCTCGCTTCAGCCGTGCCAATGCGACAGCGCGACGCGGCAGGCGTGCGAGATCCGCCGTTTGTTGGAGAGAAGACAGGCTGCGACCTTATCCCGATCGGGCACGAATGCTCCGCAGATCGTCATGGCATCATTCATGCACGCATCCTGATTTTGTTGGTCTTGTTGTTGATTGCGCTGGTAACGCGGCTTTTGCCAATCCTGCGCCGCGGCGGATGTGATCGCGACCGCAGTGCTCAACAGGGCTAGCGTCAATACCCAGCGAATTTTCATGGCTCTCTGCTCCTACTCTACGTTGTGCCGCCCGCCCGAGCCGTTCGATCGAGCCGCAGGCCGGAAAATCCGGAAATATAATGTGAAAATTATGTGAAAAGTTCCAGTCCCGGGGCGAATGACGCCGCCCGTTTGCTGTGGGTAAATTCCAGCGTCCTGTTTCAGTAGCGGGCGTCTCACGATTCAGTCCCTGCCGCTTCGCGCTGCGTGCGTTCTGCGGCGCTGGCGGCTTCGGTCGTGCCTCCAGGTGCTGATGTGCGGTTGAGGGACAGGCGCTGAATACCACCCGTGAGCGCGACTTTCTTCGACGTGATGGTCCGCGTGTTGACGCCCATCCAGGCGATTTCCGCGGACAGGCGGCCGTACTCGATCTTTGGACAGCGGTTCATCACCACTTTCACACCTTGGGCTTCCGCAAGTGCGCAGGCTTCATCGTTGCTCAGGCCAAGCTGCATCCAGATTACTTGCGGCTGCGGATTTAATGCGAGTGCTTCCTGGATGATGGGAAGCACATAACGCGACGCGCGGAAAATATCGACCATATCGATCGGCTCGGGCACATCGGCAAGCCGGTCATAGAATGGACGGCCGAGCACGCTTTGCCCGGCATGACCCGGGTTGACCGCGATCATATTGTAGCCGCGCTCCAGCAAATATTTGAAGGCAAAATAGCTCGGACGGTTCTGCTTTGCCGAAGCGCCGACCATAGCGATCGATTTCACGGTGTTGAGAATGCCGCGGATGTAGCTATCGAGGTAGGAGTCGTGGTTCATCGAGGGCAGAAGGTCAGCGGTCTTCCCATTTTGGTTTGCGCTTGTCGATGAAGGCACCGATTCCCTCGTTGGCGTCGCGCGTAAGCAGATTTTCCACCATCACATCCGCCGCGTAATTGTAGGCCTCGGCAAGCGGCATTTCGAGCTGGCGATAGAACGCCTCTTTGCCCATCCTGATCGCACTTGCGGACTTTTCTGTGATCTTCTTCGCAAGCTTGAGGGCTTCATCCCGTTCGGTCCCCGGCGCGACAACACGGTTGATCAGGCCGATGCGTTCGGCGTGCTCGGCCGAAATCATCTCGCCGGTGACCAGCATTTCCATTGCCGGCTTGTGCGCGACGTTGCGGGACAGCGCGACCATCGGCGTCGAACAAAACAAGCCGACGTTGATACCGGAGGTCGCAAACCTGGCGGTGCTGGCGGCGAGGGCGAGGTCGCAGGTGGCCACCAGCTGGCAGCCTGCGGCGGTGGCGGTCGCCTGAACGGCGGCGATGACCGGCTGCGGCAGCCTGACGATTTGCTGCATCATCGTGCTGCACATGGTCATGATGTGCTTGAAATATGCGCGCCCGCCGTCTTCGTTCGCGCGGTGCCGATAAAGCTCTTTGAGATCGTGACCGGCCGAGAAGGCCGGCCCGTTCGCGGCCAGCACGACAACCCGCACCGTGTCGTCGTGTGCTATCGCTGTCAGCGCATCGCCAAGCGCCTCAAGCATCGCTTCAGACAGGCTGTTGAGCGCATGCGGGCGGTTGAGCGTCAGCACGGCGACGTTGGCGACATCCTCCCGCAACAGTATCAGCGAAGAGTCCGAGGCTCTGGCGGCGGTGGATTGTGCCTTCATGACCGTAAGTCCTTTGGGTCCCGCTTAGTCCTGCGGATTGGCAGTGCGCTCTTTGCATTGTATCCGATCCCGGCGGATAGAGCAGGGGCGAGGGGACATGGCGGCACCGAAACTTTCGGTCAAGGAGCTTGAGCGCCTGCTCAGCGCCGAATTTCCGGAAATGTTCAACCCGCACAGCGGATACGTCATTGAGCAGGTCTGGCATGGCGGCTGTCGCGTGCGAAAGCAGTTTGACGCCCAGTCGTTGCGGCCCGGCGGCACGATCGCCGGTACGACGATGATGGCACTCGCTGATTTCGCGATTTATGTCGCGATCCTTGGCACGATCGGCTGGGTGCCTCTCACCGTGACCACCAATCTCAATATCAATTTTCTCAGAAAACCGGCGGCACGGGATCTGGTCGGCGAGGCGAAACTCCTGAAGCTGGGCAAACGGCTTGCCGTCGGCGACATCGCCATCCGCTCGGAGGGCGAAGACGATCTCGTCGCCCATGCAACGTCGACCTACGCCATTCCCAGCGAGAGGTGATATAATACCACCGAGCCAAATTGTTGAGATATTGACGAAATAACCTCGCAATCATATTGACCACACCGAACCGAGCCGCTAAAAGCGCGCGCGAAAAGCCGCGGTAGCGGCGCACTTGCCAGATGGATTGATTATGAAGACCTTTTCGGCAAAACCCGCCGAGGTTGAGAAGAAGTGGGTCATGATCGACGCCGACGGGCTCGTCGTCGGCCGGCTTGCCTCGATCGTGGCGATGCGGCTTCGCGGCAAGCACAAGCCGAGTTTTACCCCTCATGTCGATTGTGGCGACAACGTCATCGTCATCAACGCCGCCAAAGTGGTGCTGACCGGACGTAAGGTCGACCAAAAGGTCTATTACAAGCACACCGGCTATATCGGTGGCATCAAGGAACGCTCCGCCAAGTCCATCCTGGCGGGGCGCTTTCCCGAGCGCATCGTGGAAAAAGCCGTCGAGCGGATGCTGCCGCGCGGCCCGCTCGGTCGCCGCCAACTCAGTAATCTGCGGGTCTACCCGCACGCCGAGCATCCGCACGAAGCCCAGCAACCGCAGCCGCTCGACATTGCCGCCATGAACCGCAAGAACAAGAGGATCGCGTAATGGCCGAGACCATGCAGACGCTCGAGGAATTGTCGACGCTGAAGCCCGCTGCGGCACCGCAGCCGCCCAAATACGTGCAAAAACTGGACAAACAAGGGCGCGCTTACGCCACCGGTAAGCGTAAGGACGCCGTTGCACGGGTGTGGATCAAGATGGGCGCCGGCACGATCGTGATCAACGACCGGCCGGTGGAAACCTATTTTGCACGTCCGGTGCTGCGCATGCTGATCCAGCAGCCCCTCGTTGCTGCAAACCGGCAGGGTCAATTCGATGTCGTGTGCACTGTTTCCGGCGGGGGACTTTCAGGTCAGGCCGGGGCGGTGCGTCACGGCCTGTCCAAGGCGCTGATGCGCCACGAGCCGGATTTGCGTCCGGTGCTCAAGCGGGGCGGCTTCCTGACCCGGGACCCGCGTGTGGTCGAGCGCAAGAAGTACGGCAAGGCCAAAGCACGCCGCAGCTTCCAGTTCTCCAAGCGTTAGGCGCCGGTTGGTCGTACATCGGCCGATGTAGGGGACGGATCGCGTTTCGCGTGAACGCGCCGTCGTTTGGGCATCGCGGTCGCAGTCGGCGCGGCCGCTTGCGGTGGAAAAAATTTACACTTGTAAAGGAGCGATGGTTTTTTTTGGGGCTTTTTGCAATTTTTTTTCCGAAAGGCCGCGTCATATATCAAACTCTTGGCAAAGCTTGAAAAGCAAACGTTCTGTCCGGCCTGCTGATCGGTGATACGTATTTCATCGCATAGACCGGATTGGAGCGAAGCTGCATGTTGACGGACCTGGCCCCCACATCGCTATCGTTCGATGTTGGAACGTTGTTTCTGATTGCCATTTGCGTTGCAGCCTTGCTCGGCGTGTTTCTGATGTTCGCCTGGATGCAAGAGCGCACGCTGGCGCTCGCTTGGTGGGGTTTGGCGTATTTGATCGGCGGAGCGTCGGGGGCGCTGTGGCGGTTTGGGCATCTGATCCTGCCAGCCGTGCCTGCAAATCTCGCTACAATTTTACTGTTCGTCGCCGTGGGCATGATTTGGAGCGGCGCGCGCCAGTTTCACGGCCTTCCGGTTCACTGGGTTGCCATGCTGTTTGGCGCCGCGTTTTGGCTGATCGCGTGTTTTGTCCCGGCTTTCGCTATATCGGCGGCGTCGCGCATCGTGGTGTGCGGGATCATCGTGGCTGCGTACACGTTCCTCACCGCCGCGGAACTTCGGCGGGAGCGGCGCAGATCGCTCATCCGGCGTTGGCCTGCGATATTTGTTCCAATGTTGCACGGGTCGATCTTCCTGTTTCCCGTAGCGCTCGCGACGATTTCGCCCGACGACGGCGTCCATAGTCTCGCCCGCGGCTGGATCGCGGTGTTTGCGATCGAAATATTGCTGTACGTCGTCGGCACGGCGTTCATGGTGCTGATACTGGCAAAAGATCGCACCGTTCACCTCTATAAGACCGCAGCGACCACAGATCCGCTTACCGGCCTGCTTAATCGCCGCGGATTTTTTGAGGCTGCCGGGATGCTCATGGGACGCAATCGCAAAAGCATCGTGCCGATCAGCGTGCTTGCCTTCGATCTTGATCACTTCAAATCGGTCAACGACCGTCACGGGCATGCCGTCGGCGACTCAGTTTTGCAATTATTCGCTCGCGTGGTGCGCGAGACGATGCGTGCCGATGATGTCATTGGCCGCCTGGGCGGTGAGGAATTTGTTGCCGTTCTGCCGGGCGCGGTGAAGGATGCGGCCGCCGCGGGCGAACGTGTGCGTTCGGCGCTGGCTGCGGCAAGCATCGTCCGAAACGGCCAGCGCATCGCGGTAACGGTCAGCATCGGGGTTGCGGCCGGCTCGCCGTCGACCGCCGTCGATTTGTTGATCACACGCGCTGACGAGGCGCTTTACCGGGCCAAAAGTGCAGGACGCAACCGCGTCGAGACTGCCGACGAGATCATCGACACCCCGGCTGAAACCCGCTCTGGGCGCAACGTTCGTTCGACCGCGAGGGCAACAGAAAAGGGCGCCGCTCTGAACGGCGCCCTGGCAAGTTGCCCTGCCTAGAAGGATGGTTACACGCTAAGCTTGCGCCGACAAACTTGTTTGGGCGTCACGCCTTACGCAGCCTACGCCGAATAGTACATTTCAAATTCTACCGGGTGCGGTGTGTGTTCGAAGCGGATGACTTCGCTCATCTTCAGTTCGATGTAAGCATCGATAAAGTCGTCGTCGAACACGCCGCCGGCCTTCAGGAAAACGCGGTCTTTGCTGAGCTCCTCCAGCGCCTGGCGCAGCGAACCGCAGACGGTCGGAATCTTTTTTAGTTCCTTCGGCGGCAGATCGTAGAGATCCTTGTCGATCGCTTCGCCGGGATCGAGCTTGTTCTTGATGCCGTCGAGACCGGCCATCAGCATTGCGGCAAAGCCGAGATAGGGATTGGCGAGCGGGTCGGGGAAACGCACCTCGACGCGTTTGGCCTTCGGGTTGGTCGTATAGGGAATGCGGCAGGACGCGGAGCGATTGCGCGCTGAGTAGGCGAGCAGCACCGGCGCCTCGAAGCCGGGGACCAGACGCTTATACGAGTTCGTCGTTGGATTGGTGAAAGCGTTGATCGCCTTGGCATGCTTGATGATGCCAGCGATATATTGCAGGCAGGTCTCGGACAGGTCTGCGTATTTGTTGCCGGCGAAAACCGGTTTGCCGCCCTTCCAGATCGATTGGTGGCAGTGCATGCCCGAACCGTTGTCGCCATAGATGGGCTTCGGCATGAAGCACGCCGTCTTGCCGTAGACCTGTGCAACCTGTTGGATGCAGTATTTGTAGATTTGCAGATGGTCGGCCATCTGAACCATCGGTGAGAACTTCACGCCGAGTTCGTGCTGCGCAGAGGCCACCTCGTGGTGATGCTTTTCGACTTTCACGCCCATGCGGGCCATGGCCGCGAGCATTTCGGAGCGCATGTCCTGCGCTGAATCCTGCGGCGGAACCGGGAAGTAACCCTTCTTGACCGGGATATGGTGACCGAGATTGCCGCCCTCGTATGCGGTGTCGGAATTCGAGGGAAATTCGGTGGAGTTGAGCTTAAAGCCGGTGTTGTAAGGGTCAGCCTTGTACTTGACGTCGTCGAACACAAAGAACTCGGCCTCGGGACCGAAGTAGATCGTATCGCCGACGCCCAGCGACTTGACCATGCCCTCAGCCTTCTTGGCGATGCCACGCGGATCGCGCGAATAGGGCTCGCCGGTCGTCGGCTCGAGCACGTCGCACACCAAAACCAGCGTCGTCTCGGCGAAGAACGGATCGATGCAGGCCGATGACGGGTCGGGCATCAAGCACATATCGGACTCGTGAATCGCCTTCCACCCGGCGATCGATGAGCCGTCGAACATCTGTCCCTCGGCGAAGGTATCTTCCTCGATCATAGAAACGTCGAAGGTAACGTGCTGCCATTTGCCGCGCGGATCGGTGAAACGGAAATCGACGTATTTGACGTCGTTGTCTTTGATCGTCTTCATGACATTTTTCGGCGTCGTCATGGCAGGCGTGCCCTTTCGTTGTGCTGGTGAGTGACTCGTCGCGCTGGTCGGCATCGGCTGGCGGCCAGGCGCCAGCAGTCAACTGCGACAGTCAAATCGCGTCAATTCCGGATTCCCCCGTCCTGATCCGGATGGCCTCTTCGATGGTAGACACGAAGATTTTGCCGTCGCCGATCCGCCCGGTTTGGGCGGCACGACGGATCGCGTCGATAGCCTTTTCGACCATGTCGTCACCAAGCACAATCTCGATCTTCACCTTGGGCAGGAAATCCACCACGTACTCGGCGCCACGATATAACTCGGTGTGTCCCTTTTGGCGCCCGAAGCCCTTGGCTTCGGTCACGGTGATTCCTTGTAGGCCGACTTCCTGCAGCGCCTCCTTCACCTCATCGAGTTTGAACGGCTTAATGATCGCCTCGATTTTCTTCATCGCGTTTCATCTCCCGGCTCCCGTGTGGGACACGACCACAGTGGAGCCGAGCGTTGGTTAGCAGGTCCCGTGCCAAGCCTCGAAATTATGAAAAACACAGGCGAATCAAGTTGGTAAGGGGCATTCGACACCCACCTTTGAGGGCTTGAGAAATGCTGCCGCTGTTAAAATGGGCATATTGCCTATTGCCAGGTCAATACTGCATTGCAATCAGCCATAGTATTCGCAGATATTCTGCTCGCGCCGCAGTCGTTATCCTCCACGCGCCATGATTGAGCTACTCACCACCACCGAGATGACGCAGGCCGATCGTCTGGCGATAGCCGGCGGGGTCGCCGGAATCGAGCTTATGGAACGGGCGGGCGGGGCGGTCGCCGCCGCGGTCGCGGCGCGCCACGCAGTTGGCGATCAAGTCGTCGTCCTGGCTGGGCCGGGAAACAATGGCGGCGATGGTTTTATAGCGGCCCGGTTGCTCGCGCAGCGGGGCTTCCGGGTTCGGTTGATGCTTGCTGGGGACGTCGCACGCCTCAAAGGGGACGCAGCTGCCGCTGCAAAAAAGTGGGCGGGCCCGATTGACCTGGCTGCCGTGAGCGGGTTTGGCGGCGCGGATGTCATCATTGACGCGCTTTTCGGCGCCGGGCTTGACCGGCCGGTGGAAGAGCCGGCGCGGTCCTTGATTGAAGGAATGAATGCCCAGCCTGCGCCGGTCGTCGCCGTCGACCTGCCAAGCGGCATCAACGGTACGTCCGGAGCAACGATGGGAAGCGCCGTGAACGCCACTCAGACGGTGACCTTCTTTCGCAAAAAACCCGGACATCTGCTTCTACCGGGACGGCTATATTGTGGGCCGATATCCGTCGCCGATATTGGCATTCCCGAATCCGTCCTGGACCAAATCGGAGCCAAGACCTTCGAAAACACTGGCGAACTCTGGCACCGGCAGTTTCCCCATCCGATCGAGGCAGGCCACAAATACGACCGCGGACACGTGGTGGTCGCCTCGGGTCCCGCATGGTCTACGGGGGCGGCCCGTCTTGCGGCACGCGGGGCGTTACGCGCGGGCGCGGGATTGGTGACGATCGCAAGCCCGCGCGAAGCCCTGGCAGTGAATGCGGCGACTAGTCTTGCCGTCATGGTGCGGCCGGTCGACGGGCCAGGCGAACTGTCCAAGTTTCTTGCGGATCGCCGTCTCAATGCGTTCGCTATCGGTCCAGGCTTGGGTGTGGGCGAGGCTAGCTGCGAAATGGTTCTCGCCGCTCTTTCCGGAGAGCGCGCCGTGGTGCTTGACGCGGATGCGATCACGAGCTTTGCCGGCAACCCCACGCGTCTCGCGCAAGCGCTGCTGCTGCGTCGAGATCAGCCGACGATCCTTACCCCTCATGAAGGCGAGTTTGCGCGTTATTTCGGTGCTTTAGAGGAAAAAACTAAGATCGGCTCGAAACTCGACCGGGCGCGCTTAGCAGCGAAGTTGACCGGCGCGATCATCGTTTTGAAGGGCGCCGATACCGTCGTCGCGTCCGCTGACGGCCGGGCGGCTATCGCCGCCAACGCGCCTCCGTATCTCGCAACCGCCGGCGCCGGCGACGTACTCACCGGCATCGCGGCCGCGCTCCTGGCCCAGGGCATGCCGGCTTTCGAGGCGGCCGCGGCTGCTGTTTGGCTGCATGGCGAAGCTGCCACCGCCTTTGGGCCCGGGCTGATTTCGGAGGACTTGCCGGAAATGCTGCCCGGCGTTTATCGCGCGCTGCTTTTGTGACCGTCGGGTTGCGAGCCACGTCCGTGGCTATTTTTATTGGTGCCCCGCCGATCTCGCGTGATATAAGCCGCGCCGCCGGGCCGCCCTCCTGTCGCGGGCGTGGCGGAATTGGTAGACGCGCGGGATTTAGGTTCCCGTGACGAAAGTCGTGGGGGTTCGAGCCCCTCCGCCCGCACCAAGAGGGCGGATTTTTTTGACCGGCGACAAGGACGCAACCGGCCAGAATGCGATCGGACTGGGCCGCAGAAAGTAATGTCGATGCAAGTGACCGAGACTTCCGCCGCCGGCCTTAAGCGCGAGTACCACGTGGTCGTTCCGGCCTGCGACCTCGAAGCTCGTGTCAATGAACGGCTCGACGATCTTAAAGGTCGCGTCCAGCTCCGGGGTTTTCGGCCGGGCAAGGTGCCGGTGGCCCACCTCAAACGTCTCTATGGCAAATCCGCCATGGCCGAGGTGATCGAAGCGGCGGTCAATGAAGCCAACAGCAAGATCATCAGCGACAACAAATTCAAGCTGGCGATTGAGCCCAAGGTCGTGCTGCCCTCGGAAAAGGAAGCGGTTGATGAAGTGATCGAAGGCAAGTCCGACCTTGCCTACACGGTAGAGATGGAGATCGTTCCGACGATCACGCTCGCTGATTTCAAGACGCTGAAGCTCACGCGGCTTACTGCCGAAGTGACGGACGCCGAAATCGATCAGACGTTGCAGACGATTGCCGAGCAGAATCGGCCGTTCGTAGCCAAGACTGAGGGCGCGCAAAATGGCGATCGCCTGACAGTCTCGTTTCAGGGTTCGATTGAGGGCACGCCGTTCGAGGGCGGTACGGGCGAGGATGTGCCGCTGGTTATGGGCGCCGGCCAGTTTATTCCGGGATTCGAGGACCATCTTTTGGGCCTCAAAGCTGGTGACAGCCAAACCTTCGACGTCAAGTTCCCGGATGATTACCGGGCTACCGCCGTTGCCGGCAAGGACGCCACCTTTGCTGTCACTGTGAAGGCCGTGGAGGCGCCTGGCGAGGTCAAAATCGACGACGACTTTGCCAAGACGTTGGGACTTGAGTCGCTGGCCAAATTGAAAGACGCGGTGAAAGACCGCCTGGCGCGCGAGCATGCCGGAGCGTCGCGTCAGAAGCTCAAGCGCGCGTTGCTCGATCAACTCGATGAGCGCCACAAGTTTGAGCCGCCGCCTAGCCTTGTCGAGCAGGAGTTCAACAATGTCTGGGCTCAGATCGAGAAAGATCTCAAGGACCAGGGTAAGACATTCGCCGACGAGGGAACGACCGAGGAAAAGGCGCGGGAAGAATACCGCGGCATCGCCGAGCGGCGCGTGCGTCTAGGCCTGGTGATTGCGGAAATCGGCGAGCGGAACAATATAAAGGTGAGCGACGAACAGTTGCGCACCGCACTGATGGAGCAAGTTCGGCAGTTCCCGGGTCAGGAGCGACAGATCTGGGAATATTACCAAAAGAACCCGAGCGCGCTCGCCGCCATGCGCGCGCCTCTGTTCGAGGACAAGGTCGTCGACTTCCTGGTTGAGCTTGCCGACGTCACCGATCAGGCGGTTTCGCGGGAAGAATTGTTCAAGGAAGACGAAGCGTAGGTGTTGGGTGCGGGTATCTGGCAGGCCTGTGCGTCTTGTGGCGGGAACTTCCACACATATCTGCCATACTTGCATAGTCGATTGGGCGCCCGGTCTTCGGCGGCTTCGACAAACCGTCCCGACTCGAGCCACACTATGCCCGGTACGTTTAAGTCTTAAGCCCTGACGGGGAATCCAAGATGCGCGATCCGAAGGACTTTCGCATGCAACTCGTCCCCATGGTGGTCGAGCAGACCAACCGTGGGGAGCGGGCATACGACATTTATTCCCGGCTCTTGAAAGAGCGGATCATCTTCATCACCGGCCCGATCGAGGACGGCATGGCTTCGCTCGTGGTGGCGCAGCTCCTGTTCCTGGAAGCGGAAAATCCGAAAAAAGAAATCTCGATGTATATCAATTCGCCCGGCGGCGTCGTGACGTCTGGCCTGGCGATTTACGACACTATGCAGTTCATCCGTCCGCCGGTCTCGACCCTGTGCACCGGGCAGGCCGCGTCGATGGCTTCGCTGCTGCTGGCCGCCGGAGCCAAGGACCTGCGCTTTGCTTTGCCCAATGCCCGGATCATGGTGCACCAGCCGTCCGGCGGCTTCCAGGGTCAGGCCACCGACATCATGCTCCACGCCCAGGAGATCCTGAACTTGAAGCGCCGGTTGAACGAAATCTATGTCAAGCACACCGGTCAACCGCTGAAAAAGATCGAGGATGCTCTGGAACGGGACATGTTCCTTACCTCGGACATGGCCAAGGATTTCGGACTTATCGACAAGGTTATTGAGAAGCGGCCTGAGGAACCTGGCCTCAAGGTCGAACAACCAATGCTTTCCAAGGTTTGACCACATTGGCGAGCCGAATTGGCGCTCAAACGACGACCGTGACAGCGTCAAGCGGGAATTTGGCCAGTGTGTTCTCGAAAGCACACTGCCCCAAACTCGCGTTATCGTTAATGGATTCTTGATTGGCACGCCATTAGCATGCAGGCTTGTGCTCGGTGACTAGGTGTTTTCACGGTAGCGTCTTGTTCGGGTACATAGCGCGGAAGATACTACGGTTTTTTAGCGCGGGGGCCGGTAAGGTATCGAGGGTCACACGGCCTCCCTGGCGGGAATACGGAGACGGGAATGAGCAAGGTTGGCAGCGGCGATTTTAAGAATACGCTCTACTGCTCGTTCTGCGGCAAGAGCCAGCACGAAGTGCGTAAGCTCATCGCCGGGCCGACGGTTTTCATCTGCGATGAATGCGTCGAGTTGTGCATGGACATCATCCGCGAGGAGAACAAGTCCTCGCTGGTGAAATCGCGCGATGGCATTCCGACGCCGCGGGAAATCCGCAAGGTGCTCGACGATTACGTGATCGGCCAGGATCATGCCAAGAAAGTGCTCTCGGTCGCTGTTCACAATCACTACAAACGGCTCAACCACCAGAGCAAACATAACGACGTCGAATTGGCTAAATCCAACATTCTGCTGGTCGGACCGACCGGCTCCGGCAAGACACTGTTGGCGCAGACGCTGGCGCGCATTCTCGACGTGCCCTTCACCATGGCGGACGCCACGACGCTGACGGAAGCCGGCTATGTCGGCGAGGACGTCGAGAACATTATTTTGAAGCTTCTGCAATCGGCCGATTACAACGTCGAGCGCGCTCAGCGCGGCATTGTGTATATCGACGAAATCGACAAGATCTCGCGCAAGTCCGACAATCCGTCGATCACGCGTGATGTGTCGGGCGAAGGCGTCCAACAGGCGCTTCTTAAGATCATGGAAGGCACGATCGCGAGCGTGCCGCCGCAGGGCGGCCGCAAGCATCCGCAACAGGAATTCCTGCAAGTCGACACCACGAACATCCTGTTCGTCTGCGGCGGTGCTTTCTCCGGCCTGGAAAAAATCATCTCGTCGCGCGGCCGCTCAACCTCGATCGGTTTTGGCGCCAAAGTCATGGCGCCGGAAGACCGCAAGCAGGGCGAAATCTTCCGCGACGTCGAGCCCGAGGATTTGTTGAAGTACGGGCTTATTCCGGAGTTTGTCGGCCGGCTTCCCGTCGTCGCCACGCTTGAAGACCTCGACGAGCCCTCGCTCAAGCGCATCCTCACCGAGCCGAAAAACGCGCTGGTTAAGCAATACCAGCGCATGTTCGAGATGGAGACTGTGGACCTTACGCTCGCCGATGAGGCGCTTTCGGCCATCGCGCGCAAGGCCATCGACCGCAAGACCGGCGCGCGCGGGCTGCGCTCGATCATGGAGAACATTCTGCTCGACACCATGTTCGATCTGCCGAGCCTTGAAGGCGTCGAAGAGGTGGTAATTTCGCGCGAAGTGGTCGAGGGCAGCGCCCGCCCGCTCTACATCTATGCTGACCGCTCGGATCGAGCCGGCGAGACCGGCGGCGCGAGCGCCTGAGTGGCGACGCCCTCCGGCTTGTTCGATTCGGTACGCGGGACATCGCCGCAGCTTGTTTGCCCGGTCTTTTGCTCGAAAAATCGAGCTTTCTTGACACGCCTGTGCGGCAACGCCACCTATAGTCAACGCGCGAAAATCTGTATGGAGTAACGCGCAATCGGCAGTCCGTAGTAACAGCGCATCCTGCGGGTCTCGACGGACGTGCACAACAATAAGGACATGGGGCCATGACAAGTGCCGCCAAGCCAAAGCCACCGCTGACGACCGGCGAAAGCCGCGCTTATCCGGTGCTACCTCTGCGGGACATCGTTGTCTTCCCGCACATGATTGTCCCCCTCTTTGTCGGCCGCGAGAAATCGATCAAGGCGCTCGAAGAGGTGATGCGCTCCGACACGTTCATTCTGCTGGCGACGCAGAAGAATGCCTCCGATGACGATCCGGCGACGGACTCCATCTATGGCGTCGGCACGCTTGCGAGCGTTCTGCAACTCCTCAAGCTGCCCGACGGCACCGTCAAGGTGCTGGTCGAAGGCGCGGCTCGCGCCCAGGTCAAGCAGTACACCGATCGTGAGGATTATTTTGAAGCCGATGCGGTTGTGATCGGGGATTCGTCCGGCGATCAGGTCGAGGCCGAAGCTTTGGCGCGCTCGGTCGTCAACGAGTTCGAAGGCTATGTGAAGCTCAACAAGAAAGTGTCTCCCGAAGTCGTCGGCGTGGTCCAACAGATCGACGACTACGCCAAGCTCGCGGATACTGTTGCTTCTCACCTCGCGGTCAAGATACCCGACAAGCAGCTGATCCTGGAGACGCCCAGCGTCACCGAGCGGCTCGAAAAAGTGCTCGGCCTGATGGAGAGCGAAATCTCGGTGCTGCAAGTCGAGAAGCGTATCCGCACGCGCGTCAAGCGCCAGATGGAGAAGACCCAGCGCGAGTATTACCTCAACGAGCAGATGAAGGCGATCCAGAAGGAGCTCGGCGACGAGGACGGCAAGGACGAGCTGGCCGAGATCGAAGAGAAGATCAAACGCACCAAGCTCTCCAAGGAAGCTCGTGAGAAGGCGCAGCACGAGCTGAAGAAGCTGCGGCAGATGTCACCGATGTCGGCCGAAGCCACCGTCGTGCGCAACTATCTCGATTGGCTGCTCGCTATACCATGGAACAAGAAGTCCAAGGTGAAGAAGGATCTGGCGCTCGCGGAGCAGATTCTCGAGGCCGATCACTTTGGCCTTGAGAAGGTCAAGGAACGCATCGTCGAGTACCTTGCGGTCCAGCAACGCGCCAACAAGCTGACCGGGCCAATTCTGTGTCTGGTCGGTCCTCCAGGCGTCGGCAAGACGTCGCTTGGCAAGTCGATCGCCAAGGCGACCGGGCGCGAGTTCGTCCGCGTGTCGCTTGGCGGCGTGCGTGACGAGGCGGAGATTCGCGGCCATCGCCGGACTTACATCGGCTCCATGCCGGGTAAGGTCATCCAGTCGATGCGCAAGGCGAAGACTTCGAATCCGCTGTTCCTGCTCGACGAAGTCGACAAGATGGGCGCCGATTTCCGCGGCGATCCTTCCTCGGCATTGCTTGAAGTGCTCGATCCGGAACAGAACCACGCATTCAACGATCACTATCTCGAGGTCGACTACGATCTCTCCAATGTCATGTTCATCACCACGGCGAACACGCTGAACATCCCGCCGCCCCTGATGGACCGCATGGAGATCATCCGCATTGCGGGCTACACCGAGGATGAGAAAGTCGAGATCGCGCGCAAGCACTTGATCCCGCATGCGACGGTCAAGCACGGCCTCGAGCCGAAGGAATGGTCGATCGACGACGAGGCGCTGCTGATGCTTATCCGCCGCTATACGCGGGAAGCCGGGGTGCGCAATCTCGAGCGTGAACTTTCAACGCTGATTCGGAAGGCGGTGAAGGAACTCACGATCAAGAAGACCGAGTCGGTACAGGTTACCGCGCAAAGCTTGTCCGATTATCTCGGGGTTCCGAGGTACCGCTACGGCGAAGTCGAGGCAGAGGACCAGGTTGGTCTGGTCACCGGCCTTGCCTGGACCGATGTCGGTGGCGAGCTTCTGACCATCGAGGCGGCCATGATGCCCGGCAAGGGCAAAATGACCGTCACCGGCAATCTGCGTGACGTGATGAAGGAGTCGATCTCGGCGGCGGCGTCCTACGTGCGCATGCGCTCGGCCGCTTTCGGTATCGAACCACCGGCATTCGACAAGCGCGACATCCACGTGCACGTTCCCGAAGGCGCAACCCCGAAGGACGGGCCGTCCGCCGGCGTCGCCATGGTCACTGCGATCGTTTCGGTCATGACCGGCATCCCGGTGCATCGCGATGTTGCCATGACCGGCGAGATCACCCTGCGTGGTCGGGTGTTGCCGATCGGCGGGCTCAAAGAGAAGCTGCTTGCCGCGCATCGCGGCGGCATCAAGACCGTGGTCATTCCGGAAGAGAACGCAAAAGATCTTGTCGAGATCAATGACAGCATCAAGAGCGGCCTCGATATTATTCCGGTCTCGCGCATGGACGAGGTGTTGGCGCGTGCGCTGGTGCGCAACCCGGAGCCGATTGTCTGGGAGGAAAGCACCGCGAAGCCCGTGGATGTTCCCGAGACGATAGAAGAGGACTCATCCGGTTTGACCGCGCACTAGCCGGCATCATTTACGCTTCTAAATGTGACGGAAGCGAAGTTCTAAAAACGGCGCCGTTGCGGGCGCCGTTTTTATTGGGTGTCGAAATAAGGCAGCCGGTCGCGTGTTCGGCAGGACACAGCGCGACGAAATTCTGCCCAGCCCGTTGGCGCGGTCTGCCGCAATGGGTACTATCCAAACGGGGATGGGCTACAAAAGGTGCGGGGTCCTGATGAAAATCGTCTACCCAATAATCGGCTGTATCGCTCTTGCCTTTGCTGCAAACGCGAACGCGGCTGCTTCCTTGTCGGACGATTTTTGGCTGCTTGGAAACTTCACCCAGAATGTTCCCTGTAAAGGCGACGGCACCGACCCTGCCGAGGCAAAGGTCGAGATATCGCCCCAGCAGATCGAGTCTAAGATTGGGATCTGCACGTTCCTGGACACCAAGCAAGACCCCAAAAGCGTAAAGCTGCGCGTCGAATGCCAATTTCCGGCCGGGCCGCTGATGGGTGAAATCACCTTCACCCAGAAGCCCAACAACACGATCGATTTTATTGATCGCGACAAGACGTACAACGCGACCCTCTATCGTTGCCCGAAGTAGGCGTCCCGAATAGGGCTCAACCCACGGGTGGATCGGTGGTAAGATTGATTCTTGGTATCCGGGGGGTCCCCGCCATGCTTCGATATGCCATTGCCGCGGCGAGTTTGGCACTCATCCTGCCAAGTTCGCCTTCGTTCGCGATAACCTCAAAAGCAAAGATGGAAACCTGCAAGTTCGGCGCCGACGATCAGAAGCTCCAGGGCGCGGCGCGGAATAAGTTTATGAAAAAGTGCATGGCCAACAAGGACGATCCGCGTGGCCCGGCGGTCGGTGCTCCGCCGGCTGCCGGCATGCCGCCACGGCACTAACCAATCCGCGGAGCGGAATTCTGGCGCTGGCGTGTCGCAAGGTCTCTGCGCGTTACGCCCGCTTTTCCGCCGTCCAGCAACCGATGCCGATCGTGTGACAAAGGAAACTGCCTATGAGACTGCTCGCCTACATACTCGCCATCATCTGCATCATTGCCGCGGTCATGTATTTCGTCATCCCGGCCGGCCAGTTGCCGGCATTTATGCCGGGTCATGAAGTTGGCTCCATACACGTTCACGTCAAACATGCCGTGATCGCGCTGGTTGCCGCAGTGGTGCTGTTTTTGATCGGCTGGTTCGCCGGCCGCCGATAGCCGTCTCACCTCCAAGCCGTTACCTTTCGGCGCGCACTTTGCGTTGCACGCGCTCGTCGAAGCGCGCAACGCTGACCACGACGCGCTGGTGGGTGCCGCCGCCGATCACTTCAATCTCATCGCGCGCTTCTACGCGGAAGGTAATAGTGCGGCCTTCCACCCGCAAAACCTCGGCAGTTGCCGTGACTAGCAAGCCGACCGGCGTCGCCGCGACGTGACCGACGTCGAGGTGGATGCCAAGGCTTTGATGGCCAGTCGGGAGCAGGTGCTCCGCGGCGTTAAGGGCCGCCGCCTCGATGACGTTGATCATAACGGGCGTTGCCAGGACCGCGATTTGGCCCGAGCCGACAAAAGGCGCTGTATGTTCCGGTCCGACCAGGAGAGTAGCGGTTCCGGTGAGACCGGCGGTAACGCGGCTCAGATCAACCATAATGGGTTCCAGGGAGCATTCAACGCGCTGCTTGGCCAATCCTGCTGCTAATGTCCAGCTTGCCGCCCGGATGTGCGGCGCGGTCTAATACGCCCCGATGAGTTTGCCGCCGCTGCGCACTTTGTTCTTTGAGGACCTCACAGTCGGCATGACCGAGAGGTTTACGAAGACCGTTGCCTCATCCGATGTGGTGGGCTTCGCGCAACTGACCGGCGACCGCAATCCCATCCACCTGTCGGAACATTTCGCCGCCAAAACGTCGTTCCGGACCCGTATTGCACATGGGCTCTACACGGCGAGCCTTATTTCCGCGGTGCTCGGAACCCGGCTTCCCGGTCCCGGCGCGGTCTACATCTCGCAAACGCTCAATTTTCGCGCACCCGTCAAGATCGGCGATACGGTCGTGGTCACGGTGACCGTGGCCGAGCTCATCCCTGCAAAATCGCGTGCCCGCCTTTCTTGTCTCTGCGAAGTTAACGGCGAAGCGGTGTTGGACGGCGAAGCTTTGGTCAAGGTGCCGAGCGAAAAGGCTAAAGGCAAACGGCCAGTACTACGGCTGTGAAGCAGAAATAACGGGCTGAAAGAGAGGCCACGATGTTTGAACGGGATGAGGTGCTACAGACCCTGCATAATCGCCTGACCGCGGCCGGGATAAACCCGCTTGATCCCAAGGTGCAGTCGATCTGTGAGGTCGTGAACGCGTTCTATGCGGAAAAGACGCGTGAGGTGCTACAAAAAATGCAGGAGGTGTTGAGCAAGATCGAGACATAGTTTCCGGCAAGCTCGCGGGTGATTGTAGTTTGCTGCGGGCCGTTACCGCACGCCGCCGGCATTGGCGATCGGACCGGTGTAGCCCCCGAATCGCTTCCGCAGTTCCGCGACCTGCCCCTGATCGGTCAGGAAGGCGCGATAATCATTGGCGACGTTGTAGGTGAGGATCGGCTTGAAACCCTCCGGTGGCGCCACATCGCTGCGCGGCGACCACGTACCGAGCTTGGCTTGTTGCTCAGGTGCAAGGAGCCACGAGAAGAACAACTTGGCTGCGTTCGGATGCGGCGCATCCTTGAAGATCGCCGCGGTCAGCGGCCAGATCGGCAGCGCATCGACCGTCGGGAAATGTGACTCCACCGGCATGCCCCGTCGCTTCAATTCGTTGGTGATGTCGTAGATCGAGTCGAACGTCACCCAGTTCTGGCCGCTCGCTATGCTGCGCTGTTGACCGAGGTGCCCCTGGATCAGGTTCGGCTTTGCGGCCATGTATTTGTCCATGTAGTCCCAGCCGTACTTCCGCACGATGTGATGGAACACCCACAGCGTTACGTCGTCATCCGCCGGATAGGGTGTGACCATTTTGCCGCGGAACGACGGCTTGAGAAAATCGAGCGCCGAGTTCGGCACGTCGGCGGCGGCGACTTTTTCGGTGTTGTACATGTAGGGCACGACATTCACCATCGTTGCCCAGAACGCGCCGTCCGGATCCTTGAAGCTTGCATCGATGGTATCGAAGCCGCCGGGCTTGAAGACGAGCAGCTGACCGTTGGCCTTCCAGCGCGCGAAATCAGCGATCGTTTGCAGGATCGCCACATCGACTTCGAGTTTGCCCGCGGCAATTTGCTGATCGATCTTCTTGTCGAGCACGTTGGAAAACCCGCCGCTGATGGAGATCTTTATCCCCGGATAAAGCTCTCCAAACGCCTTGGTACGCGCTTCCCAGGGCGCCGTCGGCCCACCGGCATAAAACGCCAATTCGCCCTCGCTTTTCGCCTTGGCGTAAAGGTCGTCGAGCGATTGCGCGCGCAGGGACCAAGGCGAAAAAGCCGAGAGCCACAACAGCGGTTAGCCCGCGAACAACGGCGACCATCATGACGATCCTTCCAGTAAACATTGTTTTTCGGCGATCTTCGCCGCCACCATGCTGGAAGGCAAGCGCCTGCGGCGGATGCGCGGCCACCATCTTCTGCATAGCGGGTCCGTAGTCGTTGCCGATTCTGCATGCTACAATTTGTGCAAGGGTCCATATCACCGGGCCCAGTAAGAAAGGGAGGACACTTATGCCTGTTGTTGATCCAAGGCTTGCCGGCGAACCGGTACCCCGCATAACGCGCGAGACGATGGAGCGCGGCCATGTTGCGCGCGCGAACGCGAAGGGCTCGAACCTGGCTTTCCTCGACCAGCGCCTTCCCGCCTACGAGCGGGAAATCATCAACATGGTCGGCATGGGCGTCACCGAGAACGCCGAGTTGCGGCCGCATGTGAAGGCGGGCGCCGACGGCTTCTCGATCACCTACATCCGCGCGCCGAAAGGCAAGGGTGCGGCGCTGCACCGCCACGCGACCGAGGAAGTGTTTCTTCCCATCCATGGCCGCTGGCAGGTGTTCTGGCTCGAAGGCGAACAGGAACGCACCCTCGATCTCGATGAAGGCGATATGTGCAATGTACCGATCGGCATTTACCGCGGCTTTCGTAACGTCTCTGACAATCCGGATGCGCTCCTCATCGCGATCGTCGGCGGGCCCGATGCCGGCAAGGTCGACTGGCATACGTCGGTAGTCGCCGAAGCGCGCAAGACCGGGCTTTCGGTCGATGACGATGGCAACTTGATCGTCGCGAAACCGGCGGCTTAATTCGTTCTTCGCGGTGCGGCGGGCTGCATGAACTCGTTCTCCCGAATCCAAAATGCCCGGCCACCTGCCGGGCATATTCGTTTCAGGCCGGATTGAATTTAATCATGACGGACGGCGGCGCCTTGGATGAAAATCGCCACCTTCAACATCAACAACGTCAACAAGAGGCTGGCCAATCTTCTGGCATGGCTGCGCGCTGCAAAGCCCGATGTGGTTTGCCTGCAAGAGCTCAAGGCCACCGACCGCGAATTCCCCAAAGTCGCGTTCGAGAATGCGGGTTACGGCGCCCTCTGGCGCGGACAGAAATCGTGGAACGGCGTCGCCATTCTGGCACGTGGCGCTGAGCCGATCGCGACGCGCACCGAACTTCCAGGCGATCCAGACGATCGGCAGGCGCGCTACATCGAAGCCGCCGTCAACGGCGTACTCATCACCTCGCTCTACGCGCCGAATGGAAACCCGCAGCCTGGTCCGAAATTCAAATACAAGCTCGCCTGGATGGACCGGCTCGAGGCGCACGCAGTGGAAC
This sequence comes from uncultured Alphaproteobacteria bacterium, assembly GCA_963755885.1. Classification (GTDB taxonomy): domain Bacteria; phylum Pseudomonadota; class Alphaproteobacteria; order Rhizobiales; family Xanthobacteraceae; genus BOG-931. Next base: position 41,038 of record CAVWLX010000009.1, read on the forward strand.
TCTTTGCCGCGAACGTTCCGGTCGTCCTCGCCGGCGACTTCAACGTCGTGCCGACCGATCGCGATATCTATCCCAAAAATTCCTACGGCAAGGACGCGCTCCTTGCACCGGAGACGCGCGCCCGGTTTGCGCTTCTTCTCGACCATGGCTGGCGCGACGCGATCCGCTCGGTCCATCCGAACACGCCGATGTATACGTATTGGAGCTATTTGCGAAACCGCTGGCCGCGCGATGCCGGGTTGCGCATCGATCATCTGCTGTTGAGCAAACAAGCCGCCAAGCTTTTGGTTACGGCCGGCGTCGATCGCGCGGTCCGCGGCAACGACAACGCCAGCGACCACGCGCCGGCATGGGTTGAGCTGCGGGACGTCGCCATGCGGCCGCGGCCGCTCACATCGGTCCGAGCGACGCGGCGCCAAAGCAAAGATGTTGAATCCGCGAGGACCAGGGCGAAAACGCACTGCGGGCCGCTGCTTGTGATTGACGGCGACTCGTTTGCCCATCGCGCTTATCACGCGCTGCCGAAGAACATTCGCCGCAAAGGCGACCTGCCGGCCGGTGCCATTCTCGGTTTCGCCAACGTGCTGCTGCGGCTCTACCTCGAGGAAAAGCCGCGCGCGGTGCTGGTCGGCTGGGATACCTATGAGAAGCCAACCTATCGTCACAAAGCATTTGCGGCCTATCAGAGCGGCCGCGAATTCGATGACGATATCGTCGAACAGCTTGCCCTCATCCCGAAATTTGTCGCCGCTTGCGGCTTCGCCAACGCCAAGAAAGCCGGGTACGAGGCCGATGATTTTCTTGCCGCCGCTTCCGCTGCCGAAGAGCGGCGCGGCGGCGCCGCGCTGGTTGCCAGCGGCGATCGCGATACCTTCCAGCTGGCGTCTGCGAAAACGACAATTCTCTATCCGATCCGCGGTGGCGGGGTGGAGCGTATCGGGCCGGCGGAAGTCCGCGAGCGTTACGGTGTCGAGCCCGCGCAGGTGCCGGATTTCATTGCGCTGCGCGGCGATCCGTCGGACAAGCTGCCCGGCGCTCCGGGTGTTGGCGCAACCGGCGCGGCGGCGCTGTTGCGCCAGTACGGTAGCCTCGAGGCCATTCTCAAATCCGGCCGCTTCGCCAAACAAGCCAGAGATCTGCGGCTTTATAGGTCGATTGCCACGATGGACAGAAAGGCGCCATTGCCGAAGATTCCGGATCAAAAGCCAACCTGGCAAAAGGCGGCCGCGCTTGCGCGGACGTGGGAGCTTAAACAACTAGCGGGACGCCTCGACGAGCTGGCTCGGTGATCACGTGTATCTCAGTGATGCTTCTTCGGCGGCGGCGGTGGATGGCCTCCACCACCAGGATGACCGCCTCCGGGATGGCCGCCGCCCGAGTGACTACCACCGGGATGCCCACCGCCTGGATGACCGCCACTTGGATGCCCGCCGCCGCCCGGATGGCCTCCGCCTCCGGGATGGCCGCCGCCGTGCGGCTCGCCGCCGTGACCGTGGGGGTGGCTGCCGTGGTGATGCCAGCCGTGCCAGCCTTCGCGGCCGCCAAAGCCTCGGCCGCGCAGCCGCTCGGAGCCGACGATATACCAGCCGGGCCCGTTCCAGCCGTCGTCGTACCAGCCGTAGGTATTGCCGCCGAAGCCGAACTCTTCCGCGGCTTCCTCGGCCGGCGGCGCGCCGGTGAACTTGATTTGCAGCCGCGCCCAGCGGTCGTCGACGGGCACGAGCCGCCAGAGCTGGCAGGCGCCATCGGCGAAGGTCGACAGCTCGCTCAGCTTGACATTGTCCGAGCACTGATCGGCGTCCAAAAATTTTCCGTTGTGTTTGAGCTGCAGCCGCGACCAGCCGTCGGCGTCGGGGACGAGCTTCCACAACTGGCAGGAGCCGCCGTCAAACGTCGAGCCCGGATTCATGTTCAGTTCGTCGCTGCAATATTTGGCGTCGAGGAACTTGCCGTTGCGCTTGAGCTGCAGCTTCGACCAGCCGTCGGCGTCCGGAACGAGTTTCCATAATTGGCAGGAGCCGTTGTCGAAATCCGAGCCAGGATTAAGATTGAGCGTATCGCCGCAGTACTTCGCGTCAAGAAACTTGCCACCGCCTTCCTGAGCAGTGGCGGGAAATGCCAGCAGCAGCAAGCTCCCAAGCCCAAGCAGGCCCGACGCAATCGTGCGAGCGGACAACGCGCGACAGTCTGACATTTTACAAGCCCCGGCCGTTTCTGGTTCCGCCGCGATTATAAGGCAAGCGCGCCGAACCGCCACACACCTTTGACGAACCAACGGTAGCGAGGTGCGGCGCTCAAAAAGTGCCGCGCGAAATCAAACACGCGAACGCCGGCGCCGGCGACCAAAAAGACCGGGGGGAGGGACGCCGATCACCTCCCCCCGCAGCATCGTCCCCAATGAGCTCCTTGAAGCCGACGCCGATTTGCTTCGATGGTGGTTACAAACTCGGCCGCTTACGCTGCGGCGCTGATCGCGCCGCTGGTCGGCACCGACGCGACCGTCTTCAGCACGCGTGAGGCGATCTGGTACGGGTCGCCTTGCGAATTCGGCCGGCGGTCTTCCAGATAGCCCTTGTAGCCATTGTTGGCGAAGCTGTGCGGAACGCGGATCGAGGCGCCGCGGTCGGCGATGCCGTAGGTGAAATCGCCGATCGCCGCGGTCTCGTGCTTGCCCGTCAGCCGCATCTGGTTGTCCGGGCCATAGACGGCGATGTGCTCGTCGCGGTGGTCGGCGAACGCCTTCATCAGCGCTTCGAAATATTCCTTGCCGCCGGTCTCGCGCAGATACGTGGTCGAGAAATTGCAGTGCATGCCGGAGCCGTTCCAATCGGTATCGCCGAGCGGCTTGCAATGGAATTCGATATCGACGCCGTAGGTCTCGGTGAGCCGCAGCATCAGATAGCGGGCCATCCACATTTCGTCGGCGGCTTTCTTGGAGCCCTTGCCGAAGATCTGGAATTCCCACTGGCCCTTTGCGACTTCGGCGTTGATGCCTTCGTGGTTGATGCCGGCGGCGAGACAAAGATCGAGATGCTCGTCGACCATCTTGCGGGCGATATCGCCAACATTCTTGTAGCCGACGCCGGTGTAGTAGGGGCCTTGCGGCGCCGGATAGCCGGTCGGCGGAAAGCCGAGCGGGCGGCCGTCCTTGTAGAAGAAATATTCCTGCTCGAAGCCGAACCAGGCGCCCGGATCGTCCAAAATCGTGGCGCGCATGTTCGACGAGTGCGGCGTCTTGCCGTCCGGCATCATCACTTCGCACATCACCAGCACGCCGTTGCTGCGCGTGGCGTCGGGATAGAGCGCGACGGGTTTGAGCACGCAATCGGAGCTGTGGCCTTCCGCCTGCATGGTCGATGAGCCGTCGAAGCCCCACAGCGGCAGCTGGTCCAGCGTCGGAAATGCGTCGAAGTCTTTGATCTGGGTCTTGCCGCGCAGGTTCGGCACCGGCTTGTAACCGTCAAGCCAGATGTATTCGAGTTTATATTTGGTCATGCTGATCTCTCTTTGGCGTCGGTCGTGAAAAAGTTAGTAAGACTTGAAGGAGAGCAGAGCCGCCAACGGCGTCCGGCGACCGCCTCCCGCGACTTTTTTAAGCATTTTGTGTGCCAGTCGATTCGCATGACCACTTGCTAGGCAGGCGCAACGGCGGTGCAGCAAATTCGCCGCTGCGCGAATGCGCTCGCACTAAGCAAATACATAACTGCACATATTGTAGCCATGCGCTGATTTTCTGTGAGGCATGTCGAACAAAGAGCGGGCAAAGCATTATATTGGTACCAACAAACTCACTTGAACGACGCGGGCTCGTTTGATTGCGCGCACGGCGAAGGAGCCGGACAATGACAACAAATCTTTCAGGTTCGCCGCACGCTTCTGGCTCGGCACAGATCTTCGCCTTCCCGCCGCGCGGCCGGTTTGCAGTGGCCGGCCAGGCGCCGGCACCGTCAGCCAATACGCCGATACTCCCCGCCGTAAAGATTGCGTCGGGCAGCGGCTGGTATCACGACGAAGCCATCCAGGCCGAGCAGCGGCGCAACAGCTGAGCGCTCGGCCTCTCGTCATTGCGAGCGAAGCGCGCCATCGTCTTTTCCTCACCCTGAGGTGCTCGGCGCAATGCGCCGAGCCTCGAAGGGCGAGGCCCGGGTGCCGCGGCCGCATCCTTCGAGGGCCGCTTCGCGGCCACCTCAGGATGAGGTCAGACTAAAGCGTCCCCGCCGCTCTCAAGCGCGCAAGTTTTTCCCTGCACGATCCTGACAGCTTCCGCCCCGGCTACGACGGGACGGCGCTCTTTGGGATCATGCGCACCACGCTGCTGAGAATTTCACTACCGCTTCACGACAGACAGACCGTAGCCCGGATGGAGTGAACCGAAATCCGGGAACGGCGTTGCAGCTTGAATGCTGTCCCCGGATTACGCGGAGCTTGTCATCGGGCCGGCCACTTCGGGCCGGACCCGTTGGCTCCATCCGGGCTACGACGAAAGAAAGCAAGGAGGCGAAACGCCGACAGACGCATGGTCCTACCTGCCCGCATCTTCGGATGCGGCGCGTGTCCACAGCAAACAAGTGTACGCAGTTTGCGCAAACTCATCTGCATGGGCACGCTCGCCTGTCGGCGTCTCACCGCGGTTCTTGCTCAGAGGCTTTCGCCCCTTTCGCTCAGCTCCAGGCCAGGCTTCCATGGGACGTGGCAGGACGTTCGATCCTGTACAGCCACTCCAACCGGGGAGCAGAGATCTTGCGTTCTTACACGGGCGTTACCCGCGCCCACCTGTCCCAGTCCAGGGAATGCACCTCCCGGACCGGCCGTAGTACCGGTCAGATGATGCCCAAAGCCGCTCCGGCGCGAGGTGCAAATTCGCGCGGAAGCACCGCACTCGCTCCATGTTCAGGTGTGCCTCCCGAACACGTCCTTGATGAGCGAGATTCGTCGGTTGTGTACTTGAAAACGGGACGAATGTCAATGGAAAAGAGACGTGCTTATCATCCTGCCCCGCGGAGCGGGGAAGGGGGACCGCGCTGCGCAGCAGCGTGGTGGAAGGGGCGCGGGCGGTGAGGCGAGCCTCTTTACTGCACGCCCCCTCCACCATGCTTCGCATGGTCCCCCTCCCCCGCACTCCGTGCGGGGGCGGACGCGCCTCACACGTCGGAGCTGTCGTCCGACATGCCGTCGTCGTCGGCGAAATCGTCATCGTCGAAATCATTGTCGTCGACCGTGGCGTCGTCATCCGCGGCATCCGCATCGATCAAATCATCGGCGGCCGCGGACTGATCGTTGCCGGCATTGGCGATCGGATCGTTGGCGTGGTCGCCGATGTGATCGATGCCGGCATCGCGCGCGAGCTTGCTGTCGGCGGCGCCGCCGCTGGTATTAGCAGCCCACGGCGATGCGCGTTCGCCGCCTAAATCGCCAAACGCGCTTGCCTGGTTGCCGCCGAGATGGTGGCCGAACATCGAGCGGATGCCGTCGAGCAGCAGCGAGCCGCCGATCACGCCGGCCGCGGTCGAGGCCGCGGTGCCAAGGAACGATCCGCCGGAGCCAAACGCCGGGCCGCCGGCATAGCCGGGTGGCGGCGGCGGGTAGGCGGGTTGTGATTGAAAGTTCTGCGACGGGTAGCCTGCCGGTGGCGCGCTTGGCGGCGGCGCGTTCGGCGGCGGCGAATTTTGCGCGCGCACGCTCGGCACCGAACCGCGCGGCTCGCCTCCGCCGAACGTCGCGCGCATCGAGTCGAGGAAGCTGCCTTGCCGCTGTCCGGGCTGCGGCGGCTCATTGACTTGCGCCTGCAATTCCTCGATGCGCGCATTGGCGCGCTTGAGCGCTTCGTCTTGCAGCAGCGTCGTTTGTACTAGCGCGTAGAGCGCATGCGGCGCCTGCCGGGCGCCGTCGGCGATGAGGCGCTCGGCGTCGGGGTCGCGCGGCGTGGTTTCAAGCTTGGCTAAACGATCGAACAGCTCGGCGACGAGATCATTTTCCTGGGGGGTCATTGCGGCTCTCCTTGAGTGCGCAAACCGCCGCTTATGTGGGGTGCGGCGCGCGGCGCGACAGGGGGAGGCAAACCCTGCCGCGACAAGAAATCCGGGCAAAAAGCCGCGAGCGCCGCCAAAATTTAGTCATAAAAGATTTGGTCATAAACGCTCAAGTCAACGCTCAAGTCACAAAAGTTCCGGTCGGATCATCCGCGGGCGGCCGGCGCCGTCACGGCATCGACTCGGCCCAGAGCTTATGGTCGCTGCCGAGCACAAAGACATGTCCCGGATCTGGCGCCTGAAACGCGGCCTTGCCGGCCGAGACCAGCACGTCGCGGTCGATCAGCATGGCCTGGGCGCGGCCACCGATCTCCCGCCACAGCCGGCCGTTCTTGCCGAGCACGAACACCATCTGCGCGTCCAATGCCTGGAAGGCCGCCACCGCCTGGTCGACCTGCTCCGGCTTGGCGCTTGCAGCCTTGCGCCACAACGTGCCGTCGGCGGCGAGCACGTAGACCGTGTCGGCGTTGGGAAAATACTGGAACGCCACGACGTCTTTGGCGACCAGCGTGCGCGACTGCGCGCTGCCGGCTTCGCGCCACAGCTCGCCGTCGGCGCCGAGCACATAGACGAGGTTCGCATCGATCGCCTGAAAGTCTTTCACCGTGTGATCGACCTCGCCGCGCTTGCCGGCATCGCCGTTTTCGCGCCACAGCGTGTGGTCGGTGCCGAGCACGTAGATCAAACCAGCATTGATCGGCTGAAAGGCGGCGACGGTCTGATCGATCCGGCTCTTCTCGCTACCGCTGAGGTTGGCGCGCCACAACGTGCCGTCGGCGCTGTGCACGAACAGATGCCCATCGCTGATCTGGAAACCCGCGACTTTCTCATCGAGCTGGTGCGCATCCTTGCCCTCGATGGTGGCGCGCCAGAGCTTGCCGGCGCTGTTGATCACATAGACCAGGTCGGCGTCGGCGACCTGAAAACGCTCGATGCCGTCGGCGACGTGGAAGCGGCTGTTGCGCCCAAAGCCGTCGGGCGCCTCAGCGTTCGGCGCCGCCGCCGGCGCCGCGATGTTGTTGTCGCGCCGGATTTCGTTCAGCGGATTTTTGGTGGTCAGGCAGCGGCGGAACGCCGCGATGCCGCCGGGATCGGTGAGATCGCCGGAGAGCTGCGCGCAAAGCAGCCGCAGCTGCTTCATCCGCGCATCGTCATCGGCGAACGCTAAGCCCGCGGTCATCACGAGCACGAGGCCGGCAGACAGCAACGCCCGTGCGCGGGGCAGGCGGCACATGGTCTGCATTGCGGGCTCCATCTGGTCCAATGTCATTATATGTCGCCGCATCCCGGGATTTAGTTCAAGGCGAGGTACGCGGCTCTTTTATCCCGCCCCGCGAAGCGGGGAGGGGGGACCGCGCTGCGAAGCGGCGTGGTGGGAGGGGCGCGGGCGGTGAGGCGAGCCTCTTTGCCGCACGCCCCCTCCACCACCCTTCGGGTGGTTCCCCTCCCCCGCTGCGCGGGGGCGGAAAAGTTTTCGCCGCTACGCCGCGACGAGATCGCGATACTCCGGATGCTTGGCCAGATAGGCGCTCACGAACGAGCAGACCGGCACCACCTTGAGCCCGCGTGACCTGGCGTTGTCGAGCGCGCCTCGCACGAGCTGCGAAGCAAGGCCGCGGCCGCGCGCCGCCGGCGGGGTTTCGGTATGGAGGAGCGTCATCACGCCGTCCGCGAGCTTGTAAGTGAGCACCGCAGTCGCGCCCGGCGCGTCAAGTTCGAAGCGGGAGCGGGCAGTGTTATCGCGGAGCGTCATGATCACAGTGTATCCTAAACGCCAGCCATCTGCGCGCTTTGCCCTTGCGCCGAACGGTCCCACGCCGAGGCGCTCCGGGACGCAACAAAGAGGTACAGAACGATCGAGCTGATTACTGCGAAGAAACGCCGCACCGAATAGCGCGCCGGGTTGAAGAGGAGGATCGAAGCGCCGAAGAACGCCAGAATCAAACAGCCGAAGATGCGAAGATAATTATTCCGGTGCAGCAACAACGGACCGGTCACGGCGGCGGCGTAGATGTAATCGAAGATCAGCGGATAGCGCTTGGCCGGAAGATAGCGGATTTGATTGGTGGTAAAATCGATGCTGAGCCCGGCGTGCAGCACGTAGGCGGCGCCCGCGGCCACCACGACGCCGAGCACCAAAAAGCCAAGCATGAACCGGCGCCGCCGCGGATCGGTCTCGGACAGCCAGGCCGCCACCGGCACGTAAAGCGGCCACAGGCAGAACGCGATAATCGCATAATCATAGCCGGCGCACCGCCCCCACCAGCCTTCGGCGTTGGTCAGCCAGACGACCCCCTCAAGCGCCTGATGCAGCGCAAAGATAATCGGAATGAACGCCAGCATCAGGTCCGGCCTGCTGGCGCGCCGAACGGTCAGAACGCCGACTGCCCCACAGACCGCAGCGGCGGAAAAACTTGCGGTGGCGGAAAAGCACACGTCCTGCTCCCGGTAGTGTCATAAGCGCACCGCAAAACCTGATGCGGGGTCAATATATCGCCGCAAGGAATATGTAGAGTGAGTGAGTGAGCGAAGCGAAACGAAACGATGGGGTTTGGCTGAGCTCTACCCGTCTTACGAGCTGAGGCGCGTTCTCTGGCAGGGACGAAAGCGAGGAGCACCAAGCTCGTCGCTGGCCATAAAGCGCATAAACGATCGCGACAACATCGTTTCTCTTCGCAGCAAACCGCCCCCTTCAATGTACGAATGCTTGTATTTCATAAAATACTCAACCACTATGATCAAACCAAGAAGACACGAAGGCGGGGGTTGAGAAATGCCTCTAGGCGCGACTGCTGCAGCAGTGGGTACAGGACTAGTTACGAGACTAGTAGGCTCAGGTGTACAGCGACTGGGCTCACTCGCATTCCAAAAAGTTATGCGCGTTGCAAAAATCGATAGCGCCCTGAAGACAGCGACTAACAAGAGCCCAGCAGTGCAAACCGCAATCAATGATTTTGAGACTGTTATAGGCAGCCGTTATGGCCAACTTGATCAACAATTGTATGACTTTCTTCGAGAGATTGAACGCAGCGGTATCGTAAATATGATGGTAGAGAATGCGCTGATCCATCGAAAATCAAAAGAACTGGAACGAATTTTTACCGACCTTCACAAGAAGATCATGGGTCCTGAAGTGGGAGCGGCAAGTTTGCTGTTCGAAAAACTGATGAAATCATTTTCGGTAACCTTGGAAGAGCTATGCAAGGACAAGATTCTCTTAGGTGCCTTTCGACTCTATCGAAATGATTTGGACGTCCGATTAGATCGTGTGGACTTAGCTCTCGTTGAGCTGACAAAAACGTCAACAAAACGTACAGTCACTTTCGATGGTCTACGTCCAACGTTTCTCAAGATTGCTAAAGGACTTCAGGGCGCGTACCGATCGATCCGAGTGGAAACCAATAAAGGCGCGCGGTCGGTCGATATCACCAAAATATATATTCTGCCTAAGCTTAGATATCGGGATACAAAAAGCAACGCTGAAAAGATTTCTTCAGTTACGCGCATCCTCAGTAGTAGTCGTAAGAGACATTCGCGGTTGGAAGTTTTAGATGCTAGACAAGAGGCGGCGCAAGAGCATTTCGGAAATATTACGTACAGCGATCTACGGCTTTTCTTCAGTCGGGTCGTTGTTCTGGGCGATCCCGGCGGCGGAAAAAGCACGCTGTGTCAGCATCTTTGTCACGATCTTGCAAAGCAAGCCGCAGCCTCTTTGCAAGCAGATTCCGATCGGCTCACTGCGCAACTTCAAAAATTTCCCATCAAGATAATTCTGCGTTCCTACGAGAAAGCGCGAACGCTTGAGCCTCAGCTAAGCATCTATGAATTGGCCTGCAGCCGGTTCCGCAGACACCGAGTTAGGTGTTTTGATGGAACCGGAGGTGAGTCATGGAGAGGCGGAAGTTTACACGCGAGTTCAAGCTTGAGGCTGTGCGGCTGATCAAAGAGCGGGGCGTCTCGTATGCCCAGGCCTCGGCCGATCTGAGTGTGCATCAGTCTCAGTTGCGCAGTTGGGTGAAAGCGCTCGCGGGTGATCCGCGGCATGCGTTTCCCGGCCAAGGTCAGATGAAGCCGGAGCAGCTGGAGATCGCGCAGCTTAAGCGCGAGGTGATCCGGCTGAAGGCCGAACGAGACATCCTAAAAAAAGCCGCGGCCTACTTTGCGAAGGAATCGATGTGAAGTTCGGTTTTATTGCGAAGCACCGGGGGATCTGGCCGGCGGAATGGTTGTGCGGGGCGCTCGGTGTCTCGCGGGGTGGGTTCTATGCCTGGCTGACACGACCGCGCAGTCGGCGCAGCCGGAGCGATGAAGAGTTGAGCGCGAAGGTTCGTGCCAGCTTCCTTGCGAGCGACCGAACCTACGGCGCCAGGCGGGTCTGGCACGACATGCTGGCGGAAGGAATATCGTGTGGATTGCATCGGATCGAGCGACTGATGCGGCTACAGGCTCTCAGAGCACGTCCGCGACGGCGCCGCCTGCCGCCCGATCTGGGTGAGCGGCCGATCGCCGCCGTCGCTGCCAACGTGCTCAACCGCAGCTTCGACGCGCCCGCTCCCAACCGCAAATGGATTGCCGACTTCACGTATGTGTGGACGGCAGAAGGCTGGCTCTATGTGGCTGCCGTCGTCGATCTGTTCTCACGCCGCGTGGTCGGCTGGTCGATGAGCACAGCGATGACGGCGCAGTTCGTCACTGACGCGCTGGTGATGGCAATCTGGCGACGAGGCAAACCTGATGCGCTGTTGCATCACTCCGATCGTGGCAGCCAGTACACCAGCGAACAGTTCCAGAAGCTGTTGGCCGACCACGGCGTCGTCTGCTCGATGAGCCGTTCGGGCAATGTCTGGGACAATGCTGCGATGGAGAGCTTCTTCTCCTCACTGAAGACCGAGCGCACAGCGCGCAAAACTTATCGGACACGCGACGAAGCCAAGGCTGACGTGTTCGATTACATTGAATGCTTCTATAATCCGAAACGCCAGCACTCGACGATCGGATATCTGAGTCCCGCAGAGTTCGAAATGAAAGCGGGATTAGCTTAAGCGGGTGTCAACCGAACCGGCTACAGGCCAAATTTATCTTACGTGATCTCAAAAATCACGTTTCCGCAGAGATCGAAGAACTCGACGATGCGCTAAAGTATTTGCTCGCTTCAGGAAGCGCTGTACTGGCGTTCGATGGTCTGGATGAAATCCTGGCTACTGCGCAACGACGTGATTTTGTTGATCTTGTAAACTCTTTTTGCGTCCAATTCCCACTTTGCCCCGTGATAGTGACATCGCGCTTGGTTGGGTATGACGACGCACCGCTCCCTGTCGATTTCGACGAGTTAATTCTGGAAAAATTTGATGATGATGAGGTGTTGAGCTACGTTGTTAAGTTTATGAAAGTTGTTGGCGGGCATGACGAAACAGAAGCGCAGAAGCGTGCAGGTAATTTTTACAAACAAACAACGAGTAATGCCGCAGATTTGCGGCGGAATCCTCTTATGCTTGGCCTGATGGCATGGCTATTCAACATGAGAGGGGACGTGCCTTCGAACAGACCCGAAATTTACCGGGATTGCGCCGTGCTCATGTTTGAAAAATGGGATCCAGACCGAGATATTAAGGCAAATATTCCGGTAAATTTTGATCGTCTTCAGCTATTTAGCAACATTGCTTCGAAGATATTTGGACATCCTGAATTGTCTGCGGGAGTTGAGGCCGCGTGGCTGGAGAAAGAGACTCGGCCATTTTTCCAAACAGTGTACGAAAACAAGGCGCAGGCGTTCGAAGCTGCAAAGGCCTTGGTCGCGTTCATTACGGGACGGGCATGGGTGATGTCTGAGGTGGGAGATAAAGTGTTTGCCTTCACGCATCAGACGTTCCTCGAATATTTTTTCGCGCGACACCTTGATGAAATGCACGATACTGTCAAAGAGATAATCGCCTTGGTAATGCCAAAAGTGTTGCGGCGAGAATGGGATATGGTTTCGCATCTAAGTCTGCAGATCAAAACCCACCGAAATCTGCGGCGTCAGAACGAAGCTCTCGACCAATTGCGTGCAATGGTTCTCGGAAGACATGACGCAAAACAAAGAGCAGCGCTGGTTTCGTTCGCGTCTCGGTCGCTTGAATATCTAGTGGGTGCGGAGTCTCACATAAAAGCCGCGGCCACGGTAATCGTTGACTATGCTATTGATAGCGCGATAGCGGGAGATATGTCGGCATGGGCGGACGTTTCTCAATGCGCTCAATGTTGCATAGAACGGCGGGATTTCGTGCGCGAAGCAATCGTCAAGCGTTTAGCAGAGGAGTTTCGACGCGAAGATCCTGATCGATTGTCGGCAATACAATATGCTGTTTCGCACTTCGACGTCCCGTACCTGGTGACAGGGTCAGAGCCTCAGAGACTAGCAGCTGATGTGTCGGGTGGCGTGCGGGAGGAGCTAAAAGTATTTGTTCATGCTCGAATCTCACGAAGCGCTTTTCATGCGGCATTAGCGTGGCAATGGTACGGAACTCTGGACAAGCCGTTGCTCGCGAAGTACGGAATAGAAACGTACCTTAATTTTAGATGGCCGCAATTTGATAGAATCGATGGTTTGTCATTTATTGCGATAGCTGGTTCGACCAGATTTCAAATGGAAATTGCCGATCACATTAAAAAGCGCGCTAATGAAGTGCTGGTGTGGCTTGGGGCCTTTGGGTTTTCTTCCGGGCCTTTTCGAAGGAGTTTGTTTCGATCAAGTGAGGGGGATGGAGTTGATCTCTCGATTTGGGAGCAACTGCTTATGAACGAAAAGCATTCGCCAGATGTGACCGCTGGGCTTCTATTCGTGATGATGATCGCTACGGAATTGCAGGGCCGACAGAAGGAGGAGAACACATATCCTCATCACAAATCGTCCGTTGTAGAGCGAAATAAAATAATAGAGCAGGTACTCGCGAAAAGGAGTCTGCACGAGCTGAGTTTCTTTCCTCAAATAAGGGCAGCGGTGCAGGCCGAAACTTTATTTCGAATAGAGGCCTAGTTGTTTTACTCGTGCCCTCCGTGTAGTCACTTCCGAAGCGTGCGCGGAGCGAATATTGGCTTGAGAAATATGCTGGTAATTTTGCGCCTCGCGCATAACGTCTTGGGACGGACTGAAAGGAATAATTTTGCTGTCCCTTCAGGGCCGACGTTAATGATCCAGTCCGCGGCTTTGATGAGTTCGACACCGTGCGATCGTAATCCGAAACGGCATCGCCGCGCCAAACCCTAATCCACCACCGAAAGCGCGCGGGTCAGATCCAGATAAAGTTCGTCGGAATCTTCGAGGCCGACGGAAAGCCGGAGCAGGTCGCCAGGGCAGGGCGAGCCTTCGCCTTCGATCGAGGCGCGGTGCTCGATCAGGCTTTCGATACCGCCGAGCGAGGTGGCGCGCTTCCACAGTTCGACGTGGCCGGCGACCGCGATCGCGGCGCGTTGGCCTTGTTTGATCCGGATCGACAGCATGCCGCCGAAGCCGCCGGCCATCTGGCGCAGGGCGGTGTCGTGGCCGGCATGGTGCGGCAGTCCCGGGTAGAGCACCGCCGACAGCGCCGGATGGCTGCCGAGACGGCTCGCCAGCGTTGCCGCGGTTTTGGCTTGCGCGCGCACTCTCACGTCAAGGGTGCGCATGCCGCGCATCAACAGCCAGGCGTCGAACGAGCCGAGCGCGCTGCCGAGCTGCTGGCGGACTTTGCGGATGCGCGCCCACAGCGCGGTGTCGCGTGCGCAAGCCAGCGCGCCGGCGACAACATCCGAATGCCCGTTAAGATATTTGGTCGCCGAGTGCATGACGATGTCGGCGCCGAGCGCGAGCGGCCGGGTGAAGATCGGCGTCGCGATGGTCGAATCGACGCACAGCACGGCGCGGGCGGCGTGCGCGATCTGGGCGATGGCGGCGATGTCGGTGATGGTCCACAGCGGATTGCTCGGGGTCTCGATCCAGAACAGGCCGGTCTCGCCCGGCCGCACCGCGGCGCGGACCGCATCGAGGTCGGAGGTTTCGACGAAGCTTAAGCGATGGCCGTAGCGGCCGATCTCATGGAGCCAGGAGCGGAAGCCCCAATACATCACCTGCGAGGCGATGATGTGGGTCGGCTTGTCGAGCGCCAGCAGAACGCTGGTGGCCGCCGCCATGCCGGAGCCGAACAGCAGCGCCTCCTCGGCGCGCTCGAGTTCGGCGATCAGATTCTCGGCCTGCTGCACCGAGGGGTTGTCGGTGCGGCCATAGATGTAACCTGAGGAATAGCCGTTGTCGGCATCGCGGAGGTAGGTCGTCGACATGTGGATCGGCGGCACCAGCGCGCTCGGGACCGGCTCAGTGGCCGCAAAGCCCTGCGCGAGGATAGTCCTGGCTGAAAGCTGCGGTTTGGCCTGATCGTCCATATGGCTTTTTTGAAAACGCGGCAGAAAGACAATGGCGCGCAACGACGGTAGTTCCGGCGCTGGCCCGGCAGATCACACACAATCCGGCGTTCAAAACGAACACACGATCTGTTGTTCAGGCGGTCGATGAGCTCGCCGCTTACCGGATCAGGGCGTCATAGTGCGCGTGGGAACCGATCCAGAACCACACGAGATCGCCGTCGGCTTCGGTTGCGAGCGCGCGGTAGCGGAGGCCGACGCGTACCGACCAGAATCGCCCAACCCGTTTGAACTGCAACGAGGGATGCTGCAGGTTGTCTTTCAGGAGCGCGTAATTTTTGTCGGCGAGACTGCGAACCGGCTCGGGAAGCCTTCCGTAAGCCTCCGAAAACGCGCGGCTCGCGAAATGCCTCATAGCTCGCGGGCGCGGCCTTTGCGGAAATCGTCGATGGCTTGATTGGCGAGGCTATCGAGCTTGTCCGCTTTGGCGTCCCGTTCGATCTTCTGATCGAACCGCGCAGCATCAAACTGCTCGAACCAATCGCGAAATTTCGCGAACTGGTCGGGCGCCAGCTTGGCGACGGCGTTTTCGATGTCTTCGATCGTCATGCCTTCAATATACCAGAGAGGACGACGATCTGCACCGCCGACGCGGCCTCCTTACGCCGAGGCCCAGCGCCGGCGCAGGAACGGGATCACGAACAACGCCGCGACCGGCAGATGGAGCAGAATGCCGAGAAGCGCGATCAGCCCGACGTCGGCGCCGGTCAGCGCGCCGCGGCCGACTTCGTGCGCGAGCACGAAGATGGTGAACGGCAGGAACAGCACGACGCCGGTCACGAGCCCCGGATTGTACATCCGCAGTTTGATCGCGGGGGCGATGTGGGTAAGGCCGTTGATCAGGGTGAGCCCGATCCAGCCGAGGCCGACCCAGCGCAGCGCCTCGGGGAACGCAATGGCGAGCCCCATCGGCAACCAGACAAAGCCGATATTGATCAGCGCGACGCCGCCCATGTCGACCGGCCAGTCGTCGTTGCCGCTGTGAAAGATATGGGCGTCGGCGAACTGGCGGAAGCCGCCCGGCCACAGGTGCTCCTCGGTCTGGTGGAGGAAGTAAATCACCAGCAGCGCCGCGAACAGCGCACGCTCGCTTAACGGATCATGCCGGAACAGCGCGATCCAGGCGGCAATGCCGAGGGCGCTCAAAGCGGGCAGGGCTTTCTGCCAATTGGCGGCGATGAAGGAGGCGAGGGGCATGGACGAAATCCTTTGCGAGGCCGGGGCGCTGCGCAGCGCGCGATCGGCCGCGATCCTTACACCGCCTTGCTTAAAATTTCGTCGCCAGATCCCACGTTCTTCAGCTTGCCGGGGCGCATAGGCAAACGCCGAGAGCTTATAATTGGTGAGAGCTTGGCCATAATCGGCAAGAACAAAGAACGGGCGCGGCCAAAGTGATAAACAGGGAACAAATTCGGGAGGACTTGATGAACGCAGCGCTTCGCCGCCAAACGCTTGCCGATCTGTTGCGCCGCACCGCCAAGCGTTTTCCAAGCAAGACCGCGATCATTTGGGGCGACACAAGGTGGAGCTATGCGGAGTTCGATGCGGTGTGCGAGGCTCTGGCTGCGGGGCTTGCAGCGCGCGGCGTCGGCAAGGGCGTCCGCGTCGCTATCCTGTCCCGCAATTCGCACGCCTTCGCGGCGCTGCGGTTTGCGCTGGCGCGGCTCGGCGCCGTGCTGGTGCCGATCAATTTCATGCTCAAGCCAGAGGAAGCAGCCTTCATCCTCAAGCACGCCGGCGCCGAGATGCTGGCGACGGATAGCGGCCTCGCCGAGGTCGCGCGAGCGGCTGCCGCGCTCGACACCAAGGTGCGCGAGCTGATCTGGCTGCCGTCGGAGGAAGCGACCGAGCCTGCGCCCGGCATGATTGCTTTCGACGAACTGTTGTCCAACGCCGCGCCGCCGGAGGTCGATCTGTCCGGCAGCGACATCGCGCAGATCGTCTACACCAGCGGCACGGAATCGCTGCCGAAGGGCGCGATGCTCACGCATGACGCAGTGATCTGGCAGTATGTGAGCTGCATCGCCGACGCCAGCATCGCCACCGACGATCTGGCTTTGCATGCACTGCCGCTGTTCCACTGCGCCCAGCTCGATGCGTTCCTGGGTCCGGCGATCTATGTCGGCTCGACCAACGTCATCACCGCGAAACCGACACCCGATAATCTCTTGCCGCTGATCGAACGCCACCGTGTCACCTCGTTCTTCGCGCCGCCGACGGTGTGGATTTCGCTCTTGCGCTCGCCGCTGTTTGACTCGACCGACCTGTCGAGCCTGCAGAAGGGCTATTACGGCGCCTCGATCATGCCGGTGGAGGTGATGCGCGAAATGGCCGAACGCATGCCGAGGGTGCGGCTGTGGAACCTCTATGGCCAGACCGAGATCGCGCCGCTCGCCACCATGCTCGGCCCCGACGATCAGTTGCGCAAGCCCGGCTCCTGCGGCCGTGCCGTCCTCAATGTCGAGACCCGCGTCGTCGACGAGCAAATGCGCGACGTTGAGCCCGGCGCAATCGGCGAGATCGTGCACCGCTCGCCGCATTTGATGCTCGGCTATTTCCACGACGACGAGCGCACCAGGTCAGCCTTCGAGGGCGGCTGGTTTCATTCCGGCGATCTCGCCACCATCGATGCCGACGGTTACATCTACGTCGTCGACCGCAAGAAGGACATGGTCAAGACCGGCGGCGAGAACGTAGCGAGCCGCGAGGTTGAAGAGATGATCTACCAGCTGCCGCAAGTCTCGGAGGTGGCGGTGATCGGCGTGCCGCATCCGCGCTGGGTCGAGGCGGTGGTGGCGGTGATCGTGGTCAAGGCCGGGCAGTCGCTGTCGAAGGAGGCCGTCCACGCGCATTGTGCCTCGCATTTGGCGCACTTCAAGGTGCCCAAGGACGTCGTGTTCGCGGAGGCTTTGCCGAAGAACCCGAGCGGCAAATTGCTCAAGCGCGAACTGCGCCGCGAACACGCGGCGTTGTTTGCATGAGGGATCGAGCGCTAAGAGTGCGTTGTGGACAATTCTTCCGCGCGGTGACTATCGCATCCGGGCCGTCTGTTGAAACGCGCAGGTTGATCGCGAAGCCTAAAGGACGTGGAACATGATCGAGGAACGGCTGCGCCTCGAAACGCAAGACATCCCTCCGGAACTCGACCGCTGGAACTGGGGCGCGTTCTTGCTCAACTGGATCTGGGGCGTCGGCAACAACACCTACATCGCGCTGCTCACTCTCGTTCCGTTCGTCGGCATCGTCGTCATGCCATTCGTGCTCGGCGCCAAAGGCAGCCGCTGGGCCTGGCGCAATGGGCGCTGGGACAGTGTCGAGCATTTCAAGCGCGTGCAGCGCCTGTGGGCGATTTGGGGCGTGGTCATCCTGATCGGCTCTTTGCTGCTTTTCGCCGGAATATTCGGTGGTATTTTCTACGGTTTCAAACATTCGGCCGCCTATCAACTCGGGGCCGAGAAACTTCGAGCGAGTTGCGTGGCAGCCGCTGTTCTCGGCACCCCGATCACGACCGGCTTTCCATACGGCAACATCAACGTCAGCGGCGGATCCGGCACCGCGGTCCTCAACTTTTCGGCCACCGGCCCGAAAGGCTCCGGCCAGGTCTTTCTGGAGGCGGTCAAGAAGCACGGCGTGTGGTCGATCAGGAAAATGATGCTCAAGCCCGATGGGAGCAAACAGGGGATCGATATCGTCGGCGGCGCGAGGGGTGGGACGGTTTGATAACGTGCCGGCGCTGCGCCCACGTTGCTCTCACGCCGATAAGTCCGCGTGAAAACACGCCGAGCGAGCCTCTCGTTCCAATCAAAATGTCAAACAGCGGCACGCGTCCGATCGTTCTCGCGGCGCGCAACTTCTTCGCCGTCATTCCGGATTGCCGCGTTAGCGGCAAGTCCGGAATCTATACTCCCTGTATCGGTTCGACCCCGGCGCGAACACAACAAGTCCGGGGTTATGGATTCCGGGCTCGCGCTACGCGCGCCCCGGAATGACCAAAGAGAATCCGTTCTCGCGGCGCGACTGCGTCCGAGGTTTGCCATCGCAACGAAGCGCACGACGAAAAAAGGGAGGCGAAGCGCCGAAAGACGCAAGCCATCCGTTGTCCGCACCGATCCTCCTTGAGGGGAGGCGGTGTGGAAGCGGTCCATTACAGACAAGCTTGCACAGCCAAGCTTGCGCAGTCTGCGCAACTTATCTGCTTGCGGGGACCGCTCGCCTTCCGGCGCTCCGCGGCGGCGCTTGCCCCGGCGAACGAACGCCAGGACTCAGCCCAGGCCGCGCTTCACGCGAAACACGATGCGAAGGCGTTAGCTCCGCTTTGAATCGCGCTTAAGCAAGGCACCTTGCACGCCGGTCTTAATGCCGGCGGGGTCGTTACCTGGACCGCCCGGGAGCGGGGTTACAAGCCCCGCCCGCAGGAACCGCACTCGCTCCATCAACTGGCTGTCGCCGGCCGACGTCCCTGACGTGAGCGAGACGGCCGCGGTTATGGTCATCGCGGCGGCGAAGTCAAAGGCTGTGCATTTGTGCCGATGGATCAACAACTTTCGCGCCGCGCGTTTTTCTGAAAAGGGCGCGCACCGCGCTTGATTCTTTGGCTCTCATCTCTCCGGTGCGCAGGGAGCGGTCTTTCTGTTCCGTCATCCTGAGGTGCGAGCGCAGCGAGCCTCGAAGGACGACGGCCCAAGCGCATCGGCTTCCGCCCTTCGAGGCTCGGTGCTTTGCACCGAGCACCTCAGGGTGAGGGTGCTGGAGGGTCCTTCTGTTCCGTCATCCTGAGGTGCACACCGCAGGTGTGCCTCGAAGGACGACGGCCCAGGCGCTTCGGTCAACACTCTTCGCTTCGGTCGGCACCCTTCGAGGCTCGGTGCTGCGCACCGAGCACCTCAGGGTGACGGTCTGAGGTGTTGCGTCATTTGCCGGCAAAATTTGGTCCGACGAATTTGTCAGCTGGTCGCGTTCGGCCGAAACGTAACCAGCGCAACAATCCCGATCAGAACAAAAATCGCCAAGACCGCCGCCTGCGTGATCGCGAACGGCGGCTCCGATTGTGTCGGCGCCAGCGCATTGAGCCCCGCCACTTTGACGAAGCTCTGCACGACGATAACGAAAACATTCAAATAAAGCGCCGCAATCGCGGTGACCACGTAAATCCAGCGCCAGGCGCCGCCAAGACCCTTGCCGTAATAGGCAAACAGCGCGATCGCCAGGATGACGCAGGAAACGCCTCCGACACCGAGCGCCGGCGTAAAGCCGTGAATCGGAAAGAAAAACCCGGTCACACTCGTGAGCACCGTCGTCAAGAGAAACAGCGCGGTGGTGATAGGTAGTCTGCGCGAAGCAAACATTCCGCCAACCGCAATGAGCCCGCTGCCAATGGCAACGAGCGTGATCGCGACATGCAAAAGCGTGAAAGCGCCGAGCGACAATCCTAAAATCATGATTCGCCCCGTATAGGCGCTTGCTGCGCCGGCGGCAGATTACGCTGCCGCGGCGCGGACGGCTACGGGCAGACGTAGCTCCCCGTCATGGCCGGGCTTGTCCCACGGCTGTCCGGTTTAAGTTTGGCATAGTTGGAGGTTCAACTGGCGCCGATCTGTGAAGTACGGCGGCGGTGGATCGAGCAGGTGCTGGATCGACCGTCGCTGCATCAGATTGGTAGCGACGAGCCTGGTGAAGGTGAGCAGGCTTTGCACGGCGTTCTGCAGGGCATGGGCCATGCGCAGGAGCAGGAACGCGATCAGCGCGATGGCGATCTGAATGCGCACGGCATTCTCCGATGTCCCGAAGAAGTGCCGAATTTTGAGGCTGTGCTTGACCCAACGGAAGAACAGTTCGATCTGCCAGCGGCGCTTGTAGAGTTCGGCGATCTGGTCGGCCGGCGCATCGAGATCGTTGGTCACGATGCGTAGCATTTTGCCGGTCTCGGTTCGCACGCGCAGTTCGCGGATCGGATCCTGGAACGGGTTCTTGCGCGACCGTGCCTGGCGTGCCGGCAGACGGCCGATCTGGTCGGAGAGTACCAGAGAATGCTCTGGCACAGGGATTGTCGGCCACCACGGCAAGTGGGGTGTTGACCTTCAAACGGGTCACGATCCGGCAGCCGGCGGCATCGAGTTTGGCCCACCAGCCATAGTCGTAATAGCCCAGATCGAACACGTAAGTGGCCCCCGGCTTGATCGGCATCGCCTTGGCGACTGTAATGTCGTTGACATTGGCGGGTGTCACTTCGGCAAAGCTTGGGCAACCGGTATCAGGATTATAGACAAGGTGCAGCTTGGCCCCAAACACCCCGGCCGAGAACTGCGCCCAATCGGCGCTCAGCGAACTCAGCCGAAAGCCGGTGGCGTCGATCAGATAAGCCGCCTCCGCGATCCGGCGGCCAAGCGCGCGCTCACAGCGGCCCATCAGTTCGGCCAAAAGGCCGGTAAACACCGCGCACGGCCGCTGCGCATTGGCATCCGACAGCGTCGAGCGCGACACTTCGCAAGCGCCAAGGTGGTAGAGCTTGCTGGCGTGGCTCTCAAAGCCAGCCTCGATCGCCCGCAGGCTTTCGCTGCCGGCCAACTGCGCGTACAGCAAGGCAATAAACTGATGCTGCGTCGTCAACCGGCGCACCTTCTTGTTTGCTCCGAATTCATCCACAAGCCGATCCAATACCGGCCAGGGCACCAGCTTCAGAACCGCATGGAATACTGTATTGTGATGGGGCATGGTGTGGCTCCTTCTCGTGTCTTGATCGTCGGCAAAACGTCAGAACACAGAAGAATCCATGCCATGCACCACGTCCACAAAAATTAAACCGGACAGCCGTGGGCTTGTCCCGGCCATCCGCGTCTTGCTGCTGCGGATCAAATAAGACGTGGATACCCGGCATAAAGCCACGGCTGTCCGGTTTAAGTTTGGCATAGTTGGAGGTTCAACTGGCGCCGATCTGTGAAGTACGGCGGCGGTGGATCGAGCAGGTGCTGGATCGACCGTCGCTGCATCAGATTGGTAGCGACGAGCCTGGTGAAGGTGAGCAGGCTTTGCACGGCGTTCTGCAGGGCATGGGCCATGCGCAGGAGCAGGAACGCGATCAGCGCGATGGCGATCTGAATGCGCACGGCATTCTCCGATGTCCCGAAGAAGTGCCGAATTTTGAGGCTGTGCTTGACCCAACGGAAGAACAGTTCGATCTGCCAGCGGCGCTTGTAGAGTTCGGCGATCTGGTCGGCCGGCGCATCGAGATCGTTGGTCACGATGCGTAGCATTTTGCCGGTCTCGGTTCGCACGCGCAGTTCGCGGATCGGATCCTGGAACGGGTTCTTGCGCGACCGTGCCTGGCGTGCCGGCAGACGGCCGATCTGGTCGGAGAGTACCAGAGAATGCTCTGGCACAGGGATTGTCGGCCACCACGGCAAGTGGGGTGTTGACCTTCAAACGGGTCACGATCCGGCAGCCGGCGGCATCGAGTTTGGCCCACCAGCCATAGTCGTAATAGCCCAGATCGAACACGTAAGTGGCCCCCGGCTTGATCGGCATCGCCTTGGCGACTGTAATGTCGTTGACATTGGCGGGTGTCACTTCGGCAAAGCTTGGGCAACCGGTATCAGGATTATAGACAAGGTGCAGCTTGGCCCCAAACACCCCGGCCGAGAACTGCGCCCAATCGGCGCTCAGCGAACTCAGCCGAAAGCCGGTGGCGTCGATCAGATAAGCCGCCTCCGCGATCCGGCGGCCAAGCGCGCGCTCACAGCGGCCCATCAGTTCGGCCAAAAGGCCGGTAAACACCGCGCACGGCCGCTGCGCATTGGCATCCGACAGCGTCGAGCGCGACACTTCGCAAGCGCCAAGGTGGTAGAGCTTGCTGGCGTGGCTCTCAAAGCCAGCCTCGATCGCCCGCAGGCTTTCGCTGCCGGCCAACTGCGCGTACAGCAAGGCAATAAACTGATGCTGCGTCGTCAACCGGCGCACCTTCTTGTTTGCTCCGAATTCATCCACAAGCCGATCCAATACCGGCCAGGGCACCAGCTTCAGAACCGCATGGAATACTGTATTGTGATGGGGCATGGTGTGGCTCCTTCTCGTGTCTTGATCGTCGGCAAAACGTCAGAACACAGAAGAATCCATGCCATGCACCACGTCCACAAAAATTAAACCGGACAGCCGTGTTATGCGTATCCGGCATAAAGCCGGGCATGACGGGCGCTTCTTTTTCGTCATTGCCGGGCTTGACCCGGCAATCCATGCGGCCTTCACCCCAGCATGGACCAACGGGTCAAGCCGGTGGTGACGAGACGTGATACTGTTCAACGAACGGTGCGATTGCCACGAAGGATGAAAGCATAATGCCTCCTGTCGTCCATCCAGGCCGCTTGTTGAAGAGAGAATTGAGCACGCGCGAATTGAGCGCCGATCGCCTCGCGCTCGATATCGGCGTGCAGTCCGGCCGCATCACCCACATTTTGAACGGACGCCGCTCGATTACTGCCGACACGGCGGTGCGGCTCGGCCGCTACTTCGGCAACAGCGCGCTATTCTGGCTGGATTTGCAGAGCCAGTACGACATTGCGGTGGTCGAGCGCGAAAGCGGCGCCGAGATTCAGCACAGGGTGCGGCCCGCAGACCCCGCGTGACAAATCTTTGGTCCGTGGATCGGAAAGCGAGCCATAGATCACCGAGTCGAGCCCGGTGGTGACGATAAAGTAACAGAAAGTAGGGTGGGCAAAGGCGCGAAGCGCCGTGCCCACGCCCGGTATTGAAAAAAGTCCGCGTAGGCTTCGCTGCGCTCAGCCCACCCTACGCTTGCTGCGGTCCGAGCGCGCAGGTCAAGCCTGATGATGACGAAAGAATGCTACCGGGATTAAGAGCGCGCGACGGTTTGTTGAAAAAGTTCGGTCAACAATCGCTTGGCTTTGGTAATTCGCTCTTCGGACGCCTTAATTGTTTTGCGGCGTTTAGTTTCTAACCATGGGTCTCTTCTAAAACCATTTTTCGCTAGGAAGTCCGCCGTCGCAGCCAACTCCAGCGTGGTCGTGTCATAATCCGACAGCTTAGCCAAGAAATTGCGCCGCTTTGAGAAAGCAGCATCCTCCCCGCTCGGCGCCGTTCCCTCGGGCAAGCCAAAGGTGACAACACCTGACCTTCCTGCATCTACGCTTGCAGCAATTAGTCCCAACGCTTGGGCGTCTTGCGTGGCGGTAGCAAGTTCCTCACTGTAGGGGCCGTAGTAGTGATAATCAAACTCGAAACCGTAACCAACACCCCCTGCCTCCAGGAGATAAGCTATTTTTTGGAGGCGCGTCTTGCCGACGACACTGCCACCGGAAGCTTCGATGATTTGCCTAACTGCGTCGGGCATCATGGCGCGATTCCCCTTAAGATATCTTCGATCGTATTTCTTACTTCTTCGTTTCTTACATAAACACGGAAAACTGACTGCTCCTTGAGACTTTCAACGACATGCGATCTTTCAGCGAGGTCTTCATAGCCGGTTCCGTCGCCCCTCCGAATGAGGACTTTCGCCAGAGCTTCGGGCAAATCATAACTTCGCCGCTTGTAAGGATTGCGCGTAGCCTGATCCTCCAAGAGATCAACTGGCCTGTAGCCGGTTCGGTTGACACCCGCTTAAGCTAATCCCGCTTTCATTTCGAACTCTGCGGGACTCAGATATCCGATCGTCGAGTGCCGGCGTTTCGGATTATAGAAGCATTCAATGTAATCGAACACGTCAGCCTTGGCTTCGTCGCGTGTCCGATAAGTTTTGCGCGCTGTGCGCTCGGTCTTCAGTGAGGAGAAGAAGCTCTCCATCGCAGCATTGTCCCAGACATTGCCCGAACGGCTCATCGAGCAGACGACGCCGTGGTCGGCCAACAGCTTCTGGAACTGTTCGCTGGTGTACTGGCTGCCACGATCGGAGTGATGCAACAGCGCATCAGGTTTGCCTCGTCGCCAGATTGCCATCACCAGCGCGTCAGTGACGAACTGCGCCGTCATCGCTGTGCTCATCGACCAGCCGACCACGCGGCGTGAGAACAGATCGACGACGGCAGCCACATAGAGCCAGCCTTCTGCCGTCCACACATACGTGAAGTCGGCAATCCATTTGCGGTTGGGAGCGGGCGCGTCGAAGCTGCGGTTGAGCACGTTGGCAGCGACGGCGGCGATCGGCCGCTCACCCAGATCGGGCGGCAGGCGGCGCCGTCGCGGACGTGCTCTGAGAGCCTGTAGCCGCATCAGTCGCTCGATCCGATGCAATCCACACGATATTCCTTCCGCCAGCATGTCGTGCCAGACCCGCCTGGCGCCGTAGGTTCGGTCGCTCGCAAGGAAGCTGGCACGAACCTTCGCGCTCAACTCTTCATCGCTCCGGCTGCGCCGACTGCGCGGTCGTGTCAGCCAGGCATAGAACCCACCCCGCGAGACACCGAGCGCCCCGCACAACCATTCCGCCGGCCAGATCCCCCGGTGCTTCGCAATAAAACCGAACTTCACATCAATTCCTTCGCAAAGTAGGCCGCGGCTTTTTTTAGGATGTCTCGTTCGGCCTTCAGCCGGATCACCTCGCGCTTAAGCTGCGCGATCTCCAGCTGCTCCGGCTTCATCTGACCTTGGCCGGGAAACGCATGCCGCGGATCACCCGCGAGCGCTTTCACCCAACTGCGCAACTGAGACTGATGCACACTCAGATCGGCCGAGGCCTGGGCATACGAGACGCCCCGCTCTTTGATCAGCCGCACAGCCTCAAGCTTGAACTCGCGTGTAAACTTCCGCCTCTCCATGACTCACCTCCGGTTCCATCAAAACACCTAACTCGGTGTCTGCGGAACCGGCTGCAGGCCACGGCGAATATAGTCTAGCCGATCAGCATCAAACTGACTTGATACAATTGCCGAATAGATGTCGACGGGGGTTTCGCTTGCGATTAAGTCGGCGACTGATTTTTCAAATCCCGGAGCATATTTTGAAAGAATCTCAGAAACCTCGGTATTGCCGGTAACTATTGCGACGGTCCAATCTTCGTGCCTCCTCGCGAGGCCGAGCCGCTTCAACGCGTCTTCAAAAGCGTGACTAAAGGGTCCATGCCCGAGATCGTGAACCAACGCCGCTGCTGTTGCAATTCTGGCCCGGTCGACGTCAAACAAATCCGGGAGGCGATTTTGGATTAGAGCAGAAAGTCTTCGAGCGGTGTGAAAAACTCCTACACTGTGCGCAAAGCGGCTGTGAGTAGCGCCGGGAAATACAAGTTCAGAAAAGCCAAGCTGCTTAACGCGCCTTAGCCGCTGAAACTCTTTTGATTCGAGCGCGTCCCAAACTGTTTGATCGAAGTCTTCACGCGAAAATTCAATTAGATCGTGAATAGGGTCGCGTATTCGTTCTGGCTTGCCCCGCATTTTCCTCCCCTCCAAACGGGACAGAACGTTAACACAACCATAAGGTGCGACAATAGGTGTTTACTCCGCCGCCTCGACGCGCTTCTTCGGCTTGCGGCCGCCGCGGGCGAGTACCGGCTTGAGGAACGCGCCGGTGTAGCTCCGCTTCTCGCGCACCACGTCTTCGGGCGTGCCGGAGGCGACGATTTCGCCGCCGCCGTCGCCGCCTTCGGGGCCGAGGTCGATGATCCAGTCGGCGGTCTTGATGACTTCGAGATTGTGCTCGATCACGACGACAGTGTTGCCGCTGTCGACCAGCTCGTGCAGCACTTCCAGAAGTTTCGCGACGTCGTGGAAGTGCAGGCCGGTGGTTGGTTCATCCAAAATGTAGAGCGTGCGGCCGGTGGCGCGCTTGGATAATTCCTTGGCGAGTTTGACGCGCTGGGCTTCGCCGCCGGACAACGTGGTCGCCTGCTGGCCGACATGGATGTAGTCGAGGCCGACGCGGCGGAGCAGCGTCAGCACGTCGCGCACCCGCGGCACCACCTTGAAAAATTCCAGCGCCTCCTCGACCGTCATGTCGAGCACGTCGGCGATCGATTTGCCCTTGAACAAAACCTCCAGCGTCTCGCGGTTGTAGCGCTTGCCCTTGCAGACGTCGCAGGTGACATAGACGTCCGGCAAAAAGTGCATCTCGATCTTGATCACGCCATCGCCCTGGCAGGCCTCGCAGCGCCCGCCCTTGACGTTGAACGAGAAGCGGCCGGGCTCGTAGCCGCGCGCCTTGCTCTCGGGCAGGGCGGCGAACCATTCGCGGATCGGCGTGAACGCGCCGGTGTAGGTGGCGGGATTGCTGCGCGGCGTCCGGCCGATCGGCGACTGATCGATGTCGATAATCTTGTCGAGATGCTCGATACCTTCGATGCGGTCGAAGCGGGCAGGGGCTTCGTTGGCGCCGTTGAGCCGCCGCGCCAGCGCCTTGTAGAGCGTGTCGATCAAGAGCGTCGACTTGCCGCCGCCGGATACGCCGGTGACGGCGGTGAACAGGCCGAGCGGAATTTCGGCGGTGACGTTTTTCAGATTGTGGCCGCGGGCGCCGACGATCTTCAGCACGCGGGACGGATTCTTCACCCGCCGCTCGGGCACTGGAATCTCTCGGACGCCGTTGAGATATTCGCCGGTGAGCGAGCCGGGGGTCGCCATAATGTCGGCGGGCGTGCCCTGGGCGATGATGCGTCCGCCATGCACGCCGGCGCCGGGGCCGACGTCGACCACGTAATCTGCAGCGAGGATCGCGTCCTCGTCGTGCTCGACCACGATCACGGTGTTGCCGAGGTCGCGCAGCCGCCTCAGCGTTTCCAGAAGCCGGGCATTGTCGCGCTGATGTAACCCGATCGAGGGCTCGTCGAGCACGTAGAGGACGCCGGTCAGCCCGGAGCCGATCTGCGAGGCGAGCCGGATGCGCTGGCTCTCGCCGCCGGACAGCGTGCCCGAAGCGCGCGCGAGCGTCAGATAATCGAGCCCGACATCGACGAGGAATTTCAGCCGCGCACGAATTTCCTTGAGAATGCGCGCGGCGATTTCGTTCTGCTTGGCGTTGAGCTTGTCTGGTAGGTCGGCGAACCATGACGCTGCGCCTCTGACCGACATATCGGAGATTTCGCCGATGTGGCGGCCGACGATCTTCACGCACAAAGCTTCGGGCTTGAGCCGATAGCCGCTGCAGGCCTCGCACGGCACGTCGGTGAAATAGCGCGCGATCTCCTCACGGGCCCACTCGCTGTCGGTCTCGCGGAAGCGGCGTTCCAGATTGGTGATCACGCCTTCGAACGGCCGCTTGGTCTCGTAGGCGCGCGCGCCGTCGTCGTAGGCGAAGCGGATTTCGGTTTCGCCGGACCCGTACAGAATGGCGTCCTGGGTCTTCTTCGGCAGGTCCTTCCACTTGGTGTCGAGCGTGAACTTGTAATGCTTGCCGAGCGCGGACAGCGTCTGCACGTAATACGGCGACGATGATTTCGCCCACGGCGCGATCGCGCCCTTGCGCAAGGTGCGCTCCTTGTCGGGGATCACCAGCTCGGCGTCGATGTGCTGCTCGACGCCGAGGCCGCCGCATTTCGGGCAAGCGCCGAACGGGTTGTTGAACGAGAACAGCCGCGGCTCGATCTCGGAAATGGTAAAGCCGGAGACCGGGCAGGCGAATTTTTCCGAGAACACGATGCGCTCGGCGGTGTCGTTGCGTTGCCGATTGGCTTTCGATCGCTCGGTCAGCTTTTCACCCTCCCCTGGAGGGGGAGGGTCGGCGCGTAGCGCCGGGGCGGGGTGATCTGCCCCACGGCTTGCACTTGCCCCCACCCGCCTCGCTGCGCTCGTCGACCTCCCCCCTGCAGGGGGAGGTGAAGATTGAGGCGCTGCATCGGCAACCTCCGCCACCGCAAGCCCATCAGCAAGTTTGAGCGCCTGTTCGAGCAAATCCGCCAGCCGCGTCGTGATGTCCGGCCGCACCACCAGGCGATCGACCACCACATCGATGTCGTGGGTGAACTTCTTGTCGAGTGCCGGTACTTCGGCGATCTCGTAGAAATTGCCGTCGACTTTGACGCGCTGAAAACCCTTGCGCATGAATTCGGCGAGTTCCTTGCGGTACTCGCCCTTGCGGCCGCGCACCACCGGCGCCAGCAGATAAAGCCGGGTGCCTTCGGGCAGCGCCATGACGCGGTCGACCATCTGCGAGACGGTCTGGCTCTCGATCGGCAGTCCGGTCGTCGGCGAATAGGGTACGCCGACGCGCGCCCAGAGCAGCCGCATGTAATCGTGGATTTCGGTGACGGTGCCGACCGTCGAGCGCGGATTGCGCGAGGTGGTCTTCTGCTCGATGGAAATGGCAGGCGACAGGCCGTCGATCTGATCGACGTCCGGCTTTTGCATCATCTCCAGGAACTGACGCGCGTAAGCCGACAGGCTCTCGACATACCGGCGCTGGCCCTCGGCATAGATGGTGTCGAAGGCGAGCGAGGACTTGCCCGAGCCGGACAGGCCGGTGAACACCACCAGCCGGTCGCGCGGAATGTCGAGGTCGACGTTTTTGAGATTGTGCTCGCGCGCGCCGCGGATGGAGATGAGGCGGCGGTCGCCTAAGCGATCATTGTGGCGCCCGGTATTCCGATCCGAGCTGTCGAACAGATCGTTCATTCATGCACCCGCTCGTCCCCGCACCGGCGGGGACCCAGACTTTGGGTAAGGCTGTCCTGAAGCAATCCGGCTTCCCGTTTGCGCGGGAATGAGCGGTGAGCCCGTCAACTGCCGTCAGGACTTCACGCCGAACATAGTGAGAACGCAGGCGGTTTGCCAGATAGCGGCTCCGGCTTATGCCCGGAAAAATCCGCCGGGTTCTCACCGGTCGAGGCGCACCAGTCGCCATTGCTGCGTCTCGCCCAGTGGCCTGACGATGTGCAGCTTACCCGGACGACGGACGATCAAGGATTCGGCGTCTGCAGTGGTCATGATCATCCAGGCCGGGCCCGCTACGGCCGCAAGCTGTTCGAATGATGCGTTTTCGATGTGGCCCGGCAGATAGGGCATGAGGTTGAGCGCGACATCGCCCGACCAGTAGATCGGCCCCGGTGCGGCTTCCACCAGCGCGGTGACTTGCGCGCCCTCGACCTCGGCCTGACGGAATTGCTGAGGAAATAGCGGCGCGGCGACCGAGTAGGCCAAAGCGTAGATCAGCAGACCGACGGTCAGCACCAGAATTGGCGCCACCAGTTGCGGTCGTCGCACGCTGAGTTGGTCGTAGCCGAGGCCGCCGAACACGCACAACGGCAACACCATCGGCAAATAGTAGCGCGGCGTCGAGCCCGCCGGCCAGAACAGGATCAACACCGCAGCAACAAAAGCGTAGCACGCCAGCGCCGCCATGAATTGCGGGCGGACAAATCGCTTTTCGCGAAAGCCGTAAGCAATCAGAAACGCGGCGGCAAGCAGCGCGGCCGGCAGTGTATCGGCGAGCACTCGGAGACTCGCACCGATCGGACCGGAAAAGCTCTCCCGCGGTTGCGCCAGCCGCATGAACGCGCTCCAGGTCGCTTCGTCGCCCGGTGTGTAGGTCAAGCCGTACCAGATCACGAGCGGCACCGCGCAGATCAAACCGGCCAGCAACAGTCCCGGAATTTGCCGCCACGAGCGCGTGCCAACAACAAAGAGCCCGACGCCGAGCGCGAAATAGCCGACCGGCTGCGGCCCTTTCAGCAGGCCGGCCAGCGCCAGCACGACGCCGATCGCGAGCCACCGGCTGACGCTGATGGATTCCTGCGCATAGCCGCTCCACCACAGCACGAAGGCGAAGAACAACAGCACCGCGAGCGGCAGATCCGCCGTGATCATCACATAAGAGCGCATCACCAGCGGACAGGCCAGAAACAACGCGACGCCGAGCAGCGCCGCCGGCACACTGGCGGCGACCCGGCGCAACAGCCAGTAGATCAACAAGCAGCCGAACAGCAGAAACAGCACGCTCGGCAGCCGCGCGGTGATCTGGTTGACTTCGCCGAACGGCGCGCTGATGGCTGCGATGATCCATGACTGCAGCGTCGGGCGTTCGACAAAGCGCACGTTGTACATGTGCGGGGTCAGCCAGTCGCCGGTCTCGAGCGCAGTTCGCGCGATCGAGACCGCGAGACCCTCGTGCGAAGAATAGCCGCGAAAGAACACCAGCGGCACCGCCAGCACCGCCCAGGCGACAACGATGACCGCGATTGGATTCCACCGCGCGGCCGCGGCGTTCCATGACGCCACGATCCGCGCCGGAAGCGCAGACGTGTGCAACGTAGCGGCGAGCGAGGTCATGGTTTGTGCGATACCGGCGTCGAAGCCCCGGCGCGACTATCCGCAAACCACAGCCCCGGGTAAAGACCCTGAGACTCCCCATGCTTGACGATGCTTCGCTCGCCGCCGGTGTTATCGGCGGGCGTTACAGAACGAATTTGAAGTTCACGCCGGCGTGAATGATGTTGTCGATCTGTTTGAAATTCGTGCGCCACCGGTGGCAGAGCCGAGGCGGCCGCGGGCGGTGGCGAGCCAATTGCTCTGGAATGTGCCCGCGCCCAGAAAAATGCCGGCGGTACTGACACTGCCGCGTGCCAAAGCCGGAAATTTCCGCCTTGCGTTGGGGTCGAGAACAAATTAAGAACATTAGGGCAACCGGCCTATTGCGTGCCGTTTGTGTGGATAACGCTGATCCGGTCTGGATCGTCCTTGCAGGGGACAGGTCCGGTACTAGGGTGTCTGCGCTGGGGTGATCGGCGGATCGCGAACGCAGCGTGTCATCAGGCGAGGTAGGTCATGGCGGGAAGCGTCAACAAGGTCATCCTGGTCGGCAATTTGGGCGCCGATCCTGAAATCCGCCGTACCCAGGACGGTCGTCCGATAGCAAATTTACGCCTCGCGACATCGGATTCCTGGCGCGATAAGGCGACGGGCGAGCGCAAGGAAAAGACCGAGTGGCACCGGGTCGTGATCTTCAATGAAAATCTGTGCCGGATCGCCGAGCAGTACCTCAAGAAAGGCTCGAAAGTTTACATTGAAGGCCAGCTGCAAACGCGCAAATGGCAGGACCAGTCCGGTCAGGACCGCTACTCGACCGAGGTCGTGCTACAGGGTTTCCGCGGCGAACTCACCTTGCTCGATCGTGCCGGTGGAGCTGGCAGCGGCGGCGGCGATTTGGGTGCTGACGACACCGGTGGCGATTTCGGTTCGCCCGGGCCTTCGCGCAAGGTCGCGGCCACGGCCACGGCCGCTGCAGGGGGCGGCGCCAGAGGCTCCCGCGGCGATATGGATGACGAAATTCCGTTTTGATGGGCTGCTAATTTGCGGCAACCAAGCAGCGGTCACGCAAAGCGGCGCTCGACCGCTTAAACACACCAGGAAGTGAAACATGTGCATAGCTTGCCGCGAAGCTGGGCCGGATCGGCGCAAGTTTCTCTCCCTGTCGGCGGCAAGCATCGGCGCGGTTTGGCTGTTCAGCGCGCCTCTCGCATCGGCGGCGGACGCCACAACGAGCGTCACGGCCGACGAGGCGCTCGCCAAACTAAAGGCCGGCAATGAGAAATACGTCGGCGCTCCGCAAATTTGCGCGGCCGATCTTTTGGCGCAGCGGGGTCAAGTTGCGAAGGGGCAAACGCCGTGGGCCACCATTCTGACGTGCTCCGACAGCCGCGTTCCGCCTGAGCTGTTGTTTGGCGGAGTTGGCGTCGGCGAACTCTTTGTCGCCCGCAACGCCGGCAATATGGCTGATACCGCGACCATGGGGACGATCGAATACGGCGCCGAACATCTCGGCGTTCCGCTCGTTGTCGTCATGGGTCATGAACGATGCGGCGCTGTTGCCGCTGCGTGCGCCGTTGTTGAGAAACACGCAAAGTTTCCCGGCTCGATCGGTCCGATGGTCAATGCCATCGTTCCTGCGGCCAAAGCCGTCTACGGCAAACCCGGTGATTTTGTCGACAATGCGGTTCGCGAGAGTGCGATACGAACCGCCAAGAAAATCGCGGGCAGGAGCCACATCGTGTCGCATCTCATCAAAGCAAACAAAGTAAAAGTCGTGGCGGCCCGTTACGACCTCGATGATGGTCGCGTCGAGTTTCTGACGTGACCATCGCCTTCGGCATGGGAGCGGAGAACGCCGGCCAGCCATGACCCTCGCTCCGTTGTGGGCGGCGAGTTCCGCAATCCAGCTCCACGCGTTTGCGGCGATGGCGGCGTTCGTTCTCGGGATTATTCAACTCGGCGCGCCGAAAGGAACGCTGCCGCATCGCACCCTCGGCTGGGTGTGGGTGCTGCTGATGCTCGGCGTCAGCATCAGCGCATTTTGGATTCATACGATCCGGCTGTGGGGGCCATGGAGCCCGATCCACCTGTTGGCTATTTTCACATTGATCATGCTGCCAATCGGCGTGCTGCACGCCCGGCGTCACAGGGTCGCGCAGCACCGCTGGACGATGATCGGCATTTTCTGTGGCGCGCTTGTCATCGCCGGCGTGTTTACGCTCGCCCCCGGCCGTATCATGCACGCCGTCTTGTTTGGCGGTTGAGCGACACGCGATGCGGGTTCTGGTAACCGGCGCTTACGGCTTGATAGGCTCGGCTTGTCTGGCGCGCTTGCACGACGCCGGGCACGATGTGGTCGGCGCTGGCCGCTCGATTGCCGCCGCTCGTCGGCGTTTGCCTTACGCGCAATGGATCGACGCTGATTTCTTGCGGCTGCAGGCTGCGGAAGCCTGGCAGCCGCTGCTCGCCAATATCGACGCGGTGGTCAATTGCGTTGGCGTGCTGCAGGACGGTTGGCGCGACGACGTGCAGCGCATCCAGCAGGCCGGGACCGTTGCGTTGTTCGACGCTTGCGCGCGCGCCGGCGTCCGGCGCGTTGTCCACATTTCGGCGCCGGGCGCCGAGGCCGCCGGTCCGTCGCGGTTCTCACGCACCAAGGCTGCGGCCGAAGCGCATCTGCAGACGCTGGCGCTCGACTGGGTGATCTTGCGGCCGGCGCTGGTTCTTGGCTCGGGAGTTTACGGCGGCACCGCGATGCTGCGCGGCATTGCCGCGTTCCCATTTGTTGTTCCCGTGGTTCATGCAGATTCCCGCATTCAAGTCGTCAGCCTCGATGACTTGGCCGAAACCGTCGTGCGCGCGGTCGCACCCGCGGCGCCGGCCCGGATCTCGTGGGACGTAGCGCATCCGCAGGTGCACGAGCTTGCTGATATCGTCACGGCCATCCGTGGCTGGCTCGGTTTTCCGCCGCGGCGCGTGCTGCGGCTGCCGGATGCGTTCGCGAAAGTCATCGGACTTGCCGGCGATGCGATCGGTTGGCTGGGATGGCGCAGCCCGGCGCGCGCAACGAGCTTTGCGCAACTCACCGCTGGCGTCGTCGGCGATCCGGCGCCGTGGCTGGCGGCCACCGGCGTTGAGCCAAAGAGCCTGGACCAGCTGTTGGCCGCGCGGCCGGCCAATGTCCAGGATCGCTGGTTCGCACGGCTTTATTTGTTGAAGCCGCTCGCCATCCTCGCATTTGTGGTAGCGACGTTCACGACCGCCGCGCTGCAATTTGCTTCGGGATGGAAACTCGTTGCGGCGATGCCGGCAGGCGTTCCGAGCGTTGTCGTGGCCGTCTATCTGGTCCCGGCCCTGATCTCCGGCGGCGTGGCCTTGGTGCTCGGGTGCGGTCTTGCGTTTCGCGCGACCGCACGGCTGGCGCTGGCCGCGCTTATCGTCCTGACGCTGCTGCACGCTGGCGATAACGCCTGGACGGCGTGGCATTTTAGCATCTTCCCATACGGGGTGCTGACGAACGATGTTCCGGTCGTGCTCGCCATGCTGTTGACACTGGCGATTTTGGACGACCGCTGATGGAACTCATTTTCATTTTCAAATTCGTGCACCTGATCGGCGCTTCGGTGTTGCTCGGCACCGGTCTCGGCATCGCTTTTTTCATGTTCATGGCGAATCGCACCGGTCATCCGGGCGTGATCGCGGTAACCGCGCGTTTTGTGGTGATAGCCGATTTCATTTTCACCGCAACGTCGGTGGTCGTACAGCCGCTCAGCGGTTTTGCACTCGCGTCGGCGATCGGCCTCTCGCCGCTCGACGAGTCATGGATCGTGCTGTCGCTCGCGCTCTATGTGCTGATCGGGCTGTGCTGGCTGCCGGTGATTTTCATTCAGATCCGGATGCGGAACCTGGCCCGTGATGCGGCGATCAATTCCAAACCGCTGCCCGACGAATATCGGCGGCTGTTCCGCATCTGGTTCTGGCTCGGATGGCCAGCATTCATCGGCGTTATTGCCATATTCGTTCTGATGATCTGGCAGCCGCATTGGTTCTGACGCCGCAGCAGCAAAGCCACGCCGTTTCAGCCGACGAGCGGCAGCTTGCAATCGTTTTGCTCGGCGAGCGCCTCAAGCGCCGGTCCGGCCAGTACGTAGGTCAGGCACTGCGGCAGGTGTTGGAAGCCGCTGCGCTGATAAAAAGCCTGCGCGGGATTGTCGGCGTGTACGGTCAGTTCAACGATCGGGCTGCCGAGACCATGCGCATAGGCTGCTATTTGCGCGACCAAGGCACTCGCGACGCCGTGCTTGCGGTACTGTGGCTCGACAAACAGGTCTTGCAGAAACACCACCGGCCCGTTCCAGCCGGTGACGGTGCGCCGGCTGCACGTCGCCATGCCGACCACAATCTCAGCAGGTTCGTCTTCCGCGACGAAAGCGGTGAAACCGGCATTGGGACCGAAGCCGTCGCGCAGCCAATCGGCCGCGCTGGCGCGTACCGCGTGGAGAGAATTTTCACCCTCCGCCAACAGACGCTTCAACCGCATGAGCGCCGGAACGTCGGCTGGCTGCGCGGCCCGTACTCGGAAAGCGGCCGAAGGCTGTTGCTCGCTTGCCATCCCGCTAGCTTGGTCGGCCAGACCCTGATCCAATTCGATTGAATTGATCAGGGTCTAGAGTTTTTGCTGGTCGCATGATCTTTCCGAAAACCGGGGTCCACTTTTCGGAATCATGCTCTAGGCAGTGAAGTCGACCTTACTTCCCACTTTGCCCGTGGAACTGGGCGCCGACGCAACGCTCGAGCCTTGCGCATCGATGTCGCTCATCGAAATCGTTTGATGGGTGTTTTGCTTGTGCTGGGTTATTGACTGCAGCGGCTGCGAGTTCGTTGCGTAGATGCTGCCGGGCGTTATTCCAGAAACGGCCATGAGGCGATCTCCTGCGGCGAATGGTTACGGTCCGACTCTACGCAACATCAGAACAAACTGGGCTTTCATAGTTAATGAACGATTAGCGGTCGCGACTTTCAGGACCAGATCGAGCGGATGCCGTCGACCACGTATTGCACCGCCAGCGCCGCCAGCAACACGCCAAGCAGGCGGGAGAGCACAATATTGCCGGTCATGCCGAGGAGGCCGCTGATGCGCTCGGCGAAAATAAAGGTGACGAGGCAGGAAGCCGCGACCAGCGCCGCCACCCCGACCAGTATCGCCAGCAGCACGAGATTGCCGCTGGCCTGGCCGGCAAGAAGTATGGTTGCGGTGATCGCGCCCGGTCCGGCAAGCAGCGGCACCGCCAGCGGAAAGGCCGCGACGTTGCGAACGCGCTCTTCGATCGCCTGCTCTGCGGCTTCACCTTCGTGCCGGCTGCGGACGCCGAACACCATCTCGGCGGCGATCCAAAACAGCAGCAGGCCGCCGGCGATACGAAATGCGGACAGCGAAATTTCGAGGACATTCAGGAGCCGGTCGCCGACGAGAGCGGCGCCGATCAGGATCGCGCCGGCAATAACGCTGGCGCGCACCGCGACGCTTTTGCGGGATACGCGCGGCATTCCGGTCGTCACCACCAGGAAGGTCGGCGCCATGGCGACCGGATCGACCACCACAAACAACGTCAGCAAGCTCGAGATTGCGAAATCCAGCAACATTTTCGGCCCCGTCCTTCGGCGGCGCGGACCTTGGCAGCGGCTTATGTCACGCTGTTTATGCCCGCTGTCCGGCGCGCTGTCGCGGCGGCGCTAAGCGGGCCAATAAAACATTGAAATCTAAGAGGAAACTCCTATTTATAATGTGCCGATAAAAGTAGCGGATTGAGGCCCGATCGGCTATGAAAATCGCGGCAGATTCGCGTTAGGATTTTAAGCTTTGGCTGACCAGGATAATCCCCCGCCGACCGGCGGCGGCGCCTCCGATATTCGCCCGGTTTCGATCACCGAGGAGATGAAGAAGAGCTACCTCGATTACGCCATGAGCGTGATCGTGGCGCGTGCGCTGCCGGATGCGCGCGACGGGCTCAAGCCGGTGCATCGCCGCATCCTCTACTCGATGCACGAGAATGGCTACGAGTGGAACAAGCCCTATCGCAAGTCGGCGCGCGTGGTCGGCGATGTGATCGGCAAATATCATCCACACGGCGACCAGGCGGTGTACGATGCGCTGGTGCGGATGGCGCAGGATTTTTCCATGCGCCTGCCGCTGATCGACGGGCAGGGCAACTTCGGTTCGGTCGATGGCGACGCGCCGGCGGCGATGCGCTACACCGAGGTACGCCTCGAACGCGTCGCCGGTTCGCTGGTCGAGGATCTCGACAAGGACACCGTCGACTTCCAGGCCAATTACGATAATTCTGAGCGCGAGCCGGTGGTTATGCCGGCGCGTTTTCCCAATCTTCTGGTCAACGGCGCTGGCGGCATCGCCGTCGGTATGGCGACCAATATCCCGCCGCACAATCTCGGCGAGGTGATCGACGCCTGCGTGGCGCTGATCGACAATCCCGCGCTCTCCATCGAGGATCTGATCGGCATCGTACCCGGGCCTGATTTCCCGACCGGCGGCATCATTCTTGGCCGGCAAGGGATCCGCGCCGCCTATCATCTCGGCCGCGGCGCCATCGTTATGCGCGGCAAGGTCGAGTTCGAAACGCTCCGCGGCGAGCGCGAAGCCATCGTCATCTCCGAAATACCCTATCAGGTGAACAAGGCGCACATGGTCGAGCGCATTGGCGAATTGGTGCGCGAGAAGAAGCTCGAAGGTATTTCGGCGCTGCGCGACGAATCCGACCGCGACGGCTATCGTGTCGTTATCGAATTGCGCCGCGATGCGGTGCCAGACGTCGTGCTCAACCAGCTTTATCGCTTTACTGCACTGCAATCGTCGTTCGGCGCCAACATGGTGGCGCTCGATAACGGTCGCCCGCTGGTGATGAACTTAAAGGACCTCCTGACGCTGTTCCTGGCGTTCCGCGAGGAGGTGATCTACCGGCGCACCAAGCATCTGCTGACCAAGGCGCGCGACCGCGCGCATGTGCTGGTCGGGCTGGCCATTGCGGTCGCCAATATTGATGAGGTGATCAAGCTCATCCGGGCCGCCAAGGACGCCAATGAGGCGCGCGAGCAATTGATGGCACGCGACTGGCCGGCGCGCGATGTCGCCACCATGGTCACCTTGATCGACGACCCGCGCCACAGCGTGTCCGAAGCCGGCACGACCAAACTGTCCGCCGAGCAGGCGAAAGCCATCCTTGATCTGCGGTTGCAACGGCTGACGGCGCTCGGCCGCGATGAGATCAAGGCTGAACTCGACAAGCTTGCCGACGAGATTGCTGACTATCTCGACATCCTGCGCTCGCGCGCCCGTATCCAGGCGATCGTCAAGGACGAGCTTGCCGCGATCAAGCGCGACTTCGCGACGCCCCGCCGCACGGTCATCATCGACCAGGAAGGCGAGATGGAAGATGAGGACCTGATCCAGCGCGAGGACATGGTCGTCACCGTTTCGCATGCCGGCTACGTCAAGCGCGTGCCGCTCTCGACCTATCGGGCACAGAAGCGCGGCGGCAAGGGCCGCGCCGGGATGCAAACCCGCGAGGAGGATTTTGTCACCCGCTTGTTCGTCGCCTCGACGCATGCGCCGGTGCTGTTCTTCTCCTCGCGCGGCCAAGTCTACAAGGAAAAGGTCTGGCGGCTGCCGCAAGCGGCGCCGCAGGCCCGCGGCAAGGCCTTGATCAATATTCTGCCGCTCGAGCAGGGCGAGACGATCACCACGATCATGCCGCTACCGGAAGACGAGTTCGAGCTGGGCCAAACTCGACGTGATGTTCGCCACCACCCGCGGCACGGTACGGCGCAATAAGCTGTCGGACTTTGCCGACGTGCGGCGCTCCGGCATTATCGCCATGAAGCTCGACGACGGCGAGGGTTTTGTCGATGTCCAGATCTGCACCGAGAACGACGATGTGTTGCTGACGTCGGCCGCCGGCCAGTGCATCCGTTTCGCCGTCAATGACGTACGGGTGTTCCAGGGCCGCACCTCGATGGGCGTACGCGGCATCAATTTGGTCGACGGCGACAAGCTGATTTCGCTGTCGATCCTGCGCCACCTCGAAGCCTCGGCCGACGAGCGGGTCGCTTATCTCAAGCGCGCCAATGCGGTGCGGCGCGGGACTAACGGGGAGGGCGATGAGAACGTCGCCGAGGCCGAGGAGGCCACGGGCGCCATCGAACTTGGTCAGACGCGCTATGTGGAATTGTCGGCCGCGGAGCAGTTTGTACTGACGATTTCGGAAAAAGGCTTCGGCAAGCGCACATCGTCTTACGAATACCGCACCACCAACCGCGGCGGCAAAGGCATCGTCGCCATGGCGATCACCGAGAAGAACGGCCGGCTGGTGGCGTCCTTCCCGATCGAAGACAGCGACCAGATCATGCTGGTTACCGACGGCGGGCAGCTCATCCGCTGCCCGGTAGACGGCATCCGCATCGCCGGCCGCGCCACACAAGGCGTCATCGTGTTTTCGACGGCGGACGGCGAGCGCGTCGCCTCGGTCGAGCGGCTCTCCGAAGAAGGCGAGGAAAACGGCGAGTGAGCTATGGCCAGCTCCGCGGGAATCAAGCTTTGTTGACGCACTGAACGTGAGTTGACGAACCGTTCTCAGGGGCCGGGAGCAATTGCGTGTGCGACTTGCTACAAAAGCTCGAGCTTTTGCACGCCGCCGGAACTCAAATCACGCCGTCCGGCGCGACGGAACTTGTAAAGACGTTCTATGAAATTCTGACCATCCTCGACGGCAAGGGCCTGGCGCTGCTCGCCTTCGACGGCATCATCGTCGCCGCCACAACCTTTGTCGCGGAAAAAGGCGATGTCTTCCGCAAGCGCGGCCTGGCCCGATGGTTGGCGATCCTGGTCATCGTCATCTGCCTTGCTGCCGCAGCTTTGTGCCTCGGCGTTTCCGAAATCTCTTATCCGTTTCTCTACTATGTTGCATGCAGCGGGCCGGACAAATTGGATTACACCAACGAGATAAGTCATCTCACGACTTTGGTCGATTGGCGGACCGTCTATTATCAGATCGCCTGGACATTTTCGATTATCGCAATTCCGTTGTTTTTGATCATGTTCTGGGTGTCGCTGAACTGGAAGAGGCACGCCGATTTAACCAAGTGACCCCGGCCGCTTTGCAAAAAGAGAACCGGGGCTGTTTTCATAAATCCGGTTTGCCGATTGCGGCGGTCTCAATGTCCGCTCCCTCCCAATAGCGACCGTCGTGCGAGCGTCCTAAAATCGACGCCGTGTGCCGCGATCGTACACGATAAAGATGTCTTCAGAGGGCAGTTTCAGATCGGCCGGGATGCTGACCCGGCCTTTGCGGGAGAGCAATCAGGCAGACGATGATGAAAGCCGCGATCACTGCCGAGGCAATCGGACAACTCAACCCCAGTCCACCCTCGCTGACAGGCTTATCAAGGAGATCGCCAACTGTCGCGCCGAGCGGTCGCGAGAGAATAAATGCGGCCCAGAACAAGAAGACCCGCGAAACGTTGGTCCAGAAATAGGCGGCCGCCAGCACCGCCAAGCCGGCGGCGAATAAGAGCGCGCCGCCTTCATAGCCAAGGCCAGTATCATCGGCCGTCCAGTCGCCAAGTGCTGTGCCAAGAGTTTGCGAAAATGTAATCGCCCCCCAGTAGAAGGCTTCCACCTTCGGCGTTGAGACTGTTGCGACAGAGATCGATCCAAGCGACCAGTACCATGTGCCCAGCACGGCGCTGAGGCAGACAAACAGAAGACCTGACCCGCCCGCATAGCCAACGCCCAAGGGGCGGTCTGCCAAATCGGCCATGGTCGTACCCGCCGTCGTGGAAGCAACGATCGTCGCCCAATAGAGAAACGGATGAAACCTGTCGGCGGCGATCTGCCAGATAACAAGCCCGATCAGCACTGAGCAGAAAATGATCGTTCCGACGAGATAACCCCACCCAAATGTCATCGTGACGGTATCGCCGAAGGTCTCTCCGAGCGTTGTGGCGGCGATCTTGATGACCCAGAAGACGACGGTGACTGCGGGAACTTTGCTCGCCTGTTGTTCGACACAACGTATCATTGAAAAACTCACTGCTGCGACCTGAGCGGAGGGGCGCGTACTCGGCAGCGCCTATAGGAACTTCGTGTTATGACTGCGTTTGCATCCTCTCTCAACGTTACTTTGCAGCGCTGATCTTGGACTTGCGCCGTTCTTCTTACCAATAGGGAAACGGCGCCAACGACATCAGCTCGGCATGTCCGGGTTGGGTCAGACGTTACTGAGTTGCGACGCGGGCGAGTCCGTAATGCAACCGATTTCCGACATGAGGCCGAAGCCCTGTGAACGACGCGATGTGCCAAAGCACAAAGTCGCTGCGCTCCAGCCCGCTGCGCGGGGTCATGAGCCGAGAGGCCGGTAGCCGGCCGAGAGAACGCCAATAGCAGGTGGAGAGCCGCGTCCTGAGAATCGAGGTGTTGTCAACCTCACTCAGGATGGAGCTCCCCATGGACGAGACCAACTCTGTCAGTCCGCTGCGTCGGCGTATGATCGAAGATATGGCTGCGCGCAAACTCAACCCGCACACGCAGCGCAGCCACGTCTACAGTTGCAAGCGGTTCGCCGCCTGGCTCAAGCGCTCGCCCGATACGGCAACGCCCGACGAGGTGCGGCGATTTCAGCTGTATCTCATCGAGAGCGGTGCGAGCATCTGTAACCGCAATCGGATCATGACCGGCGTGCGCTTTCTGTTCCGCGTCACGCTGCGTCGGCACGATCTGGCGGCCGAGGTCTGGCACATCAAGGAGCCGCAGAAGCTGCCGCCGGTGCTGAGCCCTGAGGAGGTCAAGCGCATTCTTGCCATGGCGACGAGCCTGACGGCGCGAGCGATGCTGACGCTTGCCTATGGTTGCGGGCTGCGGGCCGGCGAGGTGGTGCGGCTGCGGGCGGGCGACATCGACAGCGAGCAGAGGATCATCCGCATCGTGCAGTCGAAGGGCCGCAAGGATCGGCACGTGATGCTGCCGGCGGAGGTCCTCGAGCTGTTGCGGCAATGGTGGAAGGCGCGCCCGACCGAGCAAGACGCCGGCATTGCGCCGGAACAACGCTGGCTGTTTCCCGGTCGCGATGAGCATCGGGCTCTGACCACGCGCCAATTCAGCCGGCTGTTCAAGGAGGCGGCGAAAGCGGCGGGGCTGCGCAAAACGCTCTCTCTTCATTCGCTTCGCCATTCCTTCGCAACCCATCTGCTCGAGAACGGCGAAGACATTCGGGTGATTCAGGCGTTGCTTGGACACGACAAGCTTGAGACGACGGCTCGCTACACCCGCGTGGCGACCGGAATAATCGCCAAGATCGAGAGCCCGCTCGCGCGCCTGAGCGCGCGGCATCACAGACGCGCAAAGCGAGACACTGAGGAGCCGCCGGCGCAATAGCGCCGTCGGTTGTGGTTCGACCAGCTCTGGAGGTCGCGGACATCTTCCGCGACCACGGCTCCGCTTGGCGTTTGGCTAACGCGGGGCATGTGAGCCTCGACCAGATGAAGGTGATGAGTGCGATCGAGCGCTGCCGCACGGCAGCACTCGGAGGTCATGTCGCGCGTTGCGAGAACGGTGCGTGTGCTTACACCGTCGTCAGCTACAATAGTTGCCGCAATCGCCACTGCCCCAAGTGCCAGGGCGCGGCGGCACAGAAATGGCTCGCCGCGCGCGAAGCCGAGTTGCTGCCCGTCAGCTACTTCCACGTTGTCTACACGCTGCCCAGTCAACTGC
The DNA here is from genome assembly GCA_963755885.1 of uncultured Alphaproteobacteria bacterium. Taxonomy (GTDB): domain Bacteria; phylum Pseudomonadota; class Alphaproteobacteria; order Rhizobiales; family Xanthobacteraceae; genus BOG-931. The sequence goes on from CAVWLX010000009.1 coordinate 83,454, forward strand.
GCGATGTCGCTTATCAGAACAAGCGCGTCATCTATCACCTGCTCATGAAGGCGGCAGCCGAAACCACGCTCGCCATCGCGGCCGATCCAAAGCGCCTCGGTGCCAGGATCGGCATCACCGCCGTGCTGCACACCTGGGGCTCGGCGCTGACGCATCATCCCCACGTGCATATGATCGTGCCCGGCGGCGGTCTCGCGCCGATTGCAGATGGGCAACCGAGGGCGCAGCAAGAGGTCGATTGCAGCAGATGGATCTCGTCCCGCTCCAACTTCCTCGTCCACGTCAACGTGCTCGCGCGTTTGTTCCGAGGCAAGTTCCTCACCATGGTTATGGACGCGCACGCCGACGGCCAATTGAAGTTCTTCAACACCCACGCTGGACTCGCCGACAAACGAACCTTCAAGCGCTTCCTGGCACCGCTGCGCCGGATCAAGTGGGTCGTCTACTGCAAGCAGCCGTTCGCGGGACCCAAGCAGGTGCTGCGCTATCTGTCGCGCTACACCCATCGCGTTGCCATCTCGAACCGTCGGCTGGTCGCTGCTGATGATGGCGGCGTGTCATTCCGCTGGAAGGACTATCGCATCGAAGGTCCTGGCCGCTGGAAAACCATGACGCTCGCACCGCACGAGTTTATCCGCCGGTTCCTGATGCACGTGTTACCGAAGGGCTTCCATCGCATCCGCCACTACGGGCTGTTCGCCAACGGTAACCGAGCCGAGAGCATCGCCAAGGCGCGTGAACTACTCGCCGTGGCGACACCGCAGACTGAACCCGAGGCCGCTTCAACGCAGCAGTCCGATCAGCCCCGCGTGCTGCCACGCCCATGCCCCTGCTGCGGTGGCCGCATGATCGTCATCGAGGTCTTTGCACGCGGCGGGGCGCCCAGGCACAAGCCATCAATCGACACGTCATGAACTCGCGGCTGATGCCAGATCAGACCGACGCACATCCGCATCGCTGGCCCTCCGCCGGCATCGCCGCCGCTCGTGCCGCAGACACAAATTCGCGTCTGTCGCATCTGCTCGACCCATCGCTCTGCGCCGCAAACCGTCGCCGCCTCATGCCAAGTGGCCACAAATACCCCGGCGCGCCAGGTTCCGATCTCACCCGCGCCGCACAATCACCGCGCCGCACCGGCCGCGCACGGCCTCAATCCCCATAGCGCACGCCGCACCACCTGCGATCACCTCCCGCGACTTCGTGCCTTGGCGCTTCTCGGACGCCGGGCGCACACACCCGCGGATAGACCTGCACTCCGGCGTCCGAGAAACCTGCACAATTGGAGACATCATGCCGTGTCCCGGGTCACGGGCTTCACGGCCGCAAATGCATCGCTGTTGCAGCGGACAGCGCCGCCAAAATAAAGAACACTGAGCCGGGCCCATTGGCCATCACCGTAACAATGACGAGCCCTATGCCGTACCCACCGGACGCAGCTTCGATGGCAAGGGCGACGCCAACGATCAGGAACAACGCCGCTAGGAACGCCTGAAGCAAAAAAAAGAACTTGCGTCCTTCACGCTCTGACATTTGTGCAGCCCCCGAAAAAACCCGACCCGCCGACGGTCGGGGGGCATGATCCAAGGCTATCGCCTCGCGGGCAAGGGGTTCCCCCGAAAGGCTCAAGGCCACGTCAGCCAGCCTGTTCAACTGAAGAGCAAAGCAAAAAATTCAGACTGTTGGAACGGGGTCCGAGTTGTATCGGTTACTTTGCCGCCGACGTCGGCTAGGGGTCCAAACGCGTCGGTTTCGCGATATCAGCGACGAGTCCCTTCTTCGCCCATTTTCAGATGTGATGTTGCAACGCCGCTAACGACGCGTTGTGCCAATAAACAAACTCATGCAATCAGGCCGCCGTTCGGCTCACGCGCGAATGCAGTGATGGCGCGCTCAATCTCGCCGGGGCCGCGAATGTCAATCGGAGCCAACTCCACCGCGAACGATGGCGGCGCCATGGCCTGGATCACGGCGAACTGGCCGATCCCGGCGGCTAGCGTGGGATCGCGAAGGACGGCAACTTGCGTCAGGTTAGGCGCCATCTCTTTGAGCAGTTCGAGCCATTTTCCGCCTAGGCTGAATTCGAACGCGCTGAACCCGGTGGTATTGCCACCCGGCCGCGCCAGGCTCGCGACAAACCCTGCGCCGACCGGATCGATGACGGCCGCGAACACGATCGGCACGCTGCGAGTAATCCGCTGCAATGCCGCCACGCTGGCGGTGGAAGAGGCCATGATGACGTCCGGTGCAAGCGCAACCAGTTCAGCGGCGTATTTGCGAGTGCGATCGGGGTCACTCGCAGGCCAGCGAGTGTCGATCCGCACATTGCGGCCGTCGGTCCAGCCCAATTGCTGCAGCCCGTCCAGGAATGCCGCGAGGCGGGCCTTTGCTTCTGGATCGTCCACGGCCAACGGCATGAGCACGCCGATCCGCCGCATGCGGTCGGTTGCTTGCGCGAATGCGGTACGCGGCGCCGTGAGGGCCGCGCCGCCGAGAAGCGTTATGAACTCGCGTCGCCTCGTCGCTTGGTCCTCAGGTCAAAAACCGCAGCGTACCATATTGTTGCCAGGAGCGGTGTTGTGCGACACGGCAAAATGAGCCGCTCATGTCTCTGACGGGTCAAAGAACAAAACCGCTCTCGCGGTAGCGCGCTGCGCGCGAGCAGGTACCTTGGGCTGACGTAAACGCGGTAACGGGACGGGATCGTCCTGTCTGAAGATCGTGGGGTTCACAACCTCGGTTCAGACAGGAGTATCCCATGACCGATGCGAGCATCAGCCCGTTGCGCCGGCGCATGATCGAAGACATGACGGTTCGCAATTTCGCGCCGAAGACCCAAAGCGATTACATCCGTGTGGTTCGGAACCTCGCCGGCTTTCTCGGGCAATCCCCTGACACAGCTTCTCATGAGGACCTGCGTCTGTTTCAGCTGCACCTGACCGAGGACCGCGTCGGCGCGCCGACCATCAACTCGACGGTCTCGGCGCTGCGGTTCTTCTTCGGCGTAACGCTCGATCGGGCCGATGCGGCGCGACACCTGACGTTTGTGCACGAGCCGCGCAAGCTGCCGCTGGTGTTGAGCCCCGAGGAGGTTGCGCAGCTTCTGGCGGCCGCCCCCGGCATCAAGTACAAGGCCGCGCTCAGCGCCGCCTATGGTGCGGGCCTGCGGGTATCCGAGGTCGTCGCGCTGAAGGTGTCCGACATCGACAGCAAGCGCATGATGCTGCGGGTCGAGCAGGGCAAGGGCCGCAGGGATCGCCACGCGATGCTCTCCCCGCTGCTGCTCGAGCTTCTGCGCGACTGGTGGCGCGTGGCGCGGCCAAAGGCTTGGCTGTTCCCCGGACAGAACCCGGTCAATCCCATGACGACGCGCCAGCTCAACCGGGCCTGTCATACCGCAGCCGACCTGGCGAAAATCGGCAAGCGCGTCTCTCCGCACACGCTGCGGCACAGCTTCGCCACCCATCTTCTGGAACAGAACATCGATATCCGGGTGATCCAGGTTCTGCTCGGACATGCCAAGCTCGAGACCACGGCGCTCTACACGCGCGTCGCCACCAAGACGATCCGCGAGGTGATAAGTCCGCTGGAGCGCCTCACCCGCAAGCCCAGGAAGAACGAGCCGCCAACGTAACGCGCGGCTTGCGTGCCGCGTCCATCGCTTGAGGTCGCGGATATCTTCCGCGACCACGGACCGGCTTGGCGGAAGCTCAACGCCGGTCACGTGAGCCTCGGCCAAATGAAGGTCATGTCAGCCATTGAGAGCTGCCGCACGGCGGCTCTCGGCGGCCACGTTGCGCGTTGCGAGGGCTGCGCGCACACGATCATCGCATACAACTCCTGCCGCAACCGGCACTGCCCAAAGTGCCAGGGCGCGGCCGCACGGCAGTGGCTCGCCGAGCGCGAGGCCGAGCTGTTGCCCGTGCCGTACTTCCATGTGGTGTTCACGCTGCCGGCCAAGATCGCCGACATCGCCTATCAGAACAAGGCCGTGATCTACGACCTGCTGTTCAAGGCATCCGCCGAGACGCTGATCACGATTGCGGCCGACCCCAAGTATCTGGGTGCCCGCATCGGTATCACCACTGTGTTGCACACCTGGGGCTCGGCCATGACGCATCACCCGCACGTGCACATGATCGTGCCGGGCGGCGGAATATCGCTCGACGGTGAGCGGTGGGTCTCGTGCCGGCCGAGCTACCTTCTGCCGGTGCCGGTGCTCTCGCGGCTGTTCCGGCGATTGTTTCTGGAGAAGCTCATCGCCGCCCACCACGCCGGTCGCCTGAGATTCTTTGGCCAGCATGTCGCGCTCGCCCAGCGCAAAGCATTCGCTACGTATCTGGCGCCGTTGCGTAAGGTTGAGTGGTATCTCTACACCAAGCGGCCTTTCGGCGGACCCGAGGCGGTGCTCGCTTATCTGTCGCGCTATACCCACCGCATCGCCATCTCCAACAGCCGGCTGATCGCGTTCGACGGCGCTGGCGTCGCGTTCAAATACAAAGACTATCGCGTCGAAGGCCGCGAGCGGAACAAGGTCATGACGCTCGCCACAACCGAGTTCATCCGCCGCTTCCTCGTCCACGTGCTGCCACGCGGCTTCCACCGCATCCGTAGCTACGGCCTGTTCGCCAACGGTTCCCGTGCCGAGAACATCGCAAAAGCCCGCGATCTGCTCGCCGCGCCAAAGGCCAAGACAAAGCCAGATGATGCAGCCGGTGCCGACACCACCGAGCCGCCGACTCTCGCGCATCCATGTCCGTGCTGCGGCGGCCGCATGATCATCATCGAGACCTTCGAACGCGGCTCCACCCCACGATATCGGCCGACAGCCCCAATCGTCACGATCAGCATCGACACATCATGAGCACGATCACCAAATCACAACGCAGCAAAGCCGCTCTTCCATGTCGCTGGTCCTCGACCGGCCACCATGATGCTCGCCCCAATGCAGGTGTCGGATCTCAGATCGAGCCCCAATCGTCATCGTCGGATCTCACCGTGGACCACCAAAGCGACCAGATCAGGCACATCAACACCGACGATCACCAGGCTTGGGCGCAGCCGCTCCCCTCTGGCGCACCGGCCGCGGCGGTCAAATCGCCATAGAGCGCGCCGCACCGCCTCTCGTATCCATTCCCGCGGTTTCTTTCCTTGGAGGCTTTCGGACGCCGGCCACCGCTATGCATGGCACTGTCCGTGAGCGGCCGGCATCCGAAACCCTTCACAATAGGCGGCATTGCCGCTCATTCGAGTAACTTGCCTAGCTGCGATTGTGGTCGATGGAACAGGCAGCCCGAGGGCTTTTCGTGATCGGTCAAAACCGGGCTTTGCCCAAGGTCAGCATCGAGTTCGGTTGCCCCCGCAACGAATATAGATGATATACGTAATTCCATCGAGGAGCGTTGACCCATGCCCAATATTACGATGCTGGACATCGAACAGCTTCGGAAGACCAAGCTGCGACCCTACATCGACAAGTGTTTGGAGCACCGCGCACCTGATCCCGGCTTCCACGCGATGATGGGTCACAACATCGACCTATGCGAGGCGATGTTTGTGGCCTGGGACGCCTGCTTCAACAAGGGCCGCATTCCCCACACCCTCAAGGAAGTCATCCGGGTTCAGCTTTCCCGCGCGGCAAGCTGCAGTTATTGAGGGAATGTCCGGTCTGCTTCGGCGAAGCGACAGGGACTATCGGAAGAGCTGCTCGACGAAGGCATCGACAATTACGTCGAGAGCGACCGCTTCACCGATGCAGAGAAGATCGCGTTGCGTTACAGCGAGCTGATGTCGGTCAATCCCGACACGGTTGATGCTGCCTTCTTCGATGAGCTGCGCAAGCACTATAGCGAGGAAGAGATCGTCGAGCTTGGCGCTTTCATCGGATTCAACCTCGGCTATCACACGTTTTTTGGCTCGCTGAAATTCTATCCGCTGTTCTCGCCCGACGGCCGCCTGGTGAGCCAAGCCGAGTCCGAAAGGCTCTATGGCGCAGCACCGACCTCGCTCAAGCCGGAGGCCGCGGAATGACCCACATTGCGCCACTGCCGAAAGAGGCGATCACCGATCCCGAACTGCGCGCCCTGATGGCCGAAGGCGAGGCCTTGGGCGTGCCCGACGACCTATTTCCACGCATCATTGCGCGCGCCCCGGAGCAGGCCGCCCCTTTGATGCGCGCGCTGCTGATGAGCCACGCACAGGGCAATGTCGATCACAAGCTTAAGGAGATCATGCGGATACTCCTAGCGCGTTTTGCGAAAGACAAGTATTTCGCCAGCCTCCGCTCCACCAAAGCCCGCGACATGGGCCTGACGGATAAGCGCATCGACGAGGGGTGCTTCGAATACGAAGACGACAGCAAGGGCTTCAGCGAGGCCGAGAAGTGCGCGCTACGCTACGCCGACCTGATGTTTCTCGACGCCAGTCAGCTGGACAAAACATTCTATGACGAGATGAAGAAGCACTGGAGCGAGGCGCAGATCATGGAGCTAGGCGCCTTCATCGCCTTCCACTATGGCATGCAGATGTTCATGCGCTCCCTAGGTGCCGTATCCCCGGACTAGGCATACTCGAACGGCAGAACCAATCTGACTGAATTGCGATTGCGTATCCGGGGCGGCGATGGGCGTCATTGCGCAGTGTCATCAACCCCGCATGTCTCAATTGGGTCAATCTCTACCGGATTGCGATGTCTGCGATGAGTCACGTCGCGTTCGTGCCAACAGCAGGAGTCGCACTACGACTTTAGTCCGGACCGCGCCGCGTTGGCCCTGGTATCTCGGATATGTCGCCAGGTGCGATCATCGTCACTGATGTTGCGTTTACAGCCCGGCCGCAAGATCTAGTCTGGCTCCATCCAGCGAACGCCGAACCTCGATCGCGTCGGGAGCAAAAGCGAGCTTTGACGGAGGCGTGAACTCAAAGCTGTGCCGGCCACTGCCGATGCCTGTTTGCCGCAGATCGGCGCGATAACGGTTCGCCAGTGTTTGCCCAATCAGCCTTCCGCCCGCATAGATGTCGAGACACACCGGCGCTTCGGGGTGGTCGATATTTTGCGCCCAGCCTTCGATCCGATTCAGACTGACCAGATCGACATGGCCACGCATCGTGCCGACGGCCGCCTCGTCTTCCGGCGGGCGCAGTCGCGCGCGCAGTGTGATGCTCCGCCGTATGGCCTCCAGCTCAAAGCCATGCTCAAGACGCGGCGCGCAATAACGGGCCGGTAGTGTCGCGGCCTCGGGATAGAGCGCGGCGTATTCGTGGGCATTGGGGAACATGCCGCGGCTGCCGTCGTCGATGAAGGTTTCCGACAATGCACCTTCAGCGACGATCACATCGTGGCTATCAAGCTCGATGTGAAAATATTCGACGCGCTCCACCCGTTCGGCCTGCACGATCGATACACCGTTGACGAGATCCTTGGCTTCGATGAGAGCGCCGTGCGGATGCGCGTCCTTACAACAGTCGAAATACATGGCGTGTAGCGGCGAAACCCAAAGGTCGCGCCGCGGCACGTCGGTATCGAGCGCACCGGCCTTGATGCAGACCGGCAGAATATCCTTTCGCCCGATGACGAAACGCCCGCCATAGCTGCGCCGACCGATCCATTTGATCGGACGTGCGACGCCGGCTTGGGTTATCACAAGGTCGCTGATTGCGAGATTCTCGACGCATTTTTCCCCGTACGCGGTCTGAATCAGGGTGCCCCGGCAATAGCAGGGCACCGTGTTTTCGGTGATGTCGGTACCGGGGCTATTGCCTGCATTGTCCGGCGCCAGATGGAAATACTCGCCCGTGAAATTCTGCGACGGATCGAGTTGCAGTGTGTAGGTGCTGCCGCCATTGGCACTGCCGCCGTCCAGATTGACGTCCAGCACGTTTCCGCTGACCAGATCGGCGCTGCTGGTTGGATCGTATCCCAACCCGGTCAAGTCGATCGTGTCACCCGATGCGAAGCCTTTGATGGTGAAAGTTGGCACATACAGATCTTCGATTTCGAGCCTGCCGCCGACGCCGTCGACAGCCGCGCCGAAGTCGATTGCCCCGGAGCCCGCGGCGCCCGTCCTGAGGTCGAGCAGGCCGCCGCTATCGATGAAGGTGTCGTTGATCGTGGAGCCGACGTCGCCAAGAAGCTCGCCGCCGGTTTGCACGACAGCGCGGTTGACCGTCCCGCCGAACTCCGCCTCGACCTCGCCGCCGCCGCCGATGACAATACCGTCCGAGGTCTGGCCGAAGACGACCCTTGCGAAGGCAGTGAGTGTCGGCTCGATCACCACGAGATCGGTGCCGCTACCGGTGCCGGCGCCGTCTTGGAACAGCTCGAAAGTCTCCCCGGTCAGGAAGACCTGCGACGGATCGATGTCGAGATAAGAGGTGTCGCCGTTCGCAACGACCTGTATGGCCGGTTCATCGTCGTTGGGGTCGGTTGCCAGCTCGGCGAAGCCGAAGGCATCGAAGGGCACATCCGTCAGATCGATCGTATCGGGCGGTGAGAAGCCGTAGATCGTGCCGGCCATATCCGTCGTGTCGTTGGTTGCCAGCGTCCCACCGGTACCGGCGAACGTAATCGTCTCGCCGGACGGCACTGAGCCGCTGATCGACAGCGTGATGCCGCCGTCGATCGTCAGCGGCCCGGCGCCGGTCAGATTGGAGACATCGATCTCCTTCACGCCGATCGCCGCGAGCCCTTCGATTTCCGTCTGCGTCAGGCTGTCGATCTCGGCTTCGGTGTCGGCGACGATGACCGTGTCGCCCGGCGGCACGGTAATCGGCACCGGGTCATAGAGCGCCAAAGCTTGAGGCACCGTGAGCGTGATCGATTGGTCGGTCACGTCGACCTCGGTGACGCCGATCGACGACAGCGCGCCGAGCTGCGCCGGCGTCATGGTCTCGATATCGGCCGCGATATCGGAAAGGGTTACGGCGTCGCCGGGCGGCGCGGTGATGGCGACATTCGTGCCCAAATCGGCATTGGCGGTCTCGAACGTCTCGGCCTCGCTCACGTTCAGCGCCACTGGGCCGTCGTTTCCTGCGATGCCGCTGACGCTGAGATATTGCAGGACCTGGGTCACCTCGCTCGCGCCCAAGTCCAGGAAGCCCGTGATATCGGCCGCACGGTCGCCGATACTTAGTGTAAAGCCCGTCGGCATGCCGGTAGCCGGGTCGATGGTCGGCGGGGTAAGGTCGAGATTGTCGGCGGTGGCTTCCTCGGCTTGCGCAACATTGAGCATAAGCGAGGCATTGGGCGCGGTCTCGCCTTCTACCGCATTCGCGCCAAGCGCGAGGTAAAAGTGACTGAGCGTGTCAATCTGCGCGGTGGTCAGGTTCTCGAAATCGGCTGCCGTGTCCGCGAAGTTGATTGCAAGACTAAAAGCTGAAGCGGCGGTCAGCTTGATGCCGCTGGCGCCGAACTCGTAATTCGCACCGACGATCGCCAGCGCCTGTTGAAGCGAAAAATCGATATGGCCCAAAGCGTTCTTGACTACGACCGAGACCGGGTCAAGGCTGTCGTTGCCCAGCGCCGTGATGTCGCTCGGCGTCAGCGTCGCGATCTTCTCGTCAAAGTCCTCAATCGCCTGCACCCCGACAATAGTAAGCGAGTTTTGCTCGTAGGCTTGGAACTGCGCAACGTCGAGCGTGATCGTGCTGTTGGGAGCGGTCGAAAAGATTTCGTTGTTAAGGTTCGGCGAAAGAGCAGGCAGTGCGTCGATCTGTAGTTCCGTCAAAGTCTGGATTTGCGCCGGTTTGTCCTCGACCGTTACCACCAGATGCGTGCCCACTCCCTGAACTAGCGAGATGCCGTCTTCCTCAAGCTCATCCACCTGAGCGACGTTGAGAACCACGCCGGAGGACGTCGCGATCTCGGTTACACCAAGCGACGCGTCGGCAGCGATCTGCGCCGTCGTCATGGCGATGACGTCGGCGGCGGTATCGGCGACGATGATGTGGTCGTCATGGGGCACGCTCATGTGCAGCCCGGCGGAGGTGATTGCGTTGGCTTGGCCCGGTTGCAACACGATCGAGCCATCGGTCGCCGCGATCGCGGTTATGCGGGCGGTCGGCAAAGCGTCAAGCTCGGCCGGCGTCATGGCCTCGATGTCGGCGGCGGTATCGGCGATGGTCACCGTGTCGCCCGACGGCACGAATATGGTAATGCGATCTTCAAGCTGCAGCGCCTGCGCGACAGTTAGAACAACCGAACCGCCGGTCGCCACGAACTGGCCGACGCCGACGGAGCTCAGGGCGGCGAGCTGTTCGCTGGTCAGGGCTTCGATGCTGCCGGCGCTGGTGGTAACGACGACCGTGTCGCCGAGCGGCGCGGTGATGGCGACGTCGGCTGTGGCGGTGGCGATGACGGGTGTCGTGAGCGCCAAGGCCTGATCGAGCTTGAGGAAGACGGGCGCGTCGGTCGACGTAATCGCGCTGACGCCGATTTCGGTCAGCTCGCTCAATTGCGCGTCCGACATTCCCTCGATGGAGGCGGCATAGTCGGCGATGGTCACGGTGTCGCCGGCGGGCGCCATGACATAGGTCGAAGGCTCGAGCGCCTGAACCATGTCGACGGTGAACACGACCGATGCATCTGTAGACGCGATCGCCTGAAGGCCGATGGCTATGCTGGCCGTGATCTCGGCCGCCGTCAGCAATTCAATGTCGAGCGCGGTATCGGTGAGGACAAAGCCCTCACCTGCCGGCGCGGTGGCGCTGCCGGGATTGATCCGGTCGAGCGTCTCGTCCTCGAGCAGTTGGCCCTCGGTGATCGGCACCAGCGTGGTCGTTCGCGGGATGGTGAGGGCGGTTAGGTTGGAAGGATCAAGACCCGCCGCCGATGCGCCGGCAACGCCGTTCAGTTCTGCTCCGGTCGCGTTGAGGAACGTTCCTCCATAAGCAAAAGTATGGATGTTTACGGCAATACCCCAGAACGGAGTCCCGCTGCTTCCCGAATCCCCGGTTGGATCGAGCAGCCACAACTGGTCCTGTCCCTCGGCGTTGACCGCCGAGAAATAGGCGTCGCCGTCGAAGACGGTGATGTCGTGCGGGTCGAACCCATAACCTGTTCTCATGTTCGCTTTCAAGGGGCGGCGCGCAGTTTTTCACTCCGCCGCCGCGGACTGCGCCGATCGTTGGTGCACACAGCAGGAGACAGGACCCGAAGACGCCGGTTGAACAAGCTCTCATGCGCGGGTTGGGTACCGCATGACCGTGGTTCCGTCTCGGGGCTGCCTCGCTCTAGGGTCGAGCATCGGTCCGGGGACCGGCTCATAACAGGCACGAGGGTTCCCCACCGTGGTCCTGCCTCCGGCAATGTGCACCTCGGATTTTAGCCGGCCTCCTTTTTTCGTTGGTTCAGTTTCGACGGCCTGGTCAGATGAGCTCAGGCTGTGCAATGCAGGCGATCGCCCAGATGAAGCCGACCATCTCGCGGGCGATCGCGGTGGTGACCACGACCTTCGGCTTGCCGGTTGCAGCGAGGCGCCGATATCGCGCGCATAACCGGACCTGCGCTTTCCAGGCGATGTCCCTGATCGCCGCGGGCAGCGGCTCGAGGCGATCGTGAAGTTTCCGACTTACGCGGGCCGACATGCGATAGGTCCAGGCGCCCTCGATCAGTACCCGACGCGCAAGCGCATTGCCTGTCTTGGTAATTCCGGCGCGCCGGACCGTGCTTCCGGACGAGTGTTCGCTCGGCACCAGGCCGAGATAGGCCATCAGCTGGCGAGCATTGCTGAAGCGTCGAAAGTCGCCGACTTCGGCCACCACCGTGACCGCGACGACGAGAGCGACCCCGCGCATCGCTTGGAGCGCCGCGACGACAGGTGCCATCGACCAGCTCGGTATCAGCTCTTCGATCTGCCGCGTCAGCCGGTCGCGTCTGATTTCGGCATCCTCGACAGCATGGATATAGTCCTGCAGCACGATCTGCTGCGCCGGATGATCAAAGCGCACCGTGGTGAGCCAGCGTCGATATGCCAGGGTCCAGGCTCGAGCCCCGCGGTAAATCCGGTCATGGCGAAGCAGAAAGCCCTGCAGATGTTGCCGCGCCTTGGACAGCGCTCGCACCGCTGTCGCCCGCGCGCGCACCAGATCGCGCATCGCTTCATGAGCAGCGTCGGGGATCCAGATCGGCGTCAGTTCGCCGGCACGATGCAGCTTCGCCAGCATCAAAGCGTCACGGCGATCGGTCTTGACCCGGTCGCCCGCCTTCATCGGAATCAGCGATGGCGCCACCACGACGCAGTCGTGCCCCAAACCGGTCAGCAAACGGTGAAGTCCATATCCGCAAGGACCGGCTTCGTAGCAGAAGTTGAGGTGACGCCGATGCTTGCCAAGCCGAGCCACCATTTTGCGCAGGACGTCGGGGCGGTTCTCGAATACGCCAGCCGCTCGTACCTCCCCGCCGCGGCCGCTCTCGGCAATCGCCACGCAAACCGTCTGCTTGTGCACATCCAATCCGACGTATGTGATATCGTTCATCAGGCCCGCCCTCCATGCTTGAGGCTCTGTGTCGGCAATCCAACACAACCCTCGACATTGTGCATGCCGAGGACGGGCCGCCGATCACTCAGCGAACATCGGGTCTAGGATGGATTCGGCGTCGGGATAAATGTCGGACGACGCCAGGGCGGGTTGAGGAATGACCGGCATTGCTGCCGGATTGTAGGTCCCGTTGACCAGATCGGCGGTATCTTCCCCGCTTGCCTCGTCGTTGAAATAATCGGTCGAGTTGGCGAGCTGTTCGGTAACCTGGTCGAAGCTCGGCGGCGCAGTGGTCGCACCGACGAAGAGGTTGAAGCCTGGGCTTTCGATCTGCAGTTCGCCGTTCGAGCTCTGATTGATGCCGTCGAGATTTCCTTCGAACAGCAATCCGCCGTCGATCGGCGTCGGGTCGGCGACGACGGAGCCATAGAAGTTATAGGGTGATATGATCGTGCCCGCCGCCGTCCCGTCGGTTTGGACGAGCTCGTCCTTCCATGTGCCGCTGTGCGACAGCGGACTTCCGGCCGTGCCCGCGCCATTGATCAGCGTGTAATTGTTGTTCGGCACGCCATAGAGAAGCAGATCATTGGAAGTCGACGAGCTGGTATAGAGAGAGCCGACGCCCGGCCCGCCCGGCGAAGAATCGAAATAGGCGACCGTCGGCTGCCCCTGCGCATTGGTCCCATTGGCGATGCCGTCATCGAAGGGGCCGATCCCAAGGGCTTGCAGCGTGGAGCCGTCCCAGGAAAACAACAGGCGCTGCCAGACCGGCGTCTGGTCCGCGTTTTCCTCGATGACCGTGCCGCCGAACAAGAGCTGGCCATTGAAGACGTCGAGGCTGCCGGCGCCGAAGCCGCCCGGGAAGGCCGCGCCCGGCGTATAAATATTGTACGTCGCCCCGCCAGGGGGCGCATTCGGTTCATTGCTGAATTGCCCCAGCGCGGTCGTAGGCAGACCGACAATCTCGGTGGTGCCTGCCGCTGTCCCGTCGGTTTTCCACAAACCGCCGTCGGTTCCGACGAAATAGACGGCGCCGTCGTAAAACGTCAGGTCGGAGGCAACAAGCCCGGGGATCAGCTCATGCGTTCCTGCTGCTGTGCCATCGGTCTCCCACAGGCCGACATCGCCACTCGAATCCGTGCCTTCGAACCAGACCTCGTTGCCGACGACCGTAAGATCGGTCGGATCGAGCCCGCCTTGCGCCGCGGTGGCGGCGTCGGCGATGCCGGTGATCTGCTGCGTTCCCCATGCGGCGCCATTCGAGATCCACAGCCCGTCATTGCCGTAGAGATCGGCACCGTTGAACAGAACATCGTTGCCGAAGACCGTGATGCCGCTCGCCGTGACGGTGTCGCTCGCAATGCCGTTGACGCCGACGAGTTCCAGCGTGCCGGCCGCCGTGCCGCCGGACACCCAGAGCGCGTTATTGCCGTTCGCGTCTTCGCCGTCGAAGAACAGGACGTTCAGCAGCGGCGGCAGCGTCGGCGTTTCCGTGGGCGCGGCGAGGTCATAGCCGAGCACGTTCATCAAGGTGATGTCGGACGATGTGATCGGGTTCACAACGCCGGAATCGCTCCCGTCGTTGTAGGAATCGGGAGTGTAGGTTTGAGAACCGGGCGGAATTATCTCTTCCCAATCAGCCAAATCGCCCGTGTCGCCCGTGGTAAAGTTGTTCCAATCGCCAAGGTTAGTCCCGCCGTCGTCGATCGAGAAATATGAGGGATAGCCGAAAGGCGTGAAGTTTCGCTCGGGCGTTCCGCCGCTGGTCTCCGTATAACGAAACAGATCTATCGGCGCATAATTGCCTGATGCCTTCTCACCGCCGCTAACGTCGCCGACTGGTGAAGCCCGGCCCATGACCTCCGAGATTTCGTGCTCAACAACACCGAGGAAATCGTCCTCGTTGGTCGGCGGTACCTGGTCGGGATTGGAGCTGTAGTCGAAAGTGCCGCCCTGACTGAAAAATCCAATCCAACCGTCGGGATTCGCGGCAGAGACCGCAGGAAGGCCGATAAATCCCAAGGCCAGCGCTTCCGCGTCACTGACATACAAGTTGGCGCCATCGGTCGGGTCCGTGGCCGACAGGGATGCAGCCGCAGCCTTCTGCGCATTGGATGTCGCGTTGCTGGTCAACAGCGAGTACAGCGTCGCATAGGACTCGGGCTCGGTGGGTGTATAACTTTCACCCAAGTCGCCAGGTCCGATATTGCCGTTGTCACGTTCGCCAAATCCGACATCGTAATAAAGTGTAATCGGGTTGCTGTAAGTGTCGGCGTAAAACTGAAATGCCTGTTCGATGTCGGCCTTGTAGTCCGCGGGCGCCGAAGCGACCGACGGATCCCAGGTGATGTCGAAGGTCATCCCGGACCCGGACGGACCAGAAATTATGGATGTGCCATCGTTTTGGCTCGGGTCGTTCGGCGGCGCGACGACGGGAATCGAGGCGGCTTCGAGCGCGTTCATTTGGTCGGCGCTGAACACCGCCGGTGTGTCGCTCGCCGCGATGTCAGTAACATCGATAAATTGCAGCGCCGCTAACTGGTCATCGCTCATTCCCTCCAAAGCGCCCGCGGAATCGACGACGGTAATCGTGTCGCCATTGGGGACGGCGATGGGCAGCGAGGCGTTCTCAAGCGCCTCGGCTTGAGCGACGGACAGCGTGATGGAGCCGTTCGCCGATATCGGGATCAAGAAAACTTGCTGAGGTATATTTGATATCACGCCGGCTGTGAGGATGTTGTTCTCGAAATCCGCCGGGCTCGCCGTGAGGTCATAAGCGACGCCGGGCATAAACCCGCCCGGAGGGCCGCCGCTGCTAATCAGATCGGAAACCGACAAGAGAGCGCCGCCCATAGGCTCGTTAAAAACGACCCCCGCATCGACGAGTGCTGCCTCCTGCGCCGGGTCGAACAGGGGGCGGACATCGTCGTTGACGATAAGTGTGGTCACGCCGAGATTCGGCAGGTCGGCGATGACGGTCGGATCGAGCCCTTGCAGGTTGGTCGCCGTGTCGGCGACAGCCACCGTATCGTTCGTCGGCGCCGTAATTTTTATGGCTGCGTTCGCGAGAGCGATAGCTTGAGCCGGCGCTAAGCTCAACCAAGGTGTCGGTTGAGGTGATATC
>CAVWLX010000010.1:0-60901 GCA_963755885.1 uncultured Alphaproteobacteria bacterium
GCATCACCGCAACAAGCGCCGGCGGCGTCAACGCCGTTTTGCTCGCCGACGGGTTGGCGGCGGGCGGCCGCGAAGGCGCCAAGCAGATCATGCATAGGTTCTGGAAAAAGATGTCGGCCACGACATCCGCCAGCATTATTGCACCGTCTTTCCTTGATAAATTTAATCCGACTTTCGGCCTCGAAAATTCGCCGGGCTATGTGATGGTGGACATCATCAGCCGGTTCATGTCGCCCTATCAGCTCAATCCGACGGACGCCAATCCGATGCGCGACCTCCTCGTTGAGTTCGTCGACTTCGAACGGGTGCGCCAGCAACGGGTGGTGAAGCTGTTCCTCAGCGCGACCAATGTGCGCACCGGCAAGGTCGCGGTTTTCCCCAACAAGGAAATTACCGCCGACCATGTGCTCGCTTCGGCCTGCCTGCCGTTCATGATGCGCGCACCGGTCATCGATGGTGAAGCCTATTGGGACGGCGGCTTCATGGGCAATCCGGCGATCTTTCCGGTGATCTACGGATGCGAGTTGGCCGATGTCCTCCTTGTTCACCTCACCCCGACGGAGCGGACGGAACTGCCGACGAATTCCCGCGCCATCCTCAATCGCATGCAGGAGATCAGCTTCAACTCATCGCTGATGCGCGAAATGCGCGCGGTCGCTTTCGTCACGCAGATGATCGACGACGGCAAGTTGACTGGCGGCAAGCGCATTTTCGTTCACTTGATCGAAGCCGAGGACATCATCCGCGAATTGTCCGGCTCCAGTAAGATGAACGCCGAGTGGAAATTTCTGATGCACCTCTTCGAGATTGGCCGCGACCGCGCCGACAAATGGATCGCCGCCAACTATGACCGCATCGGCGCCGAAACCACCGTCGACCTCAAGGCCAGATATCTGTAAATGCTGTTCTGGAGTTTGTTCTGGAGTTTTGCGGTCTAATTGTCAAAGCTGCCGCGGTTTCCGGACGCCGATGCCGTTACGCGATAGCGCACCGGAGTATTTTTGGTAACACGCGGCGCTACCCGCGCTACCTCAACAAATAGCCCGTGTCGACGCCGTCTTCGCTATGCTCCGCAGGCTCAGCGCCGGCCTCAAATTCGCTTCCTACTTCCAGCCATCCCGCAAGCCGCAGCTGCTCGATATGCTGGAGCAGATCTCTTTCCAATTTCTCATAGGCTTCAAAAACATCTCTCAATCGCGTTTCCGTGGTCTCCGAAAACGTCGAATAAAATTGTTTTTGTTCAGCTCGGCCGATCATCAGAAGACTTGCCACAGCGAATCAGTCTGTAGCAATGAATCAGCGGCTCTCTCGGAGTGCAAGCATCAAAAGCAGGAGATTTGGATTTCCATCTTCAAAGCTGGATCGGTGATGCGACATGGGCTGGCCTATTTTGCTGCACTGGGATGAAGTCACTTCCGGTGCGCAGCCGTGGCGTAGCGCTGACAGTCAGGCGGAAATGCGGGCCCCGCGTCGGCCTCCAAGGTGATGTTGAGACGGCCCGCCTGAGCGTGATTTAAACCTTTTCCGAGCGTGAAAGTCACAGATCGGTCTGCCGAGATTTAACAATTGATTGCGAGTTTTGCGCTTGGCCGTACCCGTCCCCTTTCACGCGCAGTCGCACTCGCTAGCCCCGATGCCCCCGGACGGGTATACGTGCGGCAAACTGGTTTCCTCGACAGGAAGTCGGCCGCTTCCTATTTTTCCCGCCTGACCAGCTCAGGCCGCTCTAACGAGGGCTGCACCGCCTCATCAGACATGCAGCAGTCATTCAACTGGACCCCGGGAATAGGCGATCCAACCTTCGTTGGCTGGCTTACCGTGGCGCTATATTTTGCTGCCTCGACGAATTGCTGGATCACCGCACACAAGATTGTATCTGCGACGAGCTTCCACCGGCATGACGACCGCAGCTGGCGGTTCATCGCCATTCTCTTCTTGGCGTTGGGGGTCAACAAACAATTGGATCTGCAGACAGCACTTACAGAAGTGGGTCGCATTATCGCGCACGCTCAAGGCTGGTACGATCAGCGGCGATCAGTCCAGGTGGCCTTCATTGCTGTCGTGGCTTTCACTTGTCTGGCTATGGCCATCACAGTATTGATATTGATGCGCCGTGCTCCCGCTCCAACATGGCTCGCTCTCACCGGTACGGGCTTGGTTTTGGCCTTCGTTTTGATCCGCGCCGCATCGTTTCATCATATTGACCGCTTTATCGGTGAACGAATTCTCGGCTTACGCTGGAACTGGGTAATCGAAATCAGCGGAATAAGCTTGGTGCTCATCGCCAGTCAGTGGAGGCGTGCGAAATGGATTGCATAATCGTTCCACTGTGCCTTCCGCAGTGAGGCGCAAGGTCTTTCTAAAAAGCCCCACTAGAGCACGGCCCCAGGCCGTCGACGGGGCGCTGGCGTTATATGGACGGCAGGCATGACGTCTACATCTGCCATTACGACGGACAACCGTTCGGCAAGCTACGGCGCTTGTGAAAGAGGGCGCCGTAAGGCGTGCGCGTCTCAGTGAGCGCACCCGCAGGGTGACACCGCACACGCGCTGCGTCACACTCGCGCGACGTGGCTAATGCGGCGCGGCGTCGATCGCTGGCAAGCGGCTGGTCGTCTCGGCATGTCAGTCGAGATGCTGGAACGCAACTACGGCCATCACCATCCGAATTACCAAAAGCAAGCAGCGGCAGTTTGAGACGCATGTCGCTTTCACGCACGGGACTTTCGCGCCGGTTTCTGTGCCGTTTCTTTCCCAGGGAGGGAAAAGGGCGAGTTCAGATCTTTGATTTTATGGTCGGAGTGGCAGGATTTGAACCTGCGACCCCCTCGTCCCGAACGAGGTGCGCTACCAGACTGCGCTACACTCCGCCACCATGCGGCGCTTATACAAGCGGCCCGGCGGGGCTGCAAGCGCCGGCCACTTCGGCTATCTAGGCGTGGAGGACTTAAATGACAGCCCCGCTGGTGACACACGTTTTGAAGGCTAATGCCGCTGCCGTTGCCGAAGCCGCGCGCGTGCTCGGTGCCGGCGGCTTGGTGGCGTTTCCGACCGAGACTGTCTACGGGCTCGGCGCTGACGCCACCGACGGCCGCGCTGTCGCTCGCCTTTACGCGGCCAAAGGCCGCCCGGCGTTTAACCCGCTCATTGCGCACGTGGTCGATCTCAAGGCGGCGCAGGCGCTGGCACGCTTCAACCCGAAGGCGGCAAGGCTCGCCAAAGCGTTTTGGCCAGGGCCACTGACGCTTGTTCTCCCAAAAACGGCGAGGTGCCGCGTCGCCGACCTGGCGACGGCCGGCCTCGATACCATCGCCGTGCGGGTTCCCAATCATGTCGTCGCGCGGGAAATCCTGGCGGCGTTCGGCAAGCCGGTGGTTGCTCCTTCGGCAAATCGGTCGGGTCACGTTTCACCGACGCGGGCGGAACACGTACAGGCCGATCTCGCCGGCCGCATCGATCTCATCATCGACGGAGACGCAACGCCGGTTGGGGTCGAGTCGACCATTATCGCCTGCCTCGAAGAGCCGGTGCTGCTGCGGCCGGGCGGCCTGCCGCGCGCGGCGATCGAAGCCGTGCTTGAGCAAAAGCTTGCTTATGCGCCGCCCGGGTCGCCGCGTGCCGAAGACGCGCCGCTCGCTCCCGGCATGCTGGCCGCCCATTACGCACCCCACACGCCGATGCGCCTCGATGTCGGCCACCTCGATCCCGGTGAAGCCCTGCTCGCCTTCGGACGCAAACCGGTCCAAGGCGCTGCCGGCGCGCTCAAGACATTAAATCTTTCCGCGCGCGCCGACCTCATCGAGGCGGCCGCCAATCTGTTCTCGCATCTACGCACGCTGGATGGCGCCGGCGCGCCGGCGATTGCGGTGATGCCGGTACCGCACGAAGGGCTGGGCGAGGCGATCAACGATCGTCTGCGCCGCGCCGCCACGCCGCGCTAAAGTGAAACGCCGTGCGCGCATCCTTGCGTGCTCATCAAACGGCCGCCATCTTTTGCAGCGAGTAATACGCGCCGACGGAAACCCCGATGCTCGATAAACCCCCGAAACACGCCGGAACCGATCCCGCCCTGCTCGCTCGCTTCGCCGCTATTGTCGGCGAGAAACACGCAATCACCGATCCGCAGGCGCAACTGCCTTACCTCCTCGAGATGCGCGACCTCTATCGCGGGCGCTCTCCGATGGTGCTGCGTCCCGGTTCCGTCGCCGAAGTCGCAGAGCTTCTCAAGCTCGCCAATGCGACCGGCACTCCAATCGTGCCGCAGGGCGGCAACACCGGACTGGTTGGCGGTCAGACGCCGCATCACAATGAGATCGTGCTGTCGCTGACGCGCCTTGTTCAAATTCGTGAAGTCGACCCGACCTCCAACACCATGACATGTGAGGCCGGTGTTACCTTGCAGCATGCCCGTGAAGCGGCCGCCGCCGCCGATCGCCTCTACCCGCAGTTACTGCCCTCGGAGGGCAGCTGCACGATCGGCGGCAATCTCTCCACCAATGCAGGCGGCGTCGCTGCGCTCGCTTACGGCGTCGCGCGCTCGCACGCGCTCGGCATCGAAGTCGTGCTGGCCGACGGTCGCGTCCTTCACAACCTCAACAAGCTGAAGAAGGACAATACCGGTTACGATTTGAAGAACCTGTTCATCGGCGCCGAAGGAACGCTTGGTATCATCACGGCGGCGGTGCTGCGGCTGGTGCCGCGGCCGCGTGCCGTCGAGACCGCTTTTGTCGGCGTGCCTTCGCCGGAAGCGGCGCTAGCGCTGCTCCCGCTCGCCACCGATCGCGCCGGCGGCGGCGTGACGAGCTACGAACTGATGACGCGCGCTGGTTTGGAGTTTGTGTTGCAGCATGCTTCGGGCACGCGCGACCCGCTCACGGCGCCGCATCCGTGGTACGTCCTTATCGAGCTCTCCTCACAGGCCGAAAGCGGGCTGCGCGACGTGATGGAGGACATTTTAGCGCAGGGGCTGCAACGCGGCCTCATCGCCGACGCCACGATCGCCGACAGCCTCGAACAGGCCAAAGCATTCTGGCGGATCCGCGAAATGTTCGGCGAAGTGCAGCGCCACGTCGGCGGCTCAATCAAGCACGATGTATCGGTGCCCGTTGCCGCGGTGCCGGCGTTCCTCAAGGAGGCCGACGCCGCGGTCACCGCGCTCATTCCCGGCACGCGCCCGCTGCCGTTTGGCCATCTCGGAGATGGAAATATCCATTACAACGTCGTGCAGCCGGTCGGCGCCGATAAGGCCGAGTTCCTTAATCGTTGGGACGAAGTGAACGCAGTCGTCTTTGCGGTTGTAATGAAATTCGGCGGATCAATCTCAGCCGAACACGGCATCGGCGTGATGAAGCGCGATCTCCTTCCAACGGTGAAGGATCCGGTTGCGCTTGAACTGATGCGTGACCTCAAGCGCATGCTCGATCCCAAGGGCATCCTTAATCCCGGCAAAGTCCTGTAGGGCCTGAAACGCCAAAAGGCCCCCGACCGGAATCGAAAGTCGAGGGGCCTTTTGTCTTAAGCCGAGGCCTGCTGACCGCAATCAACCGGCTCAGTTACGATTACCACCAGCAGCGGCGCCAGCCGCAGCCACCGCGCCAGCCGTACGCGTACGGACGGCCCCAATAGGGACGACCCCAATAAGGACCGGGGCCGCCCCAGCGTCGGTATCCATATCCTCGGTAACCCCAGCCTCGGTGACCCCAGCCTCGGTAACCCCCGCCCCAGCGCCCGCGCCCGTACCAGACTTGGTCAACGCTGCTGATCTGCTTGCTGGCTTCCGTCAAGCCGTTCGCCGGCATGGCCGCAGACGCCTGGCCAACCACCATGCTTGAACCGAGCAAGGCCAGAGCGAAGAAAGCAATTCTCAGGCTAGTCATGGCAACTCCTCCTGTTTTTCGTTTGTCGTTTACGCAATCGCCGCCGGGCCAAAAGTCTCACATACGGGATGTAAGAAAGCTGAAGGCGTTGTTGGCAAATGTTAATCTCAGCAAGATTGGCCGTGCCCGAATACCTCCAAATGGTAGCCGAAACACTGCGACCGTCGTAACGCCACAACTGTTCTACCACCCTCGTCTACCCTCCGCGCTTTGCCCGGCCGATCCACGAAAACGCGCCATCGTCACGCATTTCGCAGGAATGATCCGGCCGGCGCTTCGTTGTTGATTGATTAAGCAAAGCAACCGCAGGCAGCCGTCCCTGCCCGGTCCTCGACATCGAAAATGCCAGACAGACTGCAAGCTTGCTCTAAAACAGCGACAATTGTTCGTCGCGCTTCTCGGCGTCGTGCGGCTGCTGCGCGGCATCAGACCGATCGGGCCTTTCGCTCGCCGCCGGTTCGATAAGGTGCGGGTCGTCGTTTGCGGCACGGTTCACGGCGGTCGAGACTTCGTAATATTCGAGCAGCGTTTGGGGTGCCGGAGCGATCAGTGCGGCGGCCGTCGGCCCGTCAACCTCGGCGCAATCGAGCCAAAGATTAAAGGCCTCCGGCGGTACGACGACCGGCATCCGGTCGTGAACGGCCGCGAGCGCGGCGTTAGCCCGCGTGGTGACGATTGCGGCGGTGTCGAGTTCTTCTCCGTTCGGTCCCGTCCAGCTTTCCCACACACCGGCAAAAGCCATCGGGCCGTCTGAATTTTTTTGCCGAACGAAATAGGGGCGTCTCGGAACTCCGTCGCGCCAGTCATAGAAGCCATCCGCCGGAATGAGGCAGCGGCGGCGCCGCATGGCGTTGCGGAACGCCGGCTTCTCAAGCACCGATTCGCCACGTGCGTTGACGAGCAGCGAAAACTTCTTCGGATCCTTCACCCACGCCGGAATAAAGCCCCAGCGCACCAGGGCAAAGTGCCGCCTGCCGTCGACAAGCCGCACGATCGGAATAGGCTGGGTCGGCGCCACATTATAGCGAGGCGGGAAATTGGGCAGCTCATCGTAGCCGAAGAGGGCTCTGATCGCGGCGGGCGGCGAAGTGATGACATAACGTGCGCACATTGGGATAAGCGTAGACCTTGATCAGCACATCGGCGGCAATGGGTCCGAATATAATAGCTAAATGGATAGAGCTTTGACGAGCAACAGTACCGAAGCGCGAACCTTTCCAACGCGACCCTATCTTGCGGTCAGCGCCGCCATCTTCCGGGACGGCCGCGTGCTGATCGTTCGTCGGGCCCAGCCGCCCGCCCACGGCCTCTATACCCTTCCGGGCGGCGTTGTCGAACTTGGTGAGACGCTCGTGGAAGCGGTGAAGCGCGAGATCCGCGAGGAAACCAATCTTGAAATCGAGCCGCACGGGCTCGCCGGCTACCGACAGGTGATCGCTCGCGACAACTCCGGCCGGATTGAGCGGCATTTCGTCATTCTTCCCTTCGCGGCTCGCTGGCTTGCGGGTGAGATTGCGCTCAACGACGAATTGGCCGAGGCTCAATGGCTTGCGGCCGACGAGCTTTCCAGGCTTAAGACCACCGAAGGGCTTGCGGACGTCGTCGCAGCGGCCGGGGAAGTGATTGCTGCACTACGTTAGTTGGAACGGCTTCCACCATGCTCCGTAGTATTGCTTGTCGTATGGTTCATACGATCCCTATGTTCGCGTTACCGATGCTCCGCATTTTCACTTTCCTCTTGCTGTTTCTTTGTCTCGGCGCAATGACCGCGCCGGCGCAGATTTTTCTGCCGCAAACTCAGCCCCAAACGCCGCCTAAGCCACAGCCTCAAGTCCCACAAAGAGTGCAGCCAAAGCTGCAACCTCAAGCGCAGCCTCAGCCGCCTCTCGCGCCGCGGGCTGCGCCTTACGACCGCGACCTGCAACGGCTCGCTGAAATTCTCGGTGCGCTGCACTTCCTGCGCGGCATTTGCGGCTCGAATGAAGGCCAGAAGTGGCGCGACCAAGCGCAATCGCTGATCGACGCCGAAGCAAGATCGGGGGAACGCCATGACCAGATGATTGCGAGCTTCAATCGCGGCTATCGCTCGTTCCAGCAGAGCTACCGTACCTGCACGCCCGCAGCCGATTTCGCAATTCGCCGCTACCTTGAAGAAGGCGCGAAAATCGCCCGCGAAATCACCGCCCGCTATGCCAATTAGCCCGCCACCGAATTAACCCTGCCTCAAGGTTCGGTCTAACACCTGACAGGGCCATGCTAGCTTGCCTTCGGGCAGGGGCGTTGCCGCGCTGCGGCGACAATCAATCGCAATGACTACGGCGGCGCAAATCCAAAAGGCACGGGACAACGTGGCTGATCACGAGCAAAAGCGGCGGGCACTGGGTTATTTGCAAGAGGCTTGGACCGAAGCGCACCACGACGGCGTCGAGGGCGATTGCCTGGCGCAAACCGCGCTATTTCTTGCATTGGCCGAGCTGATTTCGACCTACGGCGAGGAACCGGCCGCCCGCTACGCGGAGAGGCTTGCTCCGCGCATTCGCAACGGCGAATTTTCAGTGGAACTGCCGCGGCAGTAGCGGCCGACATTACCCATTTTTCTTCGATGCCGACGGTGTCGGCGTACGCGCTGCGGATTGAGCGCGCGTAGTCAGTAAAAGACCGCGCATTACCGCTCCGTGTTCGCGACATAGGTCTTCCGTTCTCGACGGATTATTCGCCGGCGCGCTCCTGGGGAAACGAAGCTTGGCGCTTCGTTCCGTATCAGCGCCGCGAACGGCGGTTTGATAGCTGCCCGATATGATTTTAGGGTGGCTGGCAACGCTGCCTTCGCTGGCCCCTCACACTTGAGGGAACCCGGCTGGCACCCTAGTTTGAGTTCGATGCTGGAAAGGTCCGCTCGATGAAGGCCGCCGTGCTCTCCGACCGTAGCGTGATCAAGGTCGCGGGCGATGACGCGCGCAACTTTCTGCACGGTCTCGTCAGCGCCGATATCCTCAAGCTTGCGCCGGGGGAAGCGCGCTTCTGTGCGTTGTTGTCGCCGCAGGGCAAGATTGTTGCAGACTTCTTCGTTGTCGAAGCTCCAGCTCACGACGGCGGCGGCTTCTTCCTCGACGTCCCGCGGGCGCTGGCCAAGTCGTTGGTCGACAAGCTCAACCTCTACAAGCTCCGCGCTCGAATCATGATCGAGGATTTATCCGAGGTCCTTGGCGTAGTCGCGGCATGGGATGGATCGGGCACGACGAGCATCGGCCTCTGCTATGCTGACCCCCGGCTGCCGGCACTTGGGCTCCGCGTAATGCTGCCGCCGCACCGCGCCTCCGGTGCAGCCGCGGAGCTTGGAGCGATGATTGTCGAGCCCGACGAATACCAAGCGCACCGCATTGCACTTGGCGTCCCACAAGGTGGCGTCGATTTCAGCTACGGCGACGCCTTCCCTCACGAGGCCGACATGGACCAGTTCGGCGGCGTCGATTTCGCCAAGGGCTGCTATGTCGGTCAGGAGGTGGTTTCGCGCATGGAGCACCGCGGCATTGCCCGCACCCGGGCGTTGCCAATCCGTTATGACGGGGCGGCTCCCGCCGCCGGTGTCGCGGTGATGGCCGGCGAGCGACAGGTCGGCACCATGGGATCGAGCGCAGAGGGTCGCGGTATCGCTCTTGTTCGCCTCGATCGGGTAGCCGATGCTCTGTCACGCGGCGAACGCCTCGTCGCCGGCGTCGTGCCGATCCGGCTTAGCAAACCGGATTGGGCGCGCTTTGCATTCCCGGAAGGCTCCAAGGCCGCTGAATGATTCCTGCCGCTGCTGCTGAACGCGTCACGCGCTGCCCCTGGCCGAAGGACGACGCACTTTATCTCGCCTATCACGATGAGGAATGGGGCGTGCCGGAATACGACGACCGCGCACTCTACGAGAAACTCGTGCTCGACGGTTTTCAGGCGGGCCTGTCGTGGATTACGATCCTGCGCAAGCGCGAGAACTTCCGCCGCGCATTCGACGGCTTCGTCCCGGAAAAAATCGCGCGCTACACGCCGAAAAAGGTCGAACGCCTGATGCAGGATGCCGGCATCGTGCGCAACCGCGCCAAGATCGATGGCACCGTGCTCTCGGCCCGGGCCTGGATCGAGGTCATGGAGAAGGGGCCTGGCTTCTCCAAGCTGTTATGGGACTTCGTCGACGGCAAGCCGAAGGTGAACCGCTTCCGCACCATGCGGCAGATCCCGGCGGACACCGCGGTGTCGCGGGCGATGTCAAAGGAGCTGGCGCAGCGCGGCTTTAAGTTCTGTGGTCCGACCATCGTGTACGCCTTCATGCAGGCGGTCGGCATGGTCAACGATCATTTGGTCACCTGCTACCGCCACGATGCGGTGCAGAAGCTCAAAAAATCGTAACCCCATTTCCCATTTGGAAAACGATCAGTCGGCTCGCCCGCTCGCGGTGCGCCGACGCGCGATGCTGAAGAAAATCGCGGCCAATAGGGTCAGCGCGCCGATGACGGTGTAATGCACTGACGAATTAGCATTGATGTAGGACGATGCGCTTGAGGTCGCTTGCACCAAGGCAGCGCCGAGAAGGATACTCACGAACGAGCCGCGCCCGCCGGTAACGCTGGCGCCACCCAACACCACTACCGTGATGGTCATCAGGGTGTAGTCCGTGCCGGTCGACGGCGAACCGATGCCTACTTGGCCTGCAAGCATCAAACCGCCAACGCCGGTCAGAAAACCCGAAATGACGAAGGCGAGCCACGTCACACGCTGACTGTCGATGCCGAGCCGATGGCTGGCCAGCCGGCTTGAGCCGACAGCGCGGAAGCTTCTGCCGAATCCGGTGCGATAAAGCAGCCATTCGGCGACGCCGACCATCGCCAAGGCCAACGCCAGGCCTGCCGGCAGCAACCAAAGGGGAAACTGCGCCGCGTCGGAGATGGCGTCATCAATGCTGCCGGCGGCTATTGGCCGGAGCAACAGCGAGACGCCTTGCAGCCCGATGAAGGTTGCGATCGTCACCACGATCGCCGGCAGACGCAGCGAAGTAATCAATAAACCCTGCAACAGGCCGAAGCCGGTGGTGGCCATCAGGATCAGAATAAGGCCCGCCGCAAGCGGGCCGGTGGCAACGCCGTCAGGAGCGAGGAACGATGCGAGCACGACGCAAAGCCCGGCCAACGGGCCGATCGAAAGATCAATAGCGCCGACCAGCACCGTCGCCAGCTGTGCGCTCGACAGAAAGGTGAGGATGCTCAAAAAGGAGAGCATGCTTTTGATGCTAAAAGGCGAGAGAAAGTACTGGTTCAGGGCCTGCGTCCCGCCGAGAATAATCACGGTGAGAACGGCCAGCACCACGGCGGGAAAATGATCGCTGGCAGCGAACTCGCGCCAGCGCCGGACTTGTGTACCGGCCGGCGTCTTGCTCGCCCGCGACACCGTGGCGGTGAGATTGGCCTCGGTGATTGCGGCATCGGTGACGGCGGCGCCAGTCAATTCGTCGACAACCCGGCCGCGGGCGAAGATCAGCACCCGGTCGCACAGGCCTTCGAGCTCGATACCGTCGGAGGATGAAACCAGCACCGCCACGCCCTGGTCGGCGATCGCTCTCAGCCGCTGGTAGATCTCGCTCCGTGCGCCGATATCGACGCCCTTGGTCGGTTCGTCCACCAGCAGCACTGACGGCTTCGACGAGATTTCGCGGCCGAACAACGCCTTTTGCTGATTGCCGCCCGACAATTCGTTGAGCTTGGATTCCGTTGAGGCAGCGCGAATGCGCAGATCCTCGGTGATCTTGCTGGCGCGGCCCGCTTCGCTGGCGCGGTCGATCACCCAGTACCGCGAAATCGAGTCCAAAAACCCGATGCTTAGGTTCTCCCGCAAAGTCAGGTTTAGAAACACGCCTTCAGTATGGCGATCGTCGGTAATAAATCCGATGCCGGCGTGGCGAAAGGCGCCGGGCGTATCGCCGGAAACCTTGACCCGCGCGACCCGTACCTCGCCGCCGCTGCGGCGGTCGATGCCGGCGGCAGCGCGGATGAATTCGCGCTGGCCTTCGCCCTCAATGCCGGCAAGTCCGACGATTTCGCCGGCATGCACAACAAGATCGACCTGATCGAAGCCGCGCCCGCTCAGACCCTTGACGGCAAACAAAGGCGCTCCGACAAACTTCGCCTTGGCCGGGAAAATCTGGCCTAACGGCCGCCCCGCGATCAGTGCAACGATCTCGGCCGGGGTAATCGACCCGGCAGACCGGCTGTCGATAATCTCGCCATCGCGCATCACCGAGATGCGATCGGCCAGTTCGTCAACCTCGTGCAAGCGGTGCGAGACGTAAACAATGCCGACGCCGTCGCGCTTCAACACCCCGATCAGGTCGAACAGCTTGCGCACGTCGGCCTGTTGCAGCGGCTCGGTCGGCTCGTCGAGGAACAAGACCTTTGGATCGGTGGCGAGTGCGCGCGCAATCTCGACAACATGCCGCTGCGCCAGCGACAATTCCGAGACACGCTTGGTGATCGGCATGCGCAGTTCGTCGGTCGCGACTCGCTCCAGGATGCGCTCGGCTTCATCGGGGCCGCCGGGGCCCGCAAGCGCAGGCGCCGCGAGCTGAAGATTCTCGAGAACGGTCAGATCGTTGGCCAAAGCCGGATGCTGATAGACTACGCTGACGCCGTCTTCGCGCATTTGCCGGGGATTCGGCGCTCCGACGTACCTGCCGCCGTAATAGATCGCGCCGGCATCGGCGTGCAGCACGCCGGCGGCAATGCCGATCAACGTCGACTTGCCGGCACCGTTCTCGCCGACAATGGCATGAACCTCGCCGGGCATGATGAGGACGTCGACGCCCTTGAGCGCCTGCACTGGACCAAAGCTCTTGCGCAGACCAAGGAGCGTCATCACCGGCACGTGCGCCGTGACCGGAATAACGGGTTTGTCCACGACGTTATGCATGACGCAGCCGCCGCGTTATTTCGGGCAGCGCCACACCGCTCAGCACGATGATCGCATCGGCCAGATCTTCGGCCGAGCCGCCGAAGCCGAGCGCCGTCACCAACTGAGCAAGGTAGGTTAGAAAAAACGCGCCGATAACGGTGGCAACGACGCTGCCTTTGGTGATGCCGCCGAGCGGATTGCCGCCGACCACGACTGCCGCGATGGTGCCGAGCAGATATGGAAGCCCGCACAATACCGTCGGCGAGACCAGATAGCCTGACAGCATGATCGCCGCGATGGCATACATGAGTCCGGCAGTCGCGTAAGTGAGGATGCTGTAGATCTTTAGCGGCACGCCCACCGCATGAGCAGCCGGCGGATTGACGCTAACGGCAATAAATCGGCGTCCGATCGTAGTGAACGTGAGGACGAAGACTGTAACGCCCGCCACGAGCAACAGCACCCAGACCATCGTCGGCACGTAAAGAAACCGCCCGACAAAAAAGTTGACCATCATCGTCGGTGATTGAACCGACGCGCCGGTCGAGACGAAATATGTCAGGCCGAACAGAATGGCGTTGACGCCGATGGTGGTAACAAGCGGCGGCACCTGCAAAAAGGTAACGATCAGCCCGGTGATCACCCCAATCGCGGCGCCAACGGCGAGCCCCGCCGCGACATAAAACAGCACCACGCCAAGATCGGTGCTGCCATCCGGCAGCTTGGTCACAACCACCGCAACAAACGACATGATCCCGGCGGTGGACAGATCGAGTCCCCGCTGCTGGATCACGAGATGCTGACCGATTGAGGCCACAGCCAAGATCGCGAAGTAGGGCAATGTCGAAAGAATGGCCGCGACGCTGATGGTGCTTGGCGCGGCGATGCCGCCGATTAAAACCAGCACCGCCGTGGCAATGAACGCCTTCGCTGACAGCGGCAGCTCGGTCAGGTCGAAGCCAAGCTGAGGCAGCCGCAGACGCGTTAGTCGGTCGCCCGCCATCTCCCAAATCCGGTCCTATTTATCGGGGATATTTCTAAGCTCATTCCCGCTCCCGACACGGTGCGCAAGCCGAAAAACCCGGCCCGCGACCAAGGGCGTCCCACCGCTTGCGCGATCAACTCCCTCACGGGGGGAACGAAAAACCGAACCGACCGCCCGGCCCACATGGGGCCGGGCAATCGGCACAAACTTACCTGTAACCTTACTTGCCGCCCAGTGCCTTGATCTGTAGCGCCTTGGTCAGCATCGACGACGGAATTGAATCCATCGGCATCGATTTGTCGCACTTCAACGCGAGCTTCGGATCCTTCGATGTCGTGTCCTCCGAGATCGGCAGCTTGATCAGGCTGGGTTCGTCATTGTCCATACCTTGAGCCGCCGCCACAGCCTTACGCAGTGCGTTTCGCACCATCCAGGTGTGGGCATCAATGCTCATCATCTTCATCTCGGGATGCTCAGCCGTGATGCAGCTGAGGTCCATGAGCGACTGTCCGACATAGGCTGGGATGGGCCGGCCGGCAGCGACGAAGGCACGGATCGGCCCCACCGTCTCGCTGTAGATGCCGTCGATCTGCGGATATTTGGCGATCAGCGCCGCCGTTTTCTGCTGCGCTACGGCCGGATCCCACATGGTCGGCACCGGCTCGGTCTCCAGCACCTTGATGCCGGGATACTTGGCGAAATAGGGCCGCCAGCCGTGAGTTTGCGCTTCGGTCATCGGATTGCCCGGCGTGCCGCCGAACATGATGACGTTACCTTTGCCGTGGAGTGTCTTGACCAGCCATTCCGCAGCCTGTTCACCGACCTGGGCTTGGCTTTCAGTCACCCGGTCAATGAAGTCCTTGCCCAATCCGGGAAAACTGTCGCCGGTCGAGAACGGAATAGTCGCTATGCCCGCTGCGGTCGCTTCGCGCATCGCTTTCGAAACCGCGACTCCGGTATCGACGAAGGCGACGATGACATCAAATTTCTGCGCGATCAGGCCCTGGATATCGGCAATCTGCTTCTCAGGCTTGAACTCGCCGTCGGTATAGCGGACGTCGCTGATGTTCTTGCATTTCGACGCTTCATCTTCGAATTCGACGCGCTGGATGTGACGCCAGTAATTGCCGCCCCAACCGTCAGACAGCGCGACCTTGAGCGGCTTGGTGCCGCAGAATTTGGACATCGGCTGGAAGTCGGCGACGGTGCCTTTTTTTTCCGGATGTAGTTTGGCTTTGTGAATATCGACGGCGTAGCCGACCGTGGCCATTGCAACTGCCAAGCCGAAGACAGAGACGCCAAGCGCTATACTGCGTGGTGACAACATGCATTCCTCCCCTGTGCATCTGATTGATCCGGGGCCGAAACGCGGAGCGCATTTCAACCGGAATAGTCCAGATGGCCTTGTGCGAGGAAACAATACTCTGCTTTTACAGCCAATGCCAAGCGTTGCAACGCGATTTCAGCTACAACGTTCGTACAAATAGTCTTTGGTATGATCGTGGGATGCAGCCCTGGACCATGTGGGCTTCGCCCACTTCTTTCAGTTTCGCTCGTTCACCATACCGCGCGTTTGGCTTTTGCAGCACAGAGCTAAGGTTGTCGGTCACGCGAACGACCTGCGTCTAACCATCGTCTTGCGCGTCGCCGTTATGGGCTGGCATAATCGACACACCACTTCAGCGGCAAAGTCCTTGCCG
The DNA here is from genome assembly GCA_963755885.1 of uncultured Alphaproteobacteria bacterium. Taxonomy (GTDB): domain Bacteria; phylum Pseudomonadota; class Alphaproteobacteria; order Rhizobiales; family Xanthobacteraceae; genus BOG-931. The sequence continues at coordinate 15,483 of CAVWLX010000010.1, forward strand.
GCCAACTAATGAGAGCTATTGGAGGAAACGATGAAAAAGAGCGTCGACTATATCCTTACTACGCATACCGGCAGCCTGCCCCGCGGCAAGGACCTCAATGACGCCTTAATCGCGGACGAGGCCGGCGAAAAAGTCGATCAGGCCAAGCTAAAGGACATGGTCGAGAAGCGTGTCGCTCACGTCATGGAAAAAGAGCGCTGGGCAGGCGTCGACATCGCCAATGACGGCGAGCAGGGCCGCGTAGGCTTCCAGACCTACGTGCCCAAGCGGATGTCAGGCTTTGGCGGCGAATCCAAGCGCCCTTTCGGCCAGGAATGGATTCAGCTGCCGCTGTTTACGGAAAAGTTCATGGCGCGCATCCCGAAAACCGGAAAGGTGTTCGGGTGTCCGGAGTGTATCGGCGAGCTGAAATATAACGACAAGGAAGCCATTAAGACCGAACTCGCTCGCGTTAAACGCCATGCCGACGCGATCAAGCCGCCATTCCCGGAAATCTTTTTTGCGGAGCCGTCCCCGGGCATCATCGCCACGACAATGCTCAATGCGCACTATGCGACCTACGAAGCCTATCTCGATGCGATCGCGCGCGAGATGCACTATGAATACAAATCGGTCGTCGACGCCGGATATATCCTCCAGATCGACGCTCCCGACCTGGCAATGGAACGGGTTCTTTTGTTCCAGGACAAGTCCGAAGCGGATTACGTCAAAATCGTCGAGACCCATATCGCTACGTTGAACAAGGCTCTTGAGGGAATTCCACGCGACCGCGTGCGTCTGCATGTTTGCTGGGGCAATTGGGAGGGACCGCACATTTTCGACATCGGTCTCGAACCGCTGTTGCAAGCATTCTACAGGGCGAACGTTGGTGCGCTCGGCATCGAGTTCGCCAATGCGCGCCGTCAGCACGAATATGCGGCGCTGAAAAAGCACAAATTCCCCGACAATATGATCCTGATCCCGGGAGTGATCAACTCGAAAATCAATTTGGTCGAGCACCCCGAAGTCGTCGCGCAGCGGATTGAGCAGGCCGTTGCGGCGGTCGGCGACCGTGAGCGCGTTATTGCCGGTGTAGACTGCGGCTTCGGCACCTTCGCGGGATGGGAGTGGGTTGCCGAAGACGTAGTGTGGCTGAAGCTCAAGACGCTGCGCGAAGGCGCAGATATCGCCTCCAAACGCCTGTGGGGCAAAAAGGCGGCTGCTTAGTCTGACGGTCCGACCAACAGGCCCGCTTGCGAATGATCGGGAGGCCGTTAGCCTCCCGATCATGACAACAGGATCACGGCCGGCCTCAGCGCGCGCCTGGCAGCGAATGCTGTCAGGACGGCGGCTCGATCTGCTTGATCCATCGGCACTCGACATCGAGATCGAGGACATTGCGCACGGGCTTGCGCGCGTGGCGCGCTGGAATGGACAGACCAGAGGTCCCTATATCTTTTCGGTCGCCCAGCACTGCCTGCTGGTCGAAACGCTGGCGCGGGCGCGAGTACCGCAGCTCGATCGAACCCGGCGGCTTGCGGTGCTGCTGCACGATGCGCCGGAATATGTCATCGGCGACATGATCTCGCCGTTCAAGGCGATCATCGGCGGCGATTACAAGGCGGTCGAACGACGACTGCTGGCGGCGATCCATCGCCGCTTCGGGCTGCCGGCGAACTCCGCACCAGAGCTCAACGAACTGACCAAAGCCGCTGACCGCGCTGCGGCATATCTGGAAGCCACCCGGCTCGCCGGCTTCGACGCCAAGGAAGCGCGACGGTTCTTTGGCCGCGAGCCGAAAGTTACTGCCGCGACCGAGCGCGATTATCTGAAGCCTTGGCCCGCGGAGATCGCGCAAGCACGCTATCTTGAACGCTTCAATAAACTATTTGTCAAAGGTGATTAGCTACCGCTGCGAATGAACTAAAGATCGAGTTTGCGCCTTTCACTTGTCCTAGCCGTCTCATAGTGTCGCGATGAAGGGAGCGGCGCCGTTTCGATGTTTGATTTGATCGTCATTGTGGTGATCGTGGCGCTGGCCTTTCCGGTCCTTGCAATCGTTGCGCTAATTAAAACGATCGGCGTAAGCGATCTGGTCCGGCGCCTGGAACTGAGAGTGGCGACGCTGGAACGGCAGCAAACGCTTGCTGGCAACGTGTCGAGATATGATGGGCGCGTTCCATCTCCGCCACCAGCCGCTGCCCCGGTCGAGACACCGCCGCCCCCGCCGGCCGTGTCGCAGGCGCCGCCTCCAATTCCGGCGGAGGCTTCCGCTGCTCCGCCTGCATCAGTCCCGCTCACTCCCGCGCCGGCTGCGTTACCGTCATCACAGCGGCCGATTGGATTTGAGGAACGCTTCGGCACGCGGTGGGTCGTGTGGGTCGGCGGCCTCGCGTTGGCGCTCGGCGGTGTGTTCTTGGTGCGTTACACCATCCAGCAAGGACTGATCGGCCCTGGCGTCCGCATTGCACTGGGCGGACTGCTCGCGCTTGCTCTTGTCGCCGTCGGCGAATGGGCGCGCCGCGGCGAGAGGCTGACCGGACTTCCCGGTTTGTCGTCGGCAAACATTCCCAGCATCCTCACCGCTGCCGGGACCACCGTGGCCTATGCCACGGTTTACGCCGCCTACGCGCTATACGGATTTTTGCCGCCCGCCGCAGCCTTCGTTTTGCTCGGGGTGGTGGCGCTACTAACCTTGGCGGCCGCGTTGCTTCATGGACCAGCGCTTGCCGGTCTCGGAGTATTGGGCGCCTTCGCGGCACCGATGCTGGTCGCTTCCACCGAGCCGGACTATTGGTCGCTGTATCTTTACATCGCGGTCGTCACTGCAGCCTCATTCGCACTGGCGCGCGTGCGGCTATGGGAGTGGCTCGCAATTTCGGCGATTGTCCTTGGCGCGCTATGGACGGTGCCCGGAGCCGACGTCTATCCGGTTGCGGCGCTTGGAGCGCATGTACTTAACGCGATCGCCGGTTTTGCGTTGGCCGCGACGCTCCTCGTCTGCGGCTTGATGTACGGACCGCAGGCTACGCCCGGCGAGGTTGATCGCCTCTCGACGCTGGCGCTTTCGTTCTATCTTCTGGTCGCGGCGCTCCTCGTTATGGTGAGCCGCCACGATGCACTCGCACTAACGGTCTTCGTCGTCCTGACCGCAGCGACCGTTGCAATCGCCTGGCGCACTGAGGCCGCGGCTGTTGCTGTGCCGGTCGCCGCCGTCCTCGCTGTAGTGGTGATGGCTGATTGGTCGGTGCACTTGGTGATCGACGCACTGATCGCACCAGCCGGCCCAGCCGCACCGACGACGCCCGAGCCCGAGAGCTATGACTATGGCGCGCATCTTGTTGTTGCTGCCGTATGGGCTGCGATATTCGGCATCCCGGGATTTTTGGCGCAGGGGCGTTCGACCCGCTCCGTGGTGCCGATGCTCTGGAGCGCTTCCGCAGTCTTCACACCATTGGCAATGCTCGTTGCGCTCTATTACCGCATCGCAGGCTTGGACCGTTCGTTGCCATTCGCAGGCTTCGCGCTGCTTTTGGCCGCGATCTATGCGATCGCGACTGAAACATTGGTGCAACGTCAGCCGCGCCCGGGCCTTGCTGCATCGGGTGCAATTTTCGCCACCGGCGCGCTCGCTGCACTCGCACTGGCCTTCACATTCGCCTTCGAAAAGGGCTGGCTTACGATCGGACTCGCACTAATGGTCCCGGGCGCCGCCTGGGTCGCCGAGAAGCGGCCCCTCCCGTGGCTCCGCTGGCTGGCCGCGATCATGGTTGCCGTGGTGTTGGCCCGCATCGCCTATGAGCCGCGCATTGTCGGCAACGATATCGGCACAACGCCGGTCTTCAACTGGCTCCTTTACGGTTATGGCGTTCCGGCCCTTTCGTTCTGGGTGGCGGGATGGCTGCTTCGGCGGCGCACCGACGACCTGCCGGCCCGCGTGGTCGATTCCGGTGCAATTCTCTTCACCGTGTTGCTCGTGATTTTCGAAACCCGCCATTACATCACCGGCGGCGACATCTACCGGCCGGTGAGCGACTTCACGGAAGCCGCAATCGACGTCAACGCCGGGTTGGGGCTGACCATCGGTCTTGAGCGCATTCGCGGGCGGACCGGCAGCGTTGTGCACAACATCGGCGCGCTGCTGATTGCAGCGTTGACGCTGTGCGCCATCGTATTTGAGTTCGCGATCGTCGCCAGCCCGCGCTTCTACGATGAGCCAGTCAGCGGCGTGTTCTTCAACATGATCCTGCTCGGCTATGGCTTGCCGGCGGTGCTCGCCATCGCACTCGCCTTGATCGCCCGTACCACGCGGCCCCTGCCCTATCGTATCGTCGCGGCGATTACCGCAGTGACGCTTGCGCTGTTTTATCTCACGCTCGAAGTGCGGCGGCTCTTCCATGGCCCGTTGATCGGTGGACCCACGAGCGATGCCGAGCAATACGCCTATTCGAGCACATGGCTTGTCTTCGGCATCGTTCTTTTCGGGACCGGCTTTGCGCTTCGCTCGCAGCCGGCACGGCTTCTCGCCCTCGGCGTCATGGCATTGACCGTAGCCAAGGTCTTCATCGTCGACACCGCGAGCATCGAGGGGATCTATCGCGCGCTGTCGGCGATAGGGTTGGGCGTCGTCCTCCTCGCGATCGGCTGGATCTATCAGCGACTGCTCTATCCACGCATGCCTGCGGTCACGCCGATGACCGTTCCGGAGTAAGCGTCATGCTTGTGCCGCGCGCCGGGCTTATATGACACTGAATAGAATGTGGTGTGATTCCCAAAGACTGAAGCCTCGAAACTGAGGTCTCACCAAAGCCAGCAATGATTCACGTCTGCCCGCTTTCGCTGCTGCATAAGACGGTCGAAGACACCGGCGCCCGCCACGTCGTGTCGCTGATCGGAGACGAGGTCGTCATCGAGCGGCCGAATGCGGTGACGGAGGAGAATTACCTGCGGCTGCGGCTGCACGACATCAGCTCGCCGCTCGACGGCTACATCATGCCGGATCAGGAGCACATCGCCGATCTGCTGAATTTTGTGCGCCGCTGGGATCGGCGCACACCGATAGTCGTGCATTGCTATGCCGGCATCAGCCGCTCTACAGCAAGTGCGTTTGCCAGCGTCTGCGCCCTCAATCCGGGCCGCGATGAAGAGAGCATCGCGCTTGCTCTTCGCCGCGCTTCGCCAACCGCCACGCCGAACATTCGCATTGTATCGCTCGCCGACCGCCTGTTGGGGCGTAATGGCCGCATGGTTGCCGCGATTGAAATGATCGGCCGCGGGGTCATGGCCACCGAGGCAATCCCGTTCAGGCTCGAACTGCAATAAGTCCGCCGCTATTCGTCGATCGCCGGGCGCAATGTCGCGATTGGCAAAGATCGCGGCGAGGCCGAGGCCCGGGTTATCACCTGGGCACGCGGATTGTGCTGGCGGAAGTCGCAATAGGCAAAGCTCAAGCCGGATATTGAACCGCGAAAGCTCCGATGGTCGACCTTCTGGACGTTAAAGCACGGCTCGATCGGCAGGCCTGAGAGGTGCGCGCACATTGAGCCGGCTTCGACCTTGATCGTGCCGGACGGCAGAGAAGCGAAGCGGGTTTCGCCATGGCCGCCTGGACGGATGGTGCCGACCACCGAACCGTCGGAGAAAATGCGGCCCATCCCGGCGGTGCCGTCAAAGCAAGTGTAAGCGAACAGCTTGCCGACCACGAACGCCCTGGCCTGTTCCGGTGCGAGCTCTTCGGCGATGGCCGGGGCAGCTCCAAAAACGCAAGCGCAAACAACCGCAACGCGCAACAACATGTACAACTCCACTTTCAACTTGAGCCTCATGTTAACGACATTTCTTAACCGACCCCTTACCATAACGCCCCCGCTGGCCAACGAAATATTCTGTGTCGTTTATCGAATTTTTACCACAATTCGTCCGCGGACTTCACCCGCCAAAATGCGCGCTCCGGCGTCGATCACGTCGTCGAGCCCAACCTCGGAGGTCATCGCCGCAATCTTTCCCCGGTCGAGGTCGGTTTCCAGGCGACGCCAAGCCTCCTGCCGCAGCGGCAGCGGACACATGACGGAATCGATGCCGAGGAGCGACACGCCACGCAGAATGAAGGGGGCTACGGTAGTAGGCAAGTCCATGCCGCCAGCAAGGCCGCAGGCAGCGACCGCCCCGCCATAACGTGTCATCGACAACACATTCCCGAGCGTCGTTGAGCCTACAGCATCGATGCCACCGGCCCAGCGCTCTTTGCCCAGCGCCCGCGGAGCGCCGGTTAACTCCTTGCGCTCGATAATCTCGGCAGCACCCAAGCCTTTGAGATAGTCAGCCTCCGTAGGCCGCCCGGTCGAGGCGATGACCGTGTAGCCAAGCTTCGACAGTATCGCCACCGCGACCGAACCGACGCCGCCAGCCGCGCCGGTCACGATCACCGGCCCGCGGCCCGGAGTAACGCCGGCGCGTTCCAGCGCCATGACGGCCAGCATCGCGGTGTAACCGGCGGTGCCGATCGCCATCGCATCGCGCTCACTGATTTTGTCCGGCAGGCGCACCAGCCAGTCGCCCTTGACACGCGCCTTTTGCGCGAAGGCACCAAGATGGGTCTCGCCCAATCCCCAGCCGTTGAGGATGACCTTGTCGCCCGCCTTCCAGCCGGGATGGGAAGAGGTTTCGACCGTGCCGGCGAAATCAATGCCGGCAATCATCGGGAAGCGGCGGACGACCGGCGACTTGCCGGTCAGCGCGAGCCCGTCTTTGTAGTTCAACGTCGACCAATCCACGGCAACCGTGACATCGCCGTCCATCAAGTCGTTTTCGTCGAAATCGGTCAGCCGGACCGTCTGACCTCCATCCGCCTTGTCGATGACGATTGCCTTGAATGTCGCCATGCTTCTGTCCCTCGTTTCTTGGCACTAGAGGATGCGCGGGTCGCCGCGGCACGGCAAGCGCACAAAGGCAGCCGTCAAGGTTGCAGCGCGGAAGTAGCTTCAGATTTGGCTTTGACGGTGCCTCGGCATTTCCGCTCGGTGAGCGAGATTGCGCGCGGGAAAGCTGCTGCGTTAAAGCCCTGCGGTTCGTGTGCGCTTATCGTGCGAGGCGGCGGCTTCCGGGGATCTCATTGCGGCTCCCGGCTGTTTCTCCGGCCCCCAGATCGGCGCATCCGAACCATCGCCCCACGCGCGTGGCCGATAGAAGGTATGCACGCCGAGCCTGTAGAGCTTCGCCATCTCGTTCACCCAACTGGGGCGGACCCAGTACGCGTGATAATGGGTGGCGTGACCGACTTCGCTGAGCCAAATTTTGCCATCGAGTACATCTTTGGCGATGCGCTTGGCCTGCTCCCACATGTCCGGCTCGTCGATCCGGCTTAAATCTTTGCCTTCGCAGGCGAAGGTGAACTGGCAAGCCAGATGCCGGCCGGCGTTCTGAAAAACCACGCCGCAGACATTGTCCGGATAGCGGCCCGAGAACACCCGGTTCAGCACCACCTGCGCGACCGCCATCTGCCCGCGCAACGGTTCGCCGCGCGCCTCGAAATAAACGGCGTCGGCGATGCACTTCTCCGCCTTCGCGCGCGGCTTGCCGCTAAGACCGAGACGACGCGCCGGGCTGATGAACATGCTCGCGTTGCCCTTGCCGGCCACGGTTTCACCGCCGGGGCCGGCTTCGGCGGGCGCTTCCAGAGCTGAGAGCTTGATCTCGGGATCGACGGCGGGTGACACCGGCACGGGCGCGGCACCCGGCTCCCATTGTTGCAGTCCATCGCGCCAGCCCATCGCGGCGACATTGAAATAGATTTGCTCGCTTCGATCCGCGGCACTGTCGTCGAAGAAAGTGTGCAAAGCGGCCGGCGCCTCCGGTAAATCGTTTCCGGCAGCGGTCGGGATTACCGGCAGCGTATCCGCCACGGCACTGTCGTCGTCGGTATTCGCATCGCCTTCACCATCGCGCCCATCCGGGGCCGAAGATTGAGCGGTGCCGGTTATCTCCTCCGACTGTGGCTGCGATGGCGGCGGACTAAGGGCTTCCACCGTGCCATCTGACTGCGCCGGGTCGAGTTGTTCGGCGCTCTTTGGTCGCTTCACCGTGATGGACGGCGGCGAGCTGGCGGGCGGCGATGAAGGCGCGCTGACCGGCTGCAGCGGCGGCAAGGTCTCAGGTTCGCTTCGAGCGGGAGAACTTTGCGGCAGCGGCATGCGATCGCCCTTGAGGCTTCGATTGACGGTCGGATATTCGACTTCACGCGCGGGACGTATCATCACCGGTTCGTCGCCCGGCCATGCTTTCACGTCGAAGGCGCGTGGGTCGAAATTGACCGGTTGGGCGCCGCTCGGCTCGGGCATTGCCGTGCCGATCGGACGCGCAAAGCTGAACGTCGCGGCGTGGATGGTACCGAACGGAGAAGCAATCAGATGGTCGCGCCCGCGCTGCGAAACGCCCGGCTGGCGCGCAAAGAATGCTGCAAGATCCTGATGGCCGATCGAGGTCGGCATCAATGCGGCGGAGACTGCGCTGAGCCAGAAAAGCCCGGAGAACGCATCCGCCGGCCGCTTACACGACGCTAACGCTACCATTACCCCTCGCGCACGCTCAACGAAGCGACGCTTCCCACTCTCAGCAAACGCTACCGCAGTGGCGCGAATGCGACACATTCGGATATTGTCGGGTTAACCTTGCAGACCCGTTAATCGCGATGGCAGCTGTCCTCTGCTGCTGTTTGCAGCCCGAAACTTCTTGCCGACGCCCGCCTAAGCCCATCGTTTGTTGTTATTTGTTAACCAGACGGCAATTCGCATCCGGGATACTCGCGCCCAGTCGAACCCGCGAGACCATGTCCGACACGCTCTTTTCTTACCTGCCGGACTGGCAAACCGCCGGCCTTGCCGTCGCACTGCCGTTACTGGCCGTCACCGTCTTTGTCGGCCGGCGCATGCGCCTCAAAATCCGCCGGCTCACCGATGCATTGAACTACATGTCGCAAGGCTTGTGCATGTTCGATGCAGCCGGACGCATTGTCGTGCGCAATCAACAATATCTGCGCATGTACAAGCTTTCGCCCGAGGTGGTGAAACCCGGCTGTACGCTGCTCGGGCTCATGGAGCATCGCAAACAGACCGGCTTTCTGACCCGCGATCCCCGGCAATACGTCAAGGAAATTCTGGACAGCATTGCTGCGGGCAAGACTTCCAAGTGGATGATCGAAGCGAGCGACGGCCGCAAAGTCCATGCCATCAACGAGCCAATGCCTGGAGGCGGGTGGGTGTCGACGCATGAGGACATTACCGAACAATTGCGGTTGCAACAGCAGCACGATTCCATGGCCGAGCAGAACAAACGCCGCGGCTTTATCGACGGCGTGATCGCTTCGTTTCGCAGCGAAATGGAAACGCTGCTCAAGACCTTCGGCGACAGCGCGTCGGCGATGAAATCAACTGCTGTGGTGCTTTCGTCAGCCTCCAATCATACATCGCTCTGCGCGGAGGGCGCTGTGGCGGCGTCCAACGAGGCGGCCAAAGGCGTAAACACTGCGGCGATCGCGACTGACGAATTATCGAGCTCGATCGGTGAAATCGCCCGCCAGATCACCCAGACCAACAACGTCGTTCATATGGCGGTCGAGGAAGCGCAAAGCACCAACGGCGAGATGACGACGCTCGCGGAAACCGCGCAGAAGATCGGCGATATTATCAAGCTTATTCGGACCATTGCCGAGCAGACCAATCTGCTTGCGCTCAATGCCACGATTGAAGCGGCACGCGCGGGCGACGCCGGCCGAGGCTTTGCGGTCGTCGCCTCCGAAGTCAAGTCGCTTGCCGTACAAACCGCGAAAGCGACCGAGGCGATCGCCGGACAGATCCTTGCGGTACAGGGCTCGACCGCGAGCGCCGTCGAATTGATCCGCCGCATTACCCAGCGCATGCAGGAAATCCAGCACTTCGCGTCGGGGGTTGCTGCTTCGATCGAACAACAAAGCGCCGCAACAAACAACATCTCGTCCAATGTGGCGAGCGCGGCTCAGGCAACGCAGACGATGGCTCACATCCTCAACGACGTCGCCGGCGCCGCCACCCAGACGCACACTTCGGCCGAGGTGGCGCTCGACAGCTCGGCAGCCGTAGAAGCTGCCGTTGCGGACCTTCGCCGGCACATCGAGGATTTCCTCGCCGGTGTCGCCGCGTAACGCCGCTCAGCCTTCCGGGCGGACGACCTTGCCGAGAGCCGCTTGCGCGGCCGCCAATCTTGCGATCGGCACCCGGAATGGCGAGCAGGACACGTAATCGAGCCCGATCTCGTGGCAGAACTCGACCGAAGCGGGATCGCCACCGTGTTCGCCACAAATGCCGAGCTTGATCTTGGGCCGCGCCTTGCGGCCGCGCTCGCTCGCGATGCGCACGAGCTCGCCCACACCTTCGCGGTCGATCGACACAAAGGGATCGGCCGGGAGGATTCCTTTCGACGTGTAGATTCCTAAAAAACTTGCCGCGTCGTCGCGGCTGATGCCGAAAGCGGTTTGCGTCAGATCATTGGTACCGAAAGAGAAGAATTCGGCAGTCGCGGCGATCTCGCCGGCCTTGAGCGCCGCACGCGGCAATTCAATCATGGTTCCGACCTGATATTTGACTCGCGCTTTCGTTTCGCTCGCGACCGTTTCGGCCATGGCGTCGATGCGCTCCTTGACCAGGTCAAGTTCGGCTTTGCTGGCGATCAGGGGCACCATGATCTCCGGAGCCACTGTCACCCCGGTCGCGCGGCCGGCCTCGATGGCGGCTTCGAAAATGGCGCGGGCCTGCATTTCGGCTATCTCCGGATAAGCGATGGCGAGCCGACAGCCGCGGAAGCCGAGCATCGGATTGAATTCGTGCAGTTCACGGGCGCGATCCGCGAGTTTCTTCGGATCGGCGCCCATTGCCGCCGCCACTTCTGCGATTTCAGCATCGGTATGCGGCAAGAATTCGTGCAGCGGCGGGTCCAGTAAGCGGATGGTGACCGGCAGGCCACCCATGATCTTGAACAACTCGACGAAATCGGCACGCTGCATCGGCAGCAATTTGGCAAGCGCGGCGCGCCGTGCCTTTTCGTCTCCCGCCAGGATCATTTCGCGCACCGCGCGGATGCGGTCTTCCTCAAAGAACATGTGCTCGGTGCGGCAAAGGCCGATGCCTTCCGCTCCGAACCGGATCGCAGCGCGCGCGTCCGCGGGGGTATCGGCATTGGCGCGGACTTTCAGTTTGCGCGCCGTGTCGGCCCACTTCATCAGAATTCCGAACTCGCCCGCGAGTTCGGGCTCGCGCATCGGCACCTTTCCTAAAAGTACTTGTCCGGTCGAGCCGTCGATGGTCAGCGAATCGCCCTTCTTCAGCGTCGTGCCGCCAGCGCTCATGGTCTGCGCCCGGTAGTCGACGCGAAGGCTGCCGGCGCCAGAAACGCACGGCTTGCCCATGCCGCGCGCGACCACCGCGGCATGCGAGGTCATGCCTCCCCGCGTCGTCAGGATACCCTCGGCGGCGTGCATGCCGTGGATGTCCTCGGGCGAAGTTTCGATGCGGACCAGGATCACCTTGCGCCCTTGGCTCTTGAGCAGTTCGGCATCTTCGGACGAGAACACGACTTCGCCAGAGGCTGCACCCGGTGACGCCGGCAGCCCCGTCGCCAGCACCGTGCGCTCGGCGGCTGGATCGATGGTCGGATGCAGAAGCTGGTCAAGGGCGGCAGGGTCGATGCGCGTCACTGCCTCGTGCCGGCTGATCACTCTCTCCTTGGCCAATTCGACCGCGATGCGCAGCGCAGCCTTGGCGGTGCGCTTGCCGCTTCGCGTCTGCAGCATCCAGAGCTTGCCCTGCTCCACCGTGAATTCGAGATCTTGCATGTCGCGGTAGTGTTTTTCGAGGGCGGCCTGAATGCGCTTGAGCTCGGCAAAAGCCTGCGGCAGCGCCTTTTCCATCGACGGCTTGTCGGAGCCCGCCTCTTCGCGCGCTGCCTCGGTGATCTCCTGCGGCGTGCGGATACCGGCAACCACGTCCTCACCTTGCGCGTTGATGAGGAATTCGCCGTAAAGCTTCCGTTCGCCCGTCGATGGATTGCGCGTGAAGGCAACGCCGGTCGCCGAGCTGTCGCCCATATTGCCGAACACCATGGCCTGCACGTTGACGGCCGTGCCCCAACTCTCCGGAATGCTGTGCAGCCGCCGATAGGTGATCGCGCGCTGGTTCATCCAGGAGCCAAACACCGCGCCGATGGCGCCCCACAATTGCGCGTGCGGGTCCTGCGGGAACGGCTTGCCGGTTTCCTGTTCGACGCGCTGTTTGAACAACGCGGCAAGCTCCTCCCAGTCGGCGGCTTCGAGATCGGTGTCGAGTGTGTAACCGTTGCGGTCTTTGTGTTCGTCGAGAATTTCCTCGAAGTGATGATGCGCGATGCCGAGCACCACATCGGCGTACATGGTGATGAAGCGCCGGTAGCTGTCATAGGCGAAGCGCCGGTCGCCTGATTTCTCAGCCAGCGCCGCGACCGTCGTGTCGTTGAGGCCGAGATTGAGCACCGTATCCATCATGCCCGGCATCGACGCGCGCCCCCCCGAGCGGACCGAGACGAGCAACGGATTTTCGCCATCGCCGAACTTTTTGCCGGTGATACGGCCGATTTCGGCGAGCGCCGCTTCGACCTGCGGCAGCAAATCCTTCGGGTAGTTTTTGCTGTTGGCGTAGAAGTGCGTGCAGAGTTCGGTAGTGATGGTGAAGCCGGGCGGCACCGGCAGGCCGAGATGCGCCATTTCGGCGAGGCCCGCGCCTTTGCCGCCGAGCAAATTGCGCATCTCGGCACGGCCGGCCGCCTTGCCGCCGCCGAAAGCGTAGACCCACTTCCGCTTCTTGCCCGACGCAACGGCTTTAGCTCTTGGGGATTTAACGGACGCCCGCGGCTTGGACTTCTTTACCGCCTGACGGCTGTTTTTGGAGCGCGAGTTGGCCATGGAGTCTCGTTCGCTTGAGCGGATCGCATCCTTAGTGCAGATGCCGGCGCGCAACGCAACGCCAACGTGATGTCAGTGAAAGTTGAACCAATGATGGACGCCATTGAGCCCCATGACACCGACGAAAATAAGATAGATCGCGACGATGTAGTTCAGCAGACGCGGCACCAGCAGAATCAGTATCCCGGCAATGATCGCGACAAGCGGGGTGATATGCGCAGCGGTAATGACCATTGGTTTTCCTTTGGCTTTTAAGGGACATAGAAGCGACAAAAGCGCACTGGCGGAAATCGGCGATGATCGGCAGATGGAGAACGCGCGAAGACGCGTTGGGTTCTAGCACGTTCATCGAAATTCTGAACCGTCTGAGTCTCATTCCGCGGTCAAGTGTGGCGCCGAGCCCGCGCGCCCATATGAGAGCCCTCGCCCCTTGTGGGAGAGGGCAGCGCTGGACTCTCAGCACGCACATTTGGGTGAGGGGTTGCGGCCCGACCCCTCACCTAATCCTGTTGTTGCACCGCCGAGCCGCCCTCTCCCGCAAGGGGCGAGGGCGCAGCGAAGAACACTGGGGCTCCGATGCGTCGTTCCGAATCTCGGGCGCGAACTCCACTATCCCTCGATTCGGGAGAAATCGGCCACCGCGCGCGTCGCCTCGCGGATTTCGTTGAGGAGCTTTAGCCGGTTCTCGCGCAGCGGCTTGTCGTCCACGTTGACCGTGACTTTGTCGAAAAACGCGTCGACGTACGGCCGTAACTGAGATATTGCCGCCATTGCACCGTGGAAGTTTTCCAAATTGACTGCAGCTTTTGCAATTTCACGCATCCCGTGAACGGCCCTAGCTAACTCGATTTCCTCCGGCAACACGTAGAGGCTCGGATTTGGATCGTCCTCGTACTTTGCCTGGTCCTTTTTTTCTTCAATTGTCAATATTCAAGTCGCACGCCTGTAGCCTTCAAGTAAATTCTTGCCATCATTTGTGTTGAGAAATCCGGCCAAAGCCTCGACGCGACGAACGATTAGAACAAGATCATCCTGCCCCCCGAGAGCAAAAACCGCATCGACGAGGTCATGCCGCGCTCCTTGATTGCGCAACTGGACCTTCAGGCGGTCCGCGAAGAAAACCATCAAATCGGTTAGCGAGGGTGCGAGACTATCTCTTGACAGTTCATCTGGGGCACCATGACGGCGAACGTCTTGAACAATTTGTCTGCCAACATCGAGCCCTACAATCCGCAACATCTCGGGCGGCATAAGTTCTATATACGAATCATACGGCAGTGCGCGGCCTGTTCTTTGTGTTTCAAGCGCGACCGTGTGAGCAAACAACCAATTGAAGATGTTAAGTCGAAAGCCATTTGTCAAAATAATACGGAGAGTGCCGAGCGCCGCCCGCCTTAGTGCATATGGATCCTTACTCCCAGTGGGCTTTTCATTTATTCGCCAGAATCCAACCAGCACATCGATCTTATCCGCCAGCGCGACTGCGACGGACACCGGATCGATCGGCACCAGATCGTCGGGGCCCTTCGGCCGGTAATGGTCCTCGCAGGCGTGCGCGACGGCTTCGTCCTCGCCCTGCTCCTCGGCGTAGTATCTCCCCATCAAACCTTGCAATTCGGGGAATTCGCCGACCATTTCCGTAAGTAAATCGGCCTTGCACAGCTTCGCGGCGCGTTTTGCCTTTCTGACAAACTCTGCCTTTTCCGCGTCGGATGCGGAGGGGACAACCACCGGCGCCAGCTCCGCTGCAAGCCGTTCGATGCGCTCTACGCGCTCCCATTGGCTGCCGAGCTTCTCGTGAAAAACGATGTTCTTGAACTTCGGCAGGCGATCTTCAAGACGTGTCTTCAGATCGGTCTCATAGAAGAACTTCGCATCCGACAGCCGGGCGCGGATGACGCGCTCGTTGCCGGCAACAATCGCCTTGCCGCCGTCCTCGGCCTCGATGTTGGAAACGAGAATGAACTTGTTGGCGAGCTTGGCGTGCGCGGAATCGCGCAGAACGAAACATTTCTGATTGTTGCGAATCGTGGCGCGGATCACCTCCTCGGGAATTCGCAAAAACCCCTCATCGAATGAACCCATCAGCACCACCGGCCATTCGACCAGTCCGGCAACCTCGGCCAACAAACCCTCATCTTCGATCAGTTCAAGGCCCTGCGCGAAAGCAAGCTGCTTTGCTTCGGTGAGGATGATGTCGCGCCGCCGCTCGGCGTCGAGCACCACCTTGGCCTTATCGAGTTTTTGCTGATAGTCGGCGAGCCGACGCACCGTGAACGGTTCGGGTGCAAGAAAGCGATGGCCGCGCGTCACGTTGCCGGCGGCGATGCCGCCAATAGTGAATGGCACAACATCCGGGTCCTCGGTCTCCGGGCCGAAGGTCGCCACGATTGAATGCAGCGGCCGAACCCACCGGAGCACGCCTGGTTCTTTCGACTGCGCACCCCAGCGCATGGATTTCGGCCAGGGAAACTTCTCGATGACATCCGGCAAGATTTCGCCGATCACCTCAATCGCGCCACGACCCGCCTTCTCGATCACGGCGACATAAAAGTCGCCCTTCTTGTCAGGCTGAACTTTCGCTTCGCTGATCGATTTCAATCCGGCGGCTTTCAGAAATCCGGCGATGGCATTTTCCGGCGCGCCGACGCGCGGGCCCTTCTTCTCTTCGCGCACGTCCGCCTGACGCGCCGGCACGCCGTGCACCGACAGTGCCAGCCGCCGCGGCGTCACGAACGCCCTCGCGCCCTCATAGACGAGCCCGGCATCGACCAGCCGGTCGGTCACGAGCTTGCGCAAATCCTCCGCCGCGCGCGCCTGCATGCCCGCCGGAATTTCCTCGGAGAACAGCTCGAGCAGAAGATCGGGCATTGTGCGGGACCGTTAGCTCCCTTCACCCTCCCCCTCCAGGGGAGGGTTTACGCCGGCAGCGTCTTGTGGGTGCCGTCGCACATCGGCTTCTTCGAGGAGCGCTTGCAGGCGCAGAACCAGGCTTCGCCGGCGGCCTCGGGCTTATATTCGATCGGCGTGAAAGCGGTCACCTTATGCGAGCCGTCGCAGAACGGCTGCTTCTTGGAGAGTCCGCACGCACACCACCAATAGCTTTTTCCGGCCTCGACCTTGACCGGGATCGGTTGCCGTCCGCCGATTGCAGGCATCTCGCTCATTTGGTCCTACCTCCACCTGCCGTTGCCAGCCACGCCTCGCCGCAGGCTTTGGCGAGTTCGCGCACTCTTAAGATATAGCTCTGACGCTCGGTTACAGAAATCACGCCGCGTGCATCAAGCAGATTGAAGACATGGCTCGCCTTGATGCACTGATCATAGGCCGGCAGCGCCATCAGATGCCGACCCCGATTTGCGCGATCTTTGCTTGTATCGTTGCCATCGCCCTGCCAGCCCGCTTCCAGATATTTCTGGCAGGCAGATTCGGCCATCCGAAACTGTTCGAACAGCATGTCAGTGTCGGCAAATTCGAAGTTATGGCGCGAAAACTCCTGCTCGGCTTGCAGGAAGACGTCGCCGTAGCTCACCTTCTGTGCGCCCTCGCGGCCATTGAAGTTGAGCGCAAAAACATTCTCCACGCCCTGCACGTACATGGCCAGCCGCTCCAGCCCATAGGTCAGTTCGCCGGAGACCGGCGCGCATTCAAAGCCGGCGACCTGCTGAAAATAGGTAAACTGAGAAACCTCCATGCCGTCACACCAGCACTCCCAGCCGAGCCCCCAGGCGCCGAGCGTCGGGCTTTCCCAATCGTCCTCGACGAAGCGGATATCATGGAGCTTCGGGTCGATGCCGATGGCGTAGAGCGATTTGAGATAAAGCTCCTGCAAATCTTCGGGCGACGGCTTAAGGATCACCTGCATCTGATAGTAATGCTGCAAGCGGTTGGGATTTTCGCCGTAGCGGCCATCCTTGGGCCGCCGTGAGGGTTGCACATAGGCCGCATTCCACGAATTTGGGCCGAGCGCGCGCAGCGTCGTCGCCGGATGGAAGGTGCCGGCCCCAACTTCCATGTCGTAAGGCTGCAGGATGACGCAGCCCCAATCCGCCCAGTAGCGCTGCAACGCCAGGATCAACCCCTGGAACGAGCGTTCGGGACGCATATGCGGCGGCAGGTCGTTGGAAACCGAGTTCATCGGGGACGTTGTTGGGGAACGTCCGCTCGCGGTCAAGTGTCGCCGATTATCCTGGCCGGTATTCGCCGGAGTCCGGATCGCGTTTCAATGTCGGCAGGGCGCCGCGGTCTATCGGCTCGACGGCTGAGGTCGCACGAACGTCGTCGAGGTCGATATTCACGCGCTGCACCTCCTTGACGCACCAGCGCACCAAGGCCGCGGCACCCATCAGTCCAAGCGCCAAAACGAATACCGGCGGCATGTCCTGAACCTCCTGTTTAAAGACCGTAACGCGCCCACAAAGCGCGGGTTTCAAACGCCGATATTATGTCCTCGGCAAGGCCTGTGGGCATCAATTCGCCGCTACCGACGCCAAAAACCCGGCGGCGGAACAGGCCGCGCTCGGCGGAAATGAGCGGGGTCAGCACCTTTTCTCCGAACCGCTCGCGAAGCGTGGAACGCAGTTCGCCGATAGAATCAACCAGGCCCAGATCGAGCGCCCGTCTCCCAGTCCAATACTCCCCGGAGAACAAGTCGTCCTCGGGACCGCGAAGCTTCTCGCCGCGCCGCGACTTCACCAGCGTGATGAAATCGTCGTGGATTTCGCGCTGCAATTTCTTCAACCGTTCGACGTCGTCGGGGTTTTCAGGCAGGAACGGGTCGAGCATGGCCTTGTGTTCGCCGGCCGTGTAGAGCCGACGCTCGACGCCGACCTTCGCCAGCAGCTTGTCGAAGCCGAACGAGCCGCCGACCACGCCGATCGAGCCGACGACAGAATTGGGATCGGCGATGATCTCATCGGCAGCGCAAGCAAGCATGTAGCCGCCTGAGGCGGCGGCATCCTCGACGAACGCAATGACCGGCACATTTCTTTCCTTCGCCAGCTCGCGAATGCGGCGGAAGATGAGGTGTGATTGCACCGGCGAACCGCCCGGCGAGTTGATGGCGAGCGCGACCGCGGCGGCGTTGCGCACAGAAAACACCCGGTCCAGCATGCGCGCGATGCCGGCGAGCGTCAGGCCGGGCCGCAGCGGCGACGAGAAGCCGATAATGCCGGTGAGGCGCACCACCGGTACAATCGCCAGATCGCTACGGAAACGTCGCGGCAGGAATTCGCGTAATTTTGCCAGTGCGCGCATTGAGCGCCTTCCCTTATCAGGTCGCGGGTCGGAACATGAATCACCAAATTCACATAGGTTCACCCTGCAAAAGCCTCAAGTAACCGTTTGTTAACCCGCCAGGCCGTTTGTTCGCTGGGAGCTGAACGCGGGGAGTGTGCCGGCAATGAAGATTTGTTTGCTGTTGATACTGGTCAGCGTCATTGTCGGAGTGTCCTACTTCTCCAGCCGTCGCCAAGCGCGGAAGGCCGCTCCGGCAACGCCCGAGCCCGTGCCTGCGAATACCTGATAGCAAACCGCAAGCCCGTCTCAATTCCCAGCTAGAGGCAGCGCCACACCTTCGCGCAACACATCCTCCGCCTGTGCTGTCGGCCTCCCCGACGCGTCGGCAAGGATGAAACCGGGCAACACTAAGAGCGGAGCGCGGCTCGCTTTGACTGCGCGGATCAGCACGCGGATCGCAGCTGATTCCGGCTTGGGATGGACCGGCAGTACCGCGACGGCGCCAAAGTCGGCCGCCAGTCCGGCAAGCACTTCACCGAGCCCGTCAGCGCGCCAGATCAGCGTTAGCGTGCCCGCAGGTCGAAGGAGCCGCGCCGCCGCGCCCAGCCACATTACCAGCGTGTGGTCCGTAGCGGCGTGAGCGAGCCGGCGGCCGCGGTCGGGTGACGGATTCTGCGCGGGATTGAACGGCGGATTCATCAGCACATGGTCGGCTGCTGCGGGCGGGAGTCCCGCTGACGCGAACGCTGCTGACGTAGCTCCGACATCGAGGCACACGACGCGCGCACGCTTGGCGAGTCCGTTACGCGTAGCGTTGTCGCGTGCGAGCGCCACCAGCGCCGGGTCGATCTCAACCAGGGTAACAACGACATCGGCGACCCGCCGGGCGACAGCCAGTCCCGCCGCGCCGACACCGGCGCCGAGATCGACCAGGCTCTCGCCGGGACGCGCCGAACATGCGGCTGCCAGCAAGATCGCATCGTGGCCGACGCGATGGCCTTTGAGCGGTTGGCGCAGCACCAGACGCCCGCCAAGGACTGCGTCCTCGCTCGTCTGTACAAGTTCAACGGCCATCTCGGCGAAGCTCACGGGCGAAGCCGGCGTCCTCAAGAAGCCTGCGTGCCGCATCGATCTCATCGTCATCAACGAGAATGCGGCGGGGGAAAATGCCGATCGAACCTTCGAGCACGCTCATGTTTTGATCGACGACCATGTGAACGATGTGCGCACCCTTGAGCAGCGCTTCGATCGCCGAGATCAATACCGCGTCGTTGGTGCGAACAAGCTCGCGCACGCTTTAGCTCCGGCGCCGTTCCTCGCCCGGCGCGCGCAGAGCGAGATAGGCGAGAAGCTTGATTTCGCGCCGGCCGCGCGTGACGGTGTCCAGGATCAAGCCGCAGGCGATCGAGAGAAAGCCGAGCAGCATCAGCCCGGTCGAGAGCACCGCAGTCGGCAAGCGCGGCACGAGGCCCTCTTGCACGTAGGTTATGACGATCGGGACGGCGAGGCCGATCGACATGATGGCGAGCGCAAGCCCAAACGCACCGAACAGCGACAGCGGGCGCTCGGCACGGTAGAGTTTGAGAACCGTCCACAGAATTCGGAAGCCATCACTATAAGTTGAAAGTTTCGATGCCGATCCGGGGGGTCGCGAATAATAGGGCGTCGCGACCTCGCCGACCGGCAGTTCAAGCTCAAGCGCGTGGATCGTCAGCTCGGTTTCGATCTCGAACCCGCCGGAGAGAATCGGAAAGGATTTCACGAAACGACGCGAGAACACCCGATAGCCGGACAGGATGTCGCTGAAGGACTGCCCGAACATATGGGCGACAAACCCGGTGAGGAGCCGGTTGCCGCTGCGATGGCCGCGACGATAAGCCGCCGTCTCGCGATCGATCCGGGCGGCAACCACCATATCCAGCCGCTCTTCGACGAGTTTGGCGATCATCGCCGGCGCGCTTGGCGCATCGTAGGTGGCGTCGCCGTCGACGAGCACGTAGACGTCGGCCTCGACGTCATTGAACATGCGCCGCACCACGTGACCCTTGCCCTGATAGGTTTCACGGCGAACCACGGCGCCCGCACCACGGGCAGCTTCGACGGTGCCGTCGGTGGAATTGTTGTCGTAGACGTAAACGGCCGCTTCGGGCAGCGCGGCGCGGAAGCCGGCGACGACTTCGGCAATGGCATGCTCTTCGTTATAACAGGGCACCAGAACCGCGACCTGATACGGGGTTTCGCCCACACTCCCCGCTTGCGGTCCATTGCTTGACATTCCTCCTCTCCGTCGCCACGTCGAAAAATATCGCGCTTAAAGTGTCGGCCGGCGCGCTTGCCGCCTCACCATAGCGTTTCTATGCTCGCGCGTCCTGCATAGAGAGGGCTCAATTGGCCGTCGTCGTCCCGTTTGAAACTCCGGGTGGACCTTCCATCGAGCCGCTGGTCGAGCTCGTCACGCCCGACATGGAGCGCGTCAACGGCGTCATTCTTTCGCGCACCGGCTCGGAAGTGGCGATGATCCCGGAAGTCGCCAACCATCTCATAAATTCCGGCGGCAAGCGGCTCCGGCCGATGCTCACACTGGCGCTGGCGCGGCTCACGGGCTATGGCGGCGACGGCCATATCAAACTCGCCGCAGCAGTCGAATTCATGCACACCGCGACGCTCCTGCACGACGACGTGGTCGACGAAAGCGAATTGCGGCGCGGCCGGCTCGCGGCACGGATGCTCTGGGGCAACGAAGCAAGCGTGCTGGTGGGCGATTTCCTGCTCGGTCAGGCGTTCAAAATGATGGTCGAGGTCGGCAGCCTCAAAGCGCTTGAGATTTTGTCCTCGGCCGCCGCCGTGATCGCCGAGGGCGAGGTCATGCAGCTCGCCGCAGCCAAGAATACGGCAACCACGGAGGACGAGTATATCGCCGTCATCCGCGCCAAGACCGCCGAATTGTTCGCCGCCGCCTGCGAAGTCGGACCGACGCTGTCATCGCGGGAGCGCGCCGAGCAGGCCGCCTGCCGCTCGTTCGGGATGAATCTCGGCATCACCTTCCAGCTGGTTGATGACGTGCTCGACTACGGCGGCGCAGCGGCAAAACTCGGCAAGAACGTCGGCGATGATTTTCGTGAAGGCAAGATCACGCTGCCGGTCGTGCTCGCGTTTCGCCGCGGTGGCGACGTCGAGCGCGAATTCTGGCGCCGCACGCTCGAACGGGGTGAGGCGACCGACCCCGATCTCGAACACGCTATCGGGCTGATGACCAAACACCGCGCGCTCGAGGATACGATCGGGCGCGCGCACCACTATGGCGCCATTGCCCGCGACGCGCTTGCGCTTTTCCCCGACTCGCCGATGAAATCGGCGCTCGCCGAGACGGTCGATTTCTGCGTCGCGCGGACGCATTAATTCAGCGTCGTCGCCTTCACCCACCAAGGCGGAAATTTGCCGCGCAGGATTTGTGCCGCTTCGCGTGCAGCAGCGGCGCCAGAAAACAGCGCAAAGCAGGTCGCGCCTGATCCGGACATTCGCGCGAGATGGCATCCTGGGAGTCCGCGCAGCGCAGTCAGCGCAGTGGCGATGATCGGCTGGATTGCGATGGCCGGAGCTTCCAGATCATTCGATTGCGTGTCGAGAAATTGCAAAAGTTGATCGCGGTTTGAAAATTTCGCGACCGCGTCGATATCGGATGCATTTTCAGGGTTCGCCGCTGGCGTCCATCGCGCAAACACCGCCTTGGTCGGCAGGGCCACGCCGGGGTTGACCAGCACCGCTGGCAGTTTCGGCAAGGCAAGCGGAGCGGACAGGACCTCACCGACGCCGCGCATGATCCGCGGACGCGGATCGAGGCAGACCGGCACGTCGGCGCCGGTTGCTTTCGCCGCCGCGTAAAGATCCGGATCATTACCCGCAAGGCCGTTTACTTGCGCGATGAGCCGCAGCGCTGCGGCCGCGTCGGCCGAGCCGCCGCCCAATCCGGCCGCGACCGGGAGCCTCTTGTCGAGCCGGAAGGTGCCGAGGACCGCTCGCGAGCGGCGCTCGGCAAGGGCGCGCGCTGCCTTAAGGACGAGATTATCGTCGCCCTCGCCGGCCTGAGCCGCGCCTGGGCCGCGAACCAACAGCTTGAGTTCGCCGCCGCGCGACAAACTCAGGCGATCGCCGAAGTCGGCAAACACCACCAGGCTTTCAAGCTCGTGATAGCCGTCGTCGCGTCGACGGAGCACCCGCAGCGTCAGATTGACTTTGGCCGGGGCGTTCTCGACCAGCGGAACCGGCAAAATATTCCTTATCCGCCGTTGCCGGCCTTCTTGGGCTTGGCCGCATCGGCCGCCGAGGAGGTGTCGTCGGGCAAGCCGACTTTAAGCTTTTGCTCGATCTTCGGCAGGTCTTCCGGCTCGGGCTTCAAGTCTTTCGCATGCGACCATTGAAAGCGCGCTTCCAGCGCCCTGCCGACCCGCCAATACGCGTCGCCGAGATGATCGTTGATGGTCGGATCGTCGGGTTTCAGTTCGACGGCACGATCAAGCTCTTTCACCGCCTCGTCGTAATTGCCGATGCGAAAATTGGCCCAGCCCAGTGAATCCACGATGTAGCCGTCGTCAGGCCGCTGCTCGACGGCACGACGGATCATTTTCATGCCCTCGTCGAGATTGGTGCCCTGATCGACCCAGGAATAGCCGAGGTAATTGAGCACAAGCGGTTGATCGGGATAAAGTTCAAGCGCCTTTTTCAGATCAGCCTCAGCCTTCGGCCATTGTTTCGAGCGTTCGTTGCAGATGCCGCGGAAATAGAACACCACCCAGTTTGCCTTCTCGGGCACGGCGAGGTTGGCGATGGCCTTACTATAAACATCAGCGCAGCCGGCGAAGTCCTTGCGGCCGCGCAAAATGTTACCGAGCGCCATGATTGCTTCGGTATCCTTGGGATGTTCGCTGACCAGATGTTCGAGCCGCTTTTTGGCCTCGTCGGTGCGGTCGAGCGCATCCAGATCGGAAGCGACCTGGATGTCCGCGTTGCGCCGCAGCGGCGACGACGGCGGAATGCGATCGTATATTTTGATCGCAAGCTCCGGTTTCTTGAGCAACTCGTAGAGGTCGGCCAGCGAAAGCAGCGCCATCGCGTGCGTCGGCTCGAGATAGAGCGCAAGCTGCAGATAGATCAGCGCCAGGTCTTCGCCGCCGCGACGTCCGATCGAGGCGCCTAGTCCGTAAAGCGCTTCGGCGGCGCCGGCCTGCGCCAAATCGGCAAGCGGCGGCAGTTTGTCGCCGGCCGTGATTTCCTTCATCTCCTCGACGATCACCGGATGGTCGGGGACGGCCTTGTTGAATTCCTGATAGACCTTAAGCGCATCATCCTTGCTGGCGGTGCGCGACAGATAGCGGCCATAAGCCTGAACGGTGCGCAGCGCCATCGGATCGGCCTTGTAGGCACGCTCATAACGCTTGCCGGCTTCTTTCTTGTGGGCCAGATCGAGAATGAGCCCGGCGTGCAGATCCTTGAAGATGGAATACCAGTCCGGCCCAGTAAGCCGATCCAATGCTTCGGTTGCGGCGCGGCTGTCGCCGCTGCCTGACAGGGCCCAAGCAGTCAACAACGCCGCAGTGAGGTCGGTAACCGGACCGCGCACCGATTGATTGAAATTCTGCCGGGCCACGCCGTATTGCTTCTGTTTGAGCGCCCGAATACCGACCACCAGCCGCGCGATGCGATCGTTGTGGTCGATCTGGATTAGCCGGTCGGCGAGCCGGCCCGCTTCATCGATGTCCCCTTCGCCGAGAACCGAAAGAAACGCGCGGCCGAGCAAGTCGGCATTACGCGGATCAGCTTTGAGAACATTGAGGTAATAAGCCGCCGCTGCAGCAGAGTCGCGCTCGACACCGGCGTGTCGGGCGGCCAGATAGCTGCCGGCAGTCGTTGTGTGTGCGAGTTCTTGCGGCGTGGGCGTCCCGGCGGCAAGCGCTGATGGGAGGCCCAGGAAGAAAACGGCGCCCGCGATGGCGGCGTGCCGGGGCAGCAGCGAGTGAATCACGATAGCTCCATGGCAATCTTGCGTCGGCAAACAGGGAATCAGGCGGCCGCACCCCCAACCGCAGCGCGAGAATGACCGTTTTGCCACGCCCTCGCAAGGACACCGGGTCGTTAAGCCTGAAGGGAGGCAAAATCGCGGCAGCGCCAGTGGGTTATTTTGGCGCAAGCCGCACGCCGCTTGCGCCGCGGCGATCACATGTTCGGATAATTGGGCCCGCCCCCGCCTTCCGGCGGCACCCAATTGATATTTTGGTTGGGGTCCTTGATGTCGCAGGTTTTGCAATGGACGCAGTTCTGCGCATTGATCACGTACTGTGGCTGGCCGCCGTCTTCGACCCATTCGTAGACACCGGCCGGACAATAGCGCGCTGACGGTCCACCATAGACATCGTGCTCGGAGGCTTTTTGTAACGCAGGATCGCGCACAATCAGATGGGGCGGCTGGTCCTCCTCGTGATTGGTGTTTGACAAATAGACGGAGGACAGCCGGTCGAAAGTGAGTTTGCCGTCCGGTTTCGGATAGACGATCGGGCGGCACTCAGCCGCCGGCTTAAGCGTCGCGAAATCGGGCTTGCCGTGCTTAAGCGTTCCCAGCAACGAAAACCCGATCGTATTGGTCCACATATCAAGACCGCCGAGCGCCACGCCGGCGACCGTCCCAAGTTTCGACCACAGCGGCTTGGCATTCCGTACCCGCCAAAGATCATGTCCGATCGGTGAGCCACGCCACGCCGCATCGTAGTCCGCAAGTTCGTCGTGGGCACGGCCGGCGGCGAGCGCCGTAACGACGTGCTCAGCGGCAAGCGTGCCGGATAGCATCGCGTTGTGGCTGCCTTTGATGCGCGGCAGGTTCATGAAACCCGCGGCGCAACCGATCAGCGCACCACCGGCAAAGGTAAGCTTCGGCACGGACTGCCAGCCGCCTTCGGTAATGGCCCGGGCACCGTAGCAAATCCGCTTCCCGCCCGCGAAAGTGTCGCGTACCAGCGGATGCGTTTTGAACCGCTGAAATTCTTCGAACGGCGAGAGATAAGGATTTTGGTAGTTGAGGTGGACGACGAAACCTACCGAAACCAGATTGTCCGCGTAGTGATAGAGAAACGAGCCACCACCGGTGTTGTTGGCTAGCGGCCAACCCATCGTATGCTGGACCAGCCCCTGGCGGAAATTCTCCGGCGTGACCTGCCATAGCTCCTTCAAGCCGATGCCGTATTTCTGCGGCTGTCGGTTCCGATGGAGCGTAAAGCGCTCGATCAACATTTTGGAGAGACTGCCGCGTGCTCCCTCGGCGAAGAGTGTGTACTTGGCGCGCAACTCCATGCCGCGGGTGAAGCTTGCTTTGTTCTCTCCGGCCTTGCCGATGCCCATGTCGCCGGTGGCAATGCCGGCGACTGCGCCGTTCTCGAACAACACTTCCGCCGCGGCAAAGCCCGGATAGATTTCAACACCCAGCGCTTCCGCTTTCCGCCCGAGATAGCGGCAGACATCGCCAAGCGAGACAATGAAATTGCCGTGATTGCTCATCAGCGGCGGCATGAACACATTCGGAAGCCGCACCGCACCGGAAGACCCGAGCACATAAAAGCGATCGGAGCTGACGGGGGTCCGCACCGGTGTGTCTTCTTTGCGCCATTCAGGGAGAAGCCGATCTAGTCCGATTGGATCGATCACGGCGCCGGAGAGGATATGGGCGCCGACTTCGGAGCCCTTTTCCACCACGACAACGGACGTATCCGGCGCGAGCTGCTTGAGCCTAATTGCAGCGGCAAGACCCGCGGGTCCGGCGCCGACGATGACAATGTCGAATTCCATCGCTTCGCGGGCGGGAAGATCCGCGGCGTTCATGGCCTGCCCCACAGTCCAGACGAAATGCAATATTTCATGCTTTCATCCCTCGCATAGACTGAATGGATCGTCCATAAACCCGATTGACCCCGTTCTGTTATGAATTCTGCTGTCAAAAACGCCCGCGAGCTGTTCGCTTTCTACCTCGATGCCGGAGCCGACGCCTTGATCGGCGAGGAGCCGATCGACCGCTTTGCTGATGAGGTGACTCAACCAGCTCGCGCCGCTGCAGCCCATCCCTCCGCACCGGCCCTTACCCGTAAAGGAGCAGAAGCCGCAATCGCCCGAACGGCCGCACAAGCTGCACCCGCCGTCCCGGCTGCGCCGGAGACGGCCATCATGGCGGCGCGCGACGCCGCCAAAAGCGCGCAGACGCTTGATGAGCTGCGCGTTCTGCTGGAAGCTTTCGAAGGCTGCATGCTGCGAACCACGGCGACCCGGCTGGTGTTCGCCGCCGGCAATCCGCAAGCACGCGTCATGTTTGTCGGCGAAGCGCCCGGGCGCGACGAGGACATCTCGGGTATTCCATTCGTCGGTCGGTCAGGAAAGTTACTCGACCACATGATGACAGCAATCGGGCTTGATCGCACCGGCGCCTATATCGCCAACGTCGTGCCGTGGCGGCCGCCCGGCAATCGGACACCGACGCCGCAGGAAACCGCCATCTGCCTGCCCTTCATCCGCCGCCAGATCGAACTCGCCAACCCCGACATTCTTGTGTGCCTCGGGCAGCCGGCGACACAGACGCTCCTTGGAACCAGGGAGGGAATCACGCGAACGCGCGGGCGTTGGTTCAAGTTCGATACTGGCAGCCGCGAGATTCGCGCGATGGCAACGTATCATCCGGCTTTTCTGCTGCGCAGCCCGCTGCAAAAGCGGCTCGCTTGGCGGGATTTTTTGGCACTGAAGAAGGCGCTGGCTGGATAAACCCCGCGCTTTGGGCGCCTGCGCGCCAATTTCCGGATTGAGCACACTCCGAACAAGAACAAGATCAATGCGGCTCGGCCGCAGCTGCCGGCGCGCTCGCCGGCCTGATCATACCCCAACCAATCAGCAGAGGCGGCAGCCTGCCGCGCACCGGGCGTTCGAACGTCCGCGGTACTTCAGCAACGAGATCGGGAAACCGCATCTTGATCTCCGCTGGCGGCGCCGGATCGGTGTCGGCCGCCGGCCACACGATCACCGCGCCCTTTTCGCGGAGGTCTTGTACCGTCACCCGGGATGAGTGCTTTGGTTCGGACGCAAAATACACACTCGGGCGGCTTGGCGCAGAGAGCGCCACGAGCGCGGCAATGCGCGTGTCACCGCTGACGACGGCGAGCGGATGGCCGGTCCTGCGTTCGAAACTCTCGGCGAAAAAGCGGCCCATGGCGGCGGCGGGCTGAGCAACGCTCAGATCAGTGCCGGTCACCCATGGAAGCAGAACGATGGCGGCTGGCACCAAAAGCGCGGGCACGAACAAGAGGCCAGCCCACGCATAGCCCAGAATGCGTTGATGATGCAGCGTGATGCTGTCACCGGCGGCAACAATGACCGCCAGTCCGGACAAAACGAGCAGAGGAGCTGCGCCCCCGACCGGGGCGCGATCTCCAATCAGCACGGCAACGATCGTCGCCAGCAGAGCGGGCACTAAGGCGAAGGTCTTGACGTACCTAACGGCGATTGGAGAAATCGGCAGCCGCGCGATCGCCGGGGCCGGGCTGGCGCGGGTTCGCGGCCAGCCGCTTGCCAGCACCACCATCACAGCCAACCCGGTGTGAGCCAGAATGAGCGCACCGAGAAGCCGCAGCCAGGCTGATGTATTCGCGCCGACCACGCGCGCGTCGCGCATTCGCTCAAACAGCGGCGTCACATCACCGGCGCGTTCGAGCCAGAACAAACGGACAAACACGACGAAAATCAGCAGCACCACCACGATCCACGCATCGACCGCGCCGAGCGCTGCACGCCCGCGCGCTGTCATTGCTGTGAACAGGGCGAGCACGCCCAGAAGAACAAGCGCCGCCTCGGTGGTGAAAAGCAGCAGCGCCGCCGCAGCACCGAGTGCGAACCAATATCGCCGACGGCTTTCGATCACGGCGCGCCAGTAGAACAACAGCACTGCGGCCCACAGCGCCATGGCAAGGATTGGCGGGCCGAAATCCGGCGTCGGCACCGTGAACACCGAAATACCGACCATCAACAGCACGGCCATAACGGCGTGCGTAGCCCCGACAATCGCACGGCCAAGCGTGAATACGCACCAATAGGTCGCAATCAGACAAATTTGCGACAGCGCATATACGCCAAGCAGTCCGCCACCGCGGAACGCAATTTCTGCGAACCAGTAGGCGAGCGGCGGTCCAAAATCGCCACGCACCGGAAATTCATGGCCGATCGCAAGCAGTTGGGCGAGATCACCGGGCGGGGCTGAGTAGAACGAGAGCGGCACCACGATCCACAGCGCCGCCTGCGCCAGCGTCACGAGCCAGAATAAGAGCACCGGGCGCGCGCGCAGCGCTTCAAAATAGAGGGGAACGTGGAACATCAGGCTCCGCGCGAC
The DNA here is from genome assembly GCA_963755885.1 of uncultured Alphaproteobacteria bacterium. GTDB lineage: Bacteria > Pseudomonadota > Alphaproteobacteria > Rhizobiales > Xanthobacteraceae > BOG-931. Next base: position 44,066 of record CAVWLX010000010.1, read on the forward strand.
GCTATTCGCCGCTCATCGGCAATCCGATCCGCGAAGTCAGGCGCCCGTCGCCCTTCCCGAACGGCGGTGCCGTATAAAGCCGGATACTTAGAGAGGCAATATGCCGGCAGCGTCGTCTTCCGCGTCGGCGGCGAGTTCGCCGAACGCAAAGGCGACGGGCGCAAACGAGCGGCGGTGATGGACCGTCGGACCAAGCCGATCCAGCGCGGCGAAATGCTCCGGTACGCTGTAACCCATGTGACGCTCGAAGCCATAGCCGGGATACACAGCGCCAAGGCAGGTCATCAGCCGGTCCCGCGTCACTTTGGCAACGATCGAGGCGGCGGCGATCGAAGCGACGAGGCCGTCGCCGCCGATGACGGCCTGGCAGTCGCAACCGGCATCAATGCGATCGCGGCCGTCCACAAAAACCAGACACGGTTTTACCGGCAGCGACGCTACCGCTCGCGCCAGCGCCCACAGCGATGCTCGCAAAATGTTGTCGCGGTCGATCCGCGCCGGCGGCGCCAGCGCTACAGCGACCTGCGCCCGCGCGCAGATGCGCTCGTAGAGCACCTCGCGCCGCTCCGGCGTCAGTCTTTTCGAATCATCGAGACCGCGCGGAATGTCGTCGGGATCGAGGATCACGGCGGCTGCGACCACCGGCCCGGCGAGCGGGCCGCGTCCGGCTTCATCGCATCCCGCCACCGGCCACACGCCCTTCTTGAGCGCCGCCCGTTCGCGACGAAACGTCGGACGGACGATCTCCTCGCCGAGCGGCAGGCGCAGCGCCGCGGTTTCCTTGCAACTCATGCGCCATCATGATCACGCCCCGCCGTTATCTGCAACGCAGGTCGCGTGGTCAGAGGATTACGGCGAAAAGCCTCCGTAACGTCAACCAAACAAACTAAGCTGCTCCGAGGCCGGCCGCGGCCGAAAGTGTGTGGTCGTTGTCGACACCTTGGTCTTGTTTAATCCGAGCCGTTCGCAGGCGACCTCGAAGCGGCGGCCGATCATCCAGGCTATGGGACCGCTCCCGGTCATGCGCATGCCGAAGGTGGAATCGTAATCCTTGCCGCCGCGCATATCGCGGATGAGCTTGAATACGTGGCGGTAGCGGTCGGGAAAATTCGCCATCAGCCATTCGCGGAACAGGTCGCGCACCTCCAGCGGCAGGCGAAGCAGTACGTAGCCGGCATGACGCACGCCGGTCGCCGTGACGGCTTCAAGAATGCGCTCGATCTCGGCATCATTGATCGCCGGGATCACCGGGGCGACCAGCGTCGAGGCCGGCACTCCGGCCTTCACCAATTGTCGCAGCGCCTCCAGCCGCCGCGGCGGCGTCGATGCGCGCGGCTCCATGGTGCGGGCGAGCTTCGCGTCGAGCGTCGTGACTGAAATCGCCACCTTGACGAGATCGCGTTGCGCCATCCGGGCGAGGATATCGAGGTCGCGCAGCACCAGCGCCGATTTGGTCACGATGCCGACCGGATGGCCGGCGCGCTCCAATACTTCGAGAATGCCGCGCATGATTTTGTACTGGCGCTCGATCGGCTGATACGGATCGGTGTTGGTGCCGATGGCAATGACTTTTGGCACGTAGCTGGGCGCCGCCAATTCGCGCTCGAGTAATTCCGGGGCGTCCGGCTTCATGAACAGTTTCGATTCGAAGTCGAGCCCAGGCGACAGCCCGAGAAACGCATGGGTCGGCCGGGCAAAACAATAGACGCAGCCGTGCTCGCAGCCGCGATACGGATTGATCGAGCGATCGAACGAAATGTCGGGAGATTCGTTTCGCGTGATGATCTTTCGCGTCGCATCGACTGTCACACTCGTTTTGAACGGCGGCAGTTCATCGAGGCTTTGCCAGCCATCGTCGAACGCGACCCGCGCCAGCGGCTCATAACGCCCCGCAGCATTCGAATGCGCGCCGCGGCCGCGCCGACGGGCGCCGTCGACGGCAACTCCAGGCTCGCCCGCCGGCGCGGAGGGCAGCGGCATCGGCGCCGGCGGGCGTTTCAAAGCGGACGACCTAACCATGCCGCAGAAGCTAATATGTTCCTGTGAACAAAACAAGAACAAATCTGCGTGAGCCGCTATCATCGGTTGGAAACCGCCGGAGGACGCCGTAATCCTGCCGGGAACTGTCGATCAAGCGCTGCCGGGCGATGCGATGGTGGGGGATGCTGAGCGTCATCATCGCAACACTCAATTCTGAGCGGGCGCTGGTTCCCACACTTGCCGCGCTGGTCCCGGGAGCGACCGCCGGCGTGATCAGCGAAGTCTTGCTCGTCGACGGCGGTTCAACCGACGATACGGCGACCGTCGCCGACGTCGCCGGCTGCAATTTCATCACGGTCAAAGGGCCGCTGGGCGAACAACTCAAGGCGGCCGAAGCGAAAGCGCGCGCGCCGTGGCTTCTGTTTCTGCGGCCCGGCATCGTCCTCGATGCACCCTGGATCGGCGAGGCACGCCACTTTACCGAGCGACCCCCGGCGAGCGCACAAGCAGCCGCGTTTCGGCTTGGCACGGCAGCGCAGTCGCCCTGGCGTCAAGCATGGCTCCTTCTCACGACCGCTCTCGGCGCCGGCCCGCGTCCTGAACAGGGGCTGATTATCTCAAAGCTGTTCTACGCAGAGATCGGCGGCCATTCGGAGTTCGCCGCCGACCCCGAGACCGATCTGCTTCGCCGCATCGGCCGGCGGCGGATCGTGACCTTGTCGACCAGCGCATTTGCCACGCGCTAGATACTTGACTTAGTCAAGTATCTGCCTGACGCTTGGCCAATGATTGGCCGCGACCGCCAAGAACGCATCCAAGAACGCATCGCCGCGGTGCGCCGCTTCAACCGCTTCTACACGCGGCAGCTCGGGGTGTTGCGCAAGACCTATCTCGACAGCGCGTATTCGCTCGGCGAGGCCCGCTTGCTCTACGAGATTGCGCAGCGCCGCTCGCCGATCGCGAGCGAGATTGTCCGCGCGCTCGACCTCGACGCCGGCTATTTGAGCCGCGTGTTGCAGAACTTCGAAAAGCGCGGACTGATCCAACGGCACCCCTCAACGCACGACACCCGACAAAGTCACATCGCGCTGTCGCCGGCCGGCCGAAAGGCGTTCACACCACTGGAGCGGCGGTCCCAACGTGAGGCCGGGGCCGCGCTCGAAAAGCTTAAGCCTGCTGATCAGGCGCGGCTCGTTGCCGCCATGCACACCATTCAGTCGCTGCTCGACGAGCAAACAGAAGCGAAGCCACCAAAAACCGCGCAGATCAAATTACGCGAACCTGTACCGGGTGATTTCGGTTGGATCGTGACGCGTCATGCCGAAATTTACGCGCAGGAATACGGCTGGGTTGCACCATTCGAAGGCGTTTGCGCGCAAATCGTCGCGGATTTCGTCAACAACCACGATCGCAAGCGTGAGCGCGGCTGGATCGCCGAAGTCGACGGCGAAAGAGTAGGCACCGTCATGCTCGTGAAGGACTCCGAACACGTCGCCCGCATTCGCCTGCTTTTGCTGGAGCCACAAGCACGCGGAATTGGACTTGGTGCGCGGCTGGTCGACGAATGCATCGTCTTCGCGCGCCGCGCCGGCTACAAGAAAATCACACTGTGGACCCACAGCGTGCTTAGCGCGGCGCGGCACATTTACCAGAAAGCGGGCTTTAAGCTTACGCGCACCGAGCGACACCGCAGCTGGGGCAAACCGGTCGTGAGCGAGCACTGGGATTTGGTTTTGTAACCGGCCATTGCGCGGAAGACGCACTAGGCCGTCGCGCCCTTCGCCTTGGGCCGGCGCAAATGCTCGTCGAGGCGCGGCATGATCTCGACGAAGTTGCATGGCTGGTAACGATTATCGAGCTGGTGCACCAGAATTTCGTCCCAGGCATCCCTACAGGCGCCTGGCGAGCCCGGCAGGCAAAAAATGTAAGTCGAACCGGCAACGCCGGCCGTGGCACGCGATTAAATCGCCGATGTGCCGATTTTAGGAAAGCTCACCACCAGAAACAGTGCTGAAAAAGCGTCCATCTTCTTTTCGAACAACGGTTCGATCGCTTCCGGGGTCACGTCGCGGCCGGTAAAGCCGGTGCCGCCGGTGGTGATGATCACGTCGATCGAGGGATCAGCAATCCATTGTTTGACGCGTCTGCGGATTGCCTCGATGTCGTCGGGCACGATGCTTCGTTCGGTAGCGAGGTGCCCCGAGGAAACGATGCGTTGCACCAGAAGCGCGCCCGATCTGTCTTCCTTGAGATTGCGCGTGTCGGATATCGTCAGCACCGCGATCTTGAGCGGCACGAACTCCCTGTTCTCATCGACGCCGGGCATTGGCAGACCTTAAGCAATCCGAAGTACGCGACAATAATACACTACAGCGCACTCGCCGACAGCGTGTCGCACGCCGAGACCTTGCCCTGCGTAAAGCCCTTCGAGAACCAGCGCTTGCGCTGTTCGGAGGTGCCGTGGGTGAAAGAGTCAGGGACCACATAGCCCTGCGCCTGCTTCTCGAGGCGATCGTCGCCGATCGCAGATGCGGTCTGCAAGGCCTGATCGACGTCGCCCGGATCGAGAAAGCTGTGCTTTTGCTCGGCACGGTTCGCCCACACGCCGGCCAGACAATCGGCTTGCAGTTCGATGCGGACTTGCAGACGATTTGCTTCGGTGCGGCTCGCCGAAGCCCGCTGCATCTGCGTCACCCGAGGCAGAATGCCAAGCTCGTTTTGTACGTGATGGCCGACCTCATGCGCGATCACGTAGGCTTCCGAAAACTTGCAGGCATTGCTGTTCGCACAGCCGCCGAACTTGTGCTGCAGGTCGTCGAAGAACGAGGTGTCCAGATAGATACGGTGGTCGCGGGGGCAGTAGAACGGTCCCATCGCCGACTGCGCGAAGGAGCAAGGCGTCGGCTCGGAGCGCGCAAACAAACGAAGCTTCGGCGGGTGATAGGTTTGCCCTCCTGCGGCGAAAATTTCCGTCCAGCGGTCCTCGGTATCGCCAAGCACCAGGGCGACGAACTTGCCGGTCGCGTCGGTCGGCGTCCCGGAGGATACCGGCGGGGCCGGACTGGTTTGCTCCGAAGGCGATCCGCTGGTGAGGATTTGCGCGCCATTGAGGAGCACACTCGGATCGATCCCGAAGTACCAGCTGACCAGCCCGATGATAATAATCGTGCCGATGCCGAGGCCACCTGCTCCGCCAGCCGATATGCCGCCGCGCGACGCGCTCATTTCGCGATCGTCTTCGACGTTGTCGCTGGGTCGGAAATCATCCGTACGCATCGTCATTCTCCTTCACGGATCGCTGCCCAAGCGGGCTTGATCTGTATCGTTTCGAAGCAAAAACCTGTCCGTGGCAACGCGCAATTAACTAAGTGTTTCCCGGCATTTATTGCCTAGTTGGAGCGCGTTGCAAGTAACCTGATTTTTACCTTGCGGCGGCATGATCGGTTTTGTCGGTTGTAGGTCCCGCGTCGCCGATCTCGCGTCGCCTGAGTCAGAGTTTTAAGTCATGGTAGTGTCGCGTCGCGGGGCGTCCGTAAGGGCGCCCCGCGTGAGTTTTGAGGCCGCCGCTTCCACCCGCATTCTAGTCGGCGATTGCGTTGCCGAAATGGCAAAGCTTCCGGCCGGGTCCGCCGACCTCGTTTTCGCCGATCCGCCATACAATTTACAGCTCCAGGGCGATCTGAAGCGTCCTGACAATTCGCGCGTCGACGCCGTCGACGACGACTGGGACAAGTTCGCGAGTTTCTCGGACTATGACGATTTCACCCGCGCCTGGCTGATCGCTTGCCGGCGGGTGATGAAGCCGAGCGCGACGCTCTGGGTCATCGGTTCCTATCACAACATTTTTCGCGTTGGCGCGATCCTTCAGGACCTCGGCTTCTGGATCCTCAACGACGTCGTCTGGCGCAAATCCAACCCGATGCCGAATTTTCGCGGCCGCCGCTTTACCAATGCGCACGAGACCCTGATCTGGGCCGCGCGGGATGCGGCGAAGCGGAACTACACGTTCAATTACGAAGCACTCAAAGCCGGCAACGAAGACATTCAAACCCGATCCGACTGGTTCATTCCGCTCTGCACCGGCGAAGAACGGCTCAAGGACGGCACCGGCAAGAAGCTGCATCCGACACAAAAGCCGGAAGCGTTGCTGGCACGCGTTATTCTCGCCGCTTCACGGCCGGATGATCTCGTTCTCGATCCATTCTGCGGCACCGGCACGACCGGTGCGGTAGCGCGCCGCCTGCATCGCCGCTTCCTCGGCGTCGAGCGTCAGGCAGATTATGCGGCGGCGGCAGAGCGGCGCATCGCCGCCATCGAGCCCCTGCCCGAACCGGCGCTCGCCTCCTTTATGACGGCGCGCGAGGCGCCGCGGGTGCCGTTCTCGGCGCTGATCGAGCGCGGCCTGGTGACGCCCGGCATCAAACTCGTTGACGCCAAAAGGCGCCATCGGGCGCTGGTTCGCGCCGACGGCGCTGTTGCGCTCGGCGAAGCGGTCGGCTCGATTCACCGCATCGGCGCACTGGCCCAAGGACTTGAAGCCTGCAATGGCTGGACTTTCTGGCACGTCGAAACACCACAAGGTTTGACCTTGATCGACACGTTCCGCGCGCAAGTGCGCGCCGAGATGGCCTAGCCGGCTGCCGCCGCGCTCAGTTTTCTAGCGTGCCGCGACGACCATGATCTCGACCTTGTAGTCGGGCGAGGCGAGTTTGGCCTCGACCGTCGCGCGCGCGGGCGCGTTGCCGGGCGACAGCCAGGCATCCCACACTCCGTTCATCTCGGCGAAGTTCGCCATGTCGGTAATCCAGATATTCGCCGACAGCACTTTGCTTTTGTCAGTTCCTGCCCTGGCGAGAAAGCCATCGATCTGGGAGAGAATATTTTTGGTCTGCTCGGCGGTGCTTTTGCCCTTCGGTGCGTCGGCGACGATGCCGGCGAGGTAGACGGTATCACCGTGGACCACAGCCTTGCTCATGCGCGGGCCGGTCTCGTGACGTTCAATTTTCATCGCTGACACTCCTGGCTGGAATATCCAAGGTTTTTACTCGGATTTTCATGCAATGCCATTACAACAAATTATCGCCTGGATCATGCAGGCGTTGCCATTCTCGCAGCGCCACCGGAAGGCCGCGCCGTTTTAACACGACCCGCGCGCGCAACCGTTCCCTGCCCGGCCCCGTTCTTGGATAGCGCAGATTCCAGCACTTTCCTGAGCGATCAAGGCAACGCCGCGAACGCCGGCATTTTTTGTTCGCGCACGTGGTCCAAAACCGGAGAATATCGCTGTAGCAGCGCGCCAGCGTGACCCAATTTCTGATCACGGATTCTAGTTTTACTGCATCACAAATCGCGACGCCGTTTGTGTGCCCTCGCCCCTTGCGGGAGAGGGCGACCCGGCATTGCAACGACAAGAATGGGCGAGGGGTCGGACCGCAACCCCTCATCCGACCGTATTTGTTGAAAGGCCAGCGCCGCCTTCTCCCACAAGGGGAGAAGGCACGAGTGGCAGCTTTCGTACTTTTCTGACCCAGTCACGCTAACCTCCTTGCGCTTTTGTTCATGGCATCTTGTTTACGGCATGCGCAGCCGTTCTCGCGGTGCCGAAGCGCCCGAGTGTTCAGAACAACCACGCTAAGCTAATGGCCTCCCAAAAAACTGAGGGAGGCGAAGCGCCGAAAGGCGCATGCCAACCATTGTCCGCGCAACGCGCGGACGCGACCCCCACCCCACCCTCCCCCGCTTGCGGGGGAGGGAAGGGAGGGGGCCGCCGCCTTCCGGCGCCTCGCCGCGGCTTTGCCATCAGCGGGATTGCCGCCAACCGGCTTCAACTCCGGGCCGCGCTTTCTGGGACGGCGACCTGACGCGGAGCTATCCGCGTTCCCCATCCTCCAGTACAGCGAGCTCCTCGCAGACCGGTCTTTATGCCGGCCGGGCGGTGTCCGGGTTGCCCGAGAGCGGACTGCAAATCCGCGCGCAGGAACCGCACTCGCTCCGCATTCAGGAGTGCCCTCGCGAAGGCGTCCCTCAATGAGCGAGATTCGTTGGTTGGTAGCCGAAATTGAGACCGTTGTCAATGGAAACGAGACACGAGGCCCCGTGCGCAATTATGCGCGACCTGTCGCAGGACCATTCCTAGAGAAAAGCGCTCATTTCCCGTTTTAGACGAAACCGCTCTAGGGGGTAGTCTCCCTGAGAGAAAGGATTGGCTATGGCAAATTACGTGCGTGCTAAGCCCGACAACCTTCGGACCTGGTTTGTCGAGAACGGCATTTTCCCGCTTATTGCAGCAATCGGTTATGCGATGACTGGGCTGCTCAATTTTTGGGTGGGAATTATCTTGACGGTCGCCGCATCAATATTTTTTGCGCGCGATCTGTGGAATCGCAAACAAAGATGGGCTGCAGCCGGGGTCGCCGCTTTCATCATTGTTTTTTTGGTGATGGCATTCAAACCCGCGCCGTTAGTCGCAATATTGGAGACTCCCTCGGGGAATTATCCAACCGACCGCGAATATTACGGTGTTGAGTGGAAGACTGATTATTATCCGATGAACCTAGTGCTGTCGAACGGCACCGACGACGATTACGAAAAATTCGATTCATTTGTTCGAGCAAGCGATTACATCGCGCGCGTGGGAATCGATAGGTCCGACACTACAAATAACTGCGTAGCAATACTCGAAAATCCAGAAATTGATTTCATCTTGCCTGAACTGTCGGCAGGCGGAACCACGATTCCTTTGTTTGGCAAAGGTGAAAACACCGCGTCACCTATTTATCGGCTCAGATGCGACAAGATCGGTTACAAATCAAAAGTTAATTTCGTTTTTGCAATGCAATCCAAGCCGACTTGGGCAATTTTGCAAACTAGCTATCGTCTTTCCAGCGGTCGAGTTTTGGTGAAAGTTTTTCGGCAATGTTTTGTTCAAGCATGCCCCGCGATGCCATTAGATTTATGGTGAGTTTGGAATGTTAGGCGGCCACACGGCGCGGAGATTTCTCAAGTGCCGCAAGCGCAAGAGGAAACGAAGTGCCTGAGTACCAAAAATCGCGTGGGCCACGCTATCCTTTTGCCTGGCTCGGCGTACCGCTTGGACTAATCCTTTTGTTCACGATCGGGCCGACGGTGTCGCTGCTGCTCGGCGGCGCCATCTCGGGTGTGCTCGGCTGCAATAATCCGGTCTCTGCGACCGAGCCATGCCTGTTCATGGGGATCGATCTTTCCGGCGCAGTGACGATGGCGATTTTGTTCGGCTTTCTCGGCCTGGTGACGATGCCGATTGGGACTACCTTGCTCGGAATATGGTTTGTCGCCGCCGTGATCGTCACACTGGTCTGGTGGCTGCGGCGATGGCGAGCCAATGCGAACGGATAAATCCCATGACGGCGCTTAAAGTCGGTATCGCCAGCTACGACGAGATGAAGGCGCGCACGATGGCTATAGTGCGCGGCAAAAGTCGCGTCTCGGCCGGCGAGCCTAAGGTCTGGTTCACGTCGACGGAATCCTTCGCCAAAGCGCTGTCCGCCGGCGACCGCGACCTGTTGCGCGTTATCGCCGAGTCATAACAGTCGCAGTCGAGCCGCGTCAGACGATGCTGCCCTGCGCGTTGCCGTCAGGCGTGAGCGTGCTCACGTTCCCAGGCGATCGGGAACACGCCGTCGAGTGCGAGCGGATCGCCGGCTTTGAGTTTGGTTTCCGGCTCACCTTCGCATCTCATGACGTTTGCACGCGGGTCCCAGCGGGCATCCTTGCCGGCGTAGCGCACCGAGATCGCGGCGCGACGGCTGGTCAGCGGATTTGCGCCGGCGCCGTGAATGGTCAGCGGATGATGGCAGATAACGTCGCCCGGCTGGCAGTCCCACGAGATGAAGCGATAGTTTGGATCGCCCTTCAGCTCCGAGAAGTTCGGGCACGGTTCAAGCGCGGCATCGGAGAACTTGCCGTCCTTATCCGGCGTCTGCGCCTGATAGAACTTGCCCCACTTGTGCGAGCCGGCGACATATTCAACGCCGCTGCCTTCGAGCGTGACCGGCGTCAGTGCCACCCATAGCGAGATGATGTCGTTGCCAAGCGCGGGCCAGAACGGCATGTCCTGATGCCAGTGGGTGACTTCACGGGTGCCGGGCTCCTTCACGAACGCCTGATCGTAGAACAGCGAAACCTTGTCGGCTTGCAGCAGGCTGGCGCCGAGTTCAGCCAGCGGCGAATGCAGCGCGAAATCGCGGAAGTCCGGGTCCCAGCGCCACATGAAGACGTTCATGTGGAAACGGCCAGGGTCGCCGCTCTTGGTTGCTTCGCGTGCGCGCTGGCCCGGAGCAACAAGCAGCCGATCGACTGCGCCGTTCATGCGCGCAACCCACTCTCTGTCGAATACTTCACGAACACAGACAGCGCCGTCTTCCGTGAACTGAGCCAACTGCTCCTTTGTCACAGGACTCAACGGATGCTTGTTCATTTTGTTTCCTCCCGCAGGTGCGTAGCGACCATTTTTTTGTACGAATTTCTATCTCACATGATTGGGCGCCTGTAACAACTGTGGACGTCGCGCATGTCCGCAAGACGGACTCGCGGCTAGTGCTGCGATCGGCGAAAGGCTGGAATCTTCAGGCTTTTCAATTTCACCGGACTGCATGCGCGATGACTTTGCGCATCAAACTCGGCAACGCCTCGCCGGCAATGTCCGCCATCGGAATCCAGCGCATGCCCTCTGGCGCCTTTGTGTCCGCCGGAAGCTCGGTGGCGTATACGCTCAGTTCGAGCGGAAAATGCGTGAAGACGTGACGCACTATACCGGCAAGGCGGCGCCACGCGACGACCTTGCGCCGCTTTGATGAGCCGAAACGCGGCGCGTGTTCTCGCGCGCTGGCTTCATCGAAATCCGGCGACCATTGCGTCGTCGGCACCTCAGTCATGCCGCCGAGAAGACCCTTTGCCGGACGCGTCCGCACCAGCAAGAGACCGTCGGCACGCTGAACCACAAAGGCGGCGCCCCGGCGCAGCGCGCCTTCGCGTTTGGGTATCCGGCGCGGAAGGATTTCCGCTTCGCCGCGCGCACGGCCGATGCAGCTATCGTTCCACGGGCAAAAAACGCAGGCCGGTTTCTTTGGTGTGCAGATCGTGGCGCCGAGATCCATCATCGCCTGTGCGAAATCGCCGGCGCGGCGTTGCGGAGTGAGTTCGCGCGCGAGCCGGCGCAGCTCGGGCTTTGCGCCGGGCAGCAACTCGGCGACGGCAAAGAGCCTGGCAATCACGCGTTCGATATTTCCGTCGACCGGACTTGCCGGCGCATCAAATGCTATCGCGGCGATCGCGGCGGCGGTGTAGGCGCCGATACCCGGAAGGTCGCGCAGCGTGGCTTCGGTTTGCGGAAATTTTCCGTCGTGCAGATCGACCACGGCGCGCGCGCAGGCGTGCAGGTTGCGGGCGCGGGCGTAGTAGCCGAGGCCCGCCCAGGCTTTGAGCACCTCCTCGATCGGCGCGGCCGCGAGTGCTCGCACGTCGCCCCAGCGCGCCAGGAATCGGACGTAATAGGGCGCAACGGCAGCAACCGTCGTCTGTTGCAGCATAATCTCCGAGAGCCAGACCCGGTAAGGATCGGCCCGCTCGCCGGGCGCTACGCGCCAGGGCAATTTCCGGCGATGGCGGTCGTACCAGGTGAGCAAGGCGGTGGGTTGCGGGAATGAAATCGCCGCCGGTCGCTTCGCGCGCTGTCGCACCGCCATCTTCGCTGCTACGGTCATTGTTCGAGGGATGACAGAGCACCCCATTGTGAACAAGCCCTCCCGCTCTTTTGCCAAGCCGCTGCGCGACCTTCTCGGCAAGGTCATCGGCGAGACTTTTACGCGACAGGGTTTTGCTTCGGCGGAGCTGGTGACGCGCTGGACTGAAATCGTCGGCGGCGAAATTGCCGCACACAGCGAGCCGATCAAAATCCAATGGCCGCGCCCGGTGTCGCCTCCCGCCACCTCGCTAACAAGCGGAGAAGGATTGGCGTTGGGGCGCCTCGCCGGCACGCTTGTTTTGCGGGTCGAAGGACCCGCGGCGATCGAGGTCCAGCATCTTGCCAATGTGATCTGCGAACGGGTCAACCGCTTCCTCGGCTGGCGCGCCGTAGAGCGGATCGCGTTGCGGCAAGCGCCGCTGCGGCGCGCCTCGCGACGGTTGGCGGCTGCTCCCGATCCCGTGGCCGCGGCGCGGATCGCCGCGACCATGCCGCAGATCGCGGACGAGGATTTGCGCCAGGCGCTGGCGCGGCTTGGTGCAGCGGTCAGGCGGAGCTGACACCTCCGGCCAGATGCCTCAAACGGCCGTTATGGCGCTGTGCCGGGGCCTGTACAGGCCTTGGCGGAAGGGCGCGGTGGTGCCACATTGATCCGCTACGATCTCCAGATTGCTTGGAACTTAGGAGCTGAATGTGACGCTGACCCGCCGCCAGGTTTTTGCAACGACTTCGAGATTGGCCGGCGCCGGCGTCGCGGCTGCCGTTCTGGCGCGCCCCTTCGCCGCCCAAGCGGCGGCCGAAATCGACCAGGCGGAGCTGGCGAAGGCCGGGCCGGATGGCGATATCGTTCTTGGCTCGGAGAAAGCGCCGGTGACGATCATCGAATACGCATCGATGACCTGTCCGCACTGCGCGCATTTCTCGACGGCAACCTTTCCCGAATTGCAGAAACGCTACATCGATACCGGAAAGGTCCGTTTCATCTTCCGTGAATTCCCGTTCGATGCGCTCGCTGCTGCCGGATTCATGTTGGCCCGCTGCGCCGGCAAGGACAAATTCTTGCCGGTGGTGGAGACATTATTCGCGAAGCAGGCGGAATGGTTGGTGCAAAAGCCGATACCTGCGCTCATGGGTATCGCCAAGCAATTCGGCTTTACCCAGGAATCATTCGACAAGTGCCTGGCGAATCAAAAAGTGCTCGACGCCATCCAGGATGTCCGCGACCGCGCCTCCGAAAAGCTGGGGGTCAACTCGACGCCGACCTTCTTCATCAACGGCAAGAAGCTGGTTGGCGATCAGTCGATCGACGCCATCGCCAAGGAGATCGAGCCCTATCTCAAGGAAGGATAAGGGTTTTTCGCCGGCGCGGAGGTTTCTCACAGCTCCGCAAGGCGCAGTCGACACGGGCGTGCGGACGAGAAAATCTGGATAACCCGGCACGGCTGTTGCGCTTCCATGGCCGCCGATTCATTCTCCGCGCCGAAGCGGCAGCGTTCGAATCAACGCTCGCTAAAGGCATGAGTTATCAGCGATTCCCCTTGCGGCCGCAGCAGGGCAACGAGAAGGACTTAAGACGCGAATGAAGCTCACGCGGCTGCGCTTGATCGGCTTCAAGTCCTTCGTCGAACCCACAGACCTTGACATCGAACCGGGACTGACCGGCGTGGTCGGTCCGAACGGCTGCGGCAAGTCCAATCTGGTCGAAGCTGTACGCTGGGTCATGGGCGAGGCCTCCCATAAGGCGATGCGCGCGTCCGAGATGGACGAGGTGATCTTCTCTGGCAACACCGGACGTCCGGCGCGCAATCACGCCGAGGTGTCCGTGCTGGTCGACAACAGCGACCGCACGGCGCCCGCGGCTTTCAACGACACCGAAACTCTCGAAGTCTCACGGCGCATCATGCGCGAACACGGCTCGGTGTTTCGCGTCAACAGCCGCGAGGTTCGTGCGCGCGACGTGACTGTGCTGTTTGCCGATGCCTCGACCGGCTCGCGCTCGCCGGCCCTGGTCCATCAGGGCCGCATCGGCGAAATCATCCAGGCGCGCCCCGACCAGCGGCGGCGCGTCCTTGAAGAGGCCGCCGGCATTTCCGGATTGCACGCGCGCCGTCACGAGGCGGAGCTGCGGCTGCGGGCCGCCGAGCAAAACCTGGCGCGCGCCGAGGACGTGATCGGGCAGCTCGCCGCGCAGGTGGCCTCGCTCAAGACCCAGGCGCGACAGGCGGTGCGCTACCGCAACATTTCCGGACAGGTGCGCCGAGCCGAGGCGCTGCTGTTGCATTTGCGCTGGACCGGCGCTCAAACCGAAGTCGCCGATGCCGAGCGAACCAAGGATGAAGCCGTTCGGGTCGTCGCCGCACGCACCAGTGAGCAAATTGTTGCGACAACGCGGCAGGCTGAGGTCGCGGCCGGATTGCCTCCGCTGCGCGAAGCCGAAGCCAGAGCAGCGGCGGCGTTGCAACGCCTGCTTCTTGCCCGCGATGGACTGGAACGTGAAGAAGTCCGTGCCAAGGAGCGGATTAGCGAACTCGATCGCCGCCTGGAACAGTTCGCCGCCGACCTCGATCGCGAACGCACACTCGCCGCCGACGCGGCAACCGCGCTTGGCCGTTTGGATACCGAACAGAAACATCTGAAGGCCGAAGCACAGGCAAGTGCCGAGCGGCTTACCGGCGTGAACGGCCGCGTTGCTGCCGCGGATGAAACGCTGGCGGCGTCGGAAAAGTCCTTTACCGACCTGACCGGCGCGCTCGCTGATCTGACCGCCCGCCGCAATCAGCTTGAAAGTGCCCAACGCGATCACGAGCAGCGCGCAGCACGATTGGAGGCTGAGCTCGCCGACATCGAGTCTGGCCTCGAGGCCACCGACAGCGGGCAGCCCGACCTGACGGCGCTGGCGGAGGCGGTTGCGAGCGCGCAGTCCGCGCTGACCGCGGCGGAGAGCGCTGCACGGAAGGCGGAGGCCAACCACAACACCGCGAGAGAGACCCTCGACGCCGCGCGCGTTCCGTTGGATACGGCCGAGCGCCGTGTGCAACGCTTGGAAACCGAAGCAAAGACCATCGGCAAGCTGCTTGCGGTCGAAAGCAAAAATCTCTGGCCGCCGGTGATGGATGCGCTGACGGTCGGCGAAGGCTACGAAAAGGCGCTCGGCGCCGCACTTGGCGACGATCTTGATGCGCCGGTCGATCAGTCCGCGCCGATGCGCTGGGCTGGTGCGGCGGTCGATCCTTCCGATCCCGCGTTGCCGGAGGGCGTCGCAGCGCTGTCGCAGTTTGTGCAGGCGCCGCCGGAGCTCGCGCGCCGCCTCGCCCAAATCGGCGTCGTCGAGCGAAGCGAAGGCGCACGCCTTGCGGCGATCCTCAAACCCGGCCAACGCCTGGTCTCCCGCGACGGCGACTTTTGGCGCTGGGACGGCTTTGCCGCTGCAGCACACGCGCCCACCGGCGCAGCACGGCGGCTTGCCGAACGCGGCCGCTTGCAGGCGATCGAAGGCGAACTCGCCAGCGCACGCAGCGAAGTAGAAGTCCAACAGGGCCGGGTCGAAGCGGCCGAAGCCGCGCGCGCCGCGGCGGCATCCGCCGAGGCCGAAGCGCGTGCGCAATGGCGCGCGGCCCAGCATGTCACCGACGCGGCGCGTGAAGAGCACGCCGCAGCCGAACGCGAGATCAGCCGCAACGCGTCGCGAATATCGGCACTCAAGGAAGCCAGGCAGCGGACCGGCGCAGGTCGCGACGAAGCCGAGGCCGCACGTCTTGACACGCAAAAGGCGCTTGCCGAATTGCCCGACGCCGCGCACCTCGAAGCCAAACTTGCCAACGTCAACGACGAGATCGCACGGGATCGCGGTGCGCTTGCGGAAGTGCGGGTCGAAGCGCAGGCCATCGCACGCGATGCCGAGCTTGCCGATCGCCGGTTGCAGGCGATCGCAACCGAGCAGGCGGACTGGAATGAACGTAAAGACAAAGCTGCTGCCCAGATCGCCACGATTGGAGAGCGCACCGCAGAAGCCCAGCGCGAGCGCGGCGAACTCAGCGATGCGCCGCAGAAATTCGCCGAGCAGCGTCAGGCCCTGATCGGCGAGATCGAGACCGCCACGGCCGCACGCCGCGACGCCGCCGACCGGCTCGCCGAAGCCGAAACGGACCTTGCCGCCGCCGATAAGGCCGCACGCACCGCGCTTGAGGCAGTTGGCGAAGCTCGCGCCGAAGCCGCGCGCGCCGAGGAGCGCCGGGACGGCACCAAGCGTCGGCTCGCAGACGTCGAACACGAAATCCGCGACCTTCTCGATGTCGAGCCTGCCGGAGCAGCGGAGCTCGCAGAGTTCAAGGCCGACGCCGCATTGCCGGCGATCAGCGAAGTCGAAGAAAAACTCGACCGCATCCGCCGCGAGCGCGAACGCCTCGGCTCGGTCAACCTGCTCGCTGAACAGGAACTGCAGGAAGTCGAAGCGCAGCACGACAAGCTCATTGCCGAACGTGACGATCTGGTCGAGGCGATCAGGCGGCTGCGGCAAGGCATTCACAGTCTCAACCACGAAGCCCGCGAGCGGCTGCTCGCGTCGTTCGCCACCGTCAACGAGCACTTCAAGAAGCTGTTTGCGGAACTGTTCGGCGGCGGCAACGCCGAACTGCAGCTGATCGAGAGCGAGGATCCGCTCGAAGCCGGCCTTGAGATCATGGCGAAACCGCCGGGCAAAAAGCCGGTGACGCTGTCGCTACTCTCCGGCGGCGAGCAGGCGCTCACGGCGCTTGCCCTCATCTTCGCGGTCTTCCTCACCAACCCCGCGCCGATCTGCGTGCTGGACGAAGTCGACGCGCCGCTCGACGACTACAATGTCGAGCGCTTCTGCGATCTGCTCGATGAGATGACGCGCGCGACCGACACGCGCTTCATCATCATCACCCACAATCCGATCACCATGGCGCGCATGAACCGGCTCTACGGCGTCACCATGGCCGAGCGCGGCGTCTCCCAGCTCGTATCCGTTGACCTTGAGGGCGCCGTGAAGCTGCGGGAAGCTGGGTAGGAAATGCCTCATAAATAGCGGTGAACCAGTAGCGCCAAGCTGACGTCCGCTTTGCTCTGATCTGCCGATGCCACTATTGAATCGCGTCATATCTGCTTAGTGCCCA
>CAVWLX010000011.1:0-182500 GCA_963755885.1 uncultured Alphaproteobacteria bacterium
GCGCATGGACTCTCGCCCGCTCATGCATTGCCCAGCTTGAACAGCCGCCGCGCGTTGGTGCGTCCGATCTTGATACGGTCGTTTTCGCTGATCGAGCAAGCATCGAACCAATTTGCGGCGTGGTCAATGTTTTCGAACGGCCAGTCGGTCGAGAACATGATCCGGTCGGCGCCGACTTCGAGCATGGCGTTGAGCAGCGCCGGCGTATGGAAGTTTCCCGACGTCGTGACATAGAAATTCTCACGGAAATATTCGCGAATAGGTTTCTTCGCCGGATATTTGTTCCGGTCGGCAATCCAGCCGTTGGCATTGTCGACGCGCCACAGCGCGAATGGCAGGTTCTCGCCCATATGGCCGAGAATGATCTGCAAACCCGGATGCGCATCGAACAGGCCTGAACCCATCAGCCGCAGCGCGTGAACCGCCGTCTCCTGCGCAAATGCCCAGATCGGGCCGAGCAGCCAAGGATGACCTTCGTAGATTTTAAAGTCACGCGGCAGTGGATTGCGCGGATGCAGATAAAACGGAACGTCCAGGCGTTCCACCATCGCCCAGAACGGCCGGAATTGCGGCAGGTCGTAATAGACTGTCGTGTCGGCGTCGTTGACTTGCGAAAAGCCGTTGACCAACGCGCCTCGAAAACCAAGCTCCTTCACGCAGCGTTCGAGTTCTCGCGTCGCCCGAGCCGGGTCCTGCATTGCCAGCGCAGCCAAGCCCTGGAAGCGGTCTGGCCGCTTGCGAACCTGCTCGGCGAGATAATCGTTGGATCGCCGTGCAATTTCGTCAGCCTTCGCCGGGTCGGGGATGGCTTGCACCGCGGGCGCGTTGAGCGACAACAGCATGGTTTCGATGCCGTATTGGTCCATCAGCGACAGCCGCCGGTCGTGCAGATCGAGCACACGGCTTTTCACCTCTTCCCAGACCTGGTCGGGAAAGTAGCCGCGGGAATCGGCGAGCGTCTCCGGAATGGCGAAATGTTCTTCGAGTGCGACCTTGCCCTTCATGCTGCTCCTCCGGCATCACCGGCCATACGCCGGCGCGTTAGTCTTAACACGCCAATGACTTGGGCCAGATGCCATTAGGCTTTGCTGGCACGGTTTTGGCGACGCCACGGCAGGATTACTCGTCCGTGTCTCATTTCGGGGCATGCGGCAAAACATGCGTTCCGCACCAAAGGCATGAATACCCAACAAAGCTACACGCTGGCGTCCCAACCGCAGACCAGCCCGTTTTTGCGCGCCTGGGCGGTGCTTTCCCGCGGTACATTTTCCGTCGCGATCTTTGTGAGCGACGTTGCCCTGATCGTGGCGATGGCGTGCATAACCGGCGTCCCCTATTCCTACTTCGCCTTTGGCTATCGCGGCGATCTGTCAGCCATGGTTCAGGTCGGCGCTCTGGCGGCCTGCATTTTCGCCAGCTCCAACCTGTTTCGCCGCGAATACCGGTTGCCGAATTTCTTTTCCTTCAAACCGCATGCCCGGCGCACCATCCAATTGTGGAACGTGACCCTCATTTGTCTGCTTGGGCTCGGGTTTCTCGCCCGGATCAGCGTCGAATATTCACGCGGCTGGATAGTGCTGTTTTATGTCGCCACGCTCGCCGCGTTGATTGCGCAGCGTTACCTCATCGTGCGCATCAGCGCGATGGCGCGCACTGCGGGGTTGCTGTCGGCACAGCGCATCTTCCTGATCGGCAGCGGCGAGCACGTGGGTGCCTTCATCAACCGTTATGAGCCGTGGTCGCTTGGCATCAACATTGTCGGGTGCCGATTTTTAACGCCGATGATCGCAACCGCGTCCGCCGCGACGCGGCGCGCTACGCTTGATCGCGATCTTGCCGAGGCGATTTCCAGCGTCCGCAGCGTTGCGCCCGATGCGGTCTTCGTGCTGCTGCCATGGTCTGCAACCACGACCATCGAACGTTGCGCCGAGGCCTTCCACGCCCTTCCGGTCGAAATTCATCTCGGGCCTGAACAGGTCCTGCACAAGTTCGACGATGCCAGACTGTCGACGCTCGGACCGGTCACCACCCTACAGCTCACACGCCGGCCGCTCTCTCGCTTCGAAATCTTGCAGAAGCGGATGTTCGATCTTGTCTTCGCGGCGGCAGCGCTCATTTTGGCCACACCGCTCCTGGTGCTGGTCGCCGTTCTGATCAGGCTCGATAGTCGGGGACCGATCTTTTTCGTGCAACGCCGTTATGGCTTCAACCAGCAGCCGTTTCCGATCATCAAATTTCGGACCATGCGCACGCTTGATGACGGTGGCCGGCAGGCGACGCGTGACGATCCGCGGCTGACCCGGATCGGCCGCTGGTTGCGGCGCTGGAACATCGACGAGATCCCACAGCTTTTCAATGTTCTCACCGGCGACATGAGTCTTGTCGGCCCACGTCCGCACCCGCTGCCGATCGATCACGAATATCAGCGCTGCATTTCGCTCTATGCGCGCCGCAGTAACGTCAAGCCCGGCATTACCGGCTGGGCCCAGATTCACGGCTACCGCGGCGAAACCGATACCGAAGAGAAAATGCGCAACCGGGTCACCCACGACCTCTTCTACATCGATAATTGGTCGCTCTGGCTCGATTTGAAGATCATTGTCCGGACCGGTCTTTCGTCCACCGCCTACCAGAACGCGTACTAGAAATTCGTACCCAGGCGTGGCGGGCGCCAGAAAAAGCTGCGCTCGGCGCGATCAGCCGACCAGCGTGGAAATGGCATAGACCGCGCCGAAAGTGACGACCGCAGTTGAAATCCACAACGCACCAATGAGCAGCCAGATCGGGCGCGTGCTCTGCACTGTGGTGGCGGGCGGTTGTATCCACGATTGCAGCGCGGGTTCGGCCCGGCGCAGCGCGGCGCTGGCGCGCTCGATCGCCGCGATATCGCGCGCAAGCTGGTCGCGGTCGGCTGCCGCGACCGAGCCCCGCTCGTCATCGACGCTCGCGCGAGTGCTGTCTCGCGGTAGAGCATCGATGTTGCGAATTTGCTCCAAGATCGCGTTACCTTGCGCACGGTCGGAAGTGAGAAAACCAAGAGGCTTCGGCATGACGCTCGCCCTTTTGTCTGTCCAAATCCCTAGCCGACGGGGAGCGAGGCGGCGATATTCATCGATAGCTAACCTTAACGGCATCGATGAACTGTCGTATTTAAGCGGAATGGCCGTGGGGACCAACCGCATGTTGCACAAGGCTGCTGCGATCTCCCCTTTTGCGTCAGCCCAAGTTATTCTTGCCAGTTGATGGCGGAGGATTTTTGCCGATGAGCACCTCAACATTGATCGTTCTTGCTGTGATCGTCGTTCTGGTTGTGTGGGTGATCTCGATCTATAACGGCCTCGTCACCATGCGACAGCGGGTGAACCAGGCCTTCGCCGACGTCGACGTCCAGTTGCGCCAGCGGCATGACCTCATACCCAACCTGGTCGAGACCGTGAAAGGCTACGCCGCGCACGAACGCGGCACGCTCGACGAGGTGGTGAAGGCACGTAATGCTGCGGTGGCGGCCCAAGGTCCGGCCCAGCAGGCGGCGGCTGAGAACATGCTCTCCGGCGCGCTACGCCAACTGTTCGCCCTTTCCGAGGCCTATCCCGACCTCAAGGCCAATACCAACTTCCAGGCGCTACAGACGGAGTTGACCGATATTGAAAACAAGATCGCGGCGGCGCGGCGCTTTTTCAATAATGCGGTGCAGGAATACAATACCGGCATTCAGAGGTTTCCTGCTGCCCTGTTCGCTGCGGCTCTCGGCTTTGGGCAAAAGGACTTCTTCGACCTCGGCGACGAGCGCAAGACGCTTGGCGAGGCGCCGCAGGTGAAATTCTAGGAACACCCACAGGCCAAACAGTCGGACCATGGCCGCATACGGTCTGTATAGCCACATCCAATCGAACCGGCGGCGTTCGATCGCGCTCCTTATTGGGCTGTTCTTTCTCGTCTATCTGATGGTCTACGCTGGCGCGTTGACTGCAGAAGCGCTGTCGGTCGACGCCGACCTCAATACGCTGATGCACCGCGCCTTGAGCGACCTCATCAGCGCTATGCCGCTGGCGACGATCGGCACGGCGCTCTGGATCGTGATCGCCTATTTCTTCCATCAAAGCATGATCGACGCCGTGACCGGCGGCCGGGCGATCACGCGCGCCGAACAACCGCGGCTCTACAATATCCTTGAAAATCTGTGCATTTCGCGCGGCATAACCATGCCCAAGCTCAAGGTCATGGACTCCGACGCGCTCAATGCCTTCGCCACCGGCATGAATGAGAGGCAATATTCGATCACCATCACATCGGGCCTGCTGGCCCGGCTTGACGATGCGGAAGTCGAATTTGTGCTTGGCCATGAGCTGACGCACATTCGCAACGGCGACGTTCGCATGATGGTCATCGCCGTAATTATTGCCGGTGCCATTTCGTTTTTCGCGGAATTGTTCTTCCGACTGTGGTTCTACGGCGGATTACGCGGCCCGCGATCATCCGACGACCGTAGAGGCGGCGGCGCCAGCCTGGCGATCCTGATCGCTATTGTATTCATCGTCGTCGCCTATTTGCTCTCGTTCATCATTCGTCTTGCGTTATCGCGGTCGCGCGAATTCCTCGCCGATGCCGGCTCGGTCGAGCTGACCAAAAATCCCGACGCCATGATCTCGGCGCTGCGCAAGATCGAAGGTCATGGCGAACTGCCCCGCGCCACCTCCGCGGTCATGGAAATGTGCATCGATAATCCGCGCGAAGGTTTTGGCGAACTGTTTGACACTCACCCTTCAGTCGATAGCCGGGTGGCGGCTTTGGTCAAATTCGCCGGCGGTCACGATCCCGGACCGCTCGCTTTGCCAGCGCAGCAACCGCAGCCGGTCACCGAACAGCCGGCGTCCGGCCCGTGGGATACGGCGCCAGCGGGCGGGCCATGGGGCGCGTCCACCGAGAGCGGCCCGAATGACAGCTCAGCGGCCGACACCGGCACTTCCTCCGGACCCTGGGGACCGCACCAACGACCCTAGTCGCAAAGCGGTCACAATTAACCATGTCGAAGGGCAAACCAATCGGTTTACAGGGCTTGAACGCGCGCGATCCATCTTGAGGCTTCCAAACCGTAAACGGGGTGTGTAGAATTTTTCTTAGGGGATCAATGCGTGATGCGCTCCATTTGGCCGCAGTCATCCCGGAAGCCGGACCCATCGAGTTTTACGGCGGCTGGGCGCCTGTGAAGGATCGACTATGGCAAAGCCAACGGTGATCGTTGTAGGTGCGGACAAGGGAGGCGTCGGCAAGACCACCGTCTCGCGCACGCTGCTCGACTATTTCACCGCCCATCACGTGCCGACCCGTGCTTTCGACACCGAATCGCCCAAAGGCACCCTGAAGCGCTTTCACCCGGACAACAGCGAAATCGTCGACGTTACGTCGGTCGCCGACCAGATGCGGATCTTCGATACACTGTCGAACGCTGACTCGAGCGTTACGGTGCTCGACGTGCGCGCCGGCCTGCTGTCGCCGACGCTGCGTGCGCTTCGCGATATCGGTTTTCTGGACGCAGTGAAGAAGGGGCAGTTGACGTTTGCCGTGTTTCACATTCTCGGCTCTTCGATCGCGTCGTTGAACGAGATCGAAGACACCTCCACCTTCGTCGGCGACAGCAAATATTTCCTGGTCAAGAACTTCATCAACAACACCAGCTTCTTCGAATGGGACCAGGCGACACACGCGTCGTATTTCAAGAAATTCAAGGACGCCGTCGAGATCACGATCCCGAAGCTCAACGAAATGGCGTACGAGCAGGTGGAACTGGCCTCGGTCCCGTTCCTGACCTTCGTCGCTAACAAGGGTCTCAAGGGCGAAGCGGCCAATTATTCGTTTGTGCTGCGTGGCTATGTCAGGCATTGGCTCGGCAACGTTTGGGCCGAGTATGACCGCATCAAACTCAATGACATCGTTGCCACAGGCGGCGTTGCGCCGGCGAACAGCCCGCGCGTTCAAGTGGTCAGCCGCTCCTGAACATACCCCGCCTCGGCCAGACGGCGAGGCGTGATATGCAACCGGCTCCCTTGTATATCGTTGCATCGCCTCGTCCGCGAACCGGCAAAACGCTGATTGCGCGGCTTATGATTGAATTTTTCCGCGCCGGTCGCCGGCCGCTCGTCGGATACGACCTCAATCCGCGCGAACAGACACTGGCGAGCCGTTTCCCGAAGCTGGTCTGGCCGGTGGACATCGTCAGCACACGCGGCCAGATGGAACTGTTCGACCGCCTTATCGCCGATACCGCGAGCACAAAGATTATCGATCTCGGCTATGGCTCGTTCGATCAGTTCTTTGCGATCATGGCTGAAATCGGCTTCCTCCAGGAAGCGCGGCGGCGATTGATTGAGCCGATTGTGCTGTTCGTGGCCGATCCTTCAGCGGCAACGGTGCGCAACTATGCCGAACTGCGCAGCCGATCGGCGGCGACTTTCGTGCCCGTGCACAATGAATCGGTGTCGCTGATGTTCACCAAGCAGGACTTTCCGGGGACCCGCGCCGAATGCGGTTTCATCCGTATCCCGCGCCTCTCGCCGATCGTGCGCGGCGTCATCGATCGGCCGAGTTTCTCATTCGCCGCCTACATGACGGAGCAGCCCGGCGGCCCGACCGAAGTCCACCAATGGGTCGGCGAGATCTTCACCGAGTTTCGCGAACTCGAATTGCGGTTTCTGATGGGCCGGCTCACCTCGTCGTTGGCGGGTGGCACAGCGATGAGGCGCAAGGCCCCGCGAGATCGAACCTCGCCCTAGTGCCCCTCGAAGCTGACGAGGGTGCGTACCGGCACGCCGAGCTTCCTGATCTTTGCCGCACCGCCCAAATCCGGCAGATCGATGATAAAGCAGGCCGCCAGAATTTCGGCGCCCATTTGCATGAGGAGCTTACACGCGGCCTCCGCGGTGCCGCCGGTAGCGACGAGGTCGTCAACCAAAATGACGCGCTCGCCCTTGATCACCGCGTCTTCGTGCATCTCCATCTCATCGATGCCGTATTCGAGCGAATAGCCGATGGTCACCCGCTTGAACGGCAACTTGCCCTTTTTGCGGATGGGGACGAAGCCCGCAGAAACCTGATGGGCGACAGCACCGCCGAGGATAAAGCCGCGTGCTTCGATGCCGGCAACTTTATCGATCTTGCCACCGGCCCAAGGATGCACCAGTTCGTCGACCGCGCGACGGAACGCCCGGGCGTCGCCCAGGAGCGTGGTGATGTCGCGAAACATGATACCCGGTTTGGGATAATCCGGAATGTTGCGGATCGCCGACTTCAGGTCATTGTCTAACGCCACTGTGGTCATGATCGATGCCTCACCTCGCCAGCCCGCATCCCTGTAGCATACAAGCGGCGCTCGGCCAGCCACCGAAAGCTTGGGTAGTGGGCTCCTTTGATTAAGGCAAAGCCTTCGCCCTACTGGCATCGTGACGGTGCTCCCGGCATACTCGCACCATGCGAGAGAAGCGACCAAAGCGCCCGCGCGATCCAGCACAACTTGCGAAGCTCATTATTGACATCGCTAGCGGCGAGGTTGAAGATCGCGACCAGACTCCCGAGGAGCAAGGAAAGGACGCGGCAGCCGTCGCTCTTGGCCGCCTCGGGGGCAAGGCTCGGGCCCGCAGCATGTCGCCAGAACAACGAAGCAAAATCGCCAAGCGCGCGGCACGGGCTCGGTACTCCAAATCGAAGTGATGCCTTGTGGCTGGGGCGGATAAGCCAGAATTTCCGTCGCTCTTACCGGCTGGCTTTCATCGGATGGACATGCTCGGCCTTCGCCGACTTGCTATGGTCCGCTTCCCCGATTTATTTACGCGGCCTCCAATTATGACCCATTTGGAGCAGATTGTCGGGCGCATCAATAACTCAGGCATACATGCAGAAATTTGGGTTGATGGGAGTTTTTTAACCGAGAAGCTCAATCCCGAAGATGTCGACGTTCTTCTCGCCGTTGACGCTCGTACCTACGCAGCCATGAGCCCCGCTCAAAGGGCGTTCTTTCGTGGGTTCCAAGCTGTCTCGTTATTCCCGAGCCACTACTGCGACAATTATGCTGCCGTTATTGATCCTGCCCGGGCAGACGGCGAATGGTTACATGCGTATTGGTTACGCCAGTTCGGTTTTAGCCGGGCGGACGCAATGAAGGGAATTGTCACCATCCAAACTCCGTTTTTGGTGACCCCATGACGCAAATTAGAGCAATCCTTAGCGACTTGCAGGACACCGACCTGACTCTCGAAAGGCTTCTGACGCTCGCGCACAGTACGCCAGACGACGAAATCGCGCTATTCAACGCGGAAACCGTCAAGAAAAGGCGAAAGGATTTAGAGCGGAGGCTAAATTATGAGCTGAGACACGAACAAGCCGATGTCGTCGAGTATAAAATTGAGCGAGTTGCAATCGGGAATTACCCTGCCAAAGCAATCGCGTCGTCCATCCTTACGTTTCAAGAGTTGGTGACATCAGTCTTTGACGCAATTCGAACGACTCCCAAAAAAACCTACAAACCTTCGCCGGCAAGCGTTGAACTTTCAGCAATGGATTTCGCCGGCGCGCGGGCCGGTTCTGTGGTTGTCGCCATGTCAGTGCAAAACGAGCGTTTGCTGGCAGTGAAGTCCGAGCTTGACGACACATTCGATTTGGTGATCTCGCTGCTACACGCGCGAAGCGACACTGAGCTGAGAGAGTTGGTCAACAGAGTTGGCGTGGCCTCAATTTCGAGGGCCTACAATTGGGCGGACAATAGCGCGAGTTATGGATTGGACACGTCAATTGCGTGGTCGAAGGCGGTCCCGCTTGGCGAGCCCGTGTCCGTTACAAAGCAGCAAGCGTTGGCGTTAAAAGAGGCCATCGACGCGACCAGCGACGAGGAAATAAAGCCAGAAGAACACGAATGTGAACTTATTGGGATCGACGATGATACTTCGTATTTTCATATTACAACGGCCGCGGGAGATGAAATAAAAGGCGGTATTTCTAACGAATTTCCCAAGGGATTGCGGTGGACTACACACATTCGCTATCGCGCATTTCTATCTAAATCGACGAAGATCAAGTATTCGACAGGCGAGGAAAAGGAGCGGTGGACCCTCCATCGGCTAGTCGCAATTTAGGTACCCATTCTACTTGGCGCTAAGCAGAATGGGTACTATAGTGTCGGGTATGAACAAGCTCGACCATCAGTCCCGCGCTCGCATCCTCCACTTACTCTGTGAGGGAAATTCAATTCGCGCCGTTACTCGGCTGACCGGGGTCAGCAAAAAGGCGGTGAGCAGGCTCATGGTCGAGGCGGGTCAAGCCGCCGCCTGGTATCAGGACCGCGTGTTTCGGAACCTCTCCTGCAAGCGGGTGCAGGTCGATGAAATTTGGGCGTTCGTTTATGCAAAGCAAAAGAACGTCCCGCTCGCAAAGAATGCCCCGCCGAACGCTGGCGATGTTTGGACGTGGACTGCAATCGATGCTGATACCAAGCTGATCCCTTCTTGGTTCGTCGGTGGTCGCGATAGCGACGCGGCCATGATCTTCATGGACGACTTGGCCTCTCGGCTTGCGAACCGCGTACAGCTAACCAGCGACGGTCACCGAGCCTATCTGGAAGCCGTCGAAGGCGCGTTCGGCTCCGATATTGACTACGCGATGCTTGTAAAGATTTACGGGGCGTCTGGCGAAGGTGAGAAGCGATATAGCCCTGCCGAATGCCTCGGCGCGGTGAAGCATCGGATCGAAGGCAATCCTGATCCCAAGCATGTCAGCACGTCGTTTGCTGAGCGGTCGAACCTAAATATTCGGATGCACACTCGCCGGTTTACCCGGCTCACCAATGCGTTTTCAAAGAAGGTCGAGAACCACGCACATTCCGTCGCATTGTTCGCGATGTACTACAATTTTGTCCGTATCCATAAGACGCTGCGGACCACGCCCGCAATGGCCGCGAAGGTGACTGACCGTCTCTGGGAAATCGGCGATATTGTGAATGTGCTTGAGGCTTGGGAGGCGGCTCCGAGAGGATAGCGCGGCAATCTGGAATGAACTAGACTGCTCACAACATGGTCAAGATGCCGTTCATCATCGACACGCGGAGCTTCCCCAAGAAAGGGGATGCACATGCGTTCTTTAAAGGGATGCTCAACCGCTACCGGCCAGGGGATCGAGTAAGCGCCCCCGACGCGGCAGACTTGGCGGCGCTCTTAAAGCACCACACCGAATATGCAACTAAGGTCGGTTCAGGCATTGACCATTTCTGCGTCATGAGCAATTTGCACGGCACGCAGTCGTTCGAGATTGTCAGGACCGACGGGACGCGAGACGACTTCTCGTACAAACATTGCATCACTCCAAAACTCGATTAACTCCCAAAATTACTGCCTTATTCAAAGTAGCCCACTACCAAAGCTTGCAGCTAGACCAAGTCTGACGAACCATGGCGGCTGAAGCCACCGGAGTCCCCCGCCATGAATGAAGACGCCCAGCGTTTCGTCATAATCGACCTGCGTATCCCGTTTGTCCGCCTGGTCATGTTCTTCGTGAAAGCCGCGCTTGCCGCCATTCCGGCGGCGATCATCGTCGGCTTCCTGATCATGGTCGTGACGGCACTCATTGCCGCACTTGTCGGCGATGGTGGCGTGCTGATGATGCGACGCTGGTCTTTCTAGCGCCGCTCTCGTTCATTGTTCTCGGAATCTGCGCAAGCGCCACGTCTTGGACGCCCACATGAATGGCGCGGGTAGCCCCAGCTTCACTTCGGCCCGAACGCTCCCAGCAGCCCGCCAACCGCGCCGCCGACCACGCCGCCTACGGCGCCGCCGACTGCGTCGTTCACGGCGCCACCCACCACGTCGGTCGGAGAGCCAGAGTGTCCCCCGCTCTTTGAGCCGCCGCTGCTCTTTCCGCCGGTATTGGTGGCGCTCTTCGAATGGCTCCCAGACGTCGACTTCTTGTCGCTAGCCAGCGCCCCCGATAGCGATGACGCGGTGAAAATCGACAGCACCGGGACAATCAGCAGAAGGCGCGTGAACTTGGTCATGGTTGTCGCTCCCTTTCCTCAAGAATACGGATTGTAGCTTCTTTCAGACGGTTTCGCCACGCCTTGATGAACATCGGCACGTTGCGCGCAAAAATATTCAGCTCGCGCCTGAACAGGCGCAGGCAGCCACCGCCGAATGCAGCAGTGCGATGCTGAGGTATGTGGATATTCGGTCGAGGACGCGCCGCCAGACAGTTATGACTGGTGCAACACCTCGTGCCAGACCCGCTTCTTGGTGAAATAGAGAAGTCCGGTGAGCACAATCAGGAATACGAATACCTGAAAGCCGAGCCGTTTGCGTTCATCGAGTTTCGGCTCTGCGGCCCACATAAGGAACGCAGCAACATCGCGGCCGTATTGGTCGACCGTCGTCGGCGTCCCATCGGTGTACTCGACTTGCCCATCGCTCAGCGGCTTCGGCATGCCAATGGCGTGACCGGGAAAATATTTGTTGTACTGCGCGCCCGGCGGCAGCGCGAAACCGGCCGGCGGCTCCTCATAGCCGTTGAGGATGGCGTGGATGTAGTCGGGGCCGTCCTCCTGGTATTGCGTAAAAGCATCAAAGATGAACCACGGGAAGCCGCGCTCGACGCTGCGCGCCTTGGCAAGCACCGACATGTCCGGCGGCAGCGCACCGCCATTGGCGTTGCGGGCGGCCTTATCGTTCGGGAATGGCGGCGGAAAATAGTCCGCGATCTTGCCGGGCCGCTGGAACATTTCGCCCTGGTCGTTGGGGCCGGCAGTCACCTGGAAAGTGGCCGCGATCGTCGCTGCCTGCGCCTCGGTGAATCCCGGACCGCCCGCATCGGCGAGATTGCGGAACGCCAACAGCTTCAGACTGTGACAGCTGGAACAAACCTCGCGATAAATCTTGAAGCCACGCTGCAGCTGCTGCGGATCGTATAGACCGAACGGCCCGGCAAACGACCAGTGTTGTTTCGGCGGTATCTCCTGCTCCTGCGCTGACGCAATCCGCACACCAAGCGCACACACGAAGGCCGCGACCAGCGTAAGGGCAAGCACGACGTTGCGATTACGATTTATGGCGGCCCCCTAAACCTTGACGCCCGATGGCGGCGCCGATGCCCCGGCAGGTAAGCCTTTGTGCAACACCAATTCCGAGATCGAGTTTGGCAGCGGCTTGGTCGTCTCAAACAAGCCGAGCAGCGGCAGAATGATGAGCAAGAAAATGAAATAATAGGCGGTGAGAATACGCGCCGCAATCACGTAGCCGCCTTCCGGCGGCTGCGAGCCGAGATAGCCAAGGCCGATCACCACGAGGAAGAAAACGAACAGGAACTGCCGATAGAGCGGCCGATAATTCGCCGACCGCACCCGTGAAGTGTCCAGCCAGGGCAAGAACGCGAGAAGCACGATCGAAGCCAGCAGCGCGATGACGCCGAGGAGCTTGCTCGGGATCGCGCGCAGGATGGCGTAGAATGGCAGGTAGTACCATTCCGGTACGATGTGGGTCGGCGTCTGACCGGGATTGGCCGGTATGTAATTGTCGGAATGGCCGAGATAGTTCGGGATGTAGAACACGAACCAGGCGAAGAACAGGCAGAATACGCCGATGAAGAAGGCATCCTTGATGGTCGCGTAGGGCGTGAAGGCTACCGAATCCTTCTCGGTCTTCGGCTCGACGCCGGTCGGGTTGTTCTGCCCGACCATGTGCAGCGCCCAGACGTGCAAGACGACCACGCCGGCAATCACGAACGGCAACAGGTAGTGCAGCGAATAAAAGCGGTTCAACGTCGGATTGCCCACGGCGTAGCCGCCCCACAGCCACGTCACGATCGGATCGCCGACGCCGGGGATCGCCGAGAACAGGTTGGTAATGACGGTCGCCGCCCAAAAGCTCATCTGCCCCCACGGCAGCACGTAGCCCATGAAGCCGGTGACCACCATGAGCAGGAACAGGATGACACCGAGGATCCACAACACCTCGCGCGGATCCTTATAGGAGCCGTAATACATGCCGCGAGCGATGTGCGCATACACGGCGACAAAGAAGAATGCTGCGCCGTTGGCGTGCAGGTAGCGCAGCAGCCACCCGTAATTGACGTCACGCATGATCAATTCGACGGAATTGAAGGCGAGGTCGACATGCGGCGTATAATGCATCGCCAGCACAATGCCGGTAACCATTTGCACGCCCAGCATGAACGTCAGGATGCCGCCGAACGTCCACCAATAGTTCAGATTTCGCGGCGTCGGATAGACGATGAAGGACGAGTAGACGAGACTCGCGATCGGCAGCCGCCGCTCCAGCCATTGCATAAAGGGATGTTGCGGTTTGTAGACCGAATGTGCGCTCATGGTCGAACCTTATGCATGATCTGGAGCATTATCATCGCGCGGCTTCTCCGATCCGGATGGCGGCAATGAAAATGAATTGGTTGAGGTCACGCCGCGAAGGCTTCGCTGCGGAGATTGTTGTCACCGTCCCAACCTCTTTCGTCTTGCTGGCTTTCCATCCGAGCTGCGAACCGCCCCCGAGGGGTCCGTGCGGCGGCGAAAGGTTTGGCCTCATCCGATCTGGGGGAGATCAGAGGCGACCCAATCCGGCGGCGTTTTATTGGCACCCTTACCGCGAGAGTGCAAGTGTGCCGGTGTAGGCCCCTTAAATGCGGCGACCGAGCGCGGACCGAAGCTCCCCCGGGGTAACCGGTCGGGTAGAATCGGCCAGCAAATCGCTATCGCAAGCTGTTCGAATTTGCACATGCGCATCGCTCTGTACCAACCCGACATCCCACAGAACACCGGCACGATCCTTCGCCTGTGCGCTTGCTGCGGCATCGAGGCGCATATCATCGGTCCGGCCGGCTTTCCGACGACCGATCGAGCCTTCCGCCGTGCCGGGATGGACTATCTCGACGCTGTGACGATCGTTCGGCATCGTTCGTGGCTGGAATTCGACGCTTGGCGGCGCGGCGCGCAGCACCGGCTCGTGCTCTTCACCACCGCTGCATCGGTCTCCTATCTCGACCACAGCTACTGTGCCGACGACGTTCTGCTGTTCGGGCGCGAATCGGCCGGAGTGCCGGAACAGGTGCACGCCGCCGCGGACGTGCGGGTTGTGATTCCCATCCGGTTGGGCTTGCGCTCGCTGAACGTCGCGCTCGCCGCCGCTATGGCTGCCGGTGAGGCGCTCAGGCAGATCGGCCTCGTGCGGCCTTCAACGAAGTAGTTTGCGAATTTTGTATATTATGTTAATATACATTCATGCTCGACTTTGGCCAAATCACCGGATTTGATTGGGACGACGGTAATGTCCGAAAAATTGACAAGCACGCCGTCAGCCAAATGGAAGCCGAGCAGGTTTTTCTTGATCCCCGGCTGCTCATTTTAACGGATGAGAAGCATAGCGCCGAAGAGACTCGCTATCACGCCTACGGCCGTACAGCTGCGGGCCGCCGGTTGCAGGTGAGTTTTACGATGCGCGCGAACGCGACTTTGGTTCGAGTGATTTCAACTCGCACCATGAGCCGAAAGGAAAGGGCACGTTATGAACAGGAAACCTAAGACTGTTCCGAAATTCCGCAGCGAGGCTGATGAACGCACATTCTGGGAATCACATGACACGGCTGACTATTTCGACCTGAGCAAAGCCGAGAGGGCCCGTTTCCCCAACCTGAAGCTCTCGACCACCGCAATTTCATTGCGCCTGCCGCAAGGCATGCTTGATCGCATCAAGATCGCGGCCAACAAACGCGACGTGCCATATCAGTCGTTGATCAAGGTCTGGCTGGCCGAGAAAATCGACGCCGAATGAGGGGTGGTATCACGCCGCCACGACACCGGGGCGGCCAGCCTCGACTGCAAACGCCTTCAGCGTCGCGACCTCGGCCTTCGGATCGGTGGCATCGGTGATCGCTTGCATGCGGACCTGCATGTGCGCTCGCTCCAGATCGACACAGACATAACCCCGCCGCCGACTGTCAAAGAAGTGGACGTGAGGGTTGTCCGGTAGCGCCTTCGCAATCAGGTCGTAGGGCGGCCCATAGGACGAGATTGACGTGCCAACGAATTCGGTCGCCACAACCGGAGATGATGGGTCATCGAAATGGAGCCGCAGGTCGTTGGCGAAGAACGAATGCGCGTCACCACCGACAACCACGGGATTGGACACCTGGCTGTCGTGGATGCGCTTGAGCAGGCGGCTACGGTTTGCCGGATAGCCATCCCAATCGTCAGTCGAGAAGCCGAAACTGCTGTCCTGTTTGATCCCCAATTGGGCCATCAGCACGTCCTGCGCGATCAAATTCCATTGCGCTTTGGAATGGGCCAGGTTGGAGTGAAGCCACGCTTCCTGGGCAAAGCCGAGCATCGTCCTGCCGACGTCACGCCGCTCCGCACAGCTCTCATTAGTTTCCAGGTGCGTGCCGCCCTTGTTCGGTGGCGCGTAACACGCCTCGCGCGAGCGATATTGCCGGCCATCGATCATCGAGATGTCGATGAGGTCGCCGAAGCTGAAACGATCATAGATCCGCATGATCGGTCCTTCGGGCCGCGACAGGATCGGCCGCACCGGCATGTGCTCGTAGAACGCCCGGTATGCCGCAGCCCGGCGAATAAGGAACTGCCCCGGGTCGTCGAAAAATTTTCCCCACTTGTCGGCGTAGTCGTCCTGCACCTCGTGGTCGTCCCAAGTGACCAACGCCGGCGCCTCGGCGTGCAAGCGTTGCAAGTCCGGATCGAGCTTGTATTGCGCGTAGCGATTGCGGTAGGTCGGCAGCGTCGCCGCCTCGATGCCGTCGGAGTGGCGCCGCACCACCGGGCGCCTCTCCTCGATGTATTCGTAGATGTAGTCGCCGAGATACAACACGAATTCCGGGTTCTCGTCGGCGAGATGGCGGTAACCCGAAAAATAGCCGTGCTCATAATTGGAGCAGGACACAAAGCCGAAGCGCAACTTATCAAGTGATGCGCCGGGCGCCGGTAAGGTAACCGCACGGCCGATGCGGCTGACGGCATCGCCGTTCGTAAAGCGATACCAATACGACCGTCCAGGCTGCAGCCCGGCGACGTCGAGATGCACCGAATAAGCGAACGCCTGTTCGGCAGGTGCCGCCCCGCGTCGCACCACTTCGCGCATGGCGGGGTCGGTCGCAATCTCGTAGTCGACCAGAACATCGCCGCCGGACATGCCGCCCGGCGTTTCCGGATTGCTGGAGAGCGGCTCCGGCGCAAGCCGTGTCCACAGCACAAATCCGTCCGGCCGCGGAGCGCCAGCCGCAACGCCAAGGCTGAAAGGATCGCCAGCACGCCAGCTCTGCGCGGCGGCGTGGCGCAACAAACTCGGCGCCGCGATCAACGCCAGACTGGCACCAGCCGCACCTCTGAGAACGCGTCGGCGCGTCGGGAGATTTGGAGGCAACCCGCTCGACATTGTGGCTCTCGGCACTCGTTTGTGACAGAACAATATATTCGCGCATTAATGTGACATTCTGGATAACGTTTCCAGGCGGTTGTCATTGTTCGGTCAACGCCGACTGGGTTCAATGTCGGAACAATCAATGGACGCAAACCTTATCGAGACACGCAAAAACCGAGCGCGCATCTGGTTTGAGACGCTGCGCGACCGCATTGTGGGTTCCTTCGAAGCGTTGGAAGACGCCCTCCCCGCCGGCGCACCGCTTTCAGATCGCGCTACCGGCCGTTTTGACGGAAAGCCTTGGGATCGCACCGATCAAACCGGCGCGCCGGGGGGCGGCGGCGTCATGTCGATGATGAAAGGCCGCGTGTTCGAGAAGGTCGGCGTGCACGTCTCGACGGTTTTTGGCGAATTTGCCCCCGAATTCCGCAAAGACATACCCGGCGCCGCCGACGACCCGCGTTTCTTTGCCACCGGTATTTCGCTGATCGCCCACCTGCACAATCCGCATGTGCCCGCCGTTCATATGAACACGCGTTTCGTCGTCACCACAAAATCGTGGTTCGGTGGCGGCGCCGACTTGACGCCGGTGCTCAATCGCCGGCGCACCCAGCAGGATCCTGACACAATCGCCTTCCATGCCGCCATGAAAGCTGCCTGCGACGCCCATGCTACGGTCGCGCCGTACGACAAATACAAGACCTGGTGTGATGAATATTTCTTTCTGAAGCATCGCGGCGAAGCGCGCGGCATCGGTGGCATTTTTTACGATTGGCTCAACTCCGGCGACTGGGACGCCGACTTCGCCTTCACCCGGGAAGTTGGCCGCGCGTTCCACTCCATCTACCCGGAACTGGTGCGGAGAAATTTCGCCGAGCCTTGGACCGACGCCGATCGCGAGGAGCAACTCGTGCGTCGTGGCCGCTATGTGGAGTTCAATCTGCTCTACGATCGTGGGACGATTTTCGGCCTGCGCACCGGCGGCAACGTCAACTCGATACTGTCTTCGATGCCGCCCGTGGTGAAGTGGCTGTAATCTCGACCTGCAGTTATTGTTGTGGTAAATTAGTAGAACAATTGTAAGTTGTCGTACTCTTAAGCGGACTTTTCGCGGAGGCGAAAATGTCGAGCAGTGAGAACGGCAGCGTGACGCCGTCCGAAAGGCCGCCCGCCAAAAGGCACCTGGCCGCACGTGGATTTTGGGCCCTGGTTGGCAACGCCACTGTTCTCGCGGCCGTTGTTGGCGCGCTGGGGACGGTGTTTGTCAGCATTCTTCAGCACGTTTCCGCTTACCACGACAGCGTCGCCAAGCTGGCGAAGGAGGATTTGGACAATGCGACGTCGGCGCTTACCGAAGCCGTGACTGCATTGTCGAATCCGCTATCACTTCAGGAACAGCTCATTTGGTTTTATTCTGCTGCGAAGAAAACCAACACCGACACCGACGATGACGCATATGAGACCAAGAACGCGCGCTTGATCTCCAAAAACTACGAGGATTCGGCCATTGCCCTGGGTGTCGGGATCAAGCTGCTTGCGCGAAGGATGGAACTCTATCTCGATTTACCCGGCGACCTGAACCATGCCGCAGACAACAACAGCTCGGCCAATGTCGAGCCAATCGGTACTTCCAGTCTCCGCGCCTCAGATTTCGTCTGCGATAACAAGCACATGCCATTTGCCAGGGATGGATCCGGGAAGGTGATCTCTAAACTCAACCTCACGCTCAAAAGCGACAGTAATCTTGGCAGCAACAAACCGCTAGCCATCAACTGGAAGAGTGCCAAGGATAACTTGTTGACGTTGGAATACTGTTTTGAAATGACGCATGAAGAGATGAGAGAGATACGCCGGTGGGCGTCAAAGGCCAAACCAACCAAATCAGATGAGTTCGACCTCGGCCACGTGAAAGCTCTCGCGAAGCTTCAGGAGCAGAGGTTCAGCGATTTCATGAGCGTGGCAACATTCAAGATCGAGCAATTTCGTGTCAGATATCAGCCGAACGGTCCGTTTTGCTCCGTATTCGGAATCGACACCATTTTTCCTCACATGTGCACACCGCACCTCATTGCGACTGAATGAGGCCGGCGATCGGTTCTGGTTGCAGGGCGCCACTTGCTGGTATTTGCCCCCTGTTTTCGGTTGCATTTTTGAACAAAGACGCATGCTAACCTTCCGAACTGATTCATGCCCCCTAAAGGAGCCTCCATGAAACTCGTTCGCTGCGGCGCCCTCGGTCAGGCAAAGCCCGGTAGGCTCGATGCCGTGGGTCGCGTCCGCGAGCGCACCCTGCCCAATCCCGGAGCTTAGACCATGGACCTCGGCATCGCGGGCCGCAAAGCCATTGTCTGCGCCTCAAGCCGCGGCCTTGGCCGCGCCTGCGCCAGAGCGCTGGCGGAAGCCGGCTGCGAGATCGTGATCAACGGCCGCGATCGCGCGCATCTCGACACGACGGCCGCCGAGCTGCGCCAGGCGACCGGTGCCAAGATTGTCGCGGTCGCGGCCGACGTCGCCACCGCCGAGGGACAGAAGGCGCTGTTCGACGCCTGTCCCGAGCCGGACATTCTGATTAACAACAATGCCGGCCCGCCGTTTCGCGACTTCCGCGACCTCGACCGGCAAAAAATGATCGACGGCGTCGTCGCCAACATGGTCGTGGCGATTGAGCTTATTCAAAAAGCGATCGATCCGATGGTCGCCAGGAAATTCGGCCGCATCATCAATATTACCTCAGGCTCGGTGAAAATGCCGCTGGTTGGACTGGACCTTTCTTCGGGGGCGCGTGCCGGACTGACGGCGTTTCTCGCCGGTGTTGCCCGCTCGGTTGCCGCTTCAAACGTCACCATCAATTTCATTTTGCCCGGCATATTCGCGACCGACCGCTTGCGCTCCTACGTCGCGACCACCGCCAAGAACAAGGGGATCAGCGAGGATGCCGCGCTCGCCGAGCGGACCGCTACCGTTCCGGCGCGGCGTGCCGGCGAACCGGAAGAATTCGGCGCTGCCTGCGCATTTCTCTGTTCGGCGCATGCCGGCTATATCACCGGCCAAAATTTGCTGATGGACGGCGGCGTTTTTCCCGGCGCGTTCTAGCCTTACGTCTGTCGCGTCTCCAGAATCGCCTGCAGCGAAATGCGCGACCAAGGGGCGACTTTGCTGCGGAATGCGACATAGGAATCGTGCACCTTGCGCGCGGCCGCGCTCTTGTCGGCAACTTCGGCGAGGACATCCTTCGCGATACCCCGCGCTGCGGCGATGAGATCAGCGGGAAACGTACGCAATTGCGCGTTGTCGCGGGCGGTCAGCGTGACGAGCGCTTCGATGTTTAGCCGCTCCATCTCGGCCAGCGCAAAGGCGGCTTCGGCTGCGCAGGCGCGGGCGACGATAGCCTGCAGCTCGGCGTCCAGCGACCGCCATGCTTTGAGCGAAACGATGCACTCGCCGGTGCCGTTCGGCTTGTTGAAGCCGGGACTGTAGTAGAAGTGGGCGAAACGAAAGAGGCCGAGCGCAATGTCGGAGCCGGGGCCGACAAATTCGGCGCCATCAATCACGCCGGATTGCAATGCAACCAGGATCTCGGCGGGCGACGTCGTCTGCGGAATGGCGCCGAGCCGGCGGTAGACTTCGCCCCCTAGGCCAAGCGAACGCACTTTAAGCCCGCGGACATCGTCTCTGGTCCTGATCTCGCGGCGAAACCAGCCGCCCATGCAGACGCCGGTATTGCCGCCCATGAACGGCTTTACGCCGAACGGCGCATAAAGCTCGTCCCACAGCGCCTGGCCGCCGCCAGCATCGACCCAGGCGACGTGCTCATTCGGCAGCAGCCCAAACGGCACGGTGGTGAAAAATGCCGCCGCGGGCTCCTTGCCCTGCCAATAGAACGCCGCGGTGTGGCCCATCTCGGCGACGCCAGAACCGACTGCATCGAGCACCTCGAAAGCCGGCACGATTTCGCCTGCGGCCGACACCGTGATTTCAAGGCGGCCGCCCGACATCGCGCCGATGCTTGCGGCGACGCGTTCGGCCGACAGGCCTGGCCCGGGCAATCGCTTCGGCCAAGATGTCACCATGCGCCAGCGCCGCGTTTCGGCGCGCGCCACCGCTGGTGCTGCGAGCACGCCGGCTAGCGACAAAGCGCCGCCGCGTGCCAAATCTCGTCGTGTGATTTTGCTCATGATGTCCCGAGCCAAACTATACTAAGACTGCGGAGGGAGCCACCACGGCCGGAGCTCGATGCCGGGCAGCAGATGAAGGACGCATAACAGCCATGAAGCTCGGCTTTTTCACCATGCCGATCCATCCCTTGGACAAGGACTGGCGGACCTCGCTCCGCGAAGATCGCGAGGCGTTTCTGCTCGCCGACCAACTCGGCTTCGTCGAGGGTTACGTCGGCGAGCATGCCACCGACCGCGCGGAAAACATCACCTCCTGCGCCATGTTCATCTCCAGCCTGGTCGACGCCACCCGGACTATCAAGCTCGGCACCGGCACGATCAACATGCCGAACTCGCATCCGGTTGCGACCGCGTCGCAGATCGCGATGCTCGACCACATGCTCGATGGCCGTTTCATTTTCGGCATCAGCCCGGGCGGGCTTATGTCGGACGCCGAGGCATTCGGCAATCTCGAGGCCGACCGCAACGCCATGTTCCTTGAGGCGATCAATGCGGTTCTGAAGATCTGGGCGGGCGAGCCGCCTTACAACATCGAAGGCAAATACTGGAACATCAAGATCGAGAAACAGGCCATGCTGGAGATCGGCCAGGGCTTTTTGCCGAGACCACTGCAGCAGCCGCACCCGCCGATCGTCGTGACCGCCGTGGCGCCATTCTCCAAGGGTGTGACCGAAGCTGCGGCGCGCGGCTGGGACCCGATCTCGGCGAATTTCTTGATGCCGGACTGGGTCAAAAGTCACTGGCCGAAATACGTTGAAGGCTGCGAGCGCGCCGGCCGCAAGGCCGATCCGGCGAACTGGCGTGTCGCCAAGAGCATTTTCGTCGCCGACGACGACAAGACTGCGAAAGCATACGCGACCGATCCGGACAGCCCGTATCGCTATTATTACAGCCAGCTCTACACCAAGCTGAAGAAGGGCGGCCGCGTCGAATTGTTCAAGTCGCGGCGCGATCAGCCGGACAGTGAGGTGACGCTCGACGGCATCTGCAACGACCTGATCATCTACGGCTCGCCGGACAAGGTGGCCGACGAGATTTTGAAATTCCGCGAGCGGGTCGGTGACTTCGGCACGCTCCTCTATGCCGGCAAGGATTGGCGCGATCCGGCGCTTGGCAAACGCTCGATGACGCTTTTGGCGGAGAAGGTGCTGCCTAAGGTGAACGCTGCCATCTAGACCGATGCATCGCGAAACTCAGCCATGCCAACAGTGCCCTCTCCCCCTGCGGGAGAGGGCAGCGCAACGCTACGGGCAACCACGGTTGGGTGAGGGGTTGCGGCCAGAGCCCTCACCCATTCTTGTTGTTGCTGTGCCGAGTAGCCCTCTCCCGCAGGGGGAGAGGGCTCGACGATGAGTCATCAGCTGTCTCGTCCGCGTGTTTTTGTGACTCAGCCGATCGCCGAGAGCGCGCTTAACCGTCTGCGTGCCGTGGCCGATGTCGAGGTCAATCCGGACGGCAGCCGCGTGCTCGACAAGGCCAAGCTGATTGAAGCCGTGAAGCGGTGCGACATCCTG
The DNA here is from genome assembly GCA_963755885.1 of uncultured Alphaproteobacteria bacterium. GTDB lineage: Bacteria > Pseudomonadota > Alphaproteobacteria > Rhizobiales > Xanthobacteraceae > BOG-931. Next base: position 22,099 of record CAVWLX010000011.1, read on the forward strand.
ATTTCGCTGTTGCACGACACGATCGACGCCGAGGTGCTCGCCGCCAATCCCGATCTCAAGGCGGTATCGTCGATGAACATCACTGCGGATCGCATCGACCTCGCCGCGGCCACCATGCGGGGCATCCCCGTCACCAACATTCCAGCGATCGTCACCGACGCCACGGCCGACATCGGCTTTGGCCTGCTGCTCGCCGTCGCACGCAACATTGTGGTTGGCGACAAGCTGTTCCGATCCGGCGTCTACCCCGGCTCGCAGTCCAATCATCTCGCCGGTGCGGCGGTCACCGGCCGGACCTTGGGCCTTGTCGGCTTCGGCCGCATTGGCCAGGCGATGGCGCGGCGCGCTCGCGGTTTTGAGATGAAAATCATCTACACCGATCTACGCAGGCTGCCCGTGGAGGAAGAGAACAAGCTCGAAGCCCAGTATCGAAGCTTCGACGACCTGTTGGGCGAGGCCGATTTCGTTTCGCTGCATCCGCAGCTCACTCCGGACACCCGACATCTGATGAGCGATCGGCAGTTTTCCCTGATGAAGCCGACCGCGTTTGTGATCAACACGTCGCGGGGACCGGTAATCGATGAAGCAGCGCTCGTTCGCGCGTTGAAGGAGGGGAAGATCGCCGGAGCAGGCCTCGACGTCTACGAACACGAGCCGCAGGTGTCGCCCGAGCTGATTGCGATGCCCAATGTGGTGCTGACACCGCATCTCGGCAGCGCCGTGCTTTCGCTGCGCGAGGGCATGGCAAACGTCGTGGTGGATAACACCATCGCGCTGATCGAAGGCGAGGCTCCGGTGAGTTGCCTCAATCCGCAGGCATTGAAGAAGCTGTTTTAGATTTCACTTGATCGCCTGCGGGTTGAGCGGCGAACCGGTGCCGCCGGTTATGATGAGCGGTGAGCCGCAAAAGAAAAATTCGTAGCTGCCGTCAGCGTCGCAGTCCTCCGCCAGCTCCTTCACATAGAACATCTCACCCATGGTAAGTCCCATGGCCGGGATGACCACCCAGTGCCAGGGCTGATTGACCTCCCTAGTTTCGTTGGGCCGCACCTCAACGCCCCAGGTGTCGGAGCAGATCGCCGCAATCTCCTTGTCCTGGCACCAGTAGCAATTCTCGAATCTCACGCCGGGCGCATCACCGCCGGCATACATGCCCCAATTCTTTTCCTGCAGGCAGCGCTCCATCTGGCCGGTGCGCAGAATGACGAAGTCGCCACGCCTGATCTCGACATTCTGGTCCTTGGCGCATTTATCGAGTTCATCGTTGGCGATGGCCTCGCCGTCCTTGAGCCAGGGTACGCCACGATAGCGGGCGATATCGAGCAGCACGCCGCGGCCGACCATCTTGTTCTTGGCGTGCTCGATACCGAGCTTGCCGAGGCCATTACAATCGACCTCACGGGCATCGTAGCCGTTGTACATTTTGTCTTCGTAGAAGATGTGCCCGAGCGAATCCCAATGGGTCGCGCATTGCACCGGCAGGTTGATGGCGTCGTCGGCGTAGCGGATATTCGGAACCTTGTCGTAACGGCCGGCGACCGCATCGGTGCCGGTAGCCAGCATGGTGTGGATCGGATTCCAGCGCCCGCCGAATAGCCCGGTCTGCGGCCCGTTGCGGTCGAGCGGAATACCGAGCGCAAACACCTTGCCGGAACGGATCAACGCTGCGGCCCGGACAATATCCTCCGGCGTAATGTGGTTGAGAGTGCCGATTTGATCGTCCTTGCCCCAGCGACCCCAATTCTTGAGTTTCTCGGTGGCTTCGGCGATGGCCTTCTTGCCGACGTTGATGTTCATCGGGGCAAATCCTTCCCGGCTTTTGTGTTGCGCAACCATCTCGTCGGTAAGCGTGGCGGCCACCAACCCTGGTTTAAGACGCGAAGTGGAGATCGGCGATGAAGTTATTGAGTTTCATTTCGGACGGCAAGGCGCTGTTCGGCGCGCTCCGTGGCGACGGCGTTGTGACGATGAACGAGCGCCTTGGATATGCGACGCTGCGCGACGCACTTGCCGCGGGCGCAATCGAGAAGATGCAAGAGATCGCAACGACCGAGCAACCTGACCGCGCGCTCGCCGAGATAAAATTCCAGCCGGTGATTCCGCGCCCGGAGAAAATCCTCTGCGCCGGCATCAATTACCGGGCGCACGCCGCCGAGACCGGGCGCGAACTGCCGAAAGCACCGGCCATGTTCGCCCGCTTCGCCGACACGCTGGTTGGACACAACGGCGAGATGGTTCGCCCACGCGTTTCCCAAGCGTTCGACTTCGAGGGCGAGCTTGCCGTCGTGATCGGGCGGCCAGGGCGTCATATCAGGGCCCAGACCGCGCTCGACCACGTCGCCGGCTACACCTGCTTCGTTGACGGCAGCGTGCGCGACTATCAGAAATTCTCGGTCACCGCGGGCAAGAACTTTCCGGGCACCGGACCACTCGGGCCATGGCTGGTCACCACAGACGAGATTCCAGATCCGGCCCGGCTGATGCTGACGACCAGGCTCAACGGCGTCGAGGTGCAGCACTCATCGACCGGACTCCTGATCCACACGATCCCGGAGATCATCGCCTTCTGCTCCGACTTCACCGCCCTTTCCGCCGGCGATGTCATCGCCACCGGCACGCCGGCGGGCGTCGGGCACGGCCGCGACCCGCCGCTGTGGATGAAGGCGGGCGACCTGCTCGAAGTTGAGATCAGCAGTATCGGAACGTTGCGCACGCGGGTGACGGACGAGGACGCTTCTGACCCGTCATCCTGAGGTGCGAGCGCAGCGAGCCTCGAAGGATGCGGCCGTGGCGCCCGGGCCGTCGCCCTTCGAGGGCCGCTTCGCGGCCACCTCAGGATGACGGCTTACTTCACGCCTCGGCATCCGCCAATTGTGGAACGGAAGCCGGCGCATCCGCGGGCTTTTGCGGTTCGAGCGCCGCCGCTACCGCCTCCTCGACGCGTTCGAGCCAGACGAACTCCATCTCGCGGCGCGCGATTTCGGGGATGTCGTCGTAGTCCCGCCGATTGCGCGCCGGCAGCATGACCCGCTTGATGCCGGCGGCGTGCGCGGCCAGCACCTTCTCCTTGATGCCGCCGACCGGAAGCACAAGGCCGCGCAAGCTGATCTCGCCGGTCATCGCGGTATCGCTGCGGATGGTCCGATCCGTCATCAGCGAGGTCAGCGCCATGAACATGGCGACGCCCGCACTCGGCCCGTCCTTCGGGATTGCGCCCGCTGGCACGTGGACGTGGATGTCGCTCTTTTCGAAGCGGCTTGCGTCGATACCAAGTGCCGCGGCGCGGTTCTTGACGATGGACAACGCCGCCTGCGCGCTTTCCTTCATCACGTCGCCGAGTTGGCCGGTCAGGATCAGCCGGCCGGAGCCCGGAATGCGGGTGGCCTCGACGAACAGAATGTCGCCGCCGACCGGAGTCCACGCGAGACCCGTTGCCACGCCGGGCACGCTGGTGCGCATCGCCATTTCGCTTTCGAACTTCGGCGCGCCGAGAATGGCGGCCAGATCCTCGCGCTTGATCTCGATCGGGCCGCTTTGCCCTTCGGCAATACGCACGGCAGCGTTTCGCAGCGTTTGGCCGACAACCCTTTCCAAGCTGCGCACACCGGCTTCCCGGGTGTAGCTCTGGATGATGTCGCGCAGCACATCGTCGCCGATCTCGACCTGGCCCGGCTTGAGTCCGTTCGCTTCTACCTGGCGCTTGACCAGAAAGCGGTCGGCGATTTGCAGCTTCTCGTCGGCGGTGTAGCCGGCAAGGCTGATGATCTCCATGCGGTCGCGCAGCGGCCCCGGGACAGTGTCGAGCATGTTAGCCGTGGTGATGAACACCACCCGGCTCAAATCGAACGGCACCGCGAGATAATTGTCGCGGAACGTGTTGTTCTGCTCCGGGTCGAGCACCTCAAGCAAGGCCGCGCCGGGATCGCCCTGAATGCCGGCGCCGAGCTTGTCGACCTCGTCAAGCATCATGACGCAATTGCGCGTACCGGTCTTGCGGATCGCCTGAATGATGTTGCCCGGGAGCGCGCCGATATAGGTTCGGCGATGACCACGGATTTCGGCCTCGTCGTGCACGCCGCCGAGGCTCACGCGCACGAATTTCCGATCCATCGCGCGCGCGATCGACTGACCGAGCGAAGTCTTGCCGACGCCGGGGGGACCGACGAAGCACAGGATCGGCGCCTTGCCTTGCGGCGCGAGTTTGCGCACGGCGAGATATTCGATGATCCGCCGCTTGATCTTGTCGAGATCGTAGTGGTCCTCGTCGAGGATGCGCCGCGCTTCGGCAATGTCGATCGGCTTCTCTTCGGGCAAAGCCCAAGGCAGTTCAATCAGCCAGTCGAGATAAGTGCGCACCATGCCGTATTCGCCGGCCGCTTCCGGCATGCGCTGCAGCCGGCGCAATTCCTTGCGGGCCTGGTCCTCGACCTCCTTCGGCATTTTGGCGTTGGAGATGGCCTTGTCGAGCTCGGCCATTTCGGCAGCCTTGCCCTCCTCGCCTTCACCGAGCTGGCGCTGGATCGCCGCCATCTGCTCGCGCAGCAACGCCTCGCGCTGACGTTCGTCGAGCGCGGTTTTGGTCTGCCGGCCGATCTCCTGCGACAGGCGCAAGACCTCGATGCGATGCGACAACAGCCGCAGCACCTTGTCCATGCGCGCCGAGATATCGACCGTTTCGAGGATTTCCTGCTTCTCTTCCGGCTTTACGTCCATGTAGGCGATGGCGAGATCCGCCAGCGCCGACGGTCCCTCGATCGACTGGATCGCGGCAAGCAGCTCAGGCGGCGCCTGCGGCAGCAATTGGATTGCTTCCAGCGTTTGCGCCTTCAGATTGACGAAACGCGCCTCGACCTCGGACGTGTTGGTGTCGGGTTCGGGGATTTGCAGCACGCGCGCGACAAAGAACGGCCAGCCGCTGAGATACTCAATGATCTGGAATCGCTGTTCGCCCTGGCAGACCAGGTGATGCGAGCCGTCGGGCGCGGTGATGTAGCGCACGATGTTGGCGAGCGTGCCCATGCGATGCATGTCGACCGGGGTTGGATCGGCGACCTCGGCGTCGCGCTGCAACAGAATGCCAACCTGGCGTTGGTCGCGCACCGCCTGCTGTGCCGCCGCAATCGACTTCGGGCGGCCGAGCGTGATCGGCAGCACCAGGCCGGGAAACAGCACGGTGTTGCGCACCGGCACGATGATCAATGCGTCGGCAGGCAGCGGCGGCAGGGTACTGGCGCCTTCTGTTGAGTTGGTTTTTGCGAGCATCTCAGTTTCGGTCTTCGCGAGCATCTCAGCTTCAGCCACGGTTCACCCCCACTTTCTGCAAGGTGATCACCAGGCAGCCATCGGCGATGGCGCGGCGGACTGCACTGTAACGGCCCGCCGGCAGCCGTAATCGCCGGTAAAAACGCCCTTGCGGCAGTTCCAGCCGATGAATGACCGCCGTGCGGAGGGCGGCCGGATAAGTGCGCGTCCCGGCAATAACCAGGTCGCCCTCTTCGATGACGGCTTCCACCCTTTCGGCGTCAACGCCCGGCAAGGCGACCAGCGCCAGAACTTCGAAATCGGTCTCCAAAATATCGACCGGCGGCTCCCAAACCGCTTGCCGCGCTTGGGCGCCTGCCGGCCGGAACAACTCGCGATGCATCCGATCGGCGCGCGAGAGCATCTCGCACGCTTCCGACCACATCCAGTCGCGAACCATATCGCGGGCCATCAGGCATTCCCTCCAACCTGGTTTGCATATGTGTGCAGGCGGAGCGTGAAATTCAACGCCCGGTCAGCGGGATACGAACCCGGCTAGCCAGCCGCGCCGGCGGCGACACGCCGGGCACCGCGCACACCATCAGCAAGTGCGCGAACAAGAGCAGCGACCGAGGTAGCCGTTGCGGGAGTTGGTTTGCCTTCCGGGCTCAGGCTCTGGCGAACGGCTTCGACCAGCGCCGAGCCGACCACGACGCCGTCGGTGCCCGCGGCAATCGCCCTCGCCTGCTCCGCGGTGCGGACGCCGAAACCAACACAGACCGGCAATTTGGTGTGGCGCTTGATGCGCGCGACCGCTCGCGCGACGTTGCCCGGGTCCGGGGCCGCCGAGCCGGTAATCCCGGTGATCGATACATAATAGACAAAGCCCGAGGTGTTCGTGAGCACCGTCGGCAGCCGTTTGTCGTCGGTCGTCGGCGTCGCGAGCCTGATAAAATTGAAACCGGCCTTCAGCGCCGGGAGGCAAAGCTCCGTGTCCTCCTCGGGCGGCAGATCAACAACGATCAGGCCGTCAACGCCGGCGCTGTGCGCGTCCACCAAAAACTGGTCAACGCCGTAGACGTAGATCGGATTGTAGTAGCCCATGAGGACGACCGGGGTCGCAGCGTCACCGCGCCGGAATTCACGCACCAGCGCAAGCGTCCGTTTCATGTTCTGACCGGATGCAAGCGCGCGTAAGCCCGCTGCCTGAATCGCCGGCCCGTCCGCCATCGGATCGGTGAACGGCATGCCGAGTTCGATCACGTCGGCGCCGGCGGCGGGCAGCGCCTTGAGGATCGCAAGCGAGCAATCGTAGTCCGGATCGCCGGCCATCACGAAGGTAACGAGCGCGGCGCGGCCTTCCTCTTGCAAAGCGGCGAAACGGCGATCGATTCGGGTGGAGCTCATGGCGCGCGGTCGCGGCAAATACCCCTCTCCCCATGCGGGAGAGGCCGGCCGTAAGCGCAGCGAGCGGCCGGGTAAGGGTCCGCCACGGACGAGTTTAACCTCCGCGCCGAGGCCCTCACCCGCGCGCTACGCGCGCGTCCTCTCCCGCAAGGGGAGAGGGGAAGAAGCGCAACAGCGCCAGTTGGTATCCTCACCGCGCCCTCACTTCCAGATGCCGCGCGACGGTATCGAGGTCCTTGTCGCCGCGACCGGACAGATTGATTACCATCAAATGATCTTTGGATTTGCGCGGTGCCAGATCGAGCACTTTGGCGATGGCATGCGCCGGCTCGAGCGCTGGAATAATGCCCTCGAGCTTTGACAAAAGCTGAAAAGCGGCGAGCGCCTCGTCGTCGGTTGCCGAAAGAAACGTGACGCGACCGAGGTCGTTGAGCCACGCGTGCTCGGGCCCGACGCCCGGATAATCGAGGCCGGCCGAGATCGAATGCGCTTCGTCGATCTGCCCGTCGTCGTTCATCAGCAGATAAGTGCGGTTGCCGTGCAGGACGCCGGGCCGCCCGCCCGCAATGGAAGCGGCGTGCTGGCCTGTCTCCAGGCCGTGCCCCGCGGCTTCGACGCCATAAATCTCGATCTGCCGGTCGTCGAGGAACGGATGAAACAGCCCCATCGCGTTCGAGCCGCCGCCGATGCAGGCAATGAGCGAATCCGGCAGCCGGCCCTCGGCGGCGAGTATCTGCTCGCGCGTCTCGCGGCCGATGATCGATTGAAAATCACGCACCATCATCGGGTACGGGTGCGGGCCGGCGACGGTGCCGATGCAATAAAAGGTCGAATCGACGTTGGTCACCCAATCGCGCAGCGCTTCATTCATTGCATCCTTGAGCGTCTTTGCCCCGGACTGCACCGGCACCACCTTGGCGCCGAGCATGTGCATGCGAAACACATTCTGTTTCTGCCGCTCGACGTCGACCGCGCCCATGTAGACGATGCAATCGAGCCCGAAACGCGCACAAAGCGTTGCAGTGGCGACGCCATGCATGCCGGCGCCGGTTTCGGCGATGATGCGCTTCTTGCCCATGCGCTGCGCCAACAAAATCTGGCCGAGCACATTGTTGACCTTGTGGGCGCCGGTGTGATTGAGCTCCTCGCGCTTCAAGTAGATCTTGGCGCCGCCGCCCGAAAGGCCGGAGGCCGTCTGTCTGCAGTGCGCGGTCAGCCGCTCGGCGAAATAGAGCGGCGATGGGCGCCCAACGTAGTGCGCCAGATAGCCATCCATTTCTTTCTGGAACGCGGGATCGGCCTTGGCCGTAGCGTAGGCTTGCTCCAGTTGCAAAATCAGCGGCATCAGCGTTTCGGCGACAAAGCGGCCGCCGTAGATGCCGAAATGCCCATGATCGTCCGGTCCGGTGCGGAACGAATTTGGTTGTTGCACCGTCATGCGGGGCTCAGCACTTCATACGGGGGCAAACGAAGATGCGCTTGACGAGCGGCTTCGATGAAATCACGAACCTTCTGGGCGTCTTTCCGTCCTGGAGAAGTTTCCACTCCGGAAGACACATCAACCGCCGGAACACGCGTAATTCTCAAAGCCTCTCCAACATTTCCTGCGTTTAGACCGCCCGACAAGATGACTGGCACGCCGGGGATAGCCCCACTCATCAAGGCCCAGTCAAAAGGCTTCCCGAGATCACTCGTCAGCGCCCATTCGGGACGCTTTTCTCGTATCATCGGCCAGTCGACAGGCTGACCAAGGCCTCCGGGCCGCGTCGCCTCAGCGGGCGCCTTAGCGTCAAACAATAACCACGCACCGATAGGCTGATAGGCCTTCAGTTGCGCGAAGTCGCTCTTCGCTTCGACTGCAAACGCTTTGATGATCGGAAGACCGAAGCGCTTCTTGATCGCGTAAGAGCGGTCGGCCAATTCCTTACCATGGAGTTGGAGAAAGTCCGGCGCGAGTACTTCAACGATCCGAGCGAGAAGTTCATCATCGGCATCGACAGTCAGCGCAACTTTCTTTGCCCTACCCTGCACCCGCGCTCCCAGCATCTTTGCGGTTTCGAACGACACGTTCCGCGGCGACGGCGGAAAAAACACGAAGCCAACCATGTCTGCGCGCTCATCGAGCGCGGCATCGAGCGCCTCCGGCGTCGAAAGGCCGCAGATTTTCACTATGAGCGACATGGCATCCGGCCGGCTATTGCGTTTGGCCTGTGAATTGGCGCCGCCGTTCTACATCCCCTCGCGGACTTTGTCCTGCAAGAGAATGGCTCCGCTATCGCACCGGTGGCTGGAGCCGAAGCCGCTGCTGAGGCTCACCTGCTTCCAGACCATTTGCGGGTTTGGCCCCCGTGCCTTCAAGAGCCCGGACCTTTTCCCGCAATTTATGCAATTCACGCTCGAAACGGCGGGCGGAACCCCGCCACTTGCCTTGCCGAACCCACGACGCCAGACCGCCGACCACAACGCCGCAGATCAAGGCCACGAACACAGGCACGAACAACCAGGTTGTGGCCGAATACGCCGGCTGCGCTGGATCGAACGGATCGAAGGAAACCAGGACGGTTTGCCGGTTCGCCACCGCAAACGCGATGATGATGATGGCAAGCGGCACTAAAATGACCGCTGCGACGAACCTGCGCAGCAATATTGAACCTCCACCCGGTCAGAACGCGCCGATCAGCCTTCGGCCATCTGATTGAGCCGCTCGCGCATTTCCTTGCCGGTCTTAAAGAACGGCACGCACTTTTGATCGACCGCGACGTGAGCGCCGGTGCGGGGATTGCGGCCGGTTCGAGCGGGGCGTTGCTTAACCGAGAACGCCCCGAAACCGCGCAGCTCCACGCGATCGCCGCGCGCCATCGCGGCGATGATTTCGCCCAGAATGGCGTTGACGATTTTTTCGACGTCGCGCTGATAGAGGTGCGGGTTCTGCGCCGAAATGCGTTGTACCAGTTCGGACTTGATCATGGGGCTGCCGCCTGCCGCCGCTTCAGTTCGCGCCAGCAGGGTGCCAAAGGGCCAATAAACCGTCAAGATTAAGCCGCTCGACCGCCTGCATGGCGCCCCACTCGTCAAGGCTTCGTGCGAGCGTGGCGAGCCCGGCTGCGTCCAGCGCAGCGGCCGCAACCGCATGCAGGAACGGCAGATCGCTGAAGCGACCGTGCAACTGGTAATCCCGCACCGGCAGCTTCGCGTTGACGTTCTTCTCCTTGGCCAGCCAGGCTATGCCGGTCCGCTCGTCGCCAAGTTCGTCGACCAGCTTAAGTCCGACGCCCTGATGGCCGGTGAAAATGCGGCCGTCGGCGACGGTTTGCAGCTCGTTGTCGTTGAGATGGCGACGATCCTGCACCAGACCGCGGAACCAGGCGTAGGAATCCTTGATGATCGATTCGATCGCCGCGCGTGCTTCGGGCGACGTCGGCTCAAAGCCGTCCGGCGCTGCTTTGAGCGGCGTGGATTTGATCGTCTCGACTTTGACGCCGATCTTTTCGAGCAGATCGGCGACGTTTGGATACTGGAACAGAACGCCGATCGAACCAACCAGGGAAGTCTGTTTGGCGATGATGTGATCGCCGGCGATTGCAGCGATGTAGCCGCCCGAAGCGGCCAAGCCATCGACCACGATGACCAGCGGCTTGCGCGCCTTCAACCGCATCAGCGAGTCGTAGAGCTGCTCGGAGCCGGCCGTGGTACCGCCGGGACTGTCGACATGGACGATAACGGCGCGCGCGGTCGACGATCGCGACAGCCGATCGAGCTGTTGCACTCGCTCCTGATCGTCCCGGATCAGCCCTTGAATCGTGACACGCGCGATGTAGGCGCCGGCGAGTCCGGAGCGATTGCTGAAGAATGCCGCCGCGCCGATGACGATCACAGCAATGAAGATGACGGCAAGCACGCGCCAGAAAGTGAGCTTGCGCCGCATGCGGCGGCGGTCGACGATCAGGTCGGCATCAAGCGACATGGCCGGGGTTCCTTTGTTTCCGTCTTACCGTCGTCGTTCCGGGCCCGGCATCGCCGGCAGCCCGCGGCGGCGACCTTACTCCATCTCCTCTTCTTTCTCGTTTTCCTCCTCACCCTTGCGCTTGAGCGCGGTGCCCAGGATATCGCCGAGTGTCGCGCCCGAATCCGAAGATCCGTATTGCGCGATCGCTTCCTTCTCCTCAGCGACTTCGAGCGCCTTGATGGAGACCGAGACTTTTTGCGTGCGACGATCGAACTGGATGATGCGGGCATCGACTTTTTGGCCGACGGCGAAACGATCCGGACGCTGTTCCGAACGATCGCGCGCCAGTTCCGAACGCTTGATAAAGGTTGTGAGTTCGGTGCCGACGATCTTCACGTCGATCCCGCCTTCCTTCACCTCGGTCACCTCGCAGGTCACGACCGAGCCTTTTTTTAGCTCGCCGCCGGTGGTCTCGGTCTCGGCGACGCTGCTGGCGAGCTGTTTGATGCCCAGTGAAATGCGTTCCTTCTCGATGTCGACGTCGAGCACCTGCGCCTTGACCTGGTCGCCCTTCTTGTACTCCTCGATGACCTGCTCGCCCGGCCGTTTCCAATCGAGGTCGGAGAGATGCACCATGCCGTCGACGTCGCCGTCGAGCCCAAGGAACAGACCGAATTCGGTCTTGTTCTTGACTTCGCCTTCGACAACCGAGCCGGCGGGATATTTTTCCAGAAAGACTTCCCACGGATTGCGCATGGTCTGTTTGAGGCCAAGCGAGATACGGCGCTTGACCGGATCGACTTCGAGGACTTGCACTTCGACTTCCTGGGACGTCGAAACGATCTTGCCGGGATGAACGTTCTTCTTGGTCCATGACATTTCCGAAACGTGGATCAGACCCTCGATGCCGGGCTCGAGTTCAACGAACGCACCGTAGTCGGTGATGTTGGTGACGCGGCCCTTAAAGCGCGTGCCGACCGGATATTTCGCCTCAATGCCCTGCCACGGATCATCGAGCAATTGCTTCATGCCAAGCGAGATACGGTGGGTCTCGTGGTTGATCTTGATGATCTTGACCTTGACCTGTTGCCCGATGTTGAGGACCTCGGATGGATGATTGACGCGCCGCCACGCGATGTCGGTGACGTGTAGGAGGCCATCGATGCCGCCAAGATCGACGAACGCGCCGTAGTCGGTGATGTTCTTGACCGCTCCGTCGATCACCTGGCCCTCTTCGAGATTCTGCACCAGCTCATGGCGCTGCTCGGCCCGCGTCTCTTCCAGAACGGTCCGCCGCGACACCACGATATTGCCGCGCCGGCGATCCATTTTGAGGATCTGGAACGGATGCGGCTGATTTATCAGCGGCGACACGTCGCGGATCGGCCGAATGTCGACTTGCGAGCGCGGCAGGAACGCGACTGCGCCATCGAGATCGACCGTGAAACCGCCTTTGACCTGATTGAAGATGACGCCTTGGACTTTTTCGTTGTTCTGGAACGCCTTCTCTAACTTGCCCCAGCTTTCCTCGCGGCGCGCCTTGTCGCGCGACAGCACGGCCTCGCCGAGCGCATTCTCGACCCGTTCGAGATAGACCTCGACCGTATCGCCAATCTTGATTTCGGCCGTCCGGCCCGGGCCGGCGAACTCGCGTAGCGCCACGCGGCCTTCAGTCTTCAGACCAACATCGATGACGGCGACGTCCTTTTCGATGCCGACAACCGTCCCCTTGACGACCGATCCTTCTTGCAGATGGCCATTGCCAAAGGATTCCTCGATCATGCTGGCGAAGTCTTCGCGCGACGGCGTGGCGGTAGCTAGTTGAGCCATAAGTACTCCGAGCCCCAGTGAAATGGATTGGTCCCGAACGCACAGCAGCCGCCGGTTATGCCGGCGGTGGGGCAAAGGCCAGACGATCAGGACAAAGCTTCGACCGGTGCCGTGCATACAAAGCGTGGAACGGGCTGTTCCTCCAATGACGAAAACGCGGTCAGCGGCGCTTTCGGCCCGTTCGGACGGCTTCGATGATTTCGACGGCGGCCCGGAATGCCGCGTCTATACTCAAATGCGTGGTATCGAGCAAGTGCGCATCGGGCGCCGCTTTGAGGGGCGCAGCGGTCCGCCGGGAGTCCCTTTCGTCCCGTCGTAACAGGTCGGCCAGGACCTCCTGTTCATCAGCGGGCTCTCCCCGCCCCTTTAATTCAAGGGTCCGGCGCCTGGCTCGCACGTCAGGCGTCGCCACGACGAACAATTTCACATCGGCTCCGGGGGCGATAACCGTGCCGATATCGCGGCCATCGAGCACGGCGCCCGGTGGTTTGGTCGCAAATTGACGCTGAAAGTTCATCAGGGCCTGACGCACCTCCGGGATCGCCGCGACCACAGATGCGGCGTCGGTAATCGGCTGCGGTTTTAGCGATTTTTCGTCGAACTTGGTCGGATCGAGCGCGATCGCTGCGTCAATGGCGTGTCCGGCGTCATGCGGCGAATAGCCAGCGTCGAGGACTGCTTTGGCGACTGCCCGATAGATCAGACCAGTATCGAGATGATGCAGGCCATACACGTCCGCAAGCCGCCTTGCGATCGTGCCCTTGCCAGAGGCGGCCGGTCCGTCGACAGCGATAATCATTGTCGCTCCAGATTCTTCGCGTTACAGCGGCGCCGCAAGACCGTTGTGCCATAGCCGGGAAATTGATAGATCAAAAGGCGGGACGAAACACTCCGCAAGCACCAAAAGTGGCGTCGCGAGCACTACGTCCCGCAGCCCCGAGATGGATCGATGATACAGCAGTTCATTCGCTGCATGGGCGCGATTTATCAGCGATGACCCTGCTCTGCGCTCACCAATTTTCATGCCGTCCGCCGGCGCCTGCTGCAACGCGCTGACTTCGATCCGATCAAGGAAACGCGTGTCGATGCGGCTGGGCAGACGGTTAAAGAACAAACCCTGGGTGCAGAAGACGATCGGCATTCTGGCTGCCGAATATCTGCGTCTCGTCTGGACGACAAGCCGCTTCACCATGGAGCCCGCTGAGCCCCATCGCCTGTACGAGGCGCAGCAGCCGGTGATTATCGCAATGTGGCACGGCCAGCATTTTTTGCTGCCGTTTCTGCGGCAACAGTACCGATTCAGGGTGTTGATCTCTCGGCACAGCGACGGCGAGATCAATGCGATCGCCGCCGAGCGGCTCGGCGTCGGCACAGTACGCGGTTCTGGCGATCATGGGACCCGTTTTCACATCAAGGGCGGCGTCGCCGGATTCAAGGCCATGCTGGACTCGCTCGAGCAAGGCTGGAACATGGCTTTAACCGCCGACGTGCCGAAGGTCTCGCGTGTCGCCGGCCGCGGCATCATCAAACTTGCGCAAGAGTCGGGACGACCGATCTTTCCTGTCAGTCTGGCCACCAGCCGCCGGATCGTGCTCGACAATTGGGATCGCTCGGAAATCAACCTACCGTTCAGCCGCGGCGGAATTGTCGTCGGCGAACCGGTCCGCGTTCCCAAGGATGCGAACACGACCGTGCTGCAACAGGCCCGCGCGACGCTCGAAAAAGCGCTCAACACCGCGACCGAACGCGCGCACGCGATCGCCGACCGGCGGTCTTGAGCATGTCGGAATTGCCGTAGCGGCTTGTGATTGAGCGCGAGGTATGAATAATGGCCGCGCCGCAAAGCGATAGACGATTTCGATGAGCAACAGCGGCTGCGGGGAACGCGTTGGACGTTATTGATGAGGTCCGGGCTATAATCGCCAAATCGCTCAATATTCCCATCGAGCGGCTGACGCCGGATTCGCGTCTCGATGAACTTGGCGCGGAGTCTCTTGACGTGATCGAAATCGTTTTCGGTCTTGAGGAGAAATTCGATATCGCCATTCCGCTCAAGGCGGATGAGGCAACCCGCCTTACGACTGCTGGCACCAGCGGCATCCAGGACAAAAGCAGCGGCCAGGAGATGCCGTTCTCCACTGTCGGCGATGTCGCTGACATCGTGCAGAAGCTGATCGCGGCAAAAGTGCCGCAATGAACCGCGTGGTCGTCACCGGAATCGGCGTCGTTACGCCGATCGGCAGCACTTGCGAGAAATTTTGGTCCGGCCTGGTCGAAGCCCGATCGGGCATCGGTCCGATCACGATCATTCCAACCGATCGTCTGAATACGCGGATCGCCGCTCAAGTTCTCGATTTCGATCCTGCGCAGCATTTCGATCCGAAGCGGCTGGGCATGTTCGATCGCTTCTCGCAATTCGCGGTGGTCGCAGCGCGGGCAGCGGTCAAGGATGCGCAACTGGAGCTTACCGAGGAAATCGCATTACAGGCGGCGACGATCGTCGGCAATGGAGCCGGCGGAATGAATACGCTCGACGATTCCTACCTCAGGCTCTACGGACAAAACGCGTCCCGCGCGCATCCGTTGTCAATTCCACGCTTGATGGCGAACGCGGCGTGCAGCCAGATCTCGATGGACCTCGGCCTCAAGGGCCCAACTTTTACGATCGCGTCGGCATGCGCCTCCGGTACCCATGCGATCGGTCAGGCGTTCCAAATGGTGCGGACGGGACAAACACCGATCGCGCTCGCTGGCGGCACCGAAGCCTGCATTACCGTTGGTACGATCAAGGGCTGGGAGGCGCTGCGGGTGCTCAGCACTGACACCTGCCGGCCGTTTTCGAGGACGCGTACCGGGCTCGTGCTTGGCGAAGGGGCCGCCATCTTCGTGCTCGAACCACGCGAGCGCGCGTTGACGCGCGGCGCGCCAATCTATGCGGAGCTATTGGGCTTCGGTATGAGCGCCGACGCCGGCGACATCACCGCTATCGATCCGGGCGGCGCCGCTCGCGCAATACGCTCCGCTTTGACCGACGCCAAGGTCAACGCGGAGGACATCGACTATGTCAACGCACATGGTACCGGCACGGCGCTCAACGACAAGGGTGAAACGGTAGCGCTACACATAGCATTCGGCGAAAGCGCCGAGCATCTGGCAGTTTCGTCCAGCAAGGGAGTGCTCGGCCATAGTTTGGGTGCCGCGGGAGCGCTCGAGTTTGCGGCAACAGCGTTGGCGCTGCGTCACCAAACAATTCCGCCGACCGCCAACTTCGAAGAGGTCGATCCGGACTGCGATCTCGATTACGTGCCTAACACCGCGCGCAACGCGCCGATTGAGAAAGCGATGTCGAGCTCGTTCGCGTTCGGCGGCTTGAATGCGGTGCTGGTGCTCGGACGGGCTTAGCCGCTTCAGCTTACGAGAAGTCGGCGCCGAGGCTCGTCATCATTGGCGCGAAGTTCGGAAAGCTTGTGGCGATAAAGCTTGCGTCGTCGATCTTTACCGGCCGGTCGCTGGCGAGCCCCATCACCAGGGCGGCCATGGCGATGCGATGGTCCATGTGCGTTACGACCAGTCCGCCGCCGGCCGCGCGACCGCGGCCATATATAATCAGATCGTCACCCTCGATTTCGACTTCGACGCCGTTGTTTCGCAACATGACAGCCGTCGCATCGAGCCGGTCGGATTCTTTGACCCGCAATTCTTTCAGCCCGCGCATGCGGGTCACGCCTTCGGCGAAGGAAGCGGCGATGGCGAGGATCGGATATTCGTCGATCATGGCCGGCGCGCGCGCGGCCGGGACCTCGACGCCCCGCAGCGCGCTCGCTCGCAAACGTAAGTCCGCGACCTCCTCGCCACCTTCATTGCGCGTTTCGAGCCGTTCGATCGCAGCGCCCATCTCGGCAAGCGTCGTGAGAAGCCCGGTACGCAGCGGATTGAGCATCACGCCCTCGAGGATCAGGTCGGAACCGGGCGTGATCAACGCGGCGACGAGGGGAAACGCCGCGGACGAGGGATCAGCGGGAACTACAATCGGCTGCGGCAGGAGCTCCGGCTGGCCGACCAGCCTGATCCGGCGGCCGAGACTGCCGTCGGGTTCCACACGCACATCGGCACCAAAATGTGCGAGCATCTTTTCAGTGTGATCGCGCGTTGCCTCGGCTTCGACGATAATGGTCTCTCCCGGCGCCGAAAGGCCCGCCAGGAGAACCGCTGACTTCAGCTGCGCCGATGGGACCGGTGACTCGAACACGATCGGGATCGGCTCGCGCGCGCCCCTTAGCGTCAGCGGTAAGCGCCCCTCCGCGCAGGTGACGGCGCGCGCGCCAATTCGTTCCAGGGGTTCAAGCACCCGCCGCATCGGGCGTCGACGCAGCGATGCATCGCCTTCGAACGTGGCGGTGATCGGGCAGCCTGCCACCGCTCCGAGCATAAGCCGGCAGCCAGTCCCGGAATTGCCGAAATCGAGCGCCCGGTCCGGCGTGGCGAAACCCGCAACTCCAACGCCGTGCACCCGCCATTCACCCCCGCCCAACCTCTCGACGCCAGCGCCGAGCGCCGCTACGGCCTTACCAGTGTTGAGCACATCCTCACCTTCGAGCAATCCGCTGATGCGGGTCTCACCAACCGTCAGCGCGCCGAGGATGAGCGCCCGATGCGAGATCGACTTGTCGCCTGGCACGCGGACACGTCCCTGAAGCGGACCATGCCGGTGAGCGGTGAGCGGTGCTGTTTCGACTTGCATTTGGGAAATCCGACCAGCGCTGGTCTATCACGCTGGCTGTTCCGCGTCCTTGGCTGCCGCTTCTTCCGCCCGTGCAGTACGATCCGCTATTGACAGGTCCACCCCGACTAGCCAAGTGAAGCTCCCAAATCGAAGGATTTCGGCTGTGGCAAAAGCGGAATTAGGCACCAAGCGTGTCTGCCCCGATACCGGGCGCAAGTTCTACGACCTCAATAAAGACCCGGTCATCTCTCCCTACACCGGCAAGGTGGTGCCGATAGAGGCACCGACCACACGCGGACGCGCGGAGCAGGCGCAGCCGGCCCCTGTGGCACGCCCAGCTGCGGTAGCGGAAGAGGTTGCCGCGCCTGAACCGCAGGAGGCCGAATTTGTATCGCTTGAGGACGCCGAGGCCGAGGCGCAGGGGTCAAAGGCGCCGGTAGAGACTACCGAAGCGGATATCGAAGAAGAGGTCGAGATGGACGAGACCCTCGATGATGCCGCCTTCATCGAGGAGCAGGAAGAAGAAGATGCCGATGTCACCGATATCATCGGCGGCGACATCGAAAACGAGGAGGAAAGCTGATCGGACGACAGACAACGGATATCAAACCAGATATCCGTCCGTCGTCCGTTGTCTGTCAGCCGTCATCTGAAGGGGCCATAGCTCAGTTGGGAGAGCGCTTGAATGGCATTCAAGAGGTCGGCGGTTCGAACTCCGCCTGGCTCCACCATAATACCGCACTTTTGTAAGCAAGCTTTTCACCGCGACCGCCTTAGCGTGTAACTTCGACGCGCGGCTGTGGTATTGTCGCTGCTTCGCGGTCCCGCTTGGTTAGTTCCTCGGACGATATCGCGGAGCGGCGAAGCCGGGCCGGCATTCATGCAAGACAGTTTGGTCAGCGCCAACGAAAAGCCACGCGTTCAGGCGCCTTCGCGAGGCTGGCACCGGGTGCTGACGGCAGTATTTGCTGTTGTCGCGATCGTCGCGTCTGCTACCGCGCTGTACATTTGGCGCGGAGAACAATTCACCGTCGCGCAGCTTACTTTGGCCCAGTCGCAAGCGCGCCGCGCGGAGCGGACCTTCAAGGCCAGCGAAAGCACGATCGACGCCCTCGTTGGCAATCTCGCCGACCGCCTCGCTACTGCGAAGGCGGTCCCCAGTCAGGAAATACCACCCCTTCTGGCCGAGATCGAAACCGCTGTTAGGGCGCTGGTGACAAAAACGGACAACGATCAAGAGGCGCAGCGGATTCAGGCTGCCATGTACATCGCATTTTCTTCGACCTATCTGGCCCGTGGTAATGCCGAGCTTGCCGTCGCCAGCGCGAAAACCGGCTGCAATATTTTCCGTGCGCTTGCCGCCGCGGAACCAAATAACGATGAAATTCAAAGCAACGTCGGATTGGGCTTGCAGAGACTGGGCGAAGCCCTTCGCGCGCGCGGCGACATCAAGGGCGGGCTCAGGGCAGATCGCGAGAGCCTGGAAATTGCACGCGCGCTTGCCAGCAAAGAGCCAGGCAACCGGCAATTTCGTACCGACGTCGTGCTTGCATTGTGGCGGCTTGGCTCGGCGGGGGATGAACCGCGCACACGGCTCACTGAGGCCCTCAAGATCCTCAATAACCTGAAGCTCGCTGCAATGCTAACTCAAGCCCAGGAGGAATGGATCACCGCAATCGAGGACGACCTTTCGCAAATGCCCTAAGCACGGCGCCGCAACGTTAACATCTGTTTGTCTTCTTTTTGAGCGAATTTGCGCTGAAGATAGGGTGAGAAACAAAAATATCTTTGACAATTTCTCGGACCGGATACAAGCAGGCCTCCGATTCTGCGGGGGCGCAGGGAGCAAGCCTATATGGCACACCGCATCGCTCATTGGACCTTGGTTGTAGCAACGCTTTTGCTGGCGCCCGCAGCGTTCGCGCAGAGCGACAACCAGCCGCCGCCTCCCGAAGGCCCGCCGCCGGGACAAGAGGAGATGCAGGGACAAGAAATGCAGCCGCCGCCGATGCAGCAGCCCGGCCGGCCGCCGCGGGGCGGTGGCGGCGGAGGACTCCGGGCGGCCTGTGGCCCAGAAATCGCCCGTCTTTGTCATGGCGTGCCGCGGGGCGGAGGACGGATCGTCCAGTGTCTGATGTCGCGTCGAGGTGCCCTGTCGCCGATGTGCTACGAACAACTGGCATCGCGGGGCGGCAGAATGGGCGGCATGCCGCCCGGATATGGTCCGCCGCCACAGGGTTATGGGCCGCCACCGGGTTATGGTCCGCCACCTCGCGGTATGCCGCCGCAACCTGGTTACGCGCCACCCCCGCCGCAGGGCTATGGCCCGCCCCCGCAAGCAAACTATGCGCCGCCGCCGAGCCATCGGCCGCCGCCGCCATCTGCCTCTGCTTCACCGCCGCCGGCGGGTGCTGCTCCGCCGCCGTCCGGAAACAGAGCCGCGTTCCAGGCTTCGTGTGGACCGGATGCAAAGCTGTTTTGCGCCGGCGTGCCGCGCGAGAATCGGGGTGTCGTCAAATGCCTGTCCTCGCACCGCGCAGAGCTGTCACAGACCTGTCAGATGTATATGCAGAGCGCGCGCGCCGAACGCGCGGCTCACCCACCATCGGAAACGACGGACATGCCTCCGCCTTCACCGCCGCCGACAGGTCACCCACCTTCAACCCTGGCGCCGGGTAACGAATAAGATTTCAGCCCGGACCTGGATGCCGCCCCCGGCGGAAATGGTTGCGGCGCGTAGGCGCTTAATGCGGCCGCAGTCATACTTCAACGGAATTTGGGCAAAGCTAAAGTTCATGGCAGAAGCAAATTAAAGCGACTGAGTGCGTTGCGCGACTCAGCGAGCCCTTCAGCGCGCGGTTCAATGAATTACCTCTGAGCGGAAACCAAGCTTCCGTTGTGCTTTGGTCGAAAATTCTGATATCGGCCCCAACGCGCCACTCGCCAGAGAGATTTCACAGTGAGCGACCAGGATCGATTTGATTCTCTCCGGATCGCTTGGGCAGACAGCGATACCGATATTCGAGCGTGTTTGCCGGTGCTGAGCGAATGGCGCCCACACATCGGCGGCCAAGCGAGCGATTTTGTCGTGCGCGTGCGGCGCCTCCAGCAGAACGGCTATAGACTTGTCGCGGTTTGGCTCGGAGATCGTGTCGTTGGTTGCGCAGGATACCAACTCGGGGAGAATCTGATCCGCGGCCGTTATCTCCATATCCACGAGCTGGTGACCGCGCGAAACATCCGTTCGAACGGGATAGGGCAGCATCTGCTCCAGGCGCTCGTCGCGGAGGCGCGCAACCTCGATTGCGAGGCGCTGATATTGGAATGCGGTTTACCAAACCGCCGCGCGCATCAATTCTATTTCCGCGAAGGGCTAAGCATCACAGCTTTCCGCTTCGCCATGGCCTTTGATTCCGGCCAAAGCAAAGAATAGCAAGTGCCCGACGGTCGCGGGGTGTTTCGCCAGAAGCGGAAACTATACTGCTCCTTGAGTAGCTTCCGCCGGCATCCTGTCGGCGATCTCTCTAGAGCCTCATCGAGGATGAACTTCATTTCAAGTTTTGGGTCGGTCAGCGCTCGTCTAGTACGCCAAGGCCAATTCTTTTCTGCTCTGTTCGGCTAGCGGCGCCACGATTGCCAGGAAGGTGTGTGGCGGGACGGCTGACGAGCTGCCGGCTCCGGAGCAGTGCTTCTGAAACGCCCGCAAAGCCTAGGCAGCAATCCAAGCCTCGTAGATCTCAGCCTCGACGGGCAACCCGCTCGTTAACCGGGCGGAAATCGTGGCACGCCACCTGCAACACGACTTCTGAGTCGCCTTCATCGAGCTTAAAGAAATTTGTCGCCGCAACGAATGGACCCGGCATTCCCTTCGCGCGTTTTAGAGCTTTCTTACTCACCCGAATGCAAAAACAGAGGGCCGCGGCGAACTCGAAGCCCGGATGGGTGATTGCGGTCGTCTTAACGAATTTATCTGAACGCCGGCTTCAACAGCCGCAACTTTGGTCCCTGCCGCGGATACCCTTTCTGGGCGGCTTCTTTTCGCGGCCGCTCACGATGGCTGCGGGCGGGCGGCCGGCATTGCGGAATTTATCGGCCGGGGGGAAGGCGCTCATTAAGAAGTTTATAACCATAGCTCACCATTGTTCGCGGATGACTACGGCGACGGGGCATTTCGTTATCGTTGCGGAAAGGTTTGCTCATAACGGAACGTTTCGGGCGAAATCGCTGCCGAGGCTGGCCAAATGGCAAAACCCGAGTGAATTTAGTTAGTTACGTGCGTAAGGGTAAGCGTTATGACCAGACAATGTGGTACCTGTCAGCATATCAAGCGGGCTGCGATCGACCGCCGGCTAGCGGCCGGAGAACCGGGCAGCCAGATCGCCCGCGACTATGATTTGAACCCCTCAAGCCTGCACCGGCATCGGGTCAACTGCCTGCGGCTCGGCTCGTCCAACGCCATCATGAAAGATGCCGCCCGCGGCACCGCCGCGGCAGCACTCTTGTCCACGAAGGAGACTTTGGGCGAGGCCTATCTGGGACTGCGGCAGCAGATCGATCAGATCGTGGCTGAGGCCAAACAACTAGGCTCGCTGTCAATCGCGCTGTCTGGGCTCAATTCGATCCGCCACACCCTCGACAGCCTATCGCGCCTCGCCGGCTTTGATCGTGCAGCCGGGACCCAAGTGAACGTCGCGGTGCAAACCAATGTCAATCTCGGCCTGACCGAGATCACCGAACGGCTGATCAAACAGTTCGATCACGAGCCGGATGTCAAAGCCCGGATCGCTCAAGCCTTGATGGAGATCGATCATGAGCAAGCTGCGTGATGTTGCTTATGCGATCGATCCGGCGCTGTGGGTACAGCAGGCCCTCGGCGTCGAACCTTCGGCTTGGCAGCGGCAGTTTCTGCTGGCGCCGCGCGGTGCGTCGCTTCTGGTTCTGACCGCACGGCAGGTCGGCAAAACCACCGCGGCCTCGTGGGCGATGCGCACCGCATGCATTTTACGCCCGGCAGTTTGTCGGTGATAGCCTGTCCGGCGCAACGGCAGAGCGCGGAGGCGGTACGGCGGGCGCGCGAAGCCCTGCACGAGGTCGGCGACGAGTTCAAAAGCGAAAACGTCTACGGGCTTGAGCTCGTCAACGGTTCCCGGGTGCTGGCACTTCCGGGCAGCGACGATTCAATTCGCGGGCTCACGGTCGACGGCTGGATCGTGGCCGACGAAGCGGCGCGGCTGCCCAAAGATCTGATCGCCGCACTCCGCCCGATGCGCGCGCGCCGCCCACAAGCGCGGTTTGCCATGCTGTCGACGGCGTGGAGCCGGAGCGATCCGTTCTGGACCGCGTGGAGCAGCGATGATGCGGATTGGATCCGGCTCGAGGCAACGGCGGATACCGAGCCCACGCTGTTCACCCCAGAATATCTGGAACAGGAACGGCGGGCGCTGGTCGAGCACGATTTCAATCGCGAGTATCGCGGCATTCCCGGCGGCGGCCAAATCAGTCCGTTCACCTGGGAGTTGTTTGAGCGCGCGACCGAAATCCGCCGACCGATGGTGCGACCCGGTTCAGCGTTTACTCCGCCGCGCGAGCCGCCGGCCGTACCGCTGAGAAACCCATTCAAAGATCTGCGACCGGTAGGAGGCGTCCGATGATCACGTTCAATCCATATGATCCAAGAACTTGGCCGCTAAAGATCCCAATCATCGCTCATGATGTCGGGCTCAGCCATGACCGGTCCACGGCGGTCATTGGCGGCAATCGTCCCTTTAGCCTCGGCTTGCGCGTGCTCGGGGTACAAGAAGCTGTGGAGCTGCCGCTTGGGCTTTACGGCAGTGAACTGGCAAATGCACTGGCGGCGATCGATCAAGCTTACGATCGCAATTGTCTGATCGTTGCCGATTTGAGCAATGACCCCACCTATGCCGAAACCTTGTCCGACAGCTTCGGCCCTCGCGTCATCGGCGTGCGAATCGGTCGCTATGGCGAGGGCACGACTTGGGATATGCGGCGCGTCAGAAACGGTGCTATCCCGGTCTACAATGTGGGCCGGACCTTTCTATTCGACCTCCTGCACGCCGAGTTGCGCGATCAACGGGTCCGCTTTGCCCCGACGCCGGAATGCACGCGGGCTTATCAGCAGCTGATGGCGCTTGAGCGCGAACAGCGCGACAGCGGGAAGGTCTACACCTGTCCGCCCGGCCAGCACGACGACCTCGGCATCTCCGTCGCGATGCTGGCCTGGGCCGCCCAGCATCTGCACTTGGATGCTTGGACCCGGCCGATCTTCGATGCCCATCGGCCGCCGCGAAAGCGATCAACCTACGATATGAGGGCCTTCACCTGACGCCTCCGCGTCGTGCTTGCCGCGCCTCACCGAAGCTCCGCACGCCGTCACTGATCGCTGATAACTTTTCGGGGCACAAGCGCTGCGGGCCAACCGAACCTCCGCCGATAGCCCCCCGTATGCACGCACACCGCCACCGCACATCGTCGCCGATCCCGGCGTCGAAACAATTTCCAACGGCTGAGATCGGGGCGAAGCGCGCCAATAGTGCGTCACCTCCACCGGTAATGACGCCGTTGAACTAACCCCTAACCTCTCTTCTGTTGCCGCTTTCGCAAACGGACACCTGGGCCGCCGCCGTTCTCCTCGATGAACTCCACCCCGGCCAACTCTAGTGCGTGACGAATCGCTCGATCATTAGAGCTCGTCAAACGCGTTTCACTGTCTTTCAGTTCAGCTCGTCGGACAGTCGTCACGCTAAGAGTGGTCTCCTTAGCCAGATCCTCCGCACTCCAACGAATGAGAGCCCGGGCAGCCCTGATTTGCGCGCTAGTAAGCTGCCTTTGTGTCATATTGACTTAATAATCCTATATGCTATTTTTCATTCCATATAGCGCGTTTAATCGCCTTGGAATCGATGTCTAAGCAAACGTCATTTCTCGGTAGGGAGAAAGCAGAATGAAAAGTGGCATAAGCAAAACCTCGGAGCGCCGCTACTTTATCGGCGGTTCGGACGCCAGGATTATCATGGGTGACGACGCAGCTGCGTTGATCCGGCTGTGGAAGGAAAAGCGCGGCGAGATTGAGCCGGAGGACTTGTCCGCAAACCTCGTCGTCCAGCTCGGGTCGGTTACCGAAGACCTTAATCGGCGCTGGTACGAAGCCAATACCGGCCAGATCGTTACCGACGTGCAGAAGCACGTCCGGCACCCTGGCCTACGCTGGATGGCGGCAACGCTCGACGGGCGGGTCGAAGCAAGTGGGGCGGTGTTCGAAGCCAAATTCATGTTGCCCTGGTACTTCTCGGAAGAAGCCGCCGCCGAGAAATACGCTCCCCAACTGCAGCATAATATGTGGGTCGTCGCGGCCCGTAAGGCGGTGCTCTCGGTGATCACGGGCGGCGGCAAGTGGGTCGAAATCACGACTCATGCCGATCCGCTCTACCAGCACCTGATCATCACCGCCGAGCGGAAGTTTTGGCGGTGCGTCGAGAATGGTGAGCCCCCTGCCCTGTTCGGAATCGAACCGCCGAGGCCCCGCATTGAGGCGGTTCGCATTGTCGATATGAGCTCCTCGAACGCCTGGGCGGAGTTCGCCGCGGTCTTCTCGCGAACGAGGTCAGCCCATCTCGAACACGAACAGGCTAAGACAGAGCTTAAGAACTCTGATGCCCGACGATGCGCAGCAGGCTGTCGGCCACGGCGTTCGGGCCAAGCGCTCGAAGTCCGGTGCCGTCAGTTTCGATCTCCTCAAAGCGGAGGTCGGACATGCAACGCTCTAGCGGTTCGATCGGCAGTTTGGCGGCCGCTCTCGCCAAGGCCCAAGGTGAACTCACCAACCCTGAGAAGTCACTGGTCGGGACCATCCGGGCGGATGGCCCAGGCCGGGGTAGCGACAAGACGTTTCGTTACGCCTCGCTCTCAAGCGGGCTCGACATCGTACGCAAGGTCTTGGGCCAGCACGAGATCGCCACCATGCAAACGACTGCCATCGATCAGGCTGCCGGGATCGTCAATCTGACCACGGTATTGGCGCATGCCTCGGGCGAGTGGATTGCGTCGGACTGGCCAGTCTGCGCCGTCAGTGATACGGCGACACCGCAGCGGATGGGAGCGGCGCTAACCTACGCTCGGCGCTATGCCCTGTTTGCGCTGGTCGGGATTGCCGGTGAGGATGATCTCGATGCGCCGGATCTGATAACGCCAACAAACGCCGCCACTGGTAAAGAGCCTGGACCTGCAAAGGCTAATAGTAATGGCCACCTGAACGGCGGTCATCGTGACCTCGGCGCGCCAGCAACAACTCGCGGTGATGCCAAGGTTCGAGCGCCCAGGCAAATTCTTGCGCCCGAAGCATCGGCGGAATTACGCGACCGGCTTGTTGTCGAAATGGATAGCCTTGCCTCAGGCGATGACGCCGCACTGTGGGCGCACCGTTCTCTCAATGAGAAGAACAAACTCACCGCTGCGGATGCCCAGCAAGTAGAAGAAGCCTTTGAAGCCCGGCTGAGGGTACTTATGACTGCGGAACCATTACTAACGCCGGCGGCACAAGCCGATCAATCACGGCCCAAGAACTCGAAGGTGCCAAAGGATCGCAGGCGTTCCAAAACGACGATCGACAAGAGCGTCCTCACGTTGCCCGAGCCGCGCCGGCTTCGTGACCGCGAGCACCTCAAGTTTGTTGCCACTCACCCATGTCTGATCTGCGGCCGGCGACCTGCGGATGCTCACCACCTCCGCTTCGCACAAAGCCGAGCGATTGGACGAAAGGTCAGTGACGAATTTGCCGTTCCTCTGTGCAGAGGTCATCATCATGAAGTCCATCGTTGCGGTGATGAAGCCGTGTGGTGGAACAAAGCTGGCGTTGACCCGGCCGTAAGCGCTCGCAAGTTCTGGTTGGAAACTCATCCACTAGTCAAGAGGCAAGACGGCCTAGACCCGATGTTCGCTGATTGATCGGCGGCCGTCCTGGGCATGCACAACGGCGAGGGTTGTGCTGGATTGACGGCGCAGAGTGCGTATTTCACAAAAACGGGACAATGGCTTCGGTAATTTCGGGACGACGGTTTCGCTAAATCACGGACAGTGCCGGGACGCTGGTTTTCGATTGCCTGGTTGACGTTATCTGGATTCGTTTCACTGTTTTGAGCGTCGGTCACGGCTCGATCCACTACCACTGCTCATCGGTTAGCCAATACGGATTTCTGCGCATGATCCTGATCCCCCTTCCAAAAACGAATCAGGATCGTATTGTCGTAGCCGAAAAATTGATGAGTTCTCACCCTAAGCATCACAGCGCTCCGCTTCGCCATGGCCTTCGATTCCGGCCAAGGCAGAGAACAGCGAGTGCCCCCGGTCGCGGGGTGTTCCGCTAGAAACGGAAACGATTATATGTACCTTGAGCAGTTTCCGCCGGCATCCTGTCGGCGATGTCCACTAGAGCCTGATCGAGGATGGATCGATGGTGACCGTGAAGCCCGGTCAGATTTGGGAACGAAGGGCAACTGCCGGCGCGCCGTGGCGCCCTGTACGCGTCGAAAATGTTCTAGCGAACGAAGTCGAGCTTCGCTATTTGGACTTGCCAGCTCATAACGTCCTGAACTTTCAGCAAGTGTGTTCGACCACAATTGATCACATGCTCGGTGGGCTTAGCCACGGACAATCCGAGTACAGGTTTGTGCGTGACGCCTGATGCACGAAAGCGTTCGCCGCTTATTACCTGATTGCGTTTTACTACTCTGCAGAGGCTGCGGTTATCTCAAAATCATCCAAGCACTGGGCGAGTGAGCACCAAAGAACTATGCAGACGAGCGGAGCTATGCAACCTATAAGGCCACGGGCCAATGTCCCCGACGGGAGTGCAAATAGGTTCCTGACCCTTGCACACGCCCGGTGAAAGTCGGAAGATTAATTAAGTAACAGCAGAAAGCACATGGCCGACGCCGGTCGACAGCGTCAACGCGAGTACGATCAACAAGCAAATAAAACGAACGATGAGCATCTCAACGGGGCTTTATCCCGCCGCAGTCCCCCGCTCCAAACATTTCCCAATGGGCAGCCGTATTCAACGACTGTAGGATCGGGCCAAATGAGGCGAATACTTTTATTGGTAACGTGCTTGGCAGCAACGCCGTGCATCGCTGCGGATGCTGGCATTCCGTTGCGGTCAATGCCGCCGTTTCGGCGTAGTGAAAAAACCTGCCTTAGCGTCTATTACAACGGCACCGCGGCTTACTGGCTGAATCACTGTGCGCATTCGGTGTCCGTGCGCTGGGATGACGAAGCAAAGTGCCAGAACTGGAGCTGCCTAGACGAAGTCCCTGCCAACACACGTTCGACCGCCCCGATTTCGGGGCATGTCAGGTGGTGCGAGTGTCCCGGCACGCTGTCGACGTGCAACATACCGACCACTGGCTGCTAGGGAGCTTGATGCGTTTAATTTGGGGCGCGTGCCCCGAATTCTAGAAGTAGTTTGCGCACCGCCCCGACCACTCGTTCCCGCAGAACAGTGGTTAAGCTTAAGACATAAAATGCCGGCCCCACCCCGGCTAGCATCTTGAATCAGAGATCAATGATTTGGGAAACCCAGATCAATTCACGCTAACACCTTCCGCTTTTAATGCCCTTGTCGTCCACCATGTTAGAGAATGACGCGGAGGTAATCGTCGACCGATTCTTTCCACTGTCCCGGATAACCTAGGGAGACTTCGTGGAAGGCGACGTCGTCTTGCTCGAAATTGTTGCGGACATGCAAATGGCCATAGACGACCGCGACGGCGCGAAAGCGCTTATGCCAGCCCTCGGTCAACCGCGTTCCACACCATGGCGAAAACCGCGGAATGCGCGGCAGCAGAGCGTGGTCGCGTTCCAGCGGGTAGTGATTCACCAGCACGGTCGCATAATCCTGCGGCAGGGCGGCGAGCCGTTCCGCCGTCCTGGCAACACGAGCCGCGCACCAATCGCGGAGGTTAGGATACGGCGCAGTGTGGAGGATCGCCTCGTCCGCGCACACCACGTTTTCTTCGGCGGCCCAATCAATCACATCGGCGTCGGACACGTCGTCCGGCCGAAACGTGTAGTCATAGAGCAGGAATAGCGGCGCCACGACGATAGGCACATCGCCACCCGGCCAGATTGGATAGGGATCCTCCGGCGTGACCACACCAAAGGAACGCGCCAGCGCGACCATGGCGTTGTAGCGCGCTTCGCCGCTGGCAGCATCCGGCGCGCCGGGCGCATCGCTCGTGGTCCAGAGTTCATGATTACCCGGCACCCAGATCAGCTTGGCGAAACGCTCCGACAGAAGCCGAAACGCGTGAGCAACCTGCTCCTCGCTGTCGCCGACATCACCGGCGAGGATGAGCCAATCGTCCGGCCGGCTCAAAAGCGATCGCAACGCCCCCCAATTCTGCGAATGGCTGAGATGGAGATCACCGATCGCCAAGAGGTTCATGCGCGCAGTCCAGCTGGTCCATTCATCAGTGCGCAGACTCACTCGCCGTTTTCCGGAGCGCACTGCCGTCAGCCATCTGCCTCTTCTTCGTCTTGCTCCCAAATATGCGCCCGCTCCGGGTGATAACGCGAGCCGATCGGCACGGAATATTCGTCGCCGGCACTGTCGTAGCTGCGCTCGCGCTTGAGGAATCTGCGCAATTTATCCGTGGCCGTGCTCGGCTGATGCTCCCACAGCCGGCCGGCAAAAATGTCGATCATCTCGTCGCGCAGCGTATGGACAATACGGGCAAAAGCGAACGGAAATTCCCAGAACGCGTCCATCATGTCCTCGACCACGTCGATGCCTTTTTCAATGTTCAAGGCATATTCGACAAAGGGATTGGCAAGATCGCGGCCCTTACCGCCGAGAAAGTCCTTCACCGCCGTTGCCGCCTGCTTGGCCTCGTGCAGGCTGATGCACACCCCGAAGGAGAAAATCGGATCGATGAAGCGGTGGGCATCGCCCACGCAGATGAACCCTTTGCCGCAGAAGCGGCGGACTTGGTACGAATAATTAGGAATCGAGCGTACGTCCTCGTGCAGCGTCGTGTCGGGAACACGGCGCTTGAGCTCCGGATTGAGGTCGTGCAGCTCGCGCCGCAGATAATCCGGCTTGCTCTGTCTTTTGTCTTTGAAATAGGCCGCCGGTGCCACGACGCCGACGCTGACAATCTCCTCGTTGAGCGGGATAAACCAGGCCCAGTGGTGCTTAGCCTGATAGAATAACAGCGTGTCGTTCGGCCCGATGCCGTCGCCGCGCACCGTACCGGCTACCTGCGAGAAAACGGCCATCTGCTTATCGTAGTTGCCGTTGTATTTCGGCCCGGTCACTCCGGCATTGGCGAGAAAAGTATTCTGCCCGGAGCAGTCCAACACGATCTCTGATTCCACATTGATGGTGCCGCCGTCGGCCGCGCGCACGGCAAGGCCGCGCACGGCGCCGTCATCGTCGACGATCGGCTGCGCGACCTGGCCGTGGATGAAGTCGACGCCTCGCGAGATTGCGGTATCGAGCATCAGCGTGTCGAACTCGGCCCTTCTGACCTGCCAAGTGAACTGTGGGAACAGCTTCCAATCCTTGTCGCGCCCCGCTACCGGCAGGTCCCATTTATATCCGTTGGTGCCGTACATGGCGGCACCGCGTTTGATCGGATAGTTCCGTTTCGTCATTTCCTGCTCGAGGCCGAGGGCACGAATGCTCGCGCCGCACTCACCGGTTGTTGATTCGCCGATGTGATAACGTGGGAACTTGGCGCGCTCGATGATGACGCTGTCGATGCCGTGCGTCTTGAGCCACATCGCGCTAGCGCTGCCCGCGGGTCCGCCCCCGATGATAGCCACCGGCGTCTTCATATCATTCTCCATAGCATTTTCCGCATTATCAGCTCGTCTTATTCACCGACCAGATCAACTGCGACGTCGATCTTGTCGCGGCTGGCGACAGGCATATAACACTTTTAGTCCCGGTGGCGCCGTACATGCACGCGCCAGTGCTTGGTCGGGAAATTCCGCTTTTCCATCTCCTCCTCGAAACGTGGCTCGCGGACGTGGTCGCCGCACTCGCAGGGTCGGCGACACGCCATGCGGTAGCGGGAAACTGCATCCGCTCAACATCGCCAATTCAATAGCCCGCTTCTTCGAGGAACATCGCCGCGGCGCTACCCGCCGGACCGTCGCCGATCATGACCAAACGTTTTTTCATTGTTTATGTCCTGAACTCTCACGTCATGCAATTTTGCCAGAAGCCGCACCAGCACGCAATTTAGCGGCGTTAGTCTAAGCAGATTTCGATCCCGATTTTTGGGAAGGCCAGCCGAGATTGCGGACTCGTCCTGCCCCAGATACCAACTGGCGAAAGCTACAATCGTACCGATGACGAGTGCCGAAAGGAGGGCCGCTGAAAGGATGCGGCCGTGCCGTCACATCGCGGCCCTCGCCTTTGCCCAAATGACAACGGCCGCGGTGCCACAAATTCGCGCGTCCAAGCGCCGCCGATCGCCGCCGGCTATGCGCCGGCCATCCGTCCGAACCGGTTTGGCTGCTGGCCAAACGGGTTCATCACCCGCTTTTCACTGCCGTTCCGCCACGCATTCCATTCGACGATGAAGCTGATGAGTTTTGCCACTTCAAAGCGGTTTTGTTGCATCAGCTCGTTGTGCCCAAAGGGCATCACGTGACTCACCGGCGGGTTAGGCAGGATTTTTTGCCAAGGATTTTCGCGACCAAAAAACGGCGCCGCCGTCTCGGAACTGAGAATGAGCTCGACTGAGCCGAGGTACGGCCTGGGTATGAACCTCGAGATCGCGGTAATCGAGGCCATCGCGGCGAGAACCGAGACGTGCAGTTGCTCCGGATCGTTGGCGTCGAACGGCAATTCGAGAAACCACGCTTTGGACATTTTGATTAACGTGCCGCGCGTGTAATCGTAGAGTTGACGCTTCGTCTCCTCGCTCACGCTGGCCGCCGCCTTACGAAACGGAACGCGCGGCGGATCCATCAGGATCAGCGGACCCAACTCACAGCCCTGGGCCAGTAACTCGGTGCCAAGCTCGAGCGCGATCAGCGAACCCCAACATTGACCAACAATGACCAGAGGCCCTCCCCCCGTCACGCTGAGCACCTCGTCCAGATAGTCGCCGACCATCTCAGCGACGGTTTCCCGCGGCTCGCTGCCGTCGAAGCCTTTGGCGTTGATGACGTAGATCGGCTGGTCGTGTTCGGTAACGCGAGCGAACGCGGTGCCAGTCGCCATAAATCCGGTGTTGCCGTGGAGCAGGAACAGCGGCGCCAGCCCGCCCGACGGCCGAATAGGAATAAGCATCAACTACCCCGTTGCTGCGCGCTGATTTCGTCGATCTTAAGCGCCAATTCCTCGACCGTCGCCGCCTCAATGAGCATGATCATTTCGACTTTGACCGCGAAGACTTTTTCAATCTCGGCAAAAATCGCGGCCGCGACCAGGGAGCTGCCGCCAAGGTCCTCATACGAGTCGGTTACTCCGATGCGATCCACATCGAGCGCATCCTGCCAGATTTCCGCGAGTTTCTTTTCCGTTGCCGTCCTCGGCATAACGTAGGTCGGTAAATAAGAAAACTCGCCGCGCGAAGTGGGCGCGCCTGAGCCTGACATGGACGTGATCCTTATCGCTTCGTGGCCCGATTCCGACCCGATTAAATATCGTAATTCCCACGCCGACGCCACCCGCACGCGAAATGGCGCGCCCGCGGCGAGGCGTCATTTCACTCGCGGTAATTTACCTATTGCGTTTACGGTTTGGCACGACTTGGACAGAGTGCGCCGTCATCGTTCGGGGCGGCCGTTACTGACTCACAAACAACTGCTCGCGAGTTTCGCGCGATCGCCGATCGTCAACAGTTCCATATGGCCGGTCGACCGATGGCGCAACGCTGACTTAGGTTGCCGCGATGCGGTCGTAGCGACATACCTTGAGATCGTGATGAACCGGGAGCTTTCACGCACCGGGTTCGCCGCCAGGGCCGCCGCGAGGACCACCGCCGGGTCCGCCGTCACGCCGACCGCCTCCGGGTCCCATGCCGCGCTGACCTCCAGCGCCGGGGCCCGCTCCGCCGCCACGAGGACCACCTCCCGGCCCCATACCGCCGCGCTGACCTCCGCCCGGCCCGCCGACCCCGCGAGGACCTCCGCCAGGTCCCAGGCCACCCCCACGAGGTCCACCATGTGGCCCTTGGCCTGCGCCGCGAGGACCTCCGCCAGGACCCATTCCACCTGCTCTGAGAGCGGCAGGCGCAGGTAGGCCGGCAGTGCGTGCCGGCCCAATTCTGTTCCAGATGCTGCTTTCGATCTTCCACTCATCGCCGATCTTCTGCCAGACGAAAACGTACTTGGCATTGATCGCATTCTGTGGCGCCGCAGCCGCGCGCGGGCCGGCGTTTTGCCGCCCGACCTTCAGGCTCAGCGTCCCCACCGTTCGAAAGGCACTTTCGCCCAGCGGCTTGATGCTGATGGACTCGAAAGACATGCCCTGGATCATGCGCTTTCGCTCCCAGAACGACTGAATGTTGCCTTTGCCTGTGACGATGTTTGAATTCGGCGGGCAGATCACGGCGTCGTTGGCATACATGGCGCCGACCGCAGCAAAATCCCCGGCGTTGAACGCTTCTGCGAGCTTGTTGGTTAGTGCTTCGATCGTGGCGCTGTCATCATTGGCCATCGATATCCCCTGGCTGCTACGGTGACTGAAATTTGCGGCATGAGGCCAGCGTTAGCAAGCGCGAGCCCTCGGATTGTGGCAAGCAATCACCGGAATTATGGCGATAATGGAGAATCGCCGTCGGTTCGTTCGTGCGACCTTGCGACCATAGCTGGCCGTGTGCGATGACCAGCCACATTTAGAATCAAGTGGCGCGGCTATAACAAGACCATGACGAACCTAGACCGTCGGACGGCGCTGACCCAAACCGCGAATGTGACGGCAGCCCGTCGAGGCCTCGTAATTGCTTTCGTCTGTGCGACTGCCGCCTGCCTTGCCGGCTATTTCGCAACCGCCGCCACGTCGCAACCGGCCCAAGGCGGCTATCAACAATTCAGCATGCAAGTCGGCGGCCAGCAGCGGTCTTATGTTTTGATTCGTCCGCCGGCCTCCGGACCGCTCCCAACGGTAGTTTTTCTGCATGGGAGGGGCGGCAACGCTGAACGCATGCGGTGGACGGGCTTTGACCAAGTCAGCCAGCGCGAAGGGTTCGTGACGGTTCTCCCGAACGGGCTTGGCGGACAGTGGAATGTCTTCCCGCCGGGCGCCCGCGGCACGTTCCCGTGGATGGCGCGGGGCGGTAGTGCGATCAGTGTCGATACCGGCTTCATCAAGCAGTTAGTGGCCGACCTTATTGCCCGCCAAATCGCCGACCCTAACCGCATCTACATCGGCGGCGTTTCCAACGGCGGCATCATGGCTCTGCGGATGGTATGCGACGCGCCCGGACTATTTGCCGCCGTCGGCGTGGTATCGGCATCCATGCCTGATTACGGCGGCCAGGATTGCCATCCACCAAAGCCGCTGCCGCTGGTCATGATCAATGGCACCGCTGACGACATCGTGCCGTATGCCGGCGGCGCCACCCCAGCGGGTTTGAAGGTATGGGGCACGAATCGCACGCTTGCATTTTTTCAGAAGCTCAACGGTTGCGGGGGTGCGGCGCAGCGTTCGCTTTTGCAGCAGCCGACCTGGCGCGCCATGCCACTGATCGTCGTCGATCGTTGGAGCGATTGCTCCGGCGCGCCCCTCGTTCTTTACAGCGTCGTCGGCGGCGGTCACGAGGATGCGGGCGGTCGAGGCGCCGGCGGCGGGTTCAGCACGGCGCAAACGCTTTGGGATTTTTTCCGCGATAAGACGACAGACGTCAATTAAGCTGCCGGCACTGGACCGGCTTTATGTTGAGGGCGCGATCGGCCCCGGTTCCAAAACAGCTCTGCAGATTGAAATCGGGTGCCCCATGCAGGTGAACGTGAGCGTTCCTCAGACCCGGGTTCGCTGGACCGACGAGACATTCGATTTCAAGCGCGCTCCGCTCCGCAAATCTTACATCATCGCATCGCTGCCCCGATCCGGCAGTCAATTCCTTTCCGGAGAGCTGTGGAAGACCGGCCTTCTCGGCGCGCCGTGCGAATATCTTTTCCCCGCCTACGACATGCGGCCGATGATGAACCGGCTGCGGACGACCACGCCGTCCGACTACATTGCCAAGCTGGTTGCCTGCCGCACCTCGCCCAACGGCGTCTTCGGCATGAACGTTCACATTCAACATTTGATTCCGTTCCTGCGTGGTTATCCCGGTCTCCTGGGTGCGCTGGCGCCGCTTACCTTCATTTACAACACGCGCCGCAACAAGGTTGCCCAGGCCGTATCGATGGCAAAGGCGCTGCAGACCAACACCTGGACCTCGCAGCAGCTGAAGGCCGATCCGCCGTCCCCGCAATACAACCGTGAACTCATCGAAAGATGCATTGAGGATCTGAACCAACAGGAACAGGAATGGGAACATTGGTTCGCCGAGCACGACGTAACGCCATTCCGGCTCGAATATGAGGAACTGGCGCGCAATCGAACCGGCACGGTTCAATCGATCATCGAATTGCTCGGCGCCGAGAATGACGAGCGCGCGGAGGTCGAACTGCCGCCGGTCGAGAAGCAGAGCGACAGCACCAACAAAGACTGGATAGCGCGCTTTGAAAACAATGACGAGTTTGAAAACAATGACGAGAATGGCGACGGCCGGTCTGCGGCCGTTGATCCGGCCGCCGCGCTTTCATCGGCCAACTTTGCCGGTCTGTACGATCATTATGTCAGTAATCCGCGTGCCGGAACCCGCCCCTCAGCGGCGTACGTCGAAACCATCCGCTCCCGTCATCTCTTCAATGTGATCGTTGAGCAAAACCGTAGCCTCTTTGAAAACGCGCGCGTTCTGGACTTTCCCTCGATCGACGGCCGCTGGGGTTTGGCGGCACTCGATGCCGGCGCGGCTTACGCCGTTGGCATTGAGCCGGCACCGCGGCTGGCAGCCAGAGCCTCGAAGACCTTTGCCGAATACGGGGTCAGCCAAGAATTATACCAGTTCATCAATGCCGACGTTTATTTGAGCTTGAAAAGCTTTGAGCCTGAGGCGTTCGATTTGATCATGTGCTTGAGATTTCTTGAGCGGTTCGATTTGCATCGGATCTTCCACGAGCTGCATCGGCTCCGCCCGCGATTCGTCATACTCGATACCGGCATTGCTCCCGGACGCGGACCCATTCTTCGCTTTGCGCTCCGCATGCCGGAAATTGCCGGGTCGAAAGTCGTCCGGCAGAATACCCCCGGCGGCAACCTCATCGCGACGCCGAGCGAGGACCTGATCACCTTCATGTGCGAGTCTTATGGATTTCGCTGTCATAAGATCGACTGGCACGCCGCCGCCATCGCTGATTGGATCGGCATTCACGAATACGAACGCGGCCAGCGGCGGACGTTTCTGCTGGAGTGGGCGTGGTAACGTCTCGTATTCTGCCGCAACGCTCGTTGCGTTGCGGCGCGCCGCACCTAGTGGACGGACTCTAACACTTGGTGCCCGCGTCTGACAGCGGCGATGATTTTGTTTGGGTTTGCGGTCCAGGTGAAGGGTTTAGGATCATTATTGGTGTCATTGACCAAGCGATTGATTGCGGCCTGGAGATCGACGACGGATCTGAAGACCCCGCGCTTGAGCCGTCGCTTGGCGAGTTTGGCAAAGAAGCCTTCGACGGCATTGAGCCACGAACACGAGGTCGGTGTGAAGTGGAAGATGAAGCGGGTGTGACGCTCGAGCCATTGCCGCACCTTCGGATGCTTGTGAGCGGCGTAGTTATCGAGGATGACGTGCACGATCTTTCCGTCCGGCACTTGGGCCTCAATAGTATTGAGGAAGCGGATGAACTCCTGGTGGCGATGGCGCTGCATGCAACGGCCGATGACCTTGCCTTCGAGCACGTCGAGAGCGGCGAACAGCGTTGTTGTGCCGTGGCGCTTGTAGTCGTGGGTCATCGTTCCAGCGCGGCCGTTCTTCATCGGCAGCCCAGGCTGGGTGCGGTCAAGGGCCTGGATTTGCGATTTCTCATCGACCGAGAGAACGATCGCATGAGCGGGTGGATTGACATAAAGCCCGACCACATCACGCAGCTTGTCGATGAATTTCGGGTCGTTGGAGAGCTTGAACTGTCGCACTCGATGCGGTTGAAGGCCGTGGGCGCGCCAAATGCGTTGGACGGAACTGGCGCTGATGCCGACGGCTTTGGCCATCAAGGCGGCGGTCCAGTGGGTGGTCTCGACCGGCGGCTCGGTCTGGGTGAGCGCGACGACGCGCCCGGCGATCTGCGACCCAAGCGGCGGGATGCGCGAGGGTCGCGTCTTGTCGCGCAGCAGGCCGTCGTAACCTTCCTGCATGAAGCGTTCTTGCCAGCGCCAGACACAGGTCTTCGACTTGCCGGTCTCGCGCATGATCTCGTTGGTGCCAACACCGTCGGCGCTCAACAGTACGATCTCGGCCCGCCAGACATGCTTTTGCGGCGCGTTACGATCCCGCGCCAGTGCCTTCAGACGGCCGCGATCACTGGGCTTGAGAGTGATGGAAATTCCGGTTCGCATCCGCCAGACTCTCATGTGTCGAGCCCGGTGGGAATCCCTTCCAGGATTCAAATGTTAGATTTGGTCCACTAGCTTCCATTTAGATTAAAAATCAGATCACCAAGTCTTTTCCAATCCAAGTCTTTACAGATCCTGCGGGGCGACCCGACGCGACAAAACGCGGATGGCAAGATTGTTCCGATTGGCGACGGCTACCGACAGCACATGCCGACCGGTCGTTGGTAAGGTTCGGAAGTGCCAGCGCTGCGGCAGATCGGCTAAATCGGTCAGGAAGCTGATCCGCACCGGCGCAAGCGTAAAAGCGAAGGAATCAAGCGCCGTGCCGAGCCCGGCGCCGGTCGCCTTGAGATAAGCTTCCTTGAGCGTCCACAATTGAAAAAAGCGGCCCGCTCTCTCTCGCTCGGCAGCCCGCCGCAAGAGTTCGACCTCCGGGGGTGCAAAATAGGCTTTCGCCACCGCGAAGTCGGCCTTGGCGCGATCGATTTGTTCCACATCAACGCCGATCGTGGCATGCGATACGACGGCCGCGGCGACGAGATCGCGCGTGTGTGACATGTTGAAGTCGATGTCGGACACACGCAATTTTTCGTCGATTGTCGGCTTGCCGAAGGCGCCGATGGCGAATTGCCACGCTGCCGCCGGCTGGCCCAGATGAAAAGCGAGCATCCGCCGCAGCAGCGCGTGGGCGGCGATGAATTCGCGCCGGTCGCGGTCGAATCGAAAGCGGCCGGCGCGCTCGCGCTCGTCGCGGTCGAGAATCTCCTGCCACCGGCGGCAGTCGGCGGCACCGACGCGGTCGGTCGGCATCCACCAAACAGAAACCGTGCCGGCCTTGAGCAGTCCCGCCTTGCGACGCGGACGACGTGCCGGCGCCATTGGAGCCCTAAAAAAACCCCGGTTTCGGCGCGAAGTCCGCATCAGTGCACTTACGGGGCGAGCTCGGCCAGGGCGTAAAGTTGCACAGGCTTCGCTTTGAGGGCCCACCGGCCCAGGTGCGCCCAAGGGCGCTCACGCCCATTTGTGTACATGGCGACTCTTATGCCGTATATTAATTTCTCGGCTTTTTTAAGATATTGTCAGATCAAGCGTTTTAGAAATCTGGTTCGACACAGGATCGGGTCAGAACCCATGCGCGTGAGGCTTCTACTCCTAGCGGGTGCATTGCTGCTCGGTGGCTGGGCGATCTACGTCTGGAAAGGCGGTCCCTCGCCCGACGGTTTCGTCGAGCCCGGCAAGGCAGCAACCAGCGAGCGATTCCCTGGAGCTGGCACTGGGAAGAACCAGCCACAGACTGCGGCGCTCGGACCATTTGAGCCTTCGACTGCTGCGGAGGGCAAGTCAGGTGGCTCGGCTGTCGCACGCGTAGTGGTGACGCCTGTGCGCAAGGGCGAAGTACCAATTTACCTCTCGGGCATCGGCACGGTTCAAGCCTATTACACAGTCAACATATCGTCCCAGGTTGACGGCATCATTTTGAAAATGCCGTTTCAGGAAGGTCAGGACGTCAAGACCGGCGACACCCTCGTCGTTATCGATCCGACGACGTATCAGGCGAAGCTTGACCTGGCGAAAGCGCAGAAGGTGCGCGCGTCCGTTCAACTCGAGAACGCCAAAACCAATCTTTGGCGTGACGAGGAGCTGCTCAAACACGAATTCGCTTCGCAGAAGCAAACTGACAACGAGCGGATGCTCGTCGGTCAGTACACGGCCGACGTTGCCCAATACGACGCGGAGGTAAAATTCGCGCAAGCGCAGCTCGATTATGCGACCATCCGCTCTCCCATCAACGGCCGCATCAGCATTCGCAACGTCGATCCCGGCAATCTCATTCGGGCCGGGCAGTACACGACCATGGTCACGGTCGTGCAGCTAAAGCCGATCTCGGTGCTCATAACCTTGGCGGCGAAGGAACTGGAGCGGCATGGTATCGCACTTGGGGTGACTAAACTGCCGGTCTTCGCGTATGCCGAAAATGGCGTCACCCCGCTCGGCCGCGGCGAAGTTGAGGCCGTCAACGTTTCGGTCAATCAGACCACCGGTACGATCATACTCAAGGCCAGCTTCCCCAACGAACAGGAAAAGCTCTGGCCGGGCGATTTCGTTGATTGCCGGATCATCGTCGACAAGCAAAACGACGGGCTTACGGTGCCGACAGCGTCGGTCCGCCAGGGGCCGAAGGGCGACTACGTTTGGGTGGTGACGCCGGACAACACCGCCGAGCTGCGACCGGTTCGCGTCAAGCAGTCGCTCGGGGGCACCTCGCTGGTGGTGGGGCGCGTGCAAGAGGGCGACAAAGTCGTTCTCGATGGTTATCAGCGGCTGCAATCGGGGGCCCGGGTGGTAATTGTTCCGGAGGGAAGCGAAGTCGGATCTACAGTGTCCAGAACAGAATGAATCTTTCCGCGCCCTTCATAGTTCGACCGATTGCAACCACATTGTTAGTCGTCGCCATCGTCCTGGTCGGATTGCTGGGTCTGAGACAATTATCGGTCGCCGCGTTGCCCACCGTAGAGTTTCCGACCATCCAGGTCGTGACATCTTGGCCGGGTGCATCGCCGCATGTCATGCAGACATCGATTTCGGCGCCGCTTGAGCATTATCTCGGCCGCATCTCCGGCCTCGCCTTGATGAGTTCGTCGAGCTCGTACGGCACGAGCGAGATCACCCTGCAATTCAAATTGTCGAAGAGCCTAGCCTCGGCGTCGCTGGACGTGCAGGCCGCCATCAACTCTTCAACGGGCTGGCTGCCGGTAAACGATCTGCCAGCCCCGCCGATTTATCACCAGGTCAACCCGGCCGACATGCCGGTTCTGGTCATCGCTTTGACCTCGGACACGATGCCACTCCATGCCGTCACCGAATATGCGGCATCGGCGATCATTCCCCGCTTGGCTGAGGTGGACGGCGTCGGCGAAGTCAGCCCGCAGGGCGCCCAAGCGCGCGCCGTGCGGCTCCAGGTCAATCCGCGCCGTCTCACCGGGCTCGGATTGTCGATGGAGGATGTCCGTCAAGCCATCGAAGCAACCACGGTCGATCAACCGAAGGGGCAGATCGACGGCCCGCGGCAGGCCTTTGAAGTCGGCGCCAACGATCAGCTTTTCACTGCCAAGGACTATCGCGACGCGATCATCGCCTATCGCAACACCGGAAGCCAAGCGAGCAATACATCGGGGCACGGCGCAACCCGGCTTTACGCCCGGCAACTATCCGAAGGCGCCGGTGGCGCACCCGTGAAGTTCAGCGATATCGGCGAGGCCGTGGACGGACTTGAAAACGAGAAACTCGCAGCCTGGTACAACGGCAAACCGGCGCTGATCCTCAACGTCAAGCGCCAACCCGGCGCCAACATCATCGCCGTCGCCGACGCGGTGAAGGCGCTGCTGCCGCAAATCGAAAAAACCGCCCCGCGCGGACTTGCGATCGACATCGCCGCCGACCGCACCACGACAATCCGCGCAGCAGTGGCCGACGTTCAGCGCACGCTCGTGATCACTGTTGTTCTCGTCGTTCTGGTTATCTTCATTTTCCTGCGGAAGTTCTGGGCGACACTCATTCCAAGCGTCACGTTGCCGGCGTCGCTGATCGCGACCTTCGCGATCATGGCTGTCTGCGGCTTTAGCCTCGACAACCTTTCGCTCATGGCGTTGAGCATCGCTTGCGGCTTCATCGTCGACGACGCCATCGTCATGATCGAAAATATCGTGCGCTACATCGAGGTCGGCGAGCGGCCGATCGACGCCGCGCTCAAGGGATCGCGGCAGATCGGGTTTACCATCGTCTCGCTGACCATTTCATTGATCGCTGTTTTCATCCCGCTTTTGATGATGGGCGGCGTCGTCGGCCGGCTGTTTCGCGAATTCGCGATTACTTTGTCGGTGGCGATCGTCATCTCGGGAGTTCTTTCGCTCATTCTGACGCCGATGATGTGCGCGACGCTGCTCACGGCAGAGAAAAACCAAATTCACGGCTGGTTCTACCGCACCACCGAATACGGTTTCACCGCTATGCGCAGGGTCTACGAAGCGGGACTGATCTGGTCGCTGCGCCATCGCAATCTGACGTTGACCCTTACCGTTCTGACTTTCGCCGTCAGCATCTGGCTCTACGTCATCGTGCCCAAGGGTTTCGTGCCGGAACAGGACACCGGCCTTATCGGTGGCGTGACCGAAGCGGCGCAGGACGTTTCTTTCGAGAACATGTCGATCCTGCAGCAGCGGATCGCCGACATCATCTCCCGCGATCCGGACGTCATCAGCGTCAGCAGCTACGTCGGCGTCGGCAGCGACAACCCGACTATCAACAGCGGGCGCCTCTATATCGATGTCGGGCCGCCGGACCGCAGAACCGCCTCAGCCGCGGACATCATGGCGCGGCTGCACGAGGCCGTCGCCGATGTGCGTGACATCACGCTGCATTTGCAGCCGGTGCAAGACATCCAAATCGAAAGCCGGCTGACACCGACACAATACCAATATGTGCTCCAGGATCTGGACGAGGCGGAGCTTCGCCTGTGGGCCGGCAAGTTTCTCCGCGAACTGCAAAAGCAGCCCGATCTCGCCGACGTAACGACGGATCAGCAGGATCTCGGCCAGCAGATGATGATTACGGTCGATCGCGAGGCGGCAGCCCGCTTTGGTCTGAACATCTGGACGATCGTTCAGCATCTCTACGACGCATTTGGGCAACGCCAGATCGCCACGATTTACGGACCGGTCTATCAGTACAAAGTCATTCTCGAAGTCGCTCCGGAATACCGCAACAGCGCGGATGCGCTCCAAAGCGTGTATATCAGGAATGCGAGCGCTCAGTCGCGAGGGGCGGAATCACCTGGTTCGGCGTCAACGACCACCGCGGAACTGTCGGCTCCGGTGCCGTTGAGCACCTTCTCCAAGCTAGAGAAACGCTTGGCGCCCCTGATCGTCACACACCAAAACGAATTTCCGGCCGTCGCGTTGTCCTTCAACCTCGCCCCCGGCGTTTCGCTCGGACAGGCGCTGGATACGCTGCGCCGTACCCAAGCTTCGATCGGCATGCCGCGGACAATCGACACCAATCTCGTCGGTAGCGCCGCGGAATTCGTCTCTTCGCTCAAAAGCCAGCCGTTCCTGATCGCCGCCGCTATCATCGCCGTCTACATCGTGCTCGGCATTCTTTACGAGAGCTACATTCACCCGATTACCATTCTTTCAACGCTGCCGTCGGCCGGCGTCGGCGCGTTGCTGGCGATGATGCTGTTCCATCAGGACCTGAACCTGGTATCGCTGATGGGCATCATCCTGCTGATCGGCATCGTCAAGAAGAACGGCATCATGATGGTCGACTTCGCGCTCGCGGCCGAGCGCCAACAGGGCTTGTCGCCCGAGCAGTCGATTTATCAGGCCTGCCTGCTGCGCTTTCGACCGATCATGATGACCACTATGGCGGCGCTCTTGGGTGCCCTGCCGCTCGCGATCGGCACCGGCACGGGCTCCGAGCTTCGGCGTCCGCTCGGCATCGCGGTCGTCGGCGGCCTCCTGGTGTCGCAGTTCCTCACGCTGTATGCGACGCCGGTCGTTTACATCGCCTTCGCCCGGATCGAACGGCGATTTAGGCGCAAATCGCCAACAGAGCCGGCGCCCAGCATCACCCCGCCCGGACGCGACGAAGTAAGGCGCGCCGAGGACATCGAGGCATGACCTTCTCGGCGCCGTTTGTTTACAGGCCGATCGCGACGACGCTCTTGACCCTCGCAGTCGCGCTGCTGGGTATCGTCGCCTACTGGCGGCTGCCGATCGCATCGTTGCCCTTGCTCGAACGCCCAACGATCACAGTCTTTGCCTCGCTGCCTGGCGCGAGTTCCGACACCATCGCTACTGCGCTGTCGTCGCCGCTCGAGCGTCAGCTGGGGTTGATCTCCGGGTTGAAGGAAATGCGGGCGTCGAGCGTCTACGGCAAGTGCTCAATCGTGCTTGAGTTCGGCCTCGACAAGGACCTCGATGAAGCCGCCGAATCTGTCCAAGCCGCGATTATTGCCGCCGAGCCGTGGCTGCCGAAGAATCTGCCGCAGCCGCCGAGCTACGCCAAGGCCAATGCCAACGGCTTTCCCATCATCGCCCTGGCGCTGACCTCCGATGCTTACGATGCCCCGCAAATCTTCGATTATGCCGACACGGTGTTGGCGCAGAAGCTGTCGCAGATCGACGGTATTGCCGCCATCTTCATCGGCGGCAGCGGCCGGCCCGCCGTCCGCATCCAGGTAAATCCGCGTGCGGTCGCGGACATGAACCTGTCCCTCGAGGTCGTGAGAAGTGCCGTATCGACCGCCACCGAAGACCTTCCCAATGGCGAGATTTCAGACGGCACGCACGCGATATCGCTCGCGCTGAACGATCAGCTCTACAAGGCTTCCGACTATCAGAATGTCGTCGTTGCCACCAACAAGAGCGGTGCTTCGATCAAGCTGCGTGACGTTGCAACGATCACCGACAGTACGGTCAACGTAAACCGCGCCGGTTGGTACAACGGCCAGCGAGCCATCTTGATGTACGTCATCAAGCAGCCCGACGCCAACGTGGTGAAGACGGTCGACCAAATCCGCGCAGCGCTGCCGCAGCTTCAACGCTGGATCCCGGCGGCGATCAAGATGCATGTGATCTATGACCGCACCTTGTTGATCCGCGCCGCAATTGCCGATGTCCAATTTACCATGGGGGTCGCCCTCGTCCTCGTCATCCTGGTCATGGCGTTGTTC
Organism: uncultured Alphaproteobacteria bacterium; assembly: GCA_963755885.1. GTDB lineage: Bacteria > Pseudomonadota > Alphaproteobacteria > Rhizobiales > Xanthobacteraceae > BOG-931. The sequence continues at coordinate 65,609 of CAVWLX010000011.1, forward strand.
CTGCGCCGGCTATGGGCAACCGTCATCCCGACCATCACTATCCCGGTCTCCATCGCCGTGACGCTGGTGGTGATGTATTTTCTCGATTTCAGTCTCGACAATATTTCACTGATGGCGCTGACGATCGCCATCGGCTTCGTGATCGACGACGCTGTCATCATCATCGAGAACATCGCACGTCTCATCCAAGAAGGTCAGAGGCCGATCGATGCCGCGCTCAAGGGCACGCGGCAGATGGGTTTCACCGTCGCCTCGATGACACTGGCTCTGATCGCCAGTCTCACGCCGGTCCTGTTCATGCCCGACATCGTCGGCCGGCTGTTTCGCGAATTCGGCATCACCTTGGTTGCGGCCATTGCGGCTTCCGCGATCGTGTCGCTGACGCTGACGCCGATGCTATGTGGCCGTCTTCTCGGCCGCGGAGACCGCGTCGAGCCAGGGCGCGTCAGCCGCTTCTTTGCCGGAGTTATTGATGGGGTACTTGGCTGGTACGTAAAGAGCCTCGATTGGTCGCTGCGCTTCCGGTGGGTTACGCTGACCCTTGCGGTGGCGCTGGCCACTGCCACGGCCGCGTTTTACATCAACATACCCAAAGGTTTCCTGCCAACGCAGGACACCGGCATTTTGCGCGTGCGGACCGTAACTCGGTCCAGCGCCTCTTTCACCGCAATGAAGGAACTTCAACAAGACGCGGCAGCCGCTGTTGCCGCGGATCCGGCCGTGGCAGGTGTCGCCTCGACCATCGGCCGCGGCGTCGTCAGCGTTGGCGCAATGCTGGTGAACCTTAAACCTTTGGAAGTCCGCAAGCAGTCCGTGGAGCAGGTCATCGAACGGCTGCGTGCAAGTTTGGCGAAGATACACGGCGTTCGCACCTTCTTCGTTCCGGCGCAAGACATCCAAATCGGCGCCAGCGGCGGGCTGGCTCGTTACCAATATGCCCTGACGGGATTGGACAAGAACGAGGTAGCTCGCTGGAGCCGCATCATGCTGCGCCACGTCCAGCAGCTTCCGCAGATTGCCGACGCCATATGGAATTACGACACCGCCGGCATCGAGGCTGGTCTGTCCATCAATCGCATGCGCGCGGCACGCGCGGGCGTCAGTGTCGCTGACCTTGACAACGTCCTGTACGATTGGCTTGGCCAGCGTCAGATCAAAACTATCCGTTTCCCGATCGTTTTCCACCGGGTGGTACTCGAGGTCGAACCGCGCTTCCGGGAAGACCCCAAGGACCTCACTCAACTCCTGTTCGAGCAGGGCGTTCCGTCGGATGCAATCAGCACGCGCCGCCGCGACCATACGCCGATGTGGATCACCCACATTTCGCAACTGCCGAGTATCGTTATCGGCTTCAACGTGCCGCTTGGTGTTTCGATCAGCCAAGCGCAGGCGGCGATCAAGCAAGCTGAAATCGATGTTGGCCTTCCGCCCGACATCAGGACGGAGTTCAGAGGCGAGGCCCACGAAGCGCAGCTAGCCCGGAGCGCCGAGCCGTTTCTGTTCCTCGCCGCAGCCATCGCCGTCTACATCATCCTGGGCATGTTGTACGAGAGCTACGCGCACCCGTTCACGATTTTGTCGACACTGCCCTCCGCAACCCTCGGCGCGTTACTGGCGCTGACGGTTACGCGAACCCAGTTCACGTTGATCACGGCAATCGCGTGCATCCTCCTGGTCGGCATCGTCATGAAGAACGCGATCATGATGGTGGATTTCGCCTTGGACGCGGAACGGCGCCTGGGCCTGGCGCCACAGGCGGCGATCCGGCGCGCGGGCGCCCTGCGGTTTCGCCCGATCGTGATGACGACAATGGCTGCGCTCGGTGGGGCGTTGCCGTTGGCGTTCGGCACCGGACCCGGCTCGGAACTCAGGCAACCGCTCGGCATCGCGATCGTCGGCGGCCTATTGCTGTCGCAATTCGTCACTCTTTATACGACCCCGGCGGTCTACCTGGCAGTTGATGCTTTGGGGCGGCGGCTGCGGCGCCTGCGGGCAACCAAGGCGCCCGCACCGCAAGCGGCAACCATTTGAAGGTTTATTCTCGCGCCGCGACTTAGGGCCCATTTCGATGCAAGCTTTCGCCATTCGCGCTTTGCGCTGGTCGATCGGATCCACTCTTCTGCTGGCTTTGCTGTTCCCTGCCCTGTCGCAGGCGCAGACGACATTCGGGCCGAATCCGACCCCGCTTCTCATCCCGGAAACGTACCAAGGGAACGAAATTCAGTTGAAGGCCTGGCTGCAGGCACCGGGCGGCCAGGGGCCGTTTAACACGATCATCCTTATTCCCGGTTGCGACGGGCTCGATCGCAATGGCTGGGCTCAAATGCAGACTTGGGCACGGTGGCTGATGCAGCTCGACTACGCGGTCATGACCATCGACAGCTTCAGGCCGCGGGGCGCGACCAACGCGTGCGCCAATGGCGAGATAATCCAGGGCGAATTGCACGCCGCCGATGCCTATACGGCCGCCGCCCACCTCTCGCATCTTCCTCAGCTGCAGGGTGGCAAGATCGGCGTCATCGGGTTCTCGCACGGCGGCTGGGGAGCGCTTGAGACCGCATCCGATCGCAGGCCGGGGATCGTCGAGTTGCGCGCACGCCTTGCCGCACAGCATGTCGCCATTGCCGCTGTGGTAGCCATCTATCCCGCTTGCTTCCGGCACGTCGAAGCGAGCTTTCAGGTTCCGCTGCTGATCCTCATCGGCGAGAAGGACGATTGGACGCCGGCCAGGGCCTGCCGGCGGCTCGCGGCGCACGCGCGCCTGGGCGGAGCGCCAGTCGAGCTCAAGGTCTATCCAAACGCGGTTCACGTTTTCGATATCGACAAGCCGCCGCGGACGTATATGGGACACGTACTGCAATACGATGCCGAAGCGACTGCGGATGCGCGGCAACAGGTTCAGCGGTTCCTTGCCGGCTGGCTGCATTGAACTTGCGTCGAACGACAAGAGACCCATGCTCATGTCGCCGGAATAAGCTATCGTAGCTGGGTTAAGAACGAGTGCTGAGCGCTAAAAGTGGACCGGAGCAGCACCCTGAAAAGCATCACAGACAGGCCGACTTCGACGCCAATCCGCTTTTTGACGGACCCGCGGCTTGACTTTGCCGTTCCAGCTTCTCTGCAGCAGTCGTACATCGTTGCGTCCTCCGACCGCTATTCCAGCGCTTCGGTGTGCAAATCGCTCTGGCAAACCGGGCGGCTTGGTGCGCCATGGGAGTACCTCAACGCCAGCTTCGAGGATGTGCGCGGCACGCTCGCCGCCCCTGCTGATCACTCGATCGCCTCGACGATGATGAAGCGACTGCAGGTGCTTGGCCCGAGTGAATACATCGCTGAGCTCTTGGCGTGCCGCACATCGAGCAATGGCGTCTTCGGACTAAACGCACGTTTCGACGATTTCAACTCGGCGGTCGGGCAAGTCCCCGAATTGTTGAATATGTTGGCTCCGGTGACGTACATCTATGTCGATTGCCACGACAAACTGGCGCAGGCGGTGTCCGTGGTTAGAGCGCTGCTTGCAGGCCGAACAGTTGCCGACTTGGACGCCACGCCGGCCAGCCGGCCGCTGCACTACGACCGGGATCTGATCTCCAAATACCTCGGCAGGCTCGAACGACAACGACTAGCCTGGTGGCGCTGGTTCGAAGCCAACGGCATCGAACCATTCGTCATCTATCGTGACGACATCAACGCCGATATTGCCGGCGTGATCCGCGCCGTCGCGCAGTTGCTCGACGTTGACAACGATGCTGCCGACAAAGTCGATTTTCCCTCGTTCGCGCAAGCGCACGACGATGCCACGACGGACGAGTGGGCCGCTCAGTTCACCCGCGAGATCGAGAGCGGCATCGATGTACGGCGCGAATTTTTTGCTGGCGATGAATTGTTCAGCATGCTCGGGTTCGAGCCCCAGCAAAAAGAAACCGCAGAGGGCCGCACGGCTACTTCTTTTTTTCGTGTCGAGATCGAACAGCCTGAGGCCCAGCAACCGGATGCCGACACCGGAATGGGTTCTCAGCTTCAACTTGCGCCGCAAGCTCCCGCCTATCGGGCCAATCCCAACGTTCACAAATTGCCGCGATATCAGCAGATCATTGGCCAAAATCGCGCGCTGCTGCGTAACGCCAGCGTGCTCGATCTCATGAGCAGCGGCGGGCTCTGCAGTTTCGCCGCACTCGATGCCGGGGCCGCCTACGTCGTCGGGGTCGACCCGAGGCCGGCTCGAATCGCCGTCGCCGAGCAGGCCTTCGCCGATCACGGCATCCCGGTGAATTCCTATCGCTTTGTGACCATGCAAATCATGCCCGCGCTATACGACACGAGTCCCGATGCGTTCGACGTGATCATCGGCCGCGGTGTGCTCGAACTGGTCGATCTGCGCCAGTTTTTCGCGCAACTGCGCCACCTGAGGCCGCAGCACGTCATACTCGACACCGCAGTCGCCTCCGGAAGCGGGCCGCTGCTTCGCTACAGACGGCGCGATGTCGGCGGCGGACGCGCGGCGGAATCGAACGACCGATCTGCCGTCGTCGCCACGCCTAGTCATGAATTGATCGTTCTCCTCTGTGATTGTTTCGGTTTTGAATGCCGGCTTGACGACGAAGGCTCCGACTTTGCCCCCGCCGCGGCGGGCCCGACGCACCCCGTCGGAGCACAAACGCGGACTTATGTTCTCGATCGGATTGCCGGATGACCAACCTTGAAGACGGGGCGCCACCGCGCCATTACAACGCTGTCACTGATTTAGTCGACATTAACGTCTCGCGTGGGCTTGGCGCCAAGGTCGCATTCGTAGACCCGGTTCGCGAACTCACCTACGGCGAGCTGCAGACGGCGACCTGCCGATTTGCCGACGCTCTGCGAACGCTGGGACTGCGCCAGGAGAGCCGGGTCGCTCTCTTGCTGCTCGACAAAGTAGAATTCCCGATCGTGTTCTGGGGAGCGATACGCGCCGGCGTCGTTCCCATACCGCTCAGCAACCAGCTGCCGACAGAGCAATACGCCTATATTCTCGACGATTGCCGCGCCGAGGTGATGTTGATCTCGAGGCCGCTGCTCGAAGTTATCGAACCTGTCATCGATCGACTGACGTATCTGAAGACCGTCGTCGTCGTGGGCGCCGAGGGCGCGACTACGCCCCATTGCGGAAACCTGGCGACGCACCTGTTCGAGGATGTTCTGGCGAGCGGTTCGCCCGACCTCTTCAAGATTTCGACGGTTTCGGACGAGATTGCGTTTTGGCTTTATTCATCGGGCTCGACCGGCGATCCCAAGGGTGTGAAGCATGTGCATACCACCATGCTCGCGACCGCCCGGCATTTCGGCCAGGAGACCCTCGGGATCGGGCGCGACGACATTTTGTTCTCGGCGGGAAAATTGTTCTTCGCCTATGGGCTCGCCAATTCGATGGCCTTTCCGATGTCGGTCGGCGCAACGACGATATTGGTGCCCGATCCGGTCACGCCGCCAAAGGTGATCGAGACGATGCAGCGGTATCGGCCGACGGTATTTTTCGGCGGACCGGCGCTCTATGCAGCGCTGCTGACGCAGAAGGATATCGGTCGGGGCGCAGGCTCCGACCGACTGCGCCTTTGTGTCTCCGGCGGAGACACTCTCCCGGCCAGCATCGGAGAAGAGTGGCGCTCGGTCATCGGCGTCAACATTGTCGAGGGCGCCGGCGCGACTGAAATTCTTACCTTCCTCAGCAATCGCCCCGACGACATTCGCTACGGCACGCCGGGCAAGCCGCTCCCAGGATACGATGCCAAGATTCTCGACGCGGATGGGAATGAGCTCGACGTCGGAGAGGTCGGCGAACTTGTCGTCCGCGGACCGACCAGCGCCGAAGGCTATTGGAATCAGCGCGCCAAGACTCAGCGCACTTTTGTCGGTGAATGGGTTCACACCGGCGACATGTACTTGCGCGACGCAGAAGGGTTTTGCCATTTCCGCGGGCGCAACGACGACATGTTCAAGGTTGGCGGCATATGGGTTTCGCCGTTGGTCTTGGAGTCGGCGCTGCTCGCCCATGAGGCCGTGCTGACGGCCGCGGTCGTCGGTCACAAGGACAATGACGGAATGCTCAAGCCAAAGGCCTTTGTAGTGCTCAAGGGCGGATACAAGGAGAGCGCCGAACTCGTTCAAACGCTCAAGACGCACGTCCGTGAGCGCCTGGTTGCGCGCTTCACCAAAGTCTCCTCGCAGAGCTTTTATGCTTATTATCCGCGCTGGATCGAGTTCCGCCGCGAATTGCCGACAACAGCGACCGGAAAAATTCAGCGCTTCAAGCTGCGCGACGATGATGCCGCGACACTTTCGTGATCGCGATCTGCCCTTCCCTCAGACATTCACTGCGGACGCCCGATGCGGTTTGACGAGTACCGGAAACATGACGCCGTTGCGCTCGCCGCGCTCGTGGCAAGGGGTGAAGTCACTGCTGGCGAACTGCTTGAAATCGGCATCGCCCGCGCCAAGCAGGTCAATCCCTCAATCAACGCGATCGCACGCACGCAATATCCACGTGCCCGCGCCGCCATCGAGGCTGGTCTTCCTGATGGTCCGCTGCGTGGCGTTCCGTATCTCATCAAGGACCTGTCGATCTTCGAGAAGGGCGTGCCGGCGGGTCTCGGGAGCGCCCTTTATGCCAATTTCGTGCCCGATCACGACAGCGCCTACACCGCCCGCTGCAAGCGCGCGGGCCTGGTCATCATCGGTCGCAGCCTAACGCCTGAACTCGGCCTCAGCCCGAGCACCGAACCACGTCAACACGGCGCCTGCCGTAACCCCTGGAACCTGTCCTATTCGCCAGGCGGTTCCTCGGGTGGAAGCGCTGCCGCGGTCAGCGCCGGCATTCTGCCAGCAGCGCATGCTACGGATGGCGGCGGCTCGATCCGCACGCCGGCCGCTCAATGTGGATTATTCGGGCTAAAGCCGTCCCGCGGTCGGGTGTCCTACGCGCCGGATGCCGGCGAGGGCTGGGGCGGATTGGCGGTCACTCACGCGGTCACCCGCTCAGTGCGCGACTCGGCGCTGTTGCTGGACCTCACCAATGGATCGGAGCCGGGCGATCCTTACGCGGCGCCTACGCCGGAGCGCCCGTTCGCAGATGAGGTCGGCCGCTCCCCCGGCCGTTTGAGGATCGCCATGATGCGACGCGACCATCGCGGCTCGGCGTTACATCCCGAATGCGTCAAGGCCGTGGAGAATGCTGCCAACCTGTGCGAGAACCTGGGCCATATCGTTGAAGAGGCTGCTCCCGATATCGATCTTGCTGAGCTGCGTCCAAAGAACCAAATCCTGCTCGCGGCCAATGTCGCGCGCACACTCACAGCCAGATGGCGGGCGCTCAAACGTGAGCCACGTCGTGACGATGTGGAGGCGCTCACCTGGGCGGTCTTCAATCGCGGCCGTGCCATAACCGGAATCCAATACGCTGACGCCCTTAGTGCGACGCACGCAGCCGGGCGCAGGCTTGCAGCGTTTCTTGCATCCTACGACGTGATTTTGACCACAACCTTACCGGCACCACCACCGCCGCTCGGATACTTCGATATGAACGGCGAAGTTGAAACATTTTCCAGACGTGTCGCCGAATATCTGACGATCACGCCCCTATACAACGCAACCGGCACGCCGGCGATGAGCGTGCCATTGCATTGGACCGCCGATGGCCTACCAGTCGGGGTTCATTTTGGCGGACGCTATGGCGAAGAAGGAAAGCTGATTCAGTTTGCCGCGCAGCTGGAACAGGCGCAACCGTGGTTCGACCGGCTTCCGCCACTGTGAGCGCGTCACAATTTGGAAAGGTCGCTCTCAATTCTTGCGATCCATCCCTCCTGGTCCGGCGTCAGCATCGCGGCGAGCTTCAGGTTCTTAAGGAGCTTAAGCGCTTCGGTCAGGCGCTCGCGCGCATTATCGCCGACTGCCGCTAGCCGCCACAGCGCGAGCACGACGTCGGTTCGAAACTGTTTGTTTCCCGGATCCTTGTCGGCGAGTGCGCGGGCGATCTCGAGGCTTTCGCGATCAGCGGCGAGTGCACCCTTACCGTCGCCGCTGGCGCGCAGTGCCTCGCTGAGCTTCCCCAGGCTCAGACCGACGTCACTCTGTAACGCGTTGTTATTCGGCTGCTCCGCGGCCATTGCGCGGAAAATCTCCGTGCCTTTTTGCGCGATTTCGACGGCCCTCTTGGTATCGTTTAGCGCCAGGAAGGTCGTCGAGAACTGAATGCACATGGACGCCTGGCTGCGCAATAGTTCGGGATTCTTCTGCGTCCTTATTACGAGCAAATCGACGGCGTGTTCGAGTTTGGTGAGAATGGCCGCCGCCGCCCCGGCCTGGATCCCGTTCGTTGTTGCAAGACCATCGCCGACGTCGGAAAGGATAGTGTCGATGGCGGATCGGGTCGCCGTGAAATTCTCTTCTGCCCGGCTTGCCTGGGTCCGCGCGACGCTTAACTTGCTCACGGCTACGTGTTGGCTTCGCCAAAAGTAAATCGCGGCTCCAATCGCAACGACCGCGATGAGCAAAATCACCGCCAATGTCTGGCCGCGGTTACGCAGGATCAGCGGCATGCCCGATGTCTCGGCCGAAAAGGAATCGTTGGGCATCAAATCGGATCGAATCCTCACGTGCACGCAGTGGCTCAGCGAGCAATGCGAATTTTATCAGACAGTGCGACATTAGCCCATCGCCTAATGTGTCGAAACGACGCGTGCATACGGACGCACCTTCGCCCAATTGCCAGACTTGGAACCTGTTACGGTGGCGCGATACTTAATCACAACGCTTGTGACGCGCTTGGATACGGGTATCGTGCGGTGATAAAAAATCAAACCCCCATCGGACAGGTCCTGATCACAACGCGGGCGCAACTCGGTCTTGCACTCGTATCCTCGAGCCTGTGCGTCGCGCTGTGCAGCTGTTCGGATTCCGGAACAGTCACAACTCAACTCAATTTGCGAAAGGCGCCGGCAAGCCGGAGTGAAGTAGTCGCGACAATCCCGAAAGGCAGTGTCGTCACGGTGCGGGGTTGTACCAACGGCTGGTGCCGCACTTCATGGAACGGCAATGACGGCTACATTCTGACAAAGTACGTGCGCATCGGGGATTCCGCTGCAGACGTCAACAGGCAGGACAGCGACGACGAGGACAGCGTAACGCCCCCCGACGGCTCCAGTGAAACCGGTCCAAGCGACTAAGTGCACCCGCGCCAGTTACGGATGATAAGGCCGGACCCGCTCTGACCACCGACGATAAGTGCGCTTAGCGCGGAGGGCGCGTTGCCGGCGGTTTGCCGGCGGGGGGAGGCGTTGTCTGCGCCGATGGCGGCGGCACTGCCGCTGGCGCTACGGCGTCAGGTGACGCTAACACCTTTACTTGGCTTGCCAATCCGGCGAGTACCGGCTCCTCGGTTTTGAATGCCGAGGCCGCTGCCATGGTCACGACGTCGACGTAACTTCCGTCTGCCTCGAAAAAGGTGATGAGATATCCTCTGCGCTGGCCGTTGGCCTGCGTGCCTTCCAGAGTGATTCGAATCGCAGGCTTGTTGTTGATCTGAATTTCTTCCGTCTTCGGCTCCGCATCCGGCATGTTTTTCTTCAAGCGCCCTAACCCAACATTGGCAAATGACTTGAGGTCCTTGAAATCCTCCTTGGATACTACGCGCACCAGAACGAGGCCGCCGCGTGCGCTCGACGCCTGCACCTTGATGTTCGGGCCAAAGGGTTTGCCCTCGCGCCAGCCGTTCGGGACCGTTATTTGGACTGTGCCATCCGCGCTCTTGATCGTCGTATCTGCAAAGGCCGGGCCGGCAAGTGCAACAGTGACGACAACGGCAGCGGCAAGGTCAAACCTGCTAATCATATCGCAATCCCTACTTTATCGAGTGTTTCGGCCCAGGCGCGAGCTGATTTCGGAATCTGCATTCGGGCTAAATCGACCCGCTCGCCGTGCTCGCTCGTCGCGGTCCAACAGCACAATACGCTGCACAAAACTATATAGCGGCAGGCTGTTGAATGCTAGGCCCTATTTCCGACGCCGACGAGCCGCACCGTTGTGTGAAGTGCCTTCGAGGTTACCATTTTGGGATTCCCGAGACCCGCAATAGCATTTGATTACCATAACACCCGCGGCCGCAACATTGTACACAAGCCCCACTCTGCCGAGGCTCGAGATCGCGTCCATGCACCATGACTAACCTCTTCTGCGGTGATAAGACCACAACATTCGAACGAACGATCTCCCTTGACCACGGCCGGCGCTGATGCAGCTACTGATCCTGCTTTCGGAGGTTCCAAAACTCCGGCTGGTGATCGCGATCCTCGCCAGCGTCATCAGCGGCATTTCGACGGTAGCGGCGCTTATTTGCATTTTGCAGTCGCTGCGCTCGACCCACATCCTGTGGTGGCAGTTCATATGTTTCGCTGTCGTCGCCGTTGTAAGCAGAACCTATGCGCGGCTGATCCCGAAAAGTTTGATGGCGACCGCTATTCTGCGCATGAGACGGCGCATGATCAGGTCGGTTCTGCATATGCCGTTGGAGGAATTCGAACAAATCGGCGCGGCGAGACTGCTGGTGGGTTTCACCACGGACCTCTCCAGTATCGCCGCGGCCGTGCGCAATTTTGTCCATCTGTTTTCGGCCGCGGCGTTTCTGTTGGCATGTTTGGCGTATCTCGCCTGGCTTTCACCTGATCGGGCGGCAGTCACGGCGTTTCTGCTACTTCTCACCATCGGGGTTGCCATCCTGCTGCGCCGGCTTGAGCGAAGGCATGGACGCACAACGCGGAGCGCTCTCGACCGTATTGTTCATGTCTTTAGGACGGTGCTCGACGGCGTCAAGCAGATGAAGCTCAATCGCACGCTTAGCCGGCAGGTCCTGCGCGCATTCGAAGATCGCATGCGCGACATGCAGAAGTCCGGCGGCCAGCGTGGCTGGTACTCCGAGGCCGTTGCGGCCTGGATTCAGTCAATGTCCTTCGTGATATTGGGGATCGCGGTATTTGCCCCTTTTTCTGAAACCAGTCGTTTTCTGGCCGCAGGCTACGGCGTGCTTGCCCTTCTTTACATGCGCGGACCGCTGCAGTCGCTGGTGGCCGATAGCGGCGCCTTTGCCGAGGCATCCATTGCGCTGCAGCGAATCAATGAACTTGGCTTGACGCTGTCCAAGGACGTAGAGCGACCCGATCGCGCCGCCAAGCGTGAGATGCGCAGGTCGATGGCAATGTCGGTTTCCTCGAATTGGGAAAGCTTGAGACTGCGCGAGGTGGTTTACCGATACGAAGGCGGTCACCCGGACGATGACTTTACCCTGGGACCGGCGGATATCGTTCTCAATCCCCGCGAAATCGTTTTCGTTGCCGGCGGCAATGGCAGCGGGAAAACCACGCTCCTCAAAGTACTAACCGGATTGTACGCGCCGACAAGCGGCGCGATCCATCTTGACGGTGTAGCCATCGACGCGACGAATGTGGGCCTCTATCGCACCAAGTTCGCAGTTGTCTTCTCCGATTTCTGCCTGTTCGAGCAGGTGGCTGATCTGCACTACGACGAGTTCAGCTTCGAGGCCGAACGCGACGCCAAACGGCTCAGACTAAAGCCCTGGATGCTGGCGCCGCGCGACGCCTCTGATGGGTCGGCAAAGCTTTCGGCGGGCGAACGCAGGCGGGCGGCGCTGCTGATGGCGTTGTTGGAGGATCGGCCGATTCTCGTTTTCGATGAATGGGCCGCGGATCAAGACCCCCACTACAAGGACATGTTTTACCGAGAAATTCTTCCGTCCCTGCGTTCCAAAGGCAAGCTGGTAATCGTACTCTCGCACGATGAACGGTATTTCCATCTCGGGGATCGCGTGCTCTGGCTGGAGCGCGGCGAGCCGCCGGTGTGGCGAACCCCCCAATCTTTTCCGGAAGCTGCCAAAACACCGCCCACAGACGCGGGCGGCAAAACCGAAATAGTGGAATCAGCCAAATAAATTTCCGTGGCAAGTATGAAGGATTGCTGCCACCGCCCAACAGATGCGGCTTCTTGAAGCGGCGGGTCGCCGCCGGTATGGTGGGCGCCGCAACAGACAGTCTTCGCGACGTCGAATTCGCGCTGCAAGCGCGGATTAGATCCTGAGAATTTCGCTTGCATTTTCGGTTTTCGTGGAAAGGGCGTGCCAATCAACGAAGCAGAAGACGCCGAAGTCTACTTGGTGGTAATTAACGCCGAGGAACAATATTCGATCTGGCCTGGGCGCAAGGACGTTCCGCGCGGGTGGAACCCGGCTGGAAAGCAAGGCAGCAAGGCCGAATGCCTCAAGTATATTGAGAAAGTATGGACCGACATGAGGCCGGCGAGCCTGCGCCGAGCTTTCAAGAAATCGGCAAGAAAAAAATGATTACTGCAGCGTGCACGACGGGTTTCGGATCCGCAGGCTTTGCTTGACAGCTTTTACCGCGGGAAAAATGTGGACCAGGACCATTGGCGTCGGCGAAAACAACGCCCTTTCTCTTCACGCTGTGGAATGGAGCAGGCGTGGATTTCCGTGTATTCTTCTCCACGGATTTGGTGACAATGCGTCGGTGTGGAGTCATCTGGCGCCGCGAATCATGTCGCGCTTTCGCGTTGTCGCCCTCGACATGCGTGGTCACGGCAATTCCGATCGGGACCCAGACGCGAACTACGATTTACAGACTTTCACCGCAGATTTGGCCAAGGTCATTGCGGCGTTCGGCTTTGAACGGACGATTTTAATCGGCCATTCTTGGGGCGCGGAGACGGCGATTCGTTTCGCTGCTGCCAATCCAGCGCAGATCGCTACGCTCGTGATCGTCGATTTCGGCCCCGAACTCGACCAGACTGGCGTCGACGAAGTCCTCAAAGGCTTTATTGAAATGCCGCGCGCCTACGGGTCGGCGGACGATTTTGCGCGATGGCTGACGGCAAGGCGTCCGCTGGCAGAACCGAGATTGCTCGCGCAATTCGCACGATACAGCCTACGCCAAGCCGCCGGCGTGCCATACGAGATCAAGATCGACGATGCGCTCGGCGCCCACTCCGAGCTTAGCCGATTGGTCGCGCAAAACGGTCGCTATTATCTGCCTGGGCTCTGGGCAGAACTGGCGCGGATTAGATGCCCGAGCCTCGTCATCCGAGGCGCCATGTCCGCGGTGTTTCCGACCGACGTCGCGGCACGCATGGTTGAGCGGACGTTGCCGATGAGCCGCCTCCAGACAATCAGGGTTGCGGGGCACGCCGTCATGCTGGACAATCCCGCCCAGTTCACTTCAAGCGTCGAGGCGTTTTTGAGCAAGCGACTTGCCGCCGCCTGAGAAAGCACACGTCGCGTCTATTCAGTGAGTAACGTGCGGCAGGACGACCAATACTGTGTAGAGGACGGCAATGACTGTCACGACCGACGATATCGCGGAGGCAAGCGCGGCCCAGAGCATGTAACGCGCACTCTTGGTCGTGGCGCGCGCCATCGCCCGCTGGGCCTCAGCGAGCTGTACCTGAGCCTCAACCCGAATCTGCCTCATCCGCAGCGGCACAGTCCGGCCGCGTCCGCCCTGCTCACTTTCGCCGAGATCCTCGTCCTCTTCGCTCCACTCCTGCGTCATAGCCATGCGAGGTCCTTAGTGATCCCGTCTATTATAGCGCCAGTCTTTCGAGCCAGTCGACGGCCGCGACAAATTCAATTCGATCGGGCGACAAGAAGATTGGCCACAAAGCAAAGCCACCCAGGCCCGACACAGGCGGCTTTTTGGCACTATGGTGCGGTGTCGAACATAAGCCGCCGAACCTAATAAGTCAGAACTTCGGCGTTCCTGCCAACGAGAGAGTGCATGCGCGCATGCTCGACGCAGGCGTCCAGATCGGTCAGATACTCTTCGATCGTCGCTTCCTGGACGAGATTGACAGTCTGATGGAGACTTGGAGGATGGGCGATGCGGCTGACATACCAACCGCGCTCCACCAACTGATCGCCGACCGCCGTGATGTCAACAACATCAGAACCGTAGGCGATAATGCTCAGATGGGGCTGAGCGAGCAGCTTCAAACCGGGAATCGCCGTGATACCGTCGACATAACGATCGCGGAGTTCCATTACCCGCGCCGTCAATCTGAGATAGCCGTCTTCGCCAAGATAGTGGATAATTGCCCAAGCGGCTGCCAAGGCGCCGCCCGACCGCGTGCCCAGCAGCGTCGGTGTGAAGTATTTGCCCTTCGGCCAATCGGAAAATTCGAAAGCTTGAAACGCTGCATCGGCCCGGTTCCTAACCATCAGCGTCGACGCGCCCTTGGCAGCATAGCCGAACTTGTGCAAGTCGGCGGAAATCGAGCGAACGCCGGGGATCGAGAAGTCGAACCGCGGGACCGGGTACCCGAGTTTGGTGGCGAACGGTGCGATGTAGCCGCCGATACAAGCGTCGACGTGGCACCAGATGCCGTAACGCAAAGCTAGTTCGGCGATTTCTTCGACCGGATCAATCAGGCCGAACGGCAAAGACGGCGCTGAAGCAACCACGAGGATCGTGCGATCAGTGATCGCCGCTTCAAGCGCAGGCACACTAGCACGGAAGTCCGGGCCGATCCCCACACGCACCGGATCGAGATCGAGCAATTGCGCGGCTTTGTCGAAAGCCGGATGTGCAGTAATCGGCAAAAGAATTTCGCCGCGCTCCTTTGTTCTGAGCCGGCTCACGCGTGCCCAATCGCGCGCAGCTTTGACCGCGAGAATGATGCTTTCGGTACCGCCAGACGTGAACGTTCCGGTCGCGCCGGCTGGGCCGTGGAAAAGCTCGACGGCCGCGTCGATGATGTCACGCTCCATCCGACCAAGGCTCGGAAACGCTGACGGAGCCAAGGCGTTTTCCGACATGAACATGGTGTAGGCTTCGCTCGCGACTTCGAGCACATCCTCGCCAGCAAAATAGACATGCAAAGGCACGCCACGATGTCGCCACTGCACGTCATCGCTGCGCATAGCCTCCATTCGACCCTTAAGCGCTGCCCACGGCTGGCCTATGCTCGGGAACGCCTTGCGGAAGGACCCCATTTTGGCGGCTTCAACCTCACCTTTGACGTTGGCCCTACTTGACCGTTCAGTGGGTAATATAAGCTTCGGGCGCGGTAAACCACTACTCACATCGGCTGTAGAAAGCTGTGCCGCATCCTGTGGAGCTGTGGATTGGCTGTTTGCATTCGAACGGCGGGCATTATTCGCCATGCGTAGTCCAGCTCCAATTCCGGCGCCGCCGAAAGGTCCATACGCTGCACGTATTTGGGATAAGAGAGCGTTAAACTTGGCTCAATCTCGACTATTTCGGAAACGCGCCATCATCGGCTGTCGCCCCCGCTTTGCGACCCGTAAGGCGCTCAGTGAAGTACAAACACGTTATCCCAATACGCCCGCCCGGCACCGCCCGCAGTGACCTTCGTCACAAAACCCGCCTTTCATAGCAAGCCCGTTGGCTGGCAGCTACGTTTCGGCCTCGCCATGCCGAAGAAATTTTCACGGCCGAGAGCTCGCCCCGCCGAGCGAAGGCTTATCTCAACACTTGCGCTTTCCCGTTTGAACCTAGGCAGCGATTACCAAACTTCCAACACTATTGCAGTCATTCTTTGGCTGAAATTTATCATCCAATGAACCTGGCGCGTATAAACTGACAATAGTTGACGAGCAACACATCCTGCTCGCCAGTAAATCGGCACCCATACCGTGACCGATGCGGGCCCTTGGCCCCAGAAACGGTTGATGTTACACAAAATTCTACCCGAGGGGCGAAGATGAACCAAGCTATTGGGGTGGGCCGACGTGCAAGGCTGACGCCAGATCAAAAGGCCCTCTTGGAAAAGCGAATCCGGGGGGAAATTCCGAGCAAAAGTGCAACCGTAAAGATACCCCGTCGCGCTGTTCAGAGTATCGCGCCGCTGTCGCTCATGCAGGAGGGGCAGTGGTTGCTACAGCACCTGCAGCCTGACAATACTGTCTTCAATACATTTCGCGCCCTTCGCGTTGCCCGGCCGATCGAGCGCGCCACTCTCGAACGCGCGCTGACAGAGGTTGTCCGCCGCCACGACGTGTTGCGCACTAATTTCCACACGATCGATGGCGTGCCGATGCAAGTGATCCGTGCCCCCGAGCCGGTAGCGGTCGGCATGCTCGATCTCAGCAGCCTTCCGGCCGCAGAGCGGGAGGCCGAGTTCGTACGTTGGTCACGCAAGCGAACCGTCGAGCCGTTCGATCTGGCCCAGGGAGAGCTGTTCCGCGCCGACCTTGTCCGCATGGCTGCCGAGGACCACGTCATATTGTTCAATCTTCACCACATTATCTGTGACGGCTGGTCGCTGGGCGTGCTCGTGCGCGAAACCACGGCGCTTTATGGCGCGTTTGCCAAAGACAGTCCGTCGCCACTGCCGCCGCTGGTCGTGCAGTATGGCGATTACGCCGCGTGGCAGCGCTCCATGCTGCATGCAGAAGCCGTCGCCAAGCAAATGGCGTTCTGGCGCGAACACCTTACTGGAGCACCGGCCTCGACCGACCTGCCGTTCGATCACCCACGGCCGCCTGACCGCAGTTTCCGCGGCAAGCGTCGCGGCCTGAGCCTTGATCGGCAATTGGTCACGCGGCTGCGGCTGCTTTGCCAACGCGAGCAGACGACGCTGTTTAATGTGGTCATGGCGACACTGGCGACGCTGATGCATCGCTATTCCGGCGCGACCGATATCGTTATCGGAACGCCGGTCGCCAATCGCGCCTTTCGCGAAATCGAACCGCTGGTCGGCCTGTTCATCAACACGGTCGCAATGCGCTTCGATCTTTCTGGCGATCCGACGTTCAAGGATTTCCTCGCCCGCGTGCGCTCCAATGCGATCGAGGTGTTCAGCAATCAAGACGTGCCGTTCGAGAGCGTGCTCAACGAGCTCGGCGTTCGTCGCGAGAAGGACCGTTCGCCGCTGTTCCAGGTCATGGTGGCGATGCAACCGCCGCGGGCGGCGTCGGTGTCATCGGAAATCGGCGTCGACCCGGCCGTGCTCACTCCACGCGGCTCAAAATTCGACTTGACGCTCGTGCTCTGGGAAAGCGAGGACGGTGATGTCGGCGGCATCATCGAGTACGCCACCGACCTGTTCGAGCCCGATACCATCGAGCGATTGTTCAAGCATTTTACAACATTACTCGAAGGTATAACCTCCAATCCGCTCCAGCGCCTCTCCGACTTGCCAATGCTGAGCGAAGACGAGCGCCGGCATTCCGTCACGGGCTGGAATTCGACGTCAGCACCTTATCCGCAGCGGTGCCTGCACGAGCTATTCGCCGAACAGGCACAGCGAACGCCGAACGCCATCGCGCTGATCTTCAAGGACGAACGCATAACCTACCGCGATCTCGACGAGCGCGCGAACCGGCTCGCGTGGCACCTGCGCAGCCTTGGAGTCGGGCCGGATACCATCGTCGGACTGTGCGTGGGCCGTTCCGCGGCGCTCGTCGTTGGACTGCTGGGTATCATCAAAGCTGGCGGAGCCTACCTTCCGCTCGACCCGAATTATCCCGCTGAACGGCTGGCTTACATTGTTGCCGACGCCAAGCCGCCCGTCATCGTCACTGAGGCGGCTTTCCTGGCAACATTCGCACCGCAGCCGGTACCAGTGGTGCAACTCGATGCCGATCAGCCCGAAATTGACGCCCGTTCGGCGACGCTACCGCCGAATGCGACAATGCCGGATCATCTTGTGCACATTCTTTACACGTCCGGCTCGACCGGGAAGCCGAAGGGCGTGATGGGCACCCACCGCGCGGTTGTCAATCGCCTGAGCTGGGACGTCAGTCAGGAGTTTTCCAACGAGGTCTACGTCCAGAAGACGACGCCGAATTTCATCGATGCGCTGTGGGACATCTTTATGCCACTCATCCGAGGGCAATCGACGGTCATCGTCCCCGAAGACGTTGCGCGCGACCCGGAGCAATTGATCGATCTCATGGCGCGCGAAGGGAGCACGCGCATTGTGCTGGTACCCTCGCTGTTGCGAGCCATTCTCGCTAGCCAGAAAGATCTGGCGCAGCGCCTGCCAAAAATGCGTCACTGGGCATGCAGCGGCGAACCGCTGTCGGCGCCGCTGGCGGCGAAATTTCGGGCCTGCCTGCCGCAGGCCGAACTGTTCAATATCTACGGTACGTCGGAATTCTGGGATGCGACCTGGTTCCTCGCCAGCGAGCAGAACGGCTCTGCCAACGTTCCAATCGGCTTGCCGATCGCCAATATGCGGGCCCTGATTCTCGACGCAAACCTCGAACCGCTGCCCGCGAACGTGACCGGCGAACTGTTTGTCGGCGGCGATGGGCTGGGTCGAGGCTATCTTGGACGTCCCGACCTGACGGCGGAACGATTCCTGCCTGATCCCTTCGGCAACGGCGAGCGCATCTATCGGACGGGCGATTTGGCGCGGCGTCGGCCGGACGGCGTTATCGAATTCGTCGGCCGTCGCGATCACCAGGTGAAGTTGCGTGGTCACCGCATCGAACTGTCGGAAATCGAACACGCGCTTGAAACGCATCCGAACGTGCGCAGCGCCATCGTGCAATTGCGTGATGACCTGACGAGTGGCGAACCCGGCCTCGTCGCCTACGTGGTCGGCGACGGCCTTCCGCCAACGGATGCGACGCTCCGCGCTTATCTGCGGGGGAAGCTGCCGAGCCACATGGTTCCTGGATATTTCGTGACTATTCCGCAGCTGCCGCTCACACCCAACGGCAAGCTTGATCGCGCTACGTTGCCGTCGCCACAACCGATGCAGGAGACGGCGCGCAGGCACATCGCTCCGAAGTCGGAGGCCGAGAAGATACTCGCGGACGTCTGGATGCAAATTCTCGGGTTGAAAGATGTCGGTGTCGATGACAATTTTTTCGAACTCGGCGGCGATTCGCTGATGCTGCTGCGTGTACAGAATGCAATCAATCAGCGGCTGCGCCGCGATATTCCCGCCACAGTGCTTTTCCGCTATCCGACCATCCGCGCGCTGTCGGCCTACCTGGCCGAGGGACAGCGGCCCGATTTTCTGAGTCGTTCGACAAGCCGAGGCGAGGCACGGAAGAAGTTTTTGACGCGGCGACTGGCCGGACCGGCAAGCGACGCCCGCCAAGACTAGTGAGAAGCGAAATGGATCGACTGATAACAAATGAAGACGAGCAGCGGCCGACCATCGCGATCGTCGGCATGGCGGCGCGTTGCCCCGGCGCCAAGAACGTCGCCGAGTTCTGGTCCAATCTCCGCAACGGCGTCGAGTCGATATCTTTCTACACCGAAGATGAATTGCGCGCGGCCGGCATTCCTGACGCGGTGCTGCAACTGCCGAACTACATCAAGGCGGCCGCGCCGCTCGAGGGAATGGACTTATTCGACGCCGAGTTTTTCAACTATAGCTCGCGCGAAGCAGAATTCATCGATCCGCAGCAACGTGTATTCCTTGAATGCGCCAGCGATGCGCTTGAAACCGCGGGTATCGACCCGCGCCGTTACGGAGGCGCTATCGGCGTGTTCGCCGGCGAGGGCCCGACCATCTACATGAACTTGATTTTCCGCGACCCGTCGGTGAGGGCCGGCGTGGCGCGGCAAATGGCGCTTATCGGCAACGACAAGGATTATCTGGCAACCCGGGCCTCGTACAAGCTCGGGCTTCGGGGACCGAGCATGACTGTTCAGTCCGCTTGCTCGACCTCGACGGTCGCGGTCCACCTCGCGTTCCAGAGTCTTATGTCGCGCGAATGCGACGTGGCGTTGGCCGGCGCCATCTCCTTCAATTGGCTGCACAAGTGTGGCTACCACTTCACCGAGGGCGGCATTCTCTCGAAGGACGGCCATACACGGCCGTTCGACGCAGATGCCAGTGGGACGGTCTTTGCCGACGGCGTCGCCATTGTCGTGCTCAAGCGGATCGAGGACGCTATCGCGGAAGGCGACAATATCCATGCGATCATCCTGGGCTCCGCGGTCAACAACGATGGATCGATGAAGGTCGGCTTCACCGCGCCAAGTATCAACTCGCAATCGGCTGTGGTGGCGGAAGCGATGGCCGTGGCCGGCGTTTCGCCAGCTTCGATTGGCTTCGTCGAAGCGCATGGCACCGGAACGGCGCTCGGCGATCCTATCGAGGTGGAGGCGCTACAGCAGGTCTTCCGCTCGGCGACAGATGCGAAACAGTTTTGTGCGCTGGGGTCGCTTAAATCGAACATCGGTCATCTAAATACCGTGTCGGGCGTCGCCGGCCTGATCAAGGCAGCGATGGCGGTCAAGACCGGCGAAATACCGCCAAATCTGAATTTCGAGACGCCCAATCCGAAAATCGATTTTGCTAATTCTCCGTTCTTCGTGCCGACGAAGCTCACGAAATGGCCAAGCAACGGCCCACGCCGCGCTGGCGTCAGCTCTTTCGGCATCGGCGGCACCAATACGCATCTCATCATCGAGGAGCCACCGCCAGTCACTTCAGACAAGACCGCGCGCTCCAGTCACGTCGTCCTTGTTTCGGCCAAGAATCCGACCGCGCTTGATACTGCCTGTGTGCGTCTTGCCGAGCATCTCCGCGCCAATCCGGACGAAAATATTGCCGACATTTGTCATACGCTGGCGACGGGCCGCTCACTCTATCCGTTTGCCCGTATCGCCGTCTGCAACAACCTGAAAGAAGCCGCCGAAGCACTCGGCTCCACCGATCCGTCCCGGGTCGTTGGCGGTCAGCGCGCCGCCACCGAACAGCCTGTAACGTTTCTATTCCCCGGGCAAGGCGCGCAGCATCTTTACATGGGGCGGGAACTTTACAACGAAGAACCGGTGTTCCGCAGCGAAATCGATAATTGTGCCGAGTTACTCAAGCCGCATCTCGGACGCGATTTACGCGAGTTCTTGTTCCCCACACCCGAGACTGAGAAAGAGGCCGAGGAGACCTTGCGCAACACCCAGTTTGCGCAACCAGCTATCTTCGCCGTGTCCTACGCGCTGGCCAAATTGTGGATGAGCCTCGGCGTTACGCCGGCCGCTTCGCTCGGTCACAGCATCGGGGAATTCGTCTCCGCCTGCATCGCGGAGGTATTTTCGCTTGAAGACGCGCTGCGGGCTGTCGCCGCGCGCGGCCGCCTGATGCAGAGCATGCCGACGGGCTCTATGTTGGCGGTGATGGCGTCCGCCGCACAGATCGAGCCGCTGCTGCCGCCCTCGATCTCGATCGCCGCCATCAACACGCCGATGGCCTGTGTCGCATCGGGTCCAACCGCCGCAATTGCGGCGCTGGAAAAGAAACTCCAGACGGATGGTATCTCCTCGACCCCGCTCCACACCTCGCATGCCTTTCACTCAGGCATGATGGATGCTGCGGTGCCCCAATTCGTCGAGATAATGCGAGGCATCACTCTTAGTCCGCCACAGTTGGCCTACGTTTCCAACGTCACCGGCGACTGGATCACCGACGAGCAGGCGACCGATGCGGCCTATTGGGGGCAGCACCTGCGGGCGGCGGTACAATTCCACAAGGGGCTATCTACAATCCATGACCAGATGCCCGGCATTTTCCTCGAGGTCGGACCAGGCCGAAATCTCACGACCCTGACCAAGTCACTCATCGGCGATGTGGCGGGTACCGCTATCCACTCTACGCTGCCGCACGCCTCGATGCATGGCGTCGGCGAGGTCAAAACGATGCTGCGGAGCTCAGCCGAGTTGTGGCTCGCGGGCGGGCCCATCGACTGGACCCGCCGCTACGCGGGCGAGCGGCGCATCAAGCGGGTTCTGCCGACCTACCCGTTTGAGCGGCGCCGCTATTGGATCGTCGAGGAACAGCAATCGGCTGGGCCGCCGCGGGGGGCGGTTTCCGCTTTGCGACCGGGTGCCAGATTGGGCGTGGGCGGCCGCGGAGCTGCAAACTACCTCATGGAGACAGTGACCTGGAGGCGGGTGCAATATTCAGGTCCGTTCAGCCGGAGCTCCAAACGCAAAGAGCCCCATTGGCTTTTGTACAATCCGACCGCGAAGATCGACAAACAGATCGCGGCGATATTACGCGAGCGCGCCGGCGGTAAGATCACCGTGATCGAGAAGGGCGCGAAATACAAAACGTTCGCCGATGGGCGTGTTGCGCTTGATCCAAACATCGAGGCCGATCTTGCTCAAGCGTGCAAGACGGTGACCAAAGCGCTGTCGAAAGGGCAGCGTTTGCAGGTCCTCTATTTTTGCGAGCCATCCCCGGACCGAAAACCCGAATTTGTCGAAGCGCGATACCGCCAAGACGTCGACGACAAGCTCAAGACACCGATTGTATTGATGCGGTCACTGATGCGGGCGGGTAAGCCTGACAACGTCATCATCACGTTCGTGACCCGCGAGGGTCAAGAGATCAGCGGCAGCGAGACGGTCAACCCGGCAATGGCGATGCCGATCGGACCTTGTCTGGCCGGCATGAGCGAATACCCGGG
This sequence comes from uncultured Alphaproteobacteria bacterium, assembly GCA_963755885.1. Taxonomy (GTDB): domain Bacteria; phylum Pseudomonadota; class Alphaproteobacteria; order Rhizobiales; family Xanthobacteraceae; genus BOG-931. The sequence continues at coordinate 88,056 of CAVWLX010000011.1, forward strand.
ATTACGCTGCCGTATATTCGACATCCCCGCTGCGGTTGCGAACACCGATGAACTGGCACATCGCGTGGCTGCCGACCTCGCTGGTCCAGCACCCGCTATTGTCACGGCGTATCGCGGTAACTCCCGCTGGGCGCGTGGATTCCAGCCAATTCCACCGCAGCTCATCAAGAATGCGCGCGGGTCGATACGGCGCCAAGGCGTTTATCTGATCACCGGGGGGCTCGGCGACCTCGGGCTGGCGATCTCGCGGCATCTAGCACGCAGCTACAAAGCAAGCGTCATCCTCATCAGTCGGACGCCTGTGCCGCCGCGCGAGGAGTGGGCCGCCGTTCTCGAGCGCGGCACCGAGGAAGATCGCCTCGTCCGCATGATCCGTGGCATTGCCCGCATCGAATCGGCCGGCGGCAAGGTCATGGTGGGCGCCGCCGACGTGAGCAACCTTGCCCAAATGCGCGCCGTGGTGCGCGAGGCGACCAAACAATTCGGCGCGATTCACGGCGTAATCCACGCGGCCGGAATCTCCGGCTCAACGCCAATCGGGTTGAAAGTCGCCGATGAACTCGACCCGGTGATGCGCCCAAAGCTTTTGGGCCTGGCGGTGATCGAGCAGATATTCGCCAATCGCAACCTCGATTTTTTGGCTCTGTTCTCTTCGGTGGCAGCCTTGTGGGGCCGTGCTGGACAGGTCGACTATGCGGCAGCGAACGCCTATCTCGACGCGTACGCAATCAAGATGCGGGACAAAGCCCGTTGGCCGGTCATCTCGATCAACTGGGACACTTGGCGTGAAGTCGGCATGGCAATCAACACATTGCGCGTCAAGCCGGGCGAGGCCAGGCCGCAGGCGTTGAACTTCGGCCTGCTCACGACCGAGGGTATCCGCGCGTTTAAACAGGCGTTGGTGGCGCACCATCCACAGGTCATCGCGCACAAGCCGCCGACCCGTCCGGCCGCCGGGGCGGGACAACTGGGCCAGCGGCAGCCGCTCGGAGCGGGGAAGGCTCTCGGCACGGGCGCCGCCTCCACAGTCGCGGCCGCGCCAGCCCGGCAGACCCATCCGCGGCCGGCGCTTGCGCAATCTTATCGCGCACCCGAGACTGAACTGCAGACGGCCTTGGCCGCCATGTGGATCGACTTCCTGCGTACCTCACCGATCGGTCTCGACGACAATTTTTTCGAGCTTGGCGGCCATTCGTTGATAGCACTGCAGCTCTTGCCCAGAATTCGCGAAAAGTATCAGATCACACTCGAGCCGCGCGAATTCTTCGCCAACGCCGACGTCGGCAAGATTGCGGCACTCATCGAAGACAAGTTGCTGACGGAAATCGAGGAAATGGGCAGTTCGAAGACGCTTTCAGTGAATGCAGCACGAACCGCCGCAGAGTGATTGTGGGATGGTGCGGTGGCTACGAAAAAAAAAGCAATCACAAATAAGCCAACGAACAAGAAGTCAAAAGCAGACAGCGCTGGTGGTGCGGACGCGCGCCCGATAACCAGTTGGTTCGATCCGCGGCTCGACTTTGCTAATCCGGTTCCGCTACGCAAGTCCTATATCATCGCCTCGTCGTATCGGTGTGGAAGCACGTTCCTGTGCAGTGAGCTGTGGAAATCCGGTGTCCTGGGCGCGCCCACAGAATATCTAAACATTGACGCAGGGAACGCTGCAATCCCGTCGGCCGCCGAACCCGGCCGGCTAATGGTCCGTTTCGGAGCTAAGACACCTGAGGACTATTTCGTGAAGCTCGTTGAGCACCGCACCGGGCGAAACGGAATATTCGGGATGAAAGCTCATGGCCATCATTTCGAGGCGGCGCTCACGTGGTGTCCCTCGATGCTGAAGATTCTAGCGCCGGTCACTTTCGTCTATATCAACCGGCGCGACAAAGTAGCTCAAGCGGTCTCTATGGCGAAAGCGATGCAAACCAATGCCTGGATTTCGTTCGACCAGGTGACGGGGAAAAATACCCGCTACGACGCGGGCTTTATCGAGCAATGCAAGAATGAACTCGAACAACAAAGACTCAATTGGTGGCGATGGTTTGACACAAATAACGTCACGCCGTTCGTCGTCACCTATGAGGATTTGGTGGCCGATAAGGCCAGCGTCGTGCGTAGCATCATCGAGTTACTGGAAGCGGGGAATGATGAGCCTGAAAAGATCGATCTGCCGCCGGTGGAAAAGCAAAGTGATGAAATAAACTCGGAGTGGGCGCAGCGTTTCGCTGGAGATGGTGCTGGCGGCGTTGCAAAAAGCTGGGATGTTGACAGCGTAGATGCTTTGACTGAGTCCGATTGGCCGTCCCCTAGCCGGTGAAGTGAAGAAAGAGCTCTGCCTGCTGACAAGCAACGCACGCGACTTTTTCCTAAGCATGCGCATCAGCAAGTCTTCGCGGACGACTAAATTGAAAAACGCGTGAACGTCCCCTTCACTCTCGGCGTTGTCCTCGCCGGCGGCCGCGCGCGCCGCCTGCGCGGCGGCGATAAGGCCCGCATCCGCATCGGGGAGAAAACGATACTTGAACGCATTCTCACGACGCTCGCCCCTCAGTGCAGTCAGCTGATCATCAATGCGAATGGTGATCCGCGCCGCTTCGCTGACGCAGGTCTGAGTATCGTCGCCGACGACCCGCCAGATTATGCCGGGCCCCTTGCCGGCATCCTGGCAGGTCTTGATTGGACGGCCGATCATGCGCCGGAAATTGAATGGATCGTGACCGCACCAGGCGACTGCCCGTTCCTGCCACCGGACCTGGTCGGACGCCTGCATCGCGCGCGCATTGAGGCCGGCGCGCTGCTCGCCTGCGCGGCTTCGGGACAAAGGCGACATCCGGTCGTGGCGTTGTGGCCGCTCAGCGTGCGCGGAGATTTGCGGCACGCACTGCTGAACGAGGGCGTGCACAAGGTCGAGAACTGGGCCGCGCGATACAGCATCGCCGTCGCGATATGGCCAGCAACTCCGGTTGACCCGTTCTTCAACGTCAACACGACCGAGGACGTTGCCGAGGCCAATCGCCTCGCGGCGCTGCTGCCAAAATCAGAACCGAAATAGGCTTCGGCCGGCAACAAACCGCCGAGAGCCCGCGGTGATGAGACCCCTTAGCCGCTGCGCCTAAGCTAAGCCGTTCCAACGACATCAGCCCCACAACCGTTCGGTGGCGATATCAGCGCCGGCGCGCATGGCCTTGAATTTCTCCCACACCACCGTGCGGTGCACTTCGGTGTTGTATAGCGCCTGCGACGAAAACCCGCAGTCGGCGCCGGCGATAACGTTCTCCCGCCCGACCAGACGCGCGAAGCGGATGATGCGCTCGGCAATGAGCTCGGGATGTTCCACGATATTGCTGGCGTGAGTAATGACGCCCGGGACCAGGACCTTGCCCTCGGGCACTTTGACGCGCTCAAACAGGTGATATTCGTGCTCGTGGCGCGGATTGGCCGCCTCGAAACTGTAGGAGCCGGCGTTGATCTTCAGGACATAGTCGATGATATCCGCCAGCGCCGCTTCATAGATGCGCGGGCCTTCATTGATGCCGTAGCAGGTGTGGAAGCGGACACGTTCCTCGGGAATGCCCTTGATCGCGGCGTTGACGGCCTCGACGTAGATTTGCGCCCGCCGTTTTTTTTGCCCGTCGTCGAGGCCGACCTCGTAGAAAATGTCCGGCAGGAACGGATCGTCGATCTGCACGAGAATGCCGGCATCGACGATGGCGCGATATTCCTTGCCCATTTCCGCCGCCAGAGCGTGGAAATAGTCTTCATCCGATTTGTAGTACTCGTTCCGTCCGACTCCGGACGGGGCGGTCGCCGGCAGGAACACATGCTCGTTGGCGACGCCGGACGCGGCGGCGGCGCTCTTTACGTTCGTAATGTCGATCTGGACGAGCTTTTCGCCACGGTATTTGACGGGACCAACGCATACGACCGGCGGGAGCGAAACGATCGCACCGCCCGTCATCGCCCGCTTGAAATATTCTGCGTAGTATTCCGGAAACGCCGCAACCTCCTGCTCAAACAGCTTCAGCTTGAGGTTCGGCCGCGATTCAAAACCTTCGAGGCGTTCGCGGATATAAGTGAAAAACCCGGGCTTGGAAAATTCGCCATCGGTGACGATGTCGATCCCGCACTGGACCTGCTCGCGTACCGCATCGGCGACAGCCATCCGCAAGGCTTCCTGAAACGCAGCTTCGTCATAAGCCTGCCCAGCGTATTTTGCCTTCATGACGTCGAGCAGGTAATGCGGCCGCGGCAGACTGCCGATATGCGTCGTCTGTATGCGATCGGTGTTTTGTTGAAGTTGCACGGTAGGTTCTCCCGGTGATGCGGCGATCGGCAGCAGCGCCGCTTCAAACAAAGGCACGGCCAACATTTCGCCTGCTATGCTATGTTACTTTGCCGACGCGCGCACGGGAGGCGCTGAAGTATGTATCGAGGTTTGTTCGGGGCCGTGTCGTTTGTCGGCCTCGTCGTAGCGACTGCCGGAACGCTTTCGGCACAGCAGCCTCAGCAGCCGTCGACACAACCTTCGATAATGAACGACGAGCGCGACACGCCGTCGTCGACAGCGCCGGTCGGCCCCCGGCGCAAGCAAACGGCAGCCCCGGCGTTTGAGCACGATCCGGACCTTGATGCCGACGACCAGCTGGCGCCATCGCAGATGGTTCAGCCGATGCCGGGTGCGGTGGAGGAGCCAAGCCACGGCAGCCGTTCACGCGCCGCCAGCCGCGGGATGGATGCGGTCGCGGAACCTCGCGCGGGTGGCCGAATGTCGCGGACGGCGACGCCTTATGTGGTTAGCTGCGGCGGCGTGTTCGGGCGCGACTCGAGTCAGGTCAAGCTCGCCATGGCGTTTAAGTCGCGAAACGTCACCTTCACGCAAGTCGATGCCGCTTCCGGCAGGAAGGCAATGGCCAGTGTGGTGTTCGCGAAGGATCCGAAACGGCGGTTGGAAGTGTGGTGGTCGAAGCCGTCGAACCGTAGCGACACCCACCTGATCGTCATCAACGGGACGTCGGAATGGACCGCACCCGGCGAAGTCCGCCTCGGGCTGACGCTGGGGGAATTGGAACAGCTTAACGGCAAGCCGTTCAAACTCTCCGGGTTCGATAAGGGTAACGTTGCGACCCTGAGCAATTGGAACGGCGGTACGCTCGCCTCACTAACGGGTGGCTGCAAGATTGGCGTCAGCCTGCGCGCTGCGTTGACGGCCTCGACCTCGGCGATCGGTGCCTTGCCTGTCGACCGCGAATTCAGCTCGGCCGACGCGGCTCTCCGTTCGGTTAACCCGACGGTCAGCGAGATTCTCGTTGCCTATTAGACTCTAGGGCCGCGGCTTCCGACCACTGGTCGGAGAGCTACTCGGGCCGCTCACCGCGTTTTCCTGCTCGATCCGCATGGCCCTGACGTCGCGCGCCATTTCCAGACAGGTGAGGAGTTCGGTGTAGCTTGATTCTCCACCCATGACCAACTCGTTGACGCAATGGGTTTTGTCGGCAGGCGAGAAGCTCGGCCATTGTTTGACGAGTTCGTCGCGAATGGCTTGCTCGCTGTCGAGACAGTTCTTTTTCTCCTGCGCGATGGCCGGATCATGGAAGGTAACGCCGCCCTGCTTTGCGATACCTTCGCACACCTGCTCCACATTGAGCTTTGGCACATCGTCGGCGTTAGCCGCGACCGGCACCATGAGTTGAAGACCAACCGCCAGTGCCTTGGACAAGATCATATCCGTGCTCCGCTGTTCCGCTGCCGAAGCTATAGCATTTCCAGCGGTTGGAACCAAAAACCTATGGGCACGAATGTCCCGACGGCAACGCTGACGCGTGCCGCCAATCCCTCCATCTCACCGCGGGATGGCCTGCATCGCGATGCCGGTGTTGGCGTCGATCACCAGAATGCGGTCAGGCTCATAAACGTAACGATAGGCAGGGACAGGGATAACGACCGCACCGCTGGCCACGGGTTGCGCCAGCACCCCTGTCGGGGCGGGTGGCGCAAGCGGGCCCACGACGTCATACAGCGGAGCCGCATAAGCCCCTGGAGCCTGAACGACTTCGTCGTAGCCCGGCTGCGCGATGGCCTGGACCGCCGGCGTTGCCGTCGCTGTTGCGACCAGCGGAGCCGGCAGGACGCGTTCGCGCACGGTCGTCCGTGTCGTCGTCACGCTGCGCACCGGTCGACGGGCTTCCCTGCGCCGGAGCGTTGTGGTTGATCGGACAGTCCGCACGGTTTCCACCGTTTGGAGCGGCACACTAGCAACAGCTGGCGCCGGTTGCGTCACCACAATACCGGGTTGCTGAGCGATCACCGTGTCGACCGGTTGGCCGGTGATGATTGTCTGGGCGTGCGCCAGCGATGATCCGGCCATGAGCGCGGCGCCGAAAGCGGCAAAACGGATGTGGTTTCTCATAGAGAACTCCATGTACTTGCACTGCTATGGATCAGTTCAGCCTGACGGCCCAACGCCGTCACGCGACGAGCGTTCCGGTGGCAGCGGTTCAGAGCCACCTTTGGGAGTTCCCATGCCGCAAAATTGGCGCATCCACACCGCGGCAGTGCCATACCCCCACCGCGCAAATCCGCAGCCGCAGGCTTTGTTCACAAGCGCACGCAATTGACCGCTGCAATCCCGGAGTGCAGTCTGTAGGCGAATCTCAAGCAGCAGAGTTTGGTGTGTTCAGGCGCCGTCCTGCGCAGGAGGAATGTGCATGTTTGGCATCGACGATCTGTTCCAGTGGGAAAGATTTGTAACGCCCACTTTTATTAAGGTTTTCTACTGGCTCGCGGTCGTCGTTTCCGTCCTGCTCGGACTTGCCGGCGCCTTCTCCTCGCTCACCACCATGGCGTTCAATCCGTTTGTCGGCATGATCTTTCTGATCGCCAGCCTGCTCGGCGCCTGCATCGGCATTATTCTTTCGCGGATCGTGGCTGAATTCGTGCTCATCGTTTTCCGTATCAACGAGCATCTCGGCGCCATCAGGAACCAGGGATCAGGATTCGGAAATCAGTAGCCGGACATCGGTGAAGCGGGCGACCGGGATGACGCCTAGTTTGCGAAACGGAAGTGCATGACGTCACCGTCCTGCACGACGTAGTCCTTGCCTTCGAGCCGCATTTTGCCGGCATCGCGGGCACCGCTTTCGCCGCCGCAGCTGACGTAGTCGTCATAGGCAATGGTTTCGGCGCGGATAAATCCTTGCTCAAAATCGGTATGGATGGTGCCGGCAGCCTGCGGCGCTTTGGTCCCACGCGTTATGGTCCACGCCCGCGTCTCCTTTGGCCCGGCGGTGAAGAAAGTCACCAACGCAAGGAGCGCGTAGCCGGCGCGAATCAGACGATCGAGCCCGGCCTCCTTGAGACCGACCGCCGACAGATAGTCGCCACGTTCTTCGCGCGAGAGCACGGCAATCTCCGCTTCGATTTTCGCCGAGATCACGACGGCCGCCGCACCCTCTTCTTTCGCGCGGGCTTCGACCTTGCGCGAAAAATCGTTGCCGCTGGCGGCAGAGGTTTCGTCGACGTTGCACACGTACAGAACCGGCAGCGAGGTCAGGAGCCCGAGCATGTGGAAGGCCCGCTCCTCCTCCGGCTTACGCTCGGTCAGGCGCGCCGGCTTGCCTTCGCGCAACAGCGTCAGCGCGCGACCAATGAGGTCGAGCGCCTCTTTTGCCTCCTTGTCGCCGCCCTTGGCTTTTTTGGCGAGGCTGTCTGCCCGCCGTTCCAGACTGTCGAGGTCGGACAGCATCAACTCAGTCTCGACGGTTTCGATGTCGGCGACCGGGTCGATGCGGCCTTCGACGTGGGTCACGTCGGTATCCTCGAAGCAGCGCACGACGTGGGCGATCGCATCGACTTCGCGGATATTGGCCAAGAACTGGTTGCCGAGCCCCTCCCCTTTCGACGCACCACGGACGAGGCCGGCGATATCAACGAACGTCAGCCGCGTCGGCACGATGACCGCGGACTTGGCGAGGGCGGCAAGCGCATCCAGCCGTGTATCCGGTACGGCGACTTCGCCGACGTTCGGCTCGATGGTGCAGAACGGATAGTTCGCCGCCTGCGCCGCCGCCGTCTCGGTCAGCGCGTTAAAGAGCGTCGACTTGCCGACATTCGGCAAGCCGACGATGCCGCATTTAAAGCCCATGAATGATTATTGCCTGTTGATCGGCGGCTCTCGCTCCGCTTGATCGCCGAAACCCTTGGCGACCATGGCGAGGTGCACCTTGTTCTGAAAACTCGCGTCTTCGCCCCGAACCAGAAAATCGACATTGTCGGCGAGAATACCAACGAGCGCCTCGACCCAGCCGCGCTCGGCTTTGGCAAAATCGTTCAACACGTAGTGCTCCACCAGATCCTTATGGCCAGGATGACCAACGCCGATGCGCACACGCCGGTAATCATTTCCGACATGCTCACTGATCGAGCGCAATCCGTTATGGCCGGCGATCCCGCCGCCGACTTTGACCCGGACCTTGCCCGGAGACAGTTCGATTTCGTCGTGGAACACCGTGATGTCACCGGCCGGTATTTTGTAGAACTGCGCCGCCTCCGCAACAGCGCGGCCCGATTCATTCATATACGTCCCGGGTAAAAGCAGGAGGACCCGTTGGGCGTCGATCGGTCCCTCGCAGGCGACGCCCTGAAAGCGCCGGCGCCACGGCCCGATGCCGTGGCGCTTTGCAATTTCCTCGACCGCCATGAAGCCGACGTTGTGGCGGTTGCCGACGTAACGCGCTCCCGGATTTCCTAACCCGACCAGGAGCAGCATTGGCTTCGTCCCGCGGGGCGGAACCTCACTTCTTCTGAGGCGCCGCGCCGGCCGCCGGAGCCGCGCCAGCTGCCGGGGCCGCGCCAGCTGCCGGAGCCGCGCCAGGCGCCGCACCTGGAGTACCCGCGGTCGCCGCAGCTGCAGCGGCCGCCGCAGCAGCAGCGGCAGCATCCGCCGCGGCTTTGATTTCTTCCGCATAGCCCGACGGCGGCACGACCGTGACGAGCGTGATGTCTCTCGGGCTCACCACACGCACGCCCTCCGGCAGCACGATGTCGCTCAAGTGCCTGGAATAGTTGATGTCAAGGCCGCTGACATCAACCTCGATGGAATTCGGAATGGCGTCCGCCCGACAGCGCACTTCGACACTGTGGGTGACAATGGAGACCGTGCCGCCGCGTTTGACACCAGGCGACAGATCGACGTTCCTGACGTGGACTGGAATGTTGACGCGGATTGTCGCGCCTTCGCCGAGCCGCATGAAGTCCACATGCAGCGGCAGATCGTGGATGACGTCGAGCTGGAAGTCCCGCGGAATAACCCGATGCTTCTCGCCGTCGACTTCGACGTCATGGATGGTGGTGAGAAAATGGCCGGCATAAATCCGCTGGCGCAGATCGCTGTACTCAAGCGAGATCGGCAGCGGCGGCTTGCCATCGCCATAGATAATTCCGGGTACCCGGCCGGCGCGACGTTCTGCCCGGGCGGCCCCCTTGCCTGCCCGTGAACGCGCGGCCGCCTTGATCAAAGTGACGGTCGCCATAGTGTGTCCTCGCGTTAAGCTTTAACTATCCGTTTGGATTACCGCGGCGGCCTCCAGGGGTGCCAAAGGTTGCTTTCGCCGCGGTGGCGCGCTTATAGCGGCGCGGGTCGCGAAAAACAAGCAAAGGACGCCAGAGTTTGCCCTTTAAAAGCCGCCGGGATTGACCCCCGGCGACGCGAGCTCCTGAGCTTCGTTTGGCGGACCAGTTCCCGCGGTTTTCGCCTCAAGGGCCGCGATGCGGGCCTTGAGGGCTTCATTCTCCTCACGGGCGAGACGGGCCATGTCCTTGACGGCCTCGAATTCCTCGCGCTGGACAAGATCGAGATCGCGGAGTATCCGCTCCGCCTGGCTGCGGAACAGCGTTTCAAATTCCCGCCGCACCCCTTGTGCAACACCGGCCGCGTCGTTCATCAACCGCGCAACCTCGTCGAAAAACCGGTTCGTCGTCTGCACCATGTTTGCCTCCGAGGAATTCGGAAATTGCCGGCGCACCTTAGCCGCCAGCCCGCCTTGTTATGTTCACACACAATGGCAATGGTACGACGCTATCGCAAGATGCCGAATCGTACCGCTGTGGCGGCTGGAAGCATCGCGCGCTGAGGAAGCCCGATGCTAGTCCTGCCTATTCTGCCCTATCCCGAGATCAATCCGGTGCTGATCTCGATCGGCCCCTTCGCGATCCGCTGGTATGCGCTGGCCTACATCGCCGGTATTCTTGCCGGCTGGTACTACGCACGCATCATTATTGCGAGCAAGAGACTGTGGGGCGGCCCGGCGCCGTTCACCGTGACCGACTTCGACGATTTCATCGTCTGGATCACGCTTGGGATCATTGTCGGCGGCCGCACCGGCTACGTGCTGTTTTACAATCTGCCGCATTTCGCTAGCCATCCGCTGGAGATCTTCTCGCTGTGGACCGGCGGCATGTCGTTTCACGGCGGCATCATCGGCTGCATCATCGTCACGGTTGTGTTCGCGCTCCGCCGCGGCATCCCCATTCTCTCGCTCGGAGATGTCACGCTGGCAGTTTGTCCGATCGGTTTGTTTCTTGGCCGCATTGCTAATTTCATCAACGGCGAATTATGGGGGCGGCCAACCGACGTGCCCTGGGCGATGGTGTTTCCTTCCGGCGGGCCTTTCCCCCGCCATCCCAGCCAGCTTTATGAGGCCACGCTCGAAGGCCTTGTCCTCTTGATCGTGCTGGGTGTGATGGTGCGCCTGGGCGCTCTCAAACGGCCTGGTCTCGTCACCGGAACCTTTGCGGTTTGCTATGGCGTGGTGCGAATTTTTTGCGAATTTTTTCGCGAGCCCGACGCACAGCTCGGCTTTCTCTGGGGCGGGCTTACCATGGGGATGCTGCTCTCCATTCCGCTGATCCTGGCAGGCTTGGTTGTGCTCGCGGTAGCCTTGGTCCGCCGGCCGATCGTCCAAAATGGCTGATGAACACTCGCCGCTGGAAAGTGAAATCCGCCGATTGATCGCCGTCGCCGGGGCGATGCCGCTCGCCGACTACATGCGGCTCGCGCTGACCCATCCGCAATACGGTTACTACATCACGCACGATCCGATCGGCGCCGCCGGCGATTTCATCACCGCGCCCGAGATCAGCCAGATGTTCGGCGAGCTGATCGGCGTGTGGATGGTCGCCGTCTGGCGACAGATGGGCTCGCCGGAAAATGTGCGCGTCATCGAGCTTGGGCCCGGGCACGGCACGTTGATCATCGACGCGCTGCGCGCAGCTAAAATCGCCAAAGACTTTCAAACCGCGATTGTCCTGCATCTGGTCGAGATCAGTCCAAGATTGAAAGAGCAGCAGCGGCGCCGGCTCGAGCCTCTGGATATGCCGGTGCTTTGGCACACGACGCTCGCCGACGTACCCGCCGGCCCCAACATCATCGTCGCCAACGAGTTCATTGACGCATTGCCGGTGCATCAGGCGATCAGGCAGGCCGACGGTTGGCACGAGCGCGTCGTCAACGTCACCCCGGAGGGGAATCTGGCTTTGAGTGCCGCACGCGATCCGCTGTCCCATTTCGATGCTACCGTGCCGCGGCAGCTTCGTAACTCACCTGCCGGTTCGATCTACGAATGGCGTCCCAACTCGATCGCGCTCGAAATTGGCCGCCGCGTACGCAACGAAGGGGCGGCCCTGATCATCGATTACGGCCATGCTCAACAAGGATTAGGCGACAGCTTGCAGGCTGTGGCCGGACATTCTTTCAGCGATCCGTTGCGCGCGCCGGGTCAGGCCGATCTCACCGCTCACGTCGATTTCACGGCGTTGGCACAAAGCGCGGAAATCATCGGTGCGCGCATCCACGGCCCGGTTTCGCAGCGCGAGTTTCTCGTTCGGCTCGGCATCGAGCAGCGTGCAGCGACGCTCAAAGCGCGGGCGCTGGGCGACAAAGGTGACGAGATCGATCAGGCCCTTGCCCGGCTCACTGCGGGGGGACCGGACGGCATGGGCGACTTGTTCAAGGTCCTCGCTGTCACCGATCCCAAGCTTGGGGCGCTGCCCGGCTTTGAGGCCTAAAAGATGATCGTCGAGGCCGAGAGTCTCGCTCTCAAAGGTATCCGCCACGGCTTCTTTACGCGGCAAGGCGGTGTTTCCAGTGGTCTCTACGCCAGCCTTAATGGCGGGATCGGTTCGCGCGACAACGCTGCCGATGTCGCTGAAAACCGAGCGCGCATCGCGGCGGCGCTTGGCGTAGAAACGGAGCGTCTCCTCACCGCCTATCAGATCCACTCGCCAGACGCGGTCGCCGTCGAGACCGCGTGGACGCCACAAGAGCGTCCGCGTGCCGACGGTATCGTCACCCGCGCCCCGGGGCTTGCGATCGGCGTAACCACGGCCGATTGCGGCCCGATCCTTCTCGCCGATCCGGCAGCCGGTGTGATCGGCGCGGCCCATGCCGGCTGGCGGGGCGCGCTGACCGGCATTGTCGAGGCGACCGTCGCCGCAATGGAGCGACTTGGCGCTGACCGCGGTCGGATTCACGCGGCGCTCGGTCCGATGATCCGGCGGCGCAATTACGAAGTCGGCCCCGATCTCATCACGCGTTTTGCCGCCGAGGATTCGGATAGTCAGCGCTTCTTCGCTGCGGCGCCCCGCGAGGGCCACGCCCTGTTCGATCTTGCGGGCTTCATCGGGATGCGGCTCGCTCGGGCTGGCGTTCGGCAGTTTGAAGATTTGAAGCTTTGCACCTACGCCGATCCAACGCGATTTTTTAGCTTCCGCCGCTCTACTCATCAGGCCGAGGCGGATTACGGCCGCCACGTCAACGCGATTGCGCTAGCCTGAGCCAAACGCCTCTCAACGGCGAAGCGTGCGCTACCAGCCATTCACCATTTGGCATTCCGCGGGGACAAGGCCCCGATTCAGGTTGCCACTGCGGCACCCGGCTTGTATCAGGTCCGCGTAAATTGTGGCGCTCCGCAGGAGAGGGGAATGGCTAGCAACAACGGAGCGATCAGGCTCGTTGCCGGCAACTCCAACCCCGCGCTTGCCGAGGGTATCTGCGCCTATATCGGCATTCCGCAGACCAAGGCTGTGGTCCGCCGCTTCGCCGACATGGAGATCTTCGTCGAAATCCAGGAAAACGTCCGCGGCGCCGACGTTTTCGTCCTGCAGTCGACGTCGTTTCCGGCGAACGACCATCTGATGGAGCTCTTGATCATCATCGACGCACTGCGCCGCGCGTCGGCGCGCCGCATCACCGCGGTGATCCCCTACTTCGGCTACGCCCGGCAGGACCGCAAGCCAGGGCCGCGTACCCCGATCTCGGCCAAGCTGGTCGCCAACCTGATCACGCGCGCCGGCGTCGACCGCGTGCTCACGGTCGACCTCCATGCCGGACAGATCCAGGGTTTCTTCGACATCCCGACCGACAACCTTTTTGCCGCTCCGGTCATGGTGCGCGACATCAAGCAGCGCTTCGACCTTGCCGACGTCATCGTGGTTTCGCCCGATGTCGGCGGCGTGGTGCGTGCGCGCGGGCTTGCCAAGCGCATCAACGTGCCGCTCGCCATCATCGACAAAAGGCGCGAGCGGCCCGGCGAATCGGAAGTCGCGAACGTCATCGGCGAGGTCGATGGCCGCATCTGCATCCTGATTGACGATATCGTCAATTCCGGTGGCACGCTGTTGAACGCCGGCGATGCGCTATTGGAGAAGGGCGCCAGCGCGGTCTATGCCTATATCAGTCACGGGGTTCTTTCAGGCGGGGCGGTACCCCGCGTCAACAAATCGAATCTGAAAGAGCTGGTGATCACCGATACGATCCTGCCGACCGACGCAGTCAATGCGTCCGGCAATATTCGCGTGCTTTCGATTGCGACGCTGATCGGCGAAGCCATTAGCCGCACCGCCGCTGAGGAATCGGTCTCGAGCCTGTTCTTCGACTAGATACCCGCCGCCGTCATTGTACGTAGCCACGCCGCCACCGCCTCGTGACGGAGCTTTCGCGAGCGGATTTGCGCCCGAGTCAACTTGTCGCAGTCAGGTCTGTGGACGGACACATTTCTCACATTGTGCCCCGACGGCAAATCACTTCATGAGTGCCGGTAGACAAAGCACTTGGCCGCTCGAATGGAGCTTTGGTTGGGGAATCGAGCCGTTTATATTCGGCGGGGCTGAGTGATTCGCGATTTGAGTCAATCTGCTGGCCAGAGGTTGTCCCTGCGGCAAATCGCAGCCCAACCTTTGGCAATGTGAAGTGGCGTGCGCATTTCCACCCCAACCGGCGCTGTGGAGACGGCATGTCCCTGTTCGCAATCGCACAAGACCCTCACGACAATCCCCTCGACGTGGTCGAGCATATGGCGGTTGGCAACAACTGGCCGTTCGAGCGAGCCGGCGAAGACGAGGTGGCGATTGTCGTCACCGGCCGTTGGACCAATTACCAGGTTTCGTTCACCTGGATGGGAGAGATCGAAGCCCTGCATTTGGCCTGCGCCTTCGATATGCGTGTGCCAGAGCTGCGGCTGCCAGAGGTCCAGCAACTCATCGCACTGATCAATGAGCAAATGTGGATCGGGCATTTTGACGTATGGACACAGAACGGCGTGGTGATGTTCCGCCACGCACTGCTGCTGTCCGGCGGCGGCTCCGCTTCGGACCGGCAGTGCGAGGCGGTGCTCGGTACTGCGCTCAATTCCTGCGAACGTTATTTCCCGGCATTTCAGTTTGTGGTTTGGGCTGGCAAGTCCGCGCGCGAGGCGATGGACTCCGTCATGTTCGAGACCTCCGGCGAGGCGTAGCCGGTCGGCATTTCGTGAACCGCGCGGCGCCAAAAGCTCGGAGCACATAATCGCGCGCGTCACGGGTGTTAACTCGGCCCCTCGGCAATCTCGCAAACAACCGTTATGGATTCCGGACTGGCCGCTTCGCCGCGATCCGGAATGACGGGAAACATACGCCGATGAGCGCTTCAGATCCTTCCGCTGCTGACGGCCCCGATTTGCGCCACCTGTCCGGCCTCCTGGTGCTGATCGGGGCCGGGAAAATGGGTGGCGCTCTGCTTCACGGCTGGCTGCGCCTTGGCCTCAACCCTGTCAACGTCGTCGTGGTAGAGCCACAGCCATCACCGCAAATCGCCGCGTTCGCCGATCGCGGTGTGCGGCTCCGTCCCGATACCCGTGGACTTCCCTCCGCTGCCGCCGTCGTCTTCGCGGTAAAGCCGCAGACCGCCGAAGAAGTCGTGCCTGCGGCAGCGCCGATGATTGACCCGTCTACGCTTGTGGTGACGATCATGGCCGGCCGGACGCTGCAATTCCTGGCCGGTGCGCTCAACAGCCATTGCGCTTTGGTGCGCGCCATGCCGAATACGCCGGCCGCCATCGGCCGCGGCATCACTGTCGCCGTGGCGCGTGGCGCAAACGAAAAGCAGCGCGAGCTGGCGCATAGCCTTCTTGCGGCGACCGGCGCCGTTGAATGGGTCGACGACGAAGCGCTGATGGATGCGGTGACGGCGGTGTCCGGCTCGGGACCGGCTTATGTGTTTCTGCTCGCGGAAACGCTTGCGCAAGCGGCCGTTGCCGCGGGCCTGCCGCCAATTTTGGCGGAAAAACTCGCGCGCGAAACTGTCGCGGGTTCCGGTGAGCTGCTCCGGCGCTCAGCGCTGGCGGCTGCAACGCTGCGAGAAAATGTCACCTCGCCGGGCGGCACCACTGCCGCAGCGCTTAAGGTGCTCATGGGTCCAAATGGCTTGGGGCCGCTGATGCAGGAGGCCGTAGCCGCTGCGACGAGGCGCTCGCGAGAGCTTGCCCGCTGACATCGAGCGCCTTGGAAGCGGTATACGACGGGTCTACACTCAAACTCTCAGTCACGCGTGATGAGGAGTTTGGCTATGGCCCGCAGACCCACCCGCAAGACCGCCGGTAAGTCAGCGCGCGCCGCTCCACCCGCTGCCACAGCCGCCCCGACCCCAACCAATGAACGCGACAAAATCATCGCAGCCTTGCTGGCGCTCCTTGGCGACAACCCCTTGGAAACAATCGGTCTTGCCGATGTTGCCGCCCAAGCCGGCGTCTCCCTTGCGCAGCTGCGCGGCGAATTTGCTTCTACGTTCGCGATCGTCGCCGCCCACATCAAGGCCACCGATCGCGCTGTGCTCGCCGCGGATTTGAGTGACATGGCCGAGGAACCGGCGCGCGAACGTCTGTTCGACGTGTTGATGCGCCGGCTCGAGACTCTGGCGCCGCATCGGCAAGCGGTGCGCTCACTGTTGCGCTCGGCCCGCCGCAATCCGCCGCTGGCTTTGGCGCTCAATCGGCATGCGGTGCGCTCGCAGCAATGGATGCTGACGGCAGCAGGTATCGGGTCTTCAGGTCCGCGCGGCATGATTCGCGCCCAAGGGCTGGCGATGCTGTTCGCGTCGGTGCTGCGCACCTGGATCGACGATGAGGACCCGGGACAGGCGCGCACCATGGCTGCGCTCGACCGTGCGCTCGCGCGCGGTCAGCGCTTTGTCGGCTTCCTCGACGATCTCTGCTACATCCCCTCGCGGATCTGCCGCATGCGGTCGCGACGGCGTTCCCGCTACGAAGAAGATTCCGAGGAAACCGCCGCCGCGTAACCGGCCTTTTCGGACGGAGGGCCGGCACGCATGAAGGCGATCGTCGTCGGGGGCGGCATCGGCGGCCTGTCGTTGGCGCTGAGTCTGCATCAGATCGGATTCGATCCGTATGTTTTCGAATCCGCGTCAGCGTTCCAGTTTCTCGGACTTGGAATCAATGTGCAACCGCATGCAGTGCGCGAGCTGACCGAGCTCGGCCTGGCTGAGCGGCTCGCGCACCATTCCATTGCCACCGCCGCGCTTGCCTATTTCAACAAGCACGGGCAGCTGATTTGGTCGGAGCCGCGTGGCCTGGCCGCTGGTTACAAATGGGCGCAGCATTCGGTCTCGCGCGGCGAACTACAACGGCTGCTGTTGGAGGCCGCGCGAACACGGCTTGGGCCCAACCGGATTTTCACCGGCCACCATTTGGCGGGGCTTGCGGCGCGCGACAATGGCGTGACTGCGAGATTCATCGACCGCACCACTGGGCGCGAGGTAGCAGAGATCGACGGCGACTTTCTTGTGGGCGCCGACGGCATCCACTCGGCGGTCCGTCACAGCTTTTCGCCGCAGGAAAAGCTGCACTACGAGGGCGTGATCAATTATCGCGGCGTGACGGCGGCAGAACCTTATCTCGGCGGCGCCACGATGGTTATCGCCGGCCACCACGACCAGCGCGTCGTCGCCTATCCGATCGGGAAGCTCCCTGATGGCCGGTGCCTGATCAATTGGATCTGCGTCGTGCGCACCTCCGACCCGATGATGCCGCTTGAAGAATGGGGCATACGCGCGGAAAAGCCCCCGATCCTGGCGAAATACGCCACGTGGAAGTTCGATTGGCTCGATATTCCGAAGCTGGTCGAAGCGGCCGACGATGTGTTTGCTTTTCCCGATGTCGATCGCGATCCGCTGCCGCAATGGAGCTTCGGCCGGGTGACTATGGTCGGCGACGCCGCACATCCGATGCTTCCGGTCGGCGCCCAGGCCGGCTCGCAGGCGATCGTCGACGGGCGCGTCCTCGCCGCCGCGCTTGCGCGTTTTGCCGACCCCGCAGAGGCGCTGCGGCACTACGAGCGCGAACGCATGGACGCAATGAACGGCATGATCCTGCGCAACCGCCGGCTCGGGCCGGAGACGGTTATGCAGCTGGCCGAGGAGCGAGCGCCGGACGGGTTTTCAGATATCTCCGCGGTGCTCGGCGCGGACGAATTGAAGGAGGCCTCGATCTCGTTTAAGCGCGCGGCGGGATTCGACGTCGAGACGGTCAATACAAGACCGTCCTATCTGCAACATCCGCCGTCATAGGTGGAGTCCAAGAGGAAACATGCAGCAGGCATCTTCGACCATCAACGTCACGGCGCTGATCGATCAGCGGCCGTTGACCGAACTGCAAATCCGAGTCGTCATCCTGTGCGCGCTGATGATCTTTTTGGATGGCGCCGACACCATCATGATGGGGCTCGTAGCGCCTTCGCTCGCAACCACGATCGGTGTCAGCGCCAATTCGTTCGGACCGGTTTTCGGCATCAGTCAAGCGGGCATTCTGCTCGGCGTACTCACTTTCGGCCCGCTTGGCGACCGCTTTGGGCGCAAGCGCCTGGTGATTGGGGCCACGCTGTTATTCGCGACTTTCACCTTGGTGACAGTGTGGGCCACTTCATTCGATGAGCTACTGGCACTGCGGTTCCTTACCGGGATTGGCCTCGGCGGCCTCGCCCCGAATGCGGTGGCGCTGACCTCGGAATTCGCGCCCAAGCGGCTGCGCGCAGCTTTCGTATCGCTGCAATGGTCGGCGTTCCCACTGGGCGGCGTCGCGATCGGGCTCCTGGCCTCAGTGTTGATCACCCGTTGGGGCTGGCAGTCGCTGTTCCTGATCGGCTCGATTGTCCCGCTGCTTCTCGTTATTGCATTGATCTTCGCTCTTCCCGAGTCGGTGTCGTTCCTCCTCGCGCGTGGTCTTGATCCGACAGGCGCTCGGCAGATCGTCCACGAGATCGCTCCGGACATCGTGACGTCCGCGGAAACCCGCTACACCGTCAGCGAGGAAAAGCTTCCCGGGGCGCCGATGAAGCACCTGTTCACCGAAGGCCGCGCCGCTATCACCTTGCTGTTGTGGGTGCCGTTCCTCTCGAGCTTCCTGATCCTCATCTTCGTGACCTCATGGATTCCGACTTTGCTGCGGGCCGGTGGCTTGTCGATGGCGCAAGTCGGACTTGCCATCGCGCTGAACAGTCTTGGAAGTTTTTTCGGGTCTGGGACGGTTGGGCGGCTGATGGACCGGTACGGGACCTACACCGTGCTCATTCCAGCTTTCATCCTGGCTTCGATCGCCGCCGGACTGCTTGGCTTTTCGACTGCCAGTTTCTCGAGCGCGGCGGTCGTCATCACCTTGAGCGGTTTCTTCGCCGGTGCGAGCCAAACTGGCGTGATCGCGCTCGCGGCCGTGACCTATCCGGTCGCTATCCGCTCGACCGGCGTAGGCTGGGCAATGGCGATCGGACGGCTCGGCGCCGTCATTGGCCCGATCCTGGGAGGCATTTTTCTGAGTTGGCATTGGCGCGTCGACCTGATCTTCCCGGTCGTCGCGGCGCCGGCCTTGATCGGAGCCCTATGTGTATTTCTGATCCGCCAGCTGATCGGTTCGCGGTCGCTACGCGCAAGCTAACCGCTCGCTGTGGATAATTGAGAAACCGGCGGCCGTGCTCTCGATCGGCTTTCGGTCGCGCCCGCAAGTATTTGAGTGCAATTACGAGACGTTTACCGTCGGTTACCGAAAACCGCGTAAAGGCAAAAGCCTCATACAGGTCAGCAGGTTAGAATAACTAAAAAGAAGATGTTTTTGATTGAAATCAAATGTGGCGGCATCTAAATAGCATAGTTGCAATTGACACCAACGCTGCGCTGGATTTCGTTAAATGATCGTCTGTTCCTGCAACGTGTTGACCGACCATGACGTGCGGGCGACGCTGTCCGGCGAGGGGTCAGCACAGCCGCGTACGGCGGGCGAAGTGTATGGCTGTCTCGGATGCAGCCCCCAATGCGGCCGTTGCGCCACGACTATTCGCCGCATCATGGACGAAGCGCTTGCTGGCGCCGGCTCGTCATGCTGCCGGGACAGCGAACAGTCCTAGACCGTTCCTTTACCGTTACATCGCCAATCGCCCGAAGTTCCCTATGGCGCATTTGGCCGTGGGCGACTAGATTTTAATTGTTATAATTAAAAGATGCGGCGCGCGATGCCGATACCTTTGGCAGGAGCACGATCATGAAGGGCGACCCAGGGGTTGTCGATTACCTGAACAAGGCGCTCCGGCACGAGCTGACCGCGATCAATCAGTACTGGCTGCATTATCGCCTGCTCGACAATTGGGGCTACAAGTCGCTTGCTAAGCAATGGCGCAAAGAATCGATCGAAGAGATGGAGCACGCCGACAAACTGGTTGAGCGCGTCATCTTCCTCGACGGTTTTCCCAACATGCAAGTGCTCGATCCGCTGCACATTGGCCAAACGGTAAAAGAGGTCCTCGACTGCGATCTCCGCGCCGAGATGCACGCTCGCGCACTTTATGAGGAAGCAGCGACCCACTGCCATTCAGTCAAGGATTACGTGTCACGCGATCTGTTCGAGAAGCTGATGCAGGATGAGGAGCATCACATCGACTTTCTCGAGACGCAGCTGGACCTGGTCGCCAAACTCGGTTTGGAGCTCTACGCCCAGCACCATATCGGCAAGCTGGACGAGAGCCACGACTGATCGGTGATGCCGCGGGCACGCTGCCTCAGCGGAACACGAATCCTAAGACGCGGTCGCGGGTGCCTTCATTATCGCAATCGGCCCGACTTGACGTAAATCGCGCATAGTCCCGGGACAGGCAGCTGTAAATCGCGATTGTGCCCGGCTGCTCCGACCGGAAGGCAAAGCCAGCGACGCGCCGCCGCTCGGCGCCTTCGGCTTCGCAACGCCCTGCTTCGGTGAGAAAACCGCTGCCCGATCGCGCCGCAAAGCATTCGTCCAGTTTGACGCCGGCGCTTTGATCTGGCGGGGCGGTCATCACATAGCCGAGCGGGCCGTCAAATGCGTACGAGCGACCCGCAGCGATCGGGGGACCGGTCGTCACCCATCTGCCGCTGGCGGAGCTCGTCCATCGTGACAGAGCGACCCGCACCTGAGGACGCTGCGGCGTCGCAGCAAGAACAATCGACGCTTCGTGCATGACGAGGTAGCGCTGCGTGAAGTCCTGACCCGGCGGGATGTAGGTATAGGTCAGAAAAAAATGGCGCCCGATATTGTTGAAACCGTGCTGGGCCACCATGCTTGGATACGCGTAGAGGTCGCTCGCCGCCGGACGCTTCCAGTCGTTGGCATCATAAAGGATGATCGGTTCCGGGATGTTGGCAAAGTGCACCTTGTCCTTGGTGGCGGACAGCTGCAGCGCCGAAGAGGTCGTCGCGAGCAACAACACGGTCCCCGTGTCGTTCCAATAAGCCGAACTCATGCCGACAGTTCCGCTCAGCGCAGCCGCCGCACCTCCCAGCGCCGGCACGTTCCATCCGGCTCCGCTCCATTTCGTCCATTTTCCGGGCGCAGGATCGCTTCGCGGCGCTCGCGCAACGGTGTTTTTCCAGTCCCGCAGGCGCTGACAATACGCGTACCAATACCCGTCATGACCATCGACTGCGGTGCAGTCGCCCTCCCCGCCTTGCCGGCCCGATGCCGGCCCCTCATCGGCGGTGATGATCTGACCAAGCACATTCCAGGTCAGTCCGAGATCCTCGGAGCGCGCGATTGACATTGATTTGTAGGTTTGGCCGTCGCGGTAATCGCAACGCTGCTCGTTATGGATCAACCCATAGAGAGCGCCACGGCCTTGAAGGACGGAGGTGAGCCAACGGCCGCACTCCGACGCGCTGCCTGCCGGTCCGGGTTCCAGCACGACTTTCGATCGTGCGCCCAGCGCGAACGGCGTTGCGCCGTCGATCGCTACGGTCGTCGCGTTGGCGGCAAAAGCGCGGAACGTGCCGTCCGGGAGTTCAATGATGCTGACCGGCGCGTCCGGTTCGTGCCGCGACGGCCCGCGCACCACGACCGGGTGTTCCAGCTTCACTGAAACGCATTCGGCGCATATCTCGGCCGCTGCAGCCCCGGTAACGCCTGCGCTGAGACCAAGCAAAACGGCCACAGCGCCCCAACCGAAAGCGCCATTACTGGCCAGGCGAACCTCAAGAGTTCCGAAACAGCTCACGCCGCGTTCTGATAGTAAATCTCGCCGTCATCTTCAGCGGCGGATTCGACCGAAGCCGGTGCAAAATTCTTATAATTGAGGCCCCACACCATTCCGGTAAACAGCCACAGAAAACGCCACCTTTCACCCTGGTGCAACATCGCGCAGCAAATGATCGCGAGCCACGAGAACAACATCACCAGGCAAAGGGTGTTCTTCGATTGCTTCCAGCTGTACCAGGCTTGCTGCACGGTGAGCACCATCAGCAGCGTCCAGTCAAATCCGGCGATCCAGCCGTAGTTTAAGAACGCACTGATCCAGATATTGTAAATCGGCTCGGGAAAATACTTGTCGATTTCGAATAGACCGAGTCCCAGCGGATTATCGAGGATCATCGGGATCGCGAGCAGATATCTGTTGTAGCGCCCGAACTGCCCAAGGTCGTAGGTCTCGGCAAGTTTGGACCGCTCGACGATCATCTGCGCGAATGTGTCGTTTGACAGATACAAAATCACGCAAGCTGCGCCGACGAAGGCGGCAACTCCGAGCGCCACCAGAGAGGCCTTCACGAGATTGCGCCGGTTCAGGAACAGGAAACAGACACCACTCCAGAAAAAGCCAAACACGATCGCGGCGCGGGAGAACGAGAGCACGACAGAGATCGATAGCAGCAGCAAAGCGGCGGCGTAAACAGGCCGCCTGCGTCCCTCGGCAATCATGAACAGCGAGCCCATCATGCCCGGGATCAAAAATACGCCGAACATATCCGGATCGTCGAGGAAAGCGGTCGGCCGATCGGCCCAGGTCAAAGCGGGATTTTTGGTGACGAAGCCGAAAATCCCGATGACGGCGGCTATCACGGTCGCGAATATGTAGACCCTTACAAATCTCTTCAGATCGCGCTCCGTCCACCCCGTGGTGACCAGACACGAGGTAATTCCGATCAGCACGACCGACGTCAAGGCAACAAACTGGAAGGCAACCAGCGGCTTATCGAGCAATGAAACCGAAGAGACATAAATCGAAAAAAGCCAGATCATCACCAAGGCGATCAGCATGACGCTCCGCAGATTGAGTGTCTGCTTGCAGAATGGCGTCAGCAACAGCGCAAGAAAGAAAATAATGTCAACCGGCGAAGGTCTTGACCAGGTGTAGTTGATGGCCACAACTGCGAGCAGAAAAACGAACGTGCGCAAACGCGCACCGGCGCTGAGAAAAGCGTCGCGCTTGTCGACAGCAAAGCTCGCATTTTCGGTCATGCTCGATGCCGAAATAAGCTTTCAATTCGAGCGGGCAAGCAATCCGGCCTGGCGGCCCGTCGGCGCTTTACGAGGCGGCATTCAGCTAGCAGGCTTGCGGCAGGCTGCAGCAAGACCGCACCTGCCGCTTATCCCCGCGTTGACAGTGGCGGCCCCGGAACCATCATCGGCTGGGCGGGGACCATCATCGGTTGGGCAGGGACCATCATCGGCTGCGGAGGCACCATATACTGCGGCGCGGGTGTAACATATTGCTGCGCGGCATAAGCCGGCCCGGCCTCGAACATCCAGCGGAAGCCAAGCATCAAATCCTGCAACTCAAGTGTGTGGAATCTGTAGCTGTCCGGATTACAACCGCCGACGCAATTAATCGGGCCTTGCACGGAACCCATGTTGAGGAATCGGTACGCGAGCTCCAGTTTGAGATGCTCGTTTATTGTGTAGCTCAGGCCCGCGTGAATGGCCCAAGCGAGGTTCCAATCGGTCACGTTCGGCCCGGTTCCAGAGCCGCCGGTCGGAATTCCGACGTCTGAAAATCCGGCGAGTGTATTGGCGGCAGTGCCGACGCCGGCACCGACGAACGGCGTGAGCCCGCACCAGGTGAAGAGGTCGACGTAGGCGTTTGCGAGGAACACCCAGGAGCTAATGTACCCGTTATAAACGTCGAGGCATTGGGCGAAGGGATTCGGGCACGCCGTCGTATAGCCGCCCCAAAATACAAACAAATCTTTGCTACGGTATTCCGCCGTGGCATCGAAGCGCAGCCAATTGTTGAATTCATAGCCGGCACCAAAAAGGTAGAAGACCTGATCCTGCAGCGCGACCGATTGAATGGTAAAGTTGCTGGAATTGTTGAGCGGGTTTGGCAGATAATCGACGTTCGTCGTTTGTAGGTTGCCAACTCCAATGTCTCCGCGCAGATACCAGCTTGATGGCGCTTCGATCGGAGCGGGCATCACGACAGGTATGACTTGCATGGGCGGGAGCTGCTGCGGCATGTCCGCGCCTAAGGCGCTTGCTAAAGGCACAACTACAAAGACAAGAGCCGCTACTGCTGCTTTGAACATGTTTACTTCCTCACCCGTTCCAGCAGCCCGGAGCGCAAAGCGGCTGTTAAGGATAACGAACCATTTCAAAGAATGCTTAATGGAGCTTTAATCGCCGCCTTGCGTCGTCGTTCACGCGCAGCCGTCGCGAATTTTGTTCCGCTGCGCCGCGAGATATCCGAACTAACGCTCCATTAAGGTTAATGCCTGATGATGCCGCCGGCTCAGATGCGCGCCGAAGGCATGAAAGGGCGGCCCGATGCGTTGGGTGTTCTGCAGTTTGTTTGCGCTAGCTTTGGCGTCGCCAGCCTTGGCTGCAGATCTCGAGATTCCGGCGCCTGCGCCTGTCGACTATGACACGTTGCGCGGATCCCAGCCGGTGGGACCGGCGACTTTCACGCGTTGGAGCGGCTTTTACGTCGGCGGCCAGCTTGGACTCACCAACGGCAATGCCAATTTCGGCAATTCGACCGCGGGCATCGTTTCCTATGTTTTGCGGGAAACAGCGCTCGAAGACGAGTTCACACCCTCGCAATGGCCGATTCTCGGAACGGCCAACAACAGCGCGCCCAGCTACGGCGGATTTTTCGGCTACAATACGCAATGGGAGGACGTCGTGCTCGGCGTCGAGGCCAATCTCAATTACGCCAATCTCTCCCTCAACGCTCCCAGCACGCCGATCGGGCCGCTTAAGACGGCGATGGACAGCCTGGGTTACACCCACACCGTCACGATGAGCGCTACCGGCTCGCTCGCCAACTTCAATTTTGCAACGTTGCGAGCAAGGGCCGGCTATGTCATCGGCAACTTCATGCCCTACGGATTCGCCGGAATGGCGTTCGGCCTCGGCAGCATGCGCATCACCGCCAACGTCAGAGATAACCAATGCAGCACCGCGACGCCGCCGCTATGTAACGTTTTTAATTTTACTGGCAGCAGCGGCATGAACAATGAAGTGCTGTACGGTTTTACAGCCGGCGGCGGGGTCGACGTCGCGCTCACCACCAATTTCTTCCTGCGCGCCGAGGTCGAGTGGGACGAATTCAACCCGCCTCCCGGCATCCTGACAAACATTGTCACCGGCCGCCTCGGCGCCGGACTTAAGTTCTGATGACGGACGTCAGATAACAGATGACGGCTCGCCAGCGCCCGCTGGCTTCCAAGATCTGACATCTGCGATCTGACATCTGTCGTCTCTCATCCGACTTGACCTCGACCCCTCGCTTCCTTATGTCCGGCCCCGGGACACCCCTCCCCAACGAGGGGCGACTATCTGGAAGGATAGGTCATGACCATGGCAATGCCCGCCGTGCGGCCGACTGTGCCGCACTTTTCGTCCGGCCCGTGCGCCAAGCGCCCCGGATGGAGCCTACAAGCCCTCAGCAACGCGTTCGTTGGGCGCTCGCATCGCGCCAAAATCGGCAAAGCGCGCCTCAAGCGCGCCATCGATCTTACCCGCGAAGTACTTGAGGTCCCGTCAGATTACCGAATCGGCATCGTGCCTGCGTCGGATACCGGAGCGGTCGAGATGGCGCTTTGGTCGCTGCTTGGCGCACGTCCGGTCACGATGCTGGCTTGGGAATCGTTCGGCGAGGGTTGGGTCAGCGATGTCGCCAAGGAGCTTAAGCTCAAGGACGTGACTATCCTGAAGGCCGGCTATGGCGAATTGCCCGATCTCGCCAAGATCGATCCGCAAAGCGACATCGTCTTCACCTGGAACGGTACGACCTCGGGCGTGCGCGTTCCCAGCGCCGATTGGATCGCCGCCGACCGCGCCGGCCTGACCATCTGTGATGCGACCTCGGCGGCATTCGCGCAACCGCTCGAATGGGCGAAGCTCGATGTTGTCACCTTCTCCTGGCAGAAAGCACTGGGCGGCGAAGCTTCGCACGGCATGCTGATCCTGTCTCCGCGCGCCGTGGCGCGGCTCGAGAGCTACACGCCGCCGTGGCCGTTGCCGAAAATCTTCCGCATGACAAAAGGCGGCAAGCTGATCGAAGGAATCTTCGTCGGCGAGACCATCAACACGCCGTCGATGCTATGCGTGGAGGACTACCTTGATGCGCTCGAGTGGGCAAAGTCGATCGGTGGCGTCGCCGCCCTTCGCCGCCGCGCCGATGCCAATGCACGAGTGATCGCGGATTGGACTGCGCGCGCAAGGTGGATAGATTTTCTGGCGCGTGATCCCGCGTCGCGGTCGAATACATCGGTTTGCCTCAAGGTCGTCGATCCAACGGTTACGAGTCTGACCGCTGACGCTCAGGCGGCTTTCATCAAAAGCATCGCCGCCGTCCTCGACAAGGAAGGTGTGGCTTACGACATCAACTCCTATCGTGACGCGCCACCCGGCTTGCGCATTTGGTGTGGCTCGACTGTCGAGCGTGCCGACGTCGAAGCCCTCACGCTGTGGCTGGACTGGGCATACGCCAAAGCCAAAGATGCGCTGGCGAAGGCAGCTTAGGTAAAAGCTCATGACCGCCAAAGTTCTCATCTCCGATGCGCTCTCGCCTGCGGCGGTAGCGATCTTCAAGGAGCGCGGGCTCGACGTCGAATTCCAGCCCAATCTCGGCAAGGACAAAGACAAACTCGCCGAAACCATCGATGGCTTCGACGGGCTGGCGATCCGTTCTGCGACCAAAGTGACCGCCAAAATTCTGGAGCGGGCGCAAAACCTGAAAGTGATCGGCCGCGCCGGCATCGGCATCGACAATGTCGATATTCCGGCAGCGACTGCGCGCGGCATTATCGTGATGAATACGCCGTTCGGCAATTCGATCACCACGGCCGAGCATGCCATCACGCTCATGTTGTCGCTGGCGCGGCAGATCCCCGAGGCCGACGCATCGACCCGCGCCGGCAAATGGGAGAAGAACAAGTTTCTTGGCGTGGAAATCTTCGGCAAGACGCTTGGCGTCATCGGCTGCGGCAATATCGGTTCGATCGTCGCCGATCGCGCGCTCGGTATGAAGATGAAGGTGGTCGCCTATGATCCCTTTCTTTCCGCGGAGCGGGCGCTCGATATCGGCGTTGAAAAGGTCGAGCTTGAGGAGTTGTTGCGGCGAGCGGATTTCATCACGCTGCATACGCCGCTGACCGACAAGACCCGCAACATCATCAACGCCAATTCGCTGAAGCTCACCAAGAAGAGCGTGCGCCTGATCAACTGCGCCCGCGGCGGCCTGATCGACGAGGCCGCCCTCTACGAGGCGCTGTCTTCGGGCCGCCTCGCGGGGGCCGCGCTCGATGTCTTCGTGGCCGAACCGGCAACGGACTCGCCGCTGTTCGCGCTACCCAATGTGGTTTGTACCCCCCATCTGGGCGCGTCGACCTCGGAGGCGCAGGAAAACGTCGCCTTGCAAATCGCGGAGCAAATGTCCGACTACCTGATACGCGGTGCGATCTCCAATGCGGTGAACTTTCCCTCGATCAGCGCCGAGGAAGCGCCGAAGCTCAAGCCGTTCGTGGCGCTTGCCGACAAGCTTGGCTCGTTTGCCGGCCAGCTGACCGAAACAGGCATCAAGCGCGTGCAGGTGTCCTACGAAGGCGTCGTCGCCAAGATGAATACCCGCGCGCTGACTTCCGCTGCCATTGCCGGCATGCTTCGGCCGATGCTGCAAGACGTCAACGTCGTGTCGGCGGCGATCGTAGCCAAGGATCGCGGCATCGTCGTTGAAGAAACGCGCCGCGAAGCCGAAGGCGACTACGAGAGCCTGATCACCGTCGCCGTCGTCACCGACCGGCAGACGCGCTGGGTTTCGGGCACGGTCTATGCGGACGGCCGCCCGCGCATCGTCAATATCAAGGGCATCCGCATCGACGCCGAGTTCGGTCCGTCGATGCTCTATGTGACCAATCAAGATCGGCCTGGCTTCGTCGGCCGCTTCGCCACGCTGCTCGCCGGCGCCGGCATCAACATCGCCACCTTTCATCTCGGGCGCGAGTTAGCCGGCGGCGACGCCATTGCCCTGGTCGAAGTTGACGGCATTGTAGCGCCCGACGTGCTGGCCAAGGTGCAGCAGATTCCCAACGTGCAGCAGGTAAAGCCGCTGCATTTTTAATTCGTTACTTCCTCGTCGCTACGGTGATGCCGACGAATACCAGCGCATAACCGACCGCGTGATAAATCTCGAAGTGCTCGCCGAGCAAGACCACCGCCATCACCGAGCCGAAGACGGGCACGAGGTGCATGAATGGCGCGGCGCGGTTCGCGCCGATCAAATCGACGCCGCGGTTGAGACAAAGATAGCCAAGCAAAGACGGAAACACGCACACGTAAGCAACGCTAGCCAGGCTGACGGTGTCGAACACAATGGTCGGCGCGCTTGCGAGTTCCCAGACCAGCGCCGGCAGGAGCAGCACCGCCCCCCAACCCATGCCGACGGCGAGGAACGACAACGGATGCATCGGCGGCCGCTTGCGTAGCGCCACCGTGTAGTACGCATAGATCAGAAGCGCGATCAAAATCCAGACGTCGCCGCGATTGATGCTGATGCTGGTCAGGACGTGGAGACTGCCGCGGCTGATGATAACAACGACGCCGGTAAGCGAGACCGCGATCCCGCAACCCTGGCGCAACGTGAGGCGTTCACGAAATAAGGCAAAGGTCCACAGGGCGACAAACAATGGCCCGATCGACGGCAGCAATGAGCCGTTGATCGCGCTGGTGTATTGCAGCCCGTAGTACGCCATCGTGTTGTAGGCCGAGAAGCCGGTCAAAGCGATGACGGTCATCAGTACGGCATGCTTGCGGATCGTCGGCCAATCGCGCAGCAAAGGCAGCGCCGCAAACGGCAACAAAATCAGAAAAGCTCCGGCCCAACGGACGAACGCGAACGTTATCGGCGGAATGTGCCCGACGATAAAGCGGCCCATCACGGTATTCCCGGCCCAGAACAACGAGGTCAGAGACAAAAGGAGATACGGCTGATCGAGCAGCCAACCGCGCGCGCGGCTTTCGTCGCGGATGCCCGCTTCCGGCATGACGTGAATCCCCAATTGACAAATAAGGAGCTATCCCGGACTGCACCCCACCGCCACTGCCCTGACAGCATGTCTGGTCCGAGTAGGGGAAATTTGGGCCTATTGCGACAATCGGCGCCTTGTCAAAGCGGGCTTGGTATCGCGGCGCTCCTTAATTTGTTGGGAATTCAACAATTTAGGCGACATTTTCGCCACGAATCGCAGCCGCCTTGCCTTGCTTCGCACGGCATCATCCAGTATCCGGGACGGCGGCTGCGGCCGGTATCCGATCCATTCATGCGTCCAACGCGTCTCCTGAGGCTACTTCCTCATGGCAAATGTTGTCGTGGTCGGCTCCCAATGGGGCGACGAAGGCAAAGGCAAGATTGTGGATTGGTTGTCCGAGCAGGCCGACATCGTCGTCCGCTTCCAGGGCGGCCATAACGCCGGCCACACTCTGGTGATCAATGGGACGACCTACAAACTATCGTTGCTGCCTTCGGGCGTGGTCCGGCCTGGAAAACTATCCATCATCGGCAATGGCGTGGTCCTCGATCCGCACGCGCTGCTCGCCGAGATCGCCAAGCTCAAACAACAGGGCGTCAACGTCACTCCCGAAAACCTGCGCATTGCCGAGAACACGGCATTGATTCTGCCGCTGCATGGCGAACTCGACGCAATCCGGGAAACCGCAAACGCTGCGCTCAGCATCGGCACGACACGGCGGGGTATCGGCCCCGCCTACGAGGACAAGGTCGGACGCCGAGCTATTCGCCTTATGGACCTTGCCGACGGCGCGACACTCGACCGCAAGATCGAACGCTTGCTGATGCATCACAATGCTTTGCGCAAAGGTCTCGACCTCGATCCGATCGATCCGCACGCGTTGCATAAGGACCTCGTCAGCGTGGCACCGTCGGTATTGCCTTATATGGATTCGGTGTGGTCGCTCTTGGATCAGAAGCGCCGCGAGGGCAAGCGCATCCTGTTCGAAGGCGCACAAGGCGCGCTACTCGATGTTGATCATGGCACGTATCCGTTCGTGACTTCCTCGAACACCGTTGCCGCGCAAGCTGCGATCGGGTCGGGCCTTGGTCCCAGCGCCGTCGGCTACGTCCTCGGCATTTGCAAGGCGTACACGACGCGGGTCGGCGCAGGGCCTTTTCCGACCGAACAAACCAACGAGATCGGCCGTATATTGGGCGAGCGCGGGAAGGAATTTGGCGTAGTGACCGGCCGACCGCGGCGCTGCGGTTGGTTCGACGCCGTATTGGTGCGTCAAAGCGTGCGCACCAGCGGCATCAACGGCCTCGCCCTCACCAAGCTCGACATCCTGGACGGCTTCAATGAGATCAAGGTTTGCGTTGGCTATCGTTTGAACGGCCGCGAGATCGATTACCTTCCCGCGAGCGAACACGCCCAGGCTGAGGTCGAACCAATCTACGAGACCATCGACGGCTGGCGGGAGGGAACCGCGCGGGCGCGCTCCTGGGCTGATTTGCCCGCCCAAGCGATCAAATACGTCCGCCGGCTGGAGGAACTGATCGGTTGCTCTGCGGCCGTATTGTCGACAAGTCCTGAGCGCGAAGACACCATCCTGATGCAGAATCCATTCGAGATGTGAAACCAGATGAAAAGCATCGCAGGCAAGCGTAAGCTGAACGGATGACTGACTATTTTCCGCTGATCGCCCGTGCGGTGGATGGGCTCGATACGAACACCGGAGAAGCTCGCCGGGCCCTCTACGAACGAGCCCGCAACGCATTGGTGACACAGTTACGCTCTGTGGAACCGGCGCTGCCGGAAACCGATATCACCAAGGAACGTCTCGCCCTCGAAGATGCAATTCGGAAGGTAGAAGCCGATGCTGCGCGCAAATCGCGCGTCGAAGCGCGTGAACCTCGCGCCGCACCACCACCTCCACAGCGCGACCGCCCGATTTCGCCGGCCGATGTTGGACGTAGCGATGTGCGACGAAGCGCGCCCGCCGCGCCGAGACTGCCCACAGGGACGGGGGTTGATGCGCGGCGGCCCCCGGATCCGCCACCGCTGAGCGCCCGCGAACGGCTACTGGAGGCACGAACCTCTTCGCGACCCCGGGACGGCATGAAGGGCTTTCGCGACGTGGTGAGCGAGGTTCACGATCTCGGCGCCGCAACAGCTAAATCCGCCCAATCCGCACGCGACGCGCGCGATTCATATGGGCCACCTACGCCGCCGCCGTTCCCGCCCGCCGAAGAAGCCGCGGCGCGGTCCGCACAACATTTCGAGCCGGAAGTCGACGCTGAAGATTTGCGCTACGCTGACGAGCAGCCAGACCCATCGAGCGCCCATGGATCCTACGGAGAATTTCAACGCGAACATGCTCATTCGCCCCAATCCGCACTGCATCAGTCGTACGCCACGACTGATGATGATGAGCACCACGTCCGGCCGCCGCGCTCGTCCCGCGGCTTGGCTACGCTGGTCGCAATCGCGGTCGGCATAATCATCCTTGCGGGCATTGGGGCGACGGTGGCCTGGCAATGGTCCAACGTTACCGGGCTCTACCAGCACTACGCCCATTCTGGAACAAAACCGCCCGTCCAGACATCGGCAGCACCGGCGTCGCAACCCAAGTTCTCCGGCCGGGTTCCGCAGGAGCAAAGTGCCTCTCCAGCACCCGTTCCGGGCACGCAAGGCGCTCAAGGTACTCAAGGCAGCCAGGCGGCTGCGCCAGCGGTGGCGCAGCGCGTCGTGCTTTACGAGGAGGATCCGGGCGATCCGCAAGGCAAGCGCAGTGTTGGTTCCGCAATCTGGCGTACCGAAACGGTTTCGCCCGGACCGGGGCTTGCGCCGGAGCTTGCGGTGCGCGCCGACGTGGAAATTCCCGAACGCCACATGACGGTGACCTGGTCGCTGCGCCGGAATACCGATCAAGCTCTGCCGGCAAGTCACACCATTGAGATCATGTTCAAGTTGCCGCCCGATTTTCCCGGCGGCGGCATCGCCAACGTACCCGGGATTCTGATGAAGCAATCGGAGCAAGCGCGCGGCACGCCGCTGGCCGGGCTTGCCGTCAAAGTGACCAACGGCTACTTCCTGGTTGGACTGTCGGCGGTCGAAGCCGACGTGCAGCGCAACATACAACTGCTCAAGGAACGTCCCTGGTTCGATATTCCCATCGTGTATACGTCTGGTGGCCGCGCTATCCTGGCGATGGAAAAGGGCGCGCCCGGCGACCGAGCCTTCGCGGAAGCCTTCGCGGCCTGGGAAAAGAAGTAATGCACCGACCGTCGTCGCGGTTCGGTCGCGTTGGCACTCCTTGTTCGGGACAAACGTAAATGAGTGCAGCGGACGTCAAGGTCCTGAAACCAGTCACGCACGCGTTCATCGCCTCGGCGGTGCGCACGTTCGAGACCGACCGCGAGGCTTTAGCCGCACTGACAGCCGCCATCTCGGATGGATTGGGAGCTGACTTCGTCGCCGCGGTGGACACGATCCGCCACGCACGCGGGCGCGTGATCGTCACCGGCATGGGCAAGTCGGGTCACGTCGGCCGAAAAATCGCCGCGACGCTGGCCTCAACTGGAACGCCGGCCTTTTTCGTGCACGCCGCCGACGCGAGCCACGGCGATCTCGGCATGATCACCTCAGACGACGTGATGCTGGCGCTGTCGTGGTCCGGCGAAACAGAAGAGCTCAAAGACCTGATCAACTATTCGCGCCGGTTCCGCATCAGTCTCATCGCCATCACCGTCAACGCCGACAGCACGCTGGGCAAGGCGGCCGACATCGTCATGACGCTGCCAAAGACGCGCGAAGCGTGTCCGCATAACCTTGCGCCCACCACATCATCGTTGCTGCAGCTCGCTCTCGGCGATGCGCTGGCGATTGCTCTCCTCGAAAGCCGCGGCTTCACCGCAATTGACTTCGGCGTGTTTCATCCCCGCGGCAAGCTTGGCGCAGCATTGAAGTTTATTCGCGATGTCATGCATCCGGACGCGGCTGTACCCTTGATCGCGCGTGGCGCCTTGATGTCGGAAGCGATCGTCGAGATGTCCGCCAAGGGCTTCGGTTGCGTCGCCGTGACTGACACCGAGGGCAAGCTGGCCGGCGTTATCACCGATGGCGATTTGCGCCGTCACATGCGCGCCAACTTGCTGCAGGCGCCGGTGGAGACGATCATGACAGCGTCCCCGAAAACGGTGCGGCCCGATCAGCTGGTTGGCGAAGCGCTGCAATTGCTGAATGCGTCGAAGATCACAGCGCTCATTGTCGTCGACATGGATCGACCAATCGGGATTGTTCATTTCCACGATCTGCTGCGCGCCGGCGTGGCGTAACGATCTAATACAACGCGCCCGGCGCTGCGCTCTGGTTGCTCGGCGGCTGAGCGGCGGCCGGCGCTGCAGCCTGCGCATTGGCGTTGCCGGCAGGCGGGGCCGCGGGCGTCACATCCTTGCCTTGCTGGTGGACAAGAAACTCTTGGTAACCGGGTGCGCCTGGCCGGGGCGGAACATCCTTCGGCATGCCGCCGGCCCAAGTCGGCCAATTGTCGGAGACGGTCGCAGAAACGGAGGCGCACGAGCCGAGAGCTAGGCCGGTCAAGAGCACGAGTGTTGGCGCAAAGAACCGCTGGATCATGCCGGCCGCTTAAATCAGACTCGAAGCTGGGCCCCGATAAGGCGAGGGTTCATGGCGGTACTGTGTCTGCCTGATGCCCCGAAATGCGAAACCCTGGATCAGCTTCTATCGTCCCGGCATCAAGGATCTGCTAATGGCCGTTTAATTGCTTTGGACCAATGTTCAGGACCGCCGCCGACCCGAACGGACGAGTAAGGACTACCGGGTTGATACCAAAGCAACAGCAAATCGCCTCCGGGTCTTTGCGGCACACCGCTTATGCGGCGCTTCTGCTGCCGTTTCTTTTGCTTGGGTGCAGCGCCCTTTCGTTACCGAGGGAGGACGCGCCGGGGGCGGGGCCGGACCCGACATACAACAAGTTGGTTGCCGAGCACATCAAAGACACTTTCAAAGATTACGCATCGTACGACGCATTTGAAATATCGCAGTATCGCTGGGTTCACTCGATCAAGGGCTGGAACTGGGCCACCTGCGTTCGCTTTCAGGACAAAGGGCGCCGACTCGCCTATGCTCTGTTCATCAAACAAAAAGAAATTATTGAAGGTCGCTATGCTGTGGAGACCGACGGCTGCGACGCGCAGACCTATTCACCCTTTGCCGAGCTCGGCGGCGCGAAAAGCGTTGACGCTGACGGCTTACTGCAACCGTTGCATTAAGACGCCAAGCATGAGTCGGGCCGACCCGATCTGTGGTATCGCTTGGCCAATAGGTTCGACGCCGTGCCGCAAGCCGCAATGCTTACGTTGGCAGGGTCCAAGCCGTGACTAGGCTTCTGGTGACCGGCGCTTCCGGCTTCCTCGGGCGTGCCACAATAGCGGCCTTCGCGCAGAACGGATACGCGCTCCGTGCGGCGGTGCGGCGGCAGCCCGACCCAGCCTTACCTTCGGGTATCGAAGTCGTGCAGCATCCGGATTTGTCGGAAACTTTCGACTGGCGACCCCTGCTCGACGGTGTCGATCAAGTCGTCCACCTTGCCGGAATTGCGCATACCGGCCGCGGCGTGCCGCCCGAACTTTACGATCGAATCAACCGGCTGGCGACGGCAAAGCTCGCGGCTGCCGCGGCACAAGCCGGCGTCGGCCATTTTGTATTTGTCTCTTCGATCCGGGCCCAGAGCGGACCTGCCGCGGACCATGCGTTGACTGAACAGGATGAACCGGCGCCGAGCGACGCCTATGGCTGTTCGAAACTTGCCGCAGAAACGGCGGTGCGCGCCGCCGGCGTGCCATTCACGATCTTGCGGCCGACTCTGCTCTACGGCCCGGGGGTGAAAGGAAATTTTGCTCTGCTGCTGCGCGCGGCACGTTCGCCTTGGCCGCTGCCAATCAAGAATTTCGTCAACCGCCGCTCGCTTCTGAGCATCGACAATTTCATCTCCGCCTTGAGCTTTGTGCTCTCGGCGACGAACACAAAAGGCGAGACGTATGTCGTCGCCGATCCGGGAATCCCGCTGCGGCTTCCCGACGTCATGGCAACGCTTCGGCAGGCGCAGGGCCGCCGGCCACTCATGGTACCGATGCCAACCGACTATGTGGAGGTTCCGCTGCGCCTGATGCGTAGGGACGATTTATGGGACCGCTTGGGCGGCAGTCTCCGGGTGGACCCGAGCAAGCTCCTGGCCGCAGGCTGGCAGCCGGTGCACGACACCCGTAGTGGCATTGCCGCGCTGGCTCAGGCGGAATCCCGCTTCCGCAAAACCATTCCGCCGACAACGCCAACACCGAACACGTAGAGCCAGCCCGAGGTGAAATCGAACAAATGCGAGTTGAACAGCGACGAGACGACGTTTTGCACGACGATGATCGTGCCGAACCAGGCGTTGAGTCCGCTGCCCCAAAACAGCAGGAAATGCG
Organism: uncultured Alphaproteobacteria bacterium; assembly: GCA_963755885.1. Lineage (GTDB taxonomy): Bacteria > Pseudomonadota > Alphaproteobacteria > Rhizobiales > Xanthobacteraceae > BOG-931. Next base: position 123,603 of record CAVWLX010000011.1, read on the forward strand.
CGAACCACATCGCCAACAGCACGGCCACGCCGATTATGCCGAGCTGAATTCCGACCGCGAAAATCTGGTTATGCGGATTCCCGGAGAGCGCGGCCGCGGCGCCGGACTTTCCGACCGCCGCGTGCCGGAATTGCTCCGGAATTGACCCGGTGCCGTGACCGATAATCGGCGCCGTCTCGACGAATGAAAGCGACTTTCTGAGAAACTCAAGGTGCAGGCCCGTCGAATTGGCGGTGTCGCTGGAGCGGTATTCCTGAAACTCGTGAACTGACGTCACCACCCGCTCGTGCATGTAGGGCGAACCGAACCAGATCAAGATGCCAACCAGAACCCCGAGCGCTCCGGTGCCGACAAATCCTTTCCAGCCAAATTCCCGCCACCCCAGTATCAGCAACAGAACAGGAGCGACGAGCAGAGCGGTGCGGCTGGTAACGACAAAAAAGATATTGCCGAGGAATATCAGGACGAGCCCGAGAGACCAGGCAGTCGGTCGCCATTGCTGCAGTCGCGCCTGTTCCCCGGCATAGCCAAGAAGCGCGAATATGCAGACCAGAAAGTTCGCACTTTGAAAAATGTAATCCTTGGTCGGAACGCCAACCATTCGGCCGCGCCACGGCAAACCGGGAATGACCGCCAGGCCCCAGGACACCAGCAACAGGGCGACTACGGAGACAAAAAATCCGTGCAGAACCCAGATGCCGTTCTCGGAGCGCCGGAACTGCATGAACAGCAGGGGAATCACAAGCAGCCGGTGGAATTTACCGAGACCCCCAAGGCGCTCGGCCCAGCTGACGTCAGCCCACAACATACCGATAGCTGCCAGCACCCAGAGCAAAACAGGTAGCAGGCCGGCAGCGGTCGCGAGTTCCTGCCGGAGCGACGCGACATTCAAGGTGGCGAGGATCACGATCAGCCACGCGGTGATAAGGATTGCGGTGGCGCTCGTTGACCACGGCAGCGTTGCCGCGACCCCGACCGCAAGCCAATCGGCCACCTTGGCCCAGCGCCGGCGATCGAAGCCGGCCACCATCGCAGCTGCAGTCATTCGGTTACTTGGCCTCAGCCGGATTGGTCGCTCGAACCTGCGGTTCGGCCGATTCGGCCGAACGAAGCACCAAGCCCGTCGTCGAGTGCCCCGGCACCAGGTCGACTAGAAGAACGTCGCCGCCCGCAGTCTCGACCAGTTCGCGGCCGACTACCTCCTCCAGCCGATAATCGGCGCCTTTGACGAGCAAGGCCGGCTTTACATGCTTGATCAGTTTAAGCGGCGTATCCTCCTCGAATACGACCACAAGGTCGACGGCCTCGAGCGCCGCGAGCACCTCTGCGCGACCTTCGGCGGGATTAATCGGCCGGCCTTTGCCCTTCAAACGCGCCGTCGAGGCGTCGCTGTTGAGTCCCACCACCAAACGGTCGCAGGCAGCGCGTGCCTCGGCGAGCAGTTTGATATGACCGCGATGAAGAAGGTCAAAACAGCCGTTGGTGAAACCGACACGCAGTCCGTGCCGGCGCCATTCGCCGAGCCGCTCGTCGAGCACCGACCAGTCGAACACGATCTTCTCTTCGGGCGCGAGCGAAGCGGCCGGAAGGATACGGCTGCGCAATTCCGAGAGGGAAACAGTTGCCGTGCCGCGTTTGCCGACCACAACTGCCGCGGCGGCGTTGGCGGCGCGCATGGCAAATTCGTACGGTGTCTTCATCGCCAGCAGTACCGCCATCACCGCCGCGACGGTATCTCCGGCGCCGGAGACATCGCGCACCTTGACGGGATAAGCGCGAACGTGGATCGGAGCGGCCCCCTCCACATGAAGACTCATGCCTTCGTCGCTGCGGGTGACCAGCACGGCTTCGCTGCCGACCATCTGCGCAAGCTCAGCCGCGGCCGCCGCGACGTCCGCTTCGTTCGCGACCGGCCGATGGACCGCCGCTGCCAGTTCCTTGCTGTTGGGAGTGATCAGCGTTGCGCCGCGATAGACTTGGTAGTCGTGCCCTTTCGGATCGACGATGACCGGCTTCCCCAGCTGTCGCGCCTTTTCGATGACGGCGCGAATGACGCGCGGCGTGAGAGCCCCCTTGGCATAGTCGGACAGCACCACTGCGCTCGCCTTGGGCATCGCGGCTTCAGCACAGGCGATCATCGCGGACTGGCTTTCCGCGCTTGCCGGCGTCTCTGTTTCCCAATCGGCCCGCATCAAATGGGTAGAATGGTGTTCAGAAACGAAACGCACTTTGCGCGTTGTTTGCCGCGCGTCATCGACCACAAGTTCAGGGACGATTGATCCGAGTTTGGCGAGCGCATCATGCAAGACCTGACCAGCCTCGTCGTTGCCAACAAGGCCGACAAAAATGCACTGCGCGCCAAGCGCGGCGACATTGCGGGCGACGTTGCCGGCGCCCCCGATTTCAACGGCGTTGTGCTTGACCTTCAGAACCGGCGTCGGCGCTTCGGGAGAAATGCGCGTGACGTCGCCATAGACGAAATCGTCGAGCATGACGTCGCCGACACAAAGAACGGTCTGCTTGCCGATGAGCCGCAGCGCTTCTTCGAAGTCGAACATGCTGTTGCCCCGTCCGCCCTGCGATCCTTTACCGATAACGATCGGCGCGATCCAGATAGCCGGTCACGTATTGTTTGACGCCGTCTTCCAGAGTGGCGAAAGCGGGATAAAAGCCGGCGTGGCGCAGATTATCGGTCTCGGCTCGGGTGAAATATTGATAAGCGCCGCGGATCAACTCCGGCATTTCGATGTATTCGATATTCGGCTCGCGGCCGAGTGCCGCCAACATAGCCGACATGAGTTCGCGAAAACTTCGCGCCTTGCCGGTGCCGACGTTGAAGATACCCGATACCGCGGGCGTCTCAAGCAGCCAGCGCACCACGGCGACCGCATCGTCCACGTAAATGAAGTCGCGCTTCTGCTCGCCGTCGGCGATACCGGCGCGGTACGATTTGAACAGCCGGATCGGCTTGCCGGCCTTGGCGTCATCGAAACGCTTCGCCACCAGACTCATCATCTCGCCTTTGTGGTATTCGTTGGGACCGAAGACATTGAAGAACTTTAGCCCGGCCCATTGCGGCGGCAGTTTGTCGTTGCGGGCAACGCGTTCAACGACGGCGAGGTCGAACAGATGCTTGGTCCAGCCGTAGAGGTTCAACGGCTTGAGCCGATTGAGCGATGCCGCCGACCAGTCGTCGGAAAAGCCTGCGCTGCCGTCGCCATAGGTGGCAGCTGAGGAGGCGTAGATGAAGGGCGTGCGCGTCTCAGCACACCAATCGAACAGGCGCAGCGACAGCCTGAAATTGGTCTCCATGAGAAGATCGGCGTCGGTGGCCGTGGTCGAGGAGATGGCGCCCAGGTGCACGATGGCATCGAGTTTGCGTCCCTCAAGCCAACGCGCCAAGTCGGCCGTCGGAACGAAGTCGGCGAGTTGCCGTCCGGCGAGGTTTCGCCACTTGCGGTCACTGCCGAGAATGTCGTTGACGGCAATGTCCGACCGTCCAGCCTCGTTAAGGCTTGCCACCACGTTCGATCCGATGAAGCCGGCCCCGCCGGTGACCAACAACATCGACGCCGTGACACCGTATGAGGTTGCCGTTGTCCCCGTTTGCCTCAGTCTCAATCCTGACGCAACACTCGTCCCTCAAAGGACTAAGCTCAGGACGCGATCGGCACGATCTATAAAATGAACTCAAATTCATTATTAAATTTGAACGGTAGTTCAGAACTACCCTTAACCGGCCAGGATCCCAAGCCAGCCAGCGGCAGCCCGATCCTGATCGTGCCATATATGTGGATCGGCGATTTCGTTCGTTGCCACTCGGTCGTGACGCTGTTGCGGCAGCGCTATCCCGATCGGCCGGTGCATATGTTGGCGACGACGCTGTGTGCGCCGCTTGCCGATTACATGCCGGGGCTCAGGCAGACCATCGTATGGGATTTGCCGCGCAGCCGGCTCGCTCTCACCGAGCAGAATGCTCTCGCCAAGCGCTTTAAGCGCGAAGGCTACGGCACTTCGCTTGTCATGCCGCGAACCTGGAAATCGGCGCTCGCGCCATTTCTCGCGGGCATTCCGGAGCGCGTGGGATTCTTCGGCGAGGGACGAGTAATCCTGCTCAATGACTTGCGTTTCGGCGAACGCAAATTGCCGCGGATGGTGGATCGCTGCGCGATGCTGGCGCTGCCTCGTGGCGCCGAGCCGCGCGATGCATGGCCGCTTCCCAAGCTGAAAGTTGCGGCCGCCAAGGTCGCCGCCTGGCGCAATCGACGCGGCTTGATAGACGACGGGCGGCCGGTGGTGGCGTTTGCACCCGGAGCGGTCGGGCCTTCGAAGCGCTGGCCGGGCACCTCTTACGTCCAGCTGGCGAGCCGGCTGCTCAGCGACGGCTTTGCTGTTTGGGTTCTCGGCGGCCCGGGCGAGAAGGCTTTGGCAGCCGAGATCGTCGGCGACAGCGAGGCCCGCGATCTGACGGGAAATGATTTGCGCGAGGCCATTTTTGCCCTTGCTGCAGCTTCGGTAGCCGTCTCCAACGATTCAGGCCTGCTTCATGTTGCCGCCGCGCTGGACACGCCGTCGATCGGAATTTTCGGCCCAACCAGCCCGTGGCATTGGGCGCCGCTCAATCCACTCGCCGCGGTCCTGCAGGCGAAAACCGAGCTTGCTTGCCGGCCGTGTCACAAGCCGGTATGCCGCGTCGGCCATCACCGCTGCATGACCGACCTCACGTCGGAGGAAGTTCTTGCCGCCACCCGTCAAGTGCTCGCAACCGTGTCCGCCGGCTGACAATGGACAGGCTAACGGGGCCTTCATCAACTTGAGGTAAGGGCGGCGCCGAGTGGGAAGATTGAAACTATGACGGTCCTCGTTACCGGCGGAGCCGGCTATATCGGCAGTCACATGGTGCTTGAGCTGCTCGATGCCGGCGAATCGGTTATCGTCCTCGACAACCTGTCCACCGGCTATGAGTGGGCCGTCCCCAAGGGGGCGCCGCTCTTCGTCGGTGACACCGGCGACCAGGCGCTGGTCGCCAAGCTTCTTCGCGACCATAGCGTTGAAGCCATCATCCACTTCGCCGCTTCGATCGTGGTTCCCAACTCGGTCCGCGATCCGTTGGCGTACTATCGCAACAACACGGTCAATTCGCGCGCTCTGATTGAATGTGCCGTCAACAACGGCGTGCGGTATTTCATCTTTTCATCGACCGCTGCCGTATACGGCAATCCGGTGGAAATTCCGGTGCAGGAAGATTCGCCGACGATGCCGATCTCGCCCTATGGGTGGTCGAAACTCATGAGCGAAATCATGTTGCGCGATGCAAGTCGCGCCCATGGTCTGCGCCATGTAGTGCTCCGCTATTTCAACGTCGCCGGCGCCGATCCGCAATGCCGCAGCGGACAAACGGCCAAGGCCGCAACCCATCTGATAAAGGTCGCAGCCGAAACGGCGTTAGGCCTCCGCCCCAAGATCGACGTTTTCGGCACTGACTATCCGACACCGGATGGCACCTGTATCCGCGACTATATTCACGTCGGCGACCTTGTTCGTGCTCATTCGGACGCGCTTCGCTACCTGCGCGCGGGCGAACAGAGCTTGACGCTGAATTGCGGCTACGGCCACGGCTTCTCGGTGTTCGAAGTTGTGGAGATGGTCAAGCGAGTCTCGGGAGTCGATTTCAAAGTCGATATCGCGCCGCCCCGCGCCGGCGATCCTGCAAGTATTGTTGCGAATTCCCGACGGGCGCGCGAGACGCTGGGGTGGACGCCGCGTTTCGATGATCTGTCTACGATTGTCAGCCATGCGCTGGCGTGGGAACGCGCACTGCTGACGCGCGAACTGATGCAGCCCGATCAAGGCCAAAAGCTCACACCGGCCATCTCGCGATAGCGTGGTCCGAGTGGCCACAGCAGTGCCGAAATGGCTTGATAAATCCGCGTCTTCCGGGCATTGAACCCACTGGGGCGCCTCGCGCATTTCGGCCCCGCGGGACGTTAACGGATCGCGTATGAAATCTGACAAGGCCGAACTCGCTGACGACGCCGAACTCTCGGACGCCTACCCTACCCTTTCGTTAATTCGGCGTTTGCTCGTGGACGAGGCGTGGACGCACAGGCCGCGCTATCTGATTGCTTTCGCGCTGATGGGGGTGGCCGCCGCCGGCACTGCGCTTAGCGCCTACCTGCTCGGCACGATGACTAACGAGGCGTACGTTCATCGTAATTTCCAGGGCATCGTCATCATCGGCGTCCTCACGATGGTGATCTTTGCGACCAGAGGTCTGGCGACCTATGGCTCGGCGGTGATGATGTCAGCGATCGGCAACCGCATCGTCGCCGATAACCAGCAGCGCATGTTCGACAAGCTGTTGCGGGAAAACATTACATACTTCGCCGATCGCCATTCTTCAGAGTTCATCGCCCGGCTCACCACCGGCGCCAACGCGGTGGCGCAAGTGATCAATCTCATGATCACCGCGATTGGCCGGGATCTGATGTCGCTGATCGGTCTGTCGGTTGTGATGGTCATCCAGGATCCGATCATGTCGCTCGCCGGTCTGCTCGTCGCGCCGCCGGCTTTGCTGTTCCTGCGCAAGATGATCCGACGGGTGCGCAACATTGCGCAGCTGCAGTTCACCGGTAACACCCGGACCATCGAGACCATGCAGGAAGCGCTGCAGGGTATGCGCATGGTCAAGGCCTTCACGCTCGAGGGCGAGATGCGGCGAAGGCTCGGCACAAGCGTCACGGCCGTCGAAGCGCAAGCGAACAAGATGGCGCGTGTTGCTTTTCGCGCCAGCCCGTTAATGGAGACGTTGGGCGGTTGTGCCGTCGCGCTGGCGATGATTTACGGCGGCTGGCGCGGCATTGAGGGCGGCGCAACGCCGGGTCAATTTGTGTCGTTCCTGGCAGCGTTCCTGCTCGCCTACGAGCCGGCAAAGCGCCTCGCGCGGCTCAACATCGAGCTCAACAACAGCCTCGTGGGCGTTCGCGTGCTTTACGAGGTCATCGACAGTCCACCGGGTGAGCAGACCGACGACGACCACCCACCGCTCAAGCTCACGGCCGGACGGCTCGAGTTCGTCGACGTAAGCTTTGCCTACCGTCCGGGCGCTCCGGTCTTGTGCGACATCAGCTTTCTGGCGCAGCCGGGCCGGGTGACCGCGCTGGTCGGCCCTTCCGGCGGCGGCAAATCGACCATGCTCGATCTGATCCTGCGCTTTTATGACATCGAGACCGGACGCATCCTGATCGATGGGCAGAATATCGCCACCGTGTCACGCGGCTCGCTGCGCCGGCAGATCGCCTATGTCGGCCAGATCGTCCAGCTGTTCCGCGGAACAATCCGCGAGAACATCGCCCTCGGCAAAGTCGGTGCCAGCGAGGAGGAGATCATCGCTGCGGCCAAGGCCGCACACGCGCACGATTTCATCCTGAGTTTTCCCGCAGGGTACGAAACGCCGGTAGGCGAGCACGGCATGCAACTGTCCGGCGGACAGCGGCAGCGCATCGCCATCGCGCGGGCGCTGATCAAGAATGCACCGATCATCCTGCTCGACGAGGCGACGGCCTCCCTCGATTCGGAGTCCGAGCATCATGTTCAGGACGCGATCGCAGAACTGTGCAAGGGGCGTACAACTCTCGTCATCGCGCATCGGCTCGCCACCATCATGCATGCCGACAGTATCCTTGTGGTGCAGGATGGGGCGATTGTTGAGTCCGGCCGCCACGATGAGCTTCTACGAAAAGGCGGTCGCTACGCCGACTTCTATCGTTTGCAGCTCAAAGGACAGGGGCCGATGCGCGAAGTGCTTGCCGTCGGCTAAATTCCGCTAACTCGCTAGTAATCCCTCGGCTTTGAGCGCTTCCTGCACCTTCGGCCGTGCGGTAACCCGATCAACATACGCGGTGATGTTCGGCCATTTGCCGAGATCGATGCCGACGCGCGGCGCCCAACGCAATATCGTGAACAGGTAGGCGTCGGCGACCGTGAACTTGTCGCCGGTCAGATGCTTTTTGCCGGCAAGCACCTTGTTGATCCAGTCGAAGCGTTGGCCGAGATAGTCCCTTGAGATCGTCTTGAACTCCTCGGGCGTATTCGGACGAAACAATGGACCAAAGGTCTTGTGCAATTCCGATGTGACGAAGTTCAGCCATTCCTGAACCCGATAACGTTCCATCGTGCCGGCGGCCGGCAGCAGGTCAGAGCCCGGTGTGCGGTCGGCAAGATACTGCACGATCACCGGTCCCTCGGTGAGCTCTTGACCATCGTCCAATTCAAGAACCGGCACCTGGTTCTTGGGATTGACGCTCGCGAGCACCGTCCCGTCGGCGGTCTTTCTCTCCGCACTACGATCCAATTGCGCGAGCTGAAGTTCAATTCCCGCCTCACGCGACACGATATGCGGTGACAGCGAGCAGGCGCCGGGCCAGTAATAAAGCTTCATGACGTAGCATCTCCGAACAGAAATGTGGGTTTGCACGAGCCAAATATGCAGATTGATCAATAGGTAATGAGAAGAAGCAACAGCCGCAACCGCACCGATGGAACTTTAGTAAAAGTGGCGGGTTGGGATGCGGCTGTAATCTCTTTTGGAGCACCGCCGATGGGCCCTCGCCGTGTTATGCTACGCCTACAACCGCCGGTGCCCTTCGGTGACGTCACGCTGGTGCCGGCGCCCCTGAGCGGGCGGCCCGACGCCGACATGGCGCGCGCCATGGCGGGGGCGCTCGCTGACCTCGATGCGCCCACGGCAGCGGACGTTTACAAGCGGTTGCGACAGGCTTTCCCACTGGCGCCGCTGAGCGCGCGGGTGACGGCACTTTCGTATATTATGACACGGCTGCGTCGCTCGTTCTGACGATTTGCCTTCGCGGTGAAGAGAGGCGCGGCGCTGCGATCCAGGTGTGTGCGCACAGATTGCTTCGCCGGCCATGGCGCTATAGCCCAAGATAGGCACTGCGGACCCGGTCATCGGCCAAGAGCTGAGCGCCGGTTCCAGACAATGTTACACGGCCATTTTCCAGTACATAAGCGCGGCTCGCCAGCTTGAGCGAGAGCGCCACATTCTGCTCGACCAGCAGGCAAGTGATCCCCTCGCGGTTGAGTTCGCGGATGGTACTCAGCACGCTGTGAACAATGTTGGGCGCAAGCCCGAGCGAGGGTTCGTCGAACATGATGAGTTGCGGCGCTCCCATCAAACAGCGGCCGATTGCAAGCATCTGCTGCTCGCCGCCGGAGAGCGTGCCAGCCGGCTGCCGCGACCGCTCGGCGAGCACCGGAAACATCGCCAGCACGCGTTCACGGTTCTGGGCACGCAGCGCGCGGGCGCGCGGCAGCATGCCGCCGATGTCGAGGTTCTCAGCTACGGAAAGCGTCGGAAACACCTGCCGGCCTTCCGCCACCTGCCCCAGTCCGAGATCACAGACGCGATGGCTCGGCCAGTGCGAAATATCGGTGCCGCGAAACGCAACACGTCCGCGCGCTTGCGGCAGCATTCCGGCGAGCGAACGGATCAGGGTCGTTTTGCCGGCGCCGTTGGCTCCGACGATGGCGACGACCGCCCCTTCTTCAATCTCTAACGATACCGAATCGAGCGCCTGGACGTCGCCGTAGAACACGTCGAGGTTTTCGACGCGCAGGATCATATCGCCTCAACGCCGAGATAGGATTGCACCACGGCCGGATCGCGCACGACCGCGTCCGGCGCACCGGTAGCGATTGCCGTGCCGTGGTCGAGCACCAGCACGCGGGACGCAAGCGCCATCACCGCGCGCATTACGTGCTCGATCAACAGGATCGTTAAGCCGCTGTCGCGGTTGAGCGCCCGCAGGATAGCCACCATGCGGTCGGTCTCGATCGGCCGCAGCCCCGCCATGACTTCATCGAGCAACAAGAGCCGCGGCTCGGTCGCGAGCGCGCGGGCGACTTCGAGCCGTTTGCGGTCCGGCAACGTCAACATCGCCGCGAGGCGGTGCCGTTTGTCGAACAGATCGAGCTGCTGCAGCAGCGTCCGGGCACGCGCCCGCGCGGCTTCGACATCGTGGTGCCGCTGTAACGCGCCGATGATGACGTTGTCCTCAACGCTGAGCGCCGGAAACGGCCGCACAATCTGAAAAGTTCGGGCAAGCCCGCGCCGGCAGATCGCGTCGGGTGGCAGGCCCTGGATCGGCTGGCCCGCAAACACGATCGAGCCGCCGTCTGGCGGCATCGCGCCAGCGATCAGATTAAACAGTGTGGTCTTGCCGGCGCCGTTCGGACCGATCACGGCAAAAATCTCGCCCTGCTGCACCACAAGGCCGACCTGATCGACAGCAACCAGACCGCGGAAGCGCTTGCTGACAGCGTCGAGTTTCAGGAGCGTGGTCATGTCCTGCTCGCGCTCACACGAAGCAGCCGGGCCAAAGGAGGCCATACACCGTCAGGGAGCCCGGCGACCACGAGCAGGAGACAGATGCCGTACAACACTTGCGTCGCGCCGGGTAGCTCCACGCCGAACGCAGTCATCGCGGAATTGAGAGCTTCCGCAAGCCCGGTCAATACGAATGCGCCAAGGATCGGCCCGAACAATGTGCCGACGCCGCCGATGATCGGCCCGAGAATGATCTCGATCGAGCGCGAAATGCTGAACACCTGCTCGGGAAAAAGGTTGTTATAGAAAAACGCGTAGAACACACCGGCAAACGAAGTCGCCGCCGCAGACACCATGACGGCGTACATCTTGTATCGGAACGTATCGATGCCGGTCGCGCGCGCCGCCTGCTCATCCTCGCGGATCGCGAGCCAGAAATAGCCGATGCGGCTGCGAATAAGCAGATGGCAGAGGACTAAGAGGAGCGACGTCGCAAACAGGATGACGTAGTAGAACATCCGCGGGTCACCGCGCAGCTGCCACGGATTATTGTGTATGTTCTGTTTGACTGGAAGGAACAACCCGCCCGAAGCGTTGACGAAATCAAGGTGATCAAAGCCGATGCGGGCGAATTCGGCAAAGGCGATGGTCAGAATCGCGAAATAAACGCCGGCGACGCGAAAGCGGAAAGCGAGAAATCCGATGATCGCACCGCACGCCGCAGCAACTGGCATGGCCCCGAGCAAGCCCAGCCAAGGGCTGACGCCGAAGCGTATAAACAGCGTCGCCGCCACATATGCGCCGAGACCGATATAGATCGCGTGGCCGAGCGACAGCTGTCCGGCAAAGCCCATCATGATGTTCCAGGCCTGGCCGGCATAAGCGAAGTAGAGAATGAGAATCAGAACCGTGAGCAGATAGTCGTTGACGATGAACGGCGCGGCCAGAAAGGCGGCAAACAAAACCGCGAGCAGTATGGCGCCGCGCCGCGACAGGCCGGCGCTCAATCGCGCGATCATGCGAGCCTCTTGCCGAGCAGCCCCTGCGGCCGGAACAGCAGCACCAGGACGAGGATGGCGAAGGCGAACATGCTCTTGGCGGAAGGCGTGAACAGAAGTCCGGCGAGCGCCTCGGTGACGCCGACCAGAACGCCGCCGAGGAGTGCGCCGGGCATCGAGCCAAGCCCGCCGGTAATGACGATAACGAAAGCCAGGAGCGTGTAGCTCGGGCCGAGCATCGGGGTCGCGTCAATAAGCAAAGTGAGCATCGAGCCGGCGGCGCCGACGCATGCCGCCCCGATCCCAAAGGTAAGGGCGTAGAGACGTTTAACATCAAGTCCGACGACCTGTGCGCCGGTGTAATTGTCGGCGCAAGCGCAAATCGCCTTGCCAATGAGCGTGAAGCGAAAGAAGGCAAACAGCGCGGCCGCGAACGCGATCGCGGCCAAACTGGCATAGACCTTCGACGTGTCGACGATCAGAGAGCCGATTTGGATGCTGTCGAGCGCGTAAGATGTCTGCACCGAGCGGGCATCGGGACCAAACACGATCAGGAGACCGTTGGCGATAATCAACCCAACCGCCACCAGCAGCAGAAACTGCGTATGCTCGGGCCGCCTGATGAAGGGATTGATCAGGCCGATTTGCAAAACATAGCCGAACACGAACATCACCGCCGCGATTGGCACCAGCAAGATCAGCGGATCAAGGTGGAAGGAGGAGAACAACACCACAGCGATGAACATCGCGATGGTCATCATTTCACCGTGGGCGAAATTGACGACGCGCACCACGCCGAAAATGACTGACAGCCCGAGCGCCAGCAGCCCATAAACCAGGCCGGTCAAAACTCCGCCGACAACGACGTTGAGATAGACGTCGAACGCCACAGAACGGGCTTAGCTGCGGCTCTGATAGGCGGGCAGCGGCCATTCCGGTTTCCCTTCGGCCGCTTCCGGCGGCCCGATTGTGACCAGTTTGCTGCCGCGGTTTTGAAACACGCCCTGCCGCACTTTGTCATTCTGACCCTTGGCGTCAAACCGGATACCCGGTCCGATGCTGACATTGTCGGTGATGTTGGTGGCGCGGATGGCATCGGCCAGCGTCTTCGGATCCGTCGACCCGGCACGCTTGAAAGCATCGGCGACGACGAGGAGCGCCTCGAAGGTGAAGACGTGATTGGTGTTGAGATTGACGCCGGGATGACGCTTGGCGAGCTCAGCGTGGAGCACTTTGGTGAGTTTCTTATGCGGATCGTACCAGGGCGCGAAGTTGATCGGGCCGTCGGCATATTTGCCGAGCGTCTTGATGTACTGGTCCTCGTAGAAGCCCGGCCCCATGCTGAGAATCGCCTGCGGCGTCCAGCGCTGCTTGACGAGTTCGCGAGTCAGCAGAATCGCGTCGCTGAGGCGGCTGACGACGAGCAGTGCGTCCGCTTTCGTTGCTTTTGCCTTCGCCACCTCGACGGAAAGATCGCGCGCCGTTGGATCGTAGGCGATCTCTTCGGCAATAGTGTACGGCATGTTGAACTTCGGCATGACCGCGCCAATGCCTTTGCTCATCGCTGTGCCGAATGTGTCGTTGACGTGCATGAAGACGACCGACTTCGGGGCCGCCCCGACTTCGGCGAACACCGTCTTCTGGTCGGTGAAAGCGTCACGCAGAATCATCGGGGCGGTCGGGAAATTGCGAAATACGAACTTGTAGCCCTGCTCGGTGATCTGCGGCGCGGCGGCGATGTTGATGACGTACGGAATGCCCTTCTGTTCGGCCACCTGTGCGATCGCCGACGATTGACCGGAATCGAACGAGCCGACCAAAGCCTGCGCGCCCTCGCCGATCAGCTTCTCGGCGCGGGCGCGGGCGGTATCGACATTCGATTCGGTATCGCCGTTGATGATCGTGAGATCCGGCAGCCCCATCGACTTGAAGATCGCCGGCGCGATGTCGACACCGCGCTGACAGTCCTCGCCGATACCGGCCTCGAAACCGGAGTGCGGCAACAGGACGCCCACTTTGAGCGGACCACCCTGGGCGCGCACAATGTTAAACGGTGCAACCCCGGCGACCAGGCCGGCGCCCAAGGCAGCGGAAAAGCCGGCGGAAAAGCTCCGGCGGGTTGCCCGCAGTGAATTCGACTGGAATTTACGGCTCATAGCGATCCTCCCATGGCTCTTCCGGTCCGCACTCGGTGCATGATGCCGGATTTATTTGCACGGTCACAAGCGCGAAAACGTCGCGAGGTGTGGTCTTCGCTCTCGTCGCGGCCGTTCAGGCTGCAAATGCTTTCTCCACCGCGGCGGCGATCCGGAGCAGCATGCGGTCGTGGCCGTTGCGCGCCATCAGCATCAAGCCGACCGGAAGCCTTGCCTTGAGCGGCAGTGAGATGCCGCAGAGGTCGAAAAAGTTGCCGACTGAGGTGTTGCGCAGGACTAGCGAGTTGCGCGCTGCGTAACCCTCCCCGCCCGCCACCTCGGCCATCGTCGGGGCGACGATGGGCGTCGTCGGCATCACCAGGACGTCGAGCGCCGCTAACCTTTGATCCATGGCGCGGACGAGACGGGTCCGTGCCCGCATCATGTCGAAGTAATCGGCCGCCGAAACTGCGCAACCGCGCTCAAGCCGCCCGCGCACGTTCGGGTCAATATCGGCGGCGCGCCGCTTGAGACGGTCGCGATGAATGGCGCAAGCCTCAGGCTGAACGATGCCGCCGTAGGCGTTGACCTGGCGCATTTCCTCCAACAGCGGCAACGCTTCATCGGTGAGCCGCACACCAGCCGCGCCCAGCGATTTCAACGCAGCGGCGAAGGCGGCGGCCACGGATTCGTCCAGCGATTCGAGCGGTAAGCCTTGCGCGATGCCGAAGCGAAGCCCGGCCAGGGGGATCGGCTCGAGCGAGGCAAAATCTTCACCCGACAAGATGGCGTCGGCCCTGGCGCAATCGGCAACGCTGCGCGCCAGCGGGCCGATAGAATCGAGCGTGGTGCTCAAGGGGAAAGCGCCGTCGGTCGGGACGCGTTGCCGGCTTGGTTTGAAACCGACAATGCCGCAGAGCGCCGCCGGGATGCGAACCGAGCCACCGGTATCAGTCCCAATCGCGATCTCGGACATGCCGTCGGCAGCGGTGACGGCCGCACCGGACGACGAGCCGCCGGGCACGCGGGCGCGATCGCTGGGATTGCCTGGAGTACCGAAGTGCGGGTTGGCACCGATCCCGCCCAAGGCGAATTCGGTCATGTTGGTCTTTGCCACAATCACCGCGCCGGAGGCGCGCAGCCGCCGCACCACCGGCGCGTCAGCCGTGGCGGGCTTGGCTTCATCGGCGAGAATTTTCGAGCCGGCACGGGTCGGCTCTCCGGCGACGTCGAACAAATCCTTGATGCTGACGATCGAACCGTCGAGCGGCCCAAGCGATATGCCGTTAGCGGCGCGGGCATCGGCCGCATCGGCGGTGGCGCGAGCGGAGCCGTCATAGACCGTGAGGCAGGCGCGCGACCCCTCCCCCTTGGGGTCGGCGATGCGCCCCAGCGCCTGTTCGAGCCGGTCGCGGCAGGAAAGAGCTTTCATGGGGAATGTCCGGGGTTAACGATGGAACAAGACGGCATTGCCGACCATATACCGATCCTGCCATCATCGGCGAGTGTTGCTGCAAGGAAGAGAAAACGAGCATGCCTGAGGTGACACCGGCGCTATGTTTCATCGGCTTTGGCGAAGCAGGGCAGGCGATCGCGGTCGGGCTGCGCGAGGCGGGCGTCGGGCGCATCTCGGCGTGGGACATTCTATTTCCACGTGCTGACGGTGAGCGCCTCAAGCATGCCGCCGACGCGATTGGCGTTCGCCGCGCAACGTCCGCCGACGACGCGGTGCGTGGCGCAAACGTCGTCATCTCAGCCGTTACGGCGGCTTCCAGCATCGAGGCTGCACGATCGGTCGCGCCATATCTCGCCGGCGAACCGTTTTTGCTCGATATCAATTCGGTCTCGCCGGGCCGCAAACAGGAAGCGGCAAAGCTCCTCGGCAATACCGCGCGCTATGTCGATGTCGCGGTGATCGCGCCGATACATCCGGCCCGCCATCAGACGCCGATGCTGATCGCCGGCCCGCACGCCGAAGCCGCCGCGCCGATGTTGGGCGCGCTCGGCATGCGCGTCACCGTCGCCGGAGCTGAAGTCGGTGCCGCCGCAGCGATCAAGATGGTGCGCAGCGTCATGATCAAGGGGATCGAGGCGCTGACGCTCGAGTGCTTCCTCGCGGCTGCGCCCGCCAGCGTCGTGGACGAGGTCGCCGCGTCGCTGAAGAATAACTACCCCGGCCTCGATTGGTCGAAGGTTGTTCCCTACAACCTCGAACGCATGGCTAGGCGCGGCGAACGTCGGGCAGCGGAAATGGAAGAGGTAGCCGAGACCCTGCGCGAACTTGGCATCGAACCGCTGATGACTGCGGGGACCATCAGGCGCCAGCGCGAAATGGGAGAGATCGGCAGCCAGCAATCGGTGCGCGGTGTGCTCAAGAAAGACCCGGCGGCAATGCTCAATGCCATCAGCGCCGCGGCACGCGACCGGCACTAAACTTAACCTTTGCCCGCCACAAAACCGAGGGTTTTGGCGCGCCGTCGGATCCCCTATATACCCGGCGCAGGAGGGTCCGCATGTCCGAACCGATTTCGCCCGAAAAAATCCCCGTAACCGTGCTAACCGGCTACCTTGGCGCCGGCAAGACGACGCTGCTCAACCGCATCCTGTCGGAGCCTCACGGTAAGAAATACGCCGTCATCGTCAACGAATTCGGCGAGATCGGCATTGATAACGACCTCGTCGTCGGCGCCGATGAGGAAGTGTTCGAGATGAACAACGGGTGCATCTGTTGCACGGTGCGCGGCGACCTGGTGCGGATCCTCGACGGGCTGATGCGGCGCAAGGGCAAGTTCGACGCCATCATCGTTGAGACCACGGGGCTGGCCGATCCGGCACCGGTGGCGCAGACTTTTTTTATCGACGAGAATGTCGGGCGCCGGACCAAGCTCGATGCGGTGGTTACCGTGGCCGACGCCAAATGGCTCAACGACCGGCTCAAGGACGCTCCGGAAGCGAAGAACCAGATCGCGTTTGCCGATGTGATCCTGATCAACAAGACCGATCTTGTCTCGCCGGAGCAACTCAGCGAGGTCGAAGCGCGCATCCGCGCTATCAATCCTTATGCCAAAGTGCACAAGACGGAGCGGGCTCAAATCGCGCTCAACGAGGTCTTAGGCCGCAACGCCTTCGATCTCGACCGCATCCTCGACATCGAGCCGGAATTTCTTGAGAGCGATGGCGATGGCCACGATCACGACCATCATCATCACGATCATGAGCACGGTCACCATCATGGTCACGATCACGCTCATTCCGGCGGCCTCAAACATTACCACGACGAGGACATGCAATCGGTTTCGCTCAAGACCGATAAGCCGCTAAACCCCGACACGTTTTTTCCGTGGGTGCAAAATCTGGTGCAAACGGAGGGGCCGAATATCCTGCGCTGCAAGGGCATCCTTTCGTTCAAGGATGACGATCAGCGCTTCGTCTTCCAGGGTGTGCACATGATCCTGGACGGGGACCATCAACGGCCCTGGAAAAACGACGAGAAACGCGACAGCCGCATCGTCTTCATCGGCCGCAATCTGCCGGAAGAGCAAATCCGGCAGGGATTTGCGAATTGCGTCGCGTGATTGTCTCCCTCCCCCTTGTAGGGAGGGTGGGGTGGGGGTCGAGAGGCGAAACAATGCCTCGACGCGCTCACATCACCTCCCGACCCCCACCCCTAACCCCTCCCCACAAGGGGGAGGGGAACGCGCAGCCAACTCCAATCAAATGACCGACCCTCGCAGTGATACCGTCTCGGTCGTCGAACGAACCCGCCCAGTGGCGGCCGGCGGCGCGATCGCAGGCGCCCATTTTCTTGGACGCACGGCGGTGTTCGTCCTCGGTGAGGAATGTCTTCTGCTTGTCGAGCCCAAAGCCGAGCCGCTGCGCGTTGACGTCCACGGCGGCGCCATTCTCGCGACGGCCGGAGACAGCGAGCGCGTCATCAGCGGCGGCGATGACGGCAAGGTCATAGCTACAAACGCGCAGGGCGAAAGGCGTATGCTCGCGACCGACGCAAAACATCGCTGGATCGATCACCTCGCACTCGGACCGGACGGAGCCATCGCCTGGTCAGCGGGCAAGACGGCGTTCGTCCAGGCCAAGGAGCTGCGCGAGTTCGAAGCGCCTTCGACCGTGGGCGGACTTACCTTCTTGCCGAAAGGTTTCCGCCTTGCCGTCGCCCATTACAACGGCGCCTCGCTTTGGTTTCCGAATGCCCCGCAGGCCACGCCGGAAAAACTCGAATGGAAGGGCTCGCATCTTGGCGTCGCCGTCAGTCCCGACGGCCGCTTTCTGGTGACCACCATGCAGGAGCCGATGCTCCACGGCTGGCGGCTTGCCGACGGCAAGCACATGCGCATGTCGGGTTACGCGGCACGCGTGGCCTCATTCGGCTGGACCACAGACGGCCATTGGCTCGCGACCTCAGGTTCTACGCAACTCATTCTATGGCCGTTCCAGACCAAGGATGGCCCGATGGGCAAACAGCCGCGGGTGTTGGCGCCGTCCGAGCACCGCGTCGAAGTCATCGCCTGTCATCCCCGTCAGGAGATCGTCGCCACCGGCTTTAGCGACGGGATGGTGCTTCTGGTTCGTATCGATGACGGTGCCGAGATTCTTGCCAAAAAGCCTGGCCCAGCGCCCGTCACCGCGCTCGCCTGGAGCGCGGACGGCATGCTGCTCGCTTTCGGAACGGAAGCAGGCGATGCAGGCGTGATCGATCTGAGTTAAGCGAAAGAATTTATCTCGTCCGCGCGATCGCGCGGCAAATCGGTGTCCAAAGACCGCCTACGATCGCACTTCGCCGGTTTCGAGACGTTCGCGCGCCTCCCTACTCAGAGGAACGCGTATATAACTTCGTAGCGCTTTCGTCACCGGACGTTCAATCGCGTAGTGAATGGCTAACGCCAGGCCCACCGCGGATGAAACGCTGATCATCAGAAGCGGCCAAGCGATTGCCGCCAAGTCGAAGCCGCCGGCACGAGCGAGATGAATAACGGCTCGGATCGGAAAGGAATGAAATAGATAAAGCGCATAGGACGCATCGCCGATCACGGCGAGCGCTCGCCAGCCCCACCCGCTCGGCGAAAAGGACCCCAAGGTCGAGCCTGCCACCAAAAGCGCAGCGGGAACGCCCCAAGTCACCAACCGAAGCCCAGGGTCGGTCGACAGGTGCGACCAAAGCGCCAAAATCAACAGCGGGCCCGCAATGATGAAGCCGAGACTGACAATCTTCGGCAGCCTCACGCCCTCGACGTAGATGAGCGCGATCAGCATGCCAAAAACAAATTCGATAATGATCGGGTCGCTCCAAAAGGCAAAAGCCAGCGGTAACGGCGCGACGAGCTTCCCGGCAACAACAATGACGATTAATGCACAGGATGCAACGAACACGGCGGTTCGGCGTGTGCCGACAACCGCGAACGCAAAGATGACGTAGAAGAACATCTCGTAGTTCAGTGTCCAGCCTTGGCCAACGAGAGGCTGCACGACGCCGCCGGGGCGCGAAAAAGGAACAAAGAAAAACGACGCGGCCGCTAATTCAATCGAGTAGCTCTTGCCGAAGACCGGGACAGTCGCCGCCAGCACTATGTAAATAACGGTAACGAACCAATAGATCGGGACGATCCGTATCAGCCGATGGACAAAAAACGTGGATGGTCCGCCGGCGCGAGCGAAGTACGGCGCAGTCGCGTACACCATCACAAAGCCGGAGATAACAAAGAAAAGATCCACCCCCGCATCGCCGAGGCGCATACTGGGCAACCCGACAGGACCGCCAAGTGTTCGAGCAAGATCAAATTCAAAATGCGCGATTGCGACTGCGATGGCGGCTAAAGCGCGAAGGATCTGAATGGAAACAATGGTTTTCACTGCGGACGATGCTATGATCGCAAGTCCTTGATGTCGAGCGTCAAAATCATGTGGCGCGCGCGTCCGGGAACTTATGAACCTGCGCAAGAGGGCCTTGTGTTCCTGAAATTCTCCAGCTCAGGCGGACTTCAACTGGAAGACCGCGACAACTTCCGTGCCTTCAAACTCGTCATCGAAGGCGAGCAGTCTGAGCTCGAGGCCGTCCGCGACGCCGTTGCCGGCAAAGCCGAACTTGCCGACGCCAAGACTGCATGGTTATTTGAGGACGCCTTGCGCCGGTGGCCGGGCGTCGAGCACGACGCTGCGTGGCAGCAGAACCTTTCCGCGATGATTGAAAAGGCTCGCCCGCACGGCTGGATCGACGAGCAGCGCAAAGCAATTCGGGCCCATATAGAATGGGTGACCGGCTAGAATGAACTTCAGCGCCTTAATGCAGGAGGCGCGAGCACAGCTCTGCGCCCGAGATTTTGCTGAACCAGCGTCCGCTCAGATCACGTATTGCCGGAGCGGCGGATAGCCATTGAAGCCGACCGACGAATAGGTCGCGGTGTAGGCGCCGGCAGCTTCGATCAACACCTTATCGCCGATGGCGAGCGACACCGGCAGCGGATACGGCGTCTTCTCGTAGAGCACGTCGACGCTGTCGCAGGTCGGGCCAGCGATGATGCATGGCACCGTCTCGTCGCGGTCTTTGGTAGTGCGGATCGGGTAGCGGATCGATTCCCCGATGGTTTCGGCGAGCCCGTGAAATTTGCCGATATCGAGGTACACCCAGCGGACCTCATCCTCAGGGGAACGCTTGGCGATCAGGACTACCTCGGCCTCGATCATGCCGGCGTTGCCGACAAGGCCACGGCCGGGCTCGACGATGGTGTTCGGCAAATTGTTGCCGAAATGCTTGCGCAGCGAGCGGAAGATCGCCTTGCCGTAGGATTCGAGCTTTGGCGTCTTGCGTACATAACGCGCCGGGAAGCCGCCGCCGAGATTGACCATGGCGAGCGAAATTCCGCGCTCGGCGCAGGCGCGAAACACCGCCGCCGTCGAGGCCAGCGCGCGATCCCAGGCTTCCACATTGTGCTGCTGTGAGCCGACATGGAACGACACGCCGTGCGGCACGAGTCCAAGCTTATGCGCGTGCTCCAGAATATCGGCCGCATAGACCGGCTCGCAGCCGAACTTGCGCGACAACGGCCACTCGGCGCCGGAGCCGTCGCAGACGATGCGGCAGATCACCCGGCTGCCCGGGGCGGCCCGTGCCACCTTCTCCACCTCAGCCTCGCAGTCGACGGCGAAGAGAGTGACGCCGAGCGCGAACGCCGCCGCGATCTCGGTCTCCTTCTTGATGGTGTTGCCGTAGGAGATCCGATCGGCCGTCGCGCCGGCGGCCAGCACGTCGTGCGTCTCGGCCAGGGATGCAACATCGAAGCAGCAGCCGAAGCTGGTCAGCAGCTTGAGGATTTCCGGCGCCGGATTGGCCTTGACGGCGTAGTAGACCTTGGTGTCCGGCAGCGCCTTGGCGAAGCTTTGATAATTGTCGCGGACGACGTCGAGGTCGACCACGAGGCAGGGTCCAGAATCGTTGCGTTGCTTGAGGAATTCGCGGATGCGTGTGGTCATGACCACGCTACTCCCTATCCGGCTGGCGGCGTAGCCGCCAAGGTGAACCTCCTGCGACAATCGCTGTTCCGCACCATTGCGGAACGCTTTCGCCGCCGTGATTGCTGCCTTGGTCCGGATGAGGGAGATCCCGTTCCGCACTGCTGGCAAAGATGGACAAGCCTTTCCGGTGTCCCCGGCATTGGCGCCGGCAGTAACCAAAAAAGCCCTTCCGTCGTTGCTTTAAGCCGCGTCGCCCGTTGAGAGCGGGCTATGCCGGTTTCGCCTCCGGCTGCCGGTCGCGGGAGTTAAGGAAGTAGTGGTCTCTTCCTTAGGCGGCTGTCCGGCCTCTTGTCCGGATGCCCACCGACCGACACACGGCCACAGGCACGTGCGAAATTGGGCAACTTCGCCAATAATCTAGTTAGCAACGCCGTGCAAGAGTTTTAGTTCTAACGAAGTGTAAAGGCGCTGTCGTCGCGGCAACCGCAGCGACAGTTTCTAGTCCGCGGTGAACGGCTCGACGCGGCTCGCCGCGCGGACGAACTGCACCATCACAACGATGCCGCACAACACGAACACGCCGTCGAGAATACGCGCCCCGATCGTGCCGATCGCGAGCAGGTTGGCGATCGCCCAGCTGCCGGCGAAGGCGGCGCCGAACACTTCGGCGCTGATCAGGATCGCCGCGCTGACAACGGTCAGCACGTTCTGCCAGACGATACGGCGGGGACGCTGGATGACGGCTTTGTCCATGGCGGCGGCACTTTCTTCGAAACCGATGGCCAGATCAAGGCCTCAGGCGGCGTCGCGGTTAGCCTCGGCGAACGGCAGCAGTACCGCGGGAATGACGCCTTCGGGCACATATTTGGCGTGACGGGGCACGGGCTCGGTCCTTACGGGTTTGGCTATGCTGGCCCATGACTTATATCACCGCTGCATCCAAAACAGATAAGACCCCCAGATGAACGCTCCCAGTCCCGTCGAAAATCCGCTGCTAAGGCGTTGGGCGACCCCGGACGAGGTTCCGCCGTTCGCGCAAGTCAAACCCGAGCACTTTGCGCCGGCCTATGATCGGGCGTTTGCCGCTCATGAGGCCGAGGTCGCGGCCATCGCAGCTGCTTCCTACCCACCGGACTTCGACAACACCATCGCAGCGCTCGAGCGCAGCGGTAAGGCCCTGCAGCGGGTGGACGCGGTTTTCCATCTCCTGGTTGGCGCCTACAGCAACGATGCGCTTTTGGCGATCGAGCGCGACCTTGCGCCACGAAGCGCCAGCCATTGGAACAAGATCCAGACCAACCCGGACCTGTTCCACCGCATCGACGCGCTGATGCAGCAAGTCGATACGCTCGGCCTCGACGCCGAACAAAATCGCGTGCTGGAGCGCTATCACACGACTTTTCGCCGCGCCGGCGCCGCCCTCGATGGCACGGCGAAGCAGCGTCTTGCCGAAATCATCGAACGCCTGGCGGCACTGGGCACGACGTTCAGCCAGAACCTGCTCGCGGACGAGCAGGCTTTCACGCTGTCACTCGAAAGCGAAGCCGAGCTTGCCGGCCTGCCCGATTTCATGCGCGAGGCGATGAAGTCGGAAGCGCAGGAGCGCGGTCTCGACGGCCGCGTTGTCACGCTGTCGCGCTCCAGCGTCGAACCATTCCTGCAATTCGCGCAACGCCGCGATCTGCGTGAGAAAGTCTTTCGCGCCTTCGTCGGCCGCGGCGACAATGGCGGCGCGACCGACAACAAAGCGATTATTGCCGAAATGGTGAAGTTGCGTGCTGAGCGCGCCGGCCTGCTAGGCTACGACGACTTCGCCCATTATCGCCTCGACGACGCCATGGCGAAAACGCCGGACGCCGTCCGCCACCTGCTCGACACGGTATGGTCGCCGGCGCGCGCCCGCGCCGAGGCCGATCGCGATGCATTGCAGGCGCTGGTGCAGGAAGAAGGCGGCAATTTCAAACTCGCGCCCTGGGACTGGCGCTACTATGCAGAAAAGCTGCGCCAGCGCCGTTGCAACGTCGAAGAAGCCACGATCAAGCCATACCTCAGTCTCGACCGGATGATCGAGGCAGCCTTTTATACGGCAAAGCGCTTGTTCGGCTTGCAGTTCACGCCACGCACTAATGTGCCGGTCTGGCATCCCGACGTGCGCGTCTGGGAAGTGCTCGCGAGCGACGGCGGCAAGATCGGCCTGTTCTTCGGCGATTACCTGGCCCGGCCTTCCAAACAAAGCGGCGCCTGGATGACGTCGTTGCGCGATCAGGAAAAGCTCGCGGGCGACATTCTCCCCCTCATCATCAACGTCTGCAATTTTTCCAAAGGCGCGGAAGGCGAGCCGGCGCTGCTCAGCTTCATCGACGCCCACACCTTGTTTCACGAGTTCGGCCATGCACTGCATGGTCTGTTATCGAACGTCACCTATCCGCAGATTTCAGGCACTAGCGTTGCTACCGACTTCGTCGAACTGCCCTCGCAGCTTTATGAACACTGGCTCGAGCAGCCAGAGATATTGCGGCAGTTTGCGCTGCACTATCAGACCGGCGAACCGATGCCGGAGGCGCTGCTGCAACGGGTTATTGCTGCGCGCAATTTCGACCAGGGCTTTGGCACTGTCGAATACCTCGCCTCGGCCGTTATCGATCTCGATTTTCATTCGCTGCCGTCGGCGACACCCGCGATCGATTCGGGGGCGTTCGAAACGCAATCGATGGCGCGGATCGGCATGCCGGAAGAGATTGTCATGCGCCATCGGCCGCCCCACTTCGATCATGTGTTTTCGGGCGGCGGCTACGCGGCCGGCTATTACAGTTACATGTGGTCGGAAGTGCTCGACGCCGACGCGTTCGAGGCCTTCCAGGAGACCGGCGACATTTTCGATCCGACAACGGCCAAGCGGTTGCGCGAGACTATCTACGCCGCGGGCGGCTCCCGCGAGCCGGCCGACGCTTACAAAGCCTTTCGCGGCCGGCTGCCGAGCCTGGACGCGCTGTTGCGCAAGCGTGGACTTACCAACGCCGCCGTGACGAGCTGACCGTGGTCGACTTGTACAGCGCCGGTCATCGCCGCGGCGTCGTTTGCTCGCCGCATGCGGGCGCCGTCGAAGCGGGGCACTCAATCCTCGCTGAGGGCGGTAACGCAATCGAAGCCATGGTGGCGATGGCGGCGGCGATTGCAGCCGTCTATCCGCACATGAATCACATCGGTGGCGACGGCTTTTGGCTGATCCGCGAACCGAACGGACGGGTGCGCGCCATCATGGCGGCTGGCCCCGCCGGCTCCGACGCCAGACCTGAGCTTTATCGCGGCTACGAGACGATTCCGCCGCGCGGGCCGCTCGCCGCGCTGACCGTACCAGGCGCGATCGGTGGCTGGATGCTTGCGCTCGACGCCGCGAAGGCAAATGGCGGGAAACTGCCGCTCGAGGTCTTGCTCACTTCAGCATTCGGCATCGCGCGCGACGGCTATACTGTTTCGCGCAGCCAGGCACAGCTTACCGAAGAGAAGCTTTCCGAGCTTGCGTCCGTGCCGGGTTTCGCTGCGACGTTTCTGGTCGATGGCAAGCCGCCGGCAGTCGGGACCGTGTTGAAGCAGGAAGCGTTCGCCGCGACATTGGCGCACCTGGCCCAGGCGGGCCTTGACGATTTCTATCGCGGCGATGTCGGACGGGAGGTCGCGGCGGACCTTGCCCGTATCGGCAGCCCGGTCACGCGCGAAGACATCACGCGCTACCACGCAACGCTCGCCGAACCACTGCAAATCGAATTGCCGACGGCGACCGTCTACAATACTGGAGCGCCAACCCAGGGTGTCGCGTCTTTGATGATCCTTGCTTTGTTCGCCCGCTTGGGTGTGACGCAGCCGGAAGGATTTGACCACATCCACGGCCTGATCGAGGCGACCAAACGGGCGTTGCGCGTGCGCGATCGCGTCGTCACCGACCCGAATTATCTGGCGCATTCGCTCGATCGCTGTCTCGAACCGAAATTCATCGCCGGCGAGGCGATGAAGATCGACCGCCGCAAGGCGGCGCCCTGGCCGCTCGCCTCGGGCGACGGAGATACCGTCTGGATGGGAGCCGCCGATACGACCGGTCTCGTCGTGTCCTACATTCAATCGCTCTACTGGGAGTTCGGCTCGGGCTGTGTGCTGCCGCGCACCGGCGTATTGATGCAGAACCGCGGCATAAGCCTTTCGCTGCAACGCGGTGCGCTGAACGCGCTCGCGCCCGGCCGGCTGCCGTGCCACACCCTCAATCCGGCGCTCGCAGTCCTCAAGGACGGGCCCATCATGGCCTACGGCACCATGGGCGGCGACGGCCAGCCGCAGACTCAAGGCGCGTTGTTCACGCGCCACGCTCTGTTCGGGGAGCCGCTCGCCGAGGCGATCGACCGTCCGCGCTGGGTGCTCGGGCGGACCTGGGGCGAGGCGCAAACGAGGCTGCGTCTGGAATCGCGTTTCGACGGCGATCTGATCGATGCGCTCGCGGACGCCGGCCACGATGTTGAAGTTTTGGACGAGGCTTATTCCGACGTCATGGGCCACGCTGGCGCCGCCGTGCTCCATACTGACGGCACCTGCGAGGGCGCGCATGACCCACGGTCGGACGGAGGAGCGGCGGGGGTATAATCATGAGCGGGCGAAGAAGGTTATTCGCGTTTAAATGAAACTTGTTTGTTTGCACCGATGATGCATTGAAAGGTTACTTTCGAAGGATTAACCCCGCGCCGGATCAATCTCGCGCCACAGACACTTTTCTCGTATCGATCGCCTCTTTCGCGATTCGCACTGCCTCGTTTTCCGTGTCGGCGTGCGCCGTCGTGAAAACCGGCACCGAGGCTCCATCCACGCCCATGTGCTTGCCGTCCTGACGGCGAATGTGGGCTTGCCATTGGCCCTTTTCATTGACGAATTCCGTGATGACATATTCCTTGTATTCCATCGGGCTGCTCCTTCATTTAGCCGGCAAGGCGACTTCGCCGCGCTGACCATCTTATCCGATTGGGCCTCCATTCTGCCCTACTCCGTACTAAAGTGTGCCCGCCGCTTCGGCAGGGCACGCGCGCGAGGCCGATATTGCGTCGTCTCGGCTTATTGATCATCGGGTTAGCAAGCTTCGTTTGGTTGATCGAGCGCGCCGATGCGCATCCTCACGTCTGGGTGACCATGACCGAGGAAATCCTCTATGCGCCCGACGGATCGGCGACCGGCGTGCGCCACGCCTGGACTTTCGACGACATGTTCTCCGCCTTCGCCACGCAGGGCATCGAAGGCAAGACCAAAGGTACGTGGACGCGCGAGGAGCTTGAGCCGCTGGCGAAGGTCAACGTCGAGTCGCTCAAGGAATATGCCTATTTCACCTACGCCAAAGTCGGCGGCAAGCGGCACAAGGACGCGTTCCTCGAACCGGTCGACTACTTTCTCGACTACGATCCGAAGGACGCCGTTCTAACATTGCACTTCACGTTGCCGTTCAAGGCGCCGGTAAAGGCGAAGGCAATCGAGATCGAAGTTTACGATCCTGAATTCTTCATCGATTTCGGGTTTGCGGAAAATGAGCCGGTCAGACTGGTAAGCGCGCCGGCGCAATGCACGGCGTCGGTTGAGCGGCCACATGACGATAGTTTCTCGTCATCGCTCCGGCTCGATAAGAACTTCATGACTTCCGAGGCCAACATGGGTATGGGCGCGAATTTCACCAACCGGATTTTCGTCGAGTGCCCATAGCGCCCGCCGCGAGACCGCGATGGGGTCGCCATGTGACGCTTGTGGCAGGCATCGCCCTTTTGTTGCTCGCCGCAAGCGCGCTGACCGGCGCGTTCGCGCAGGTCGGACCGTTTGGCAGCCTTCGCTCGCCGCCGGCGACGGGCGTGGTCGGCTGGATCCTGACCCGACAGGCTTTGTTTTATCGCGCGCTCTCCGGATTGATCCGCGCCGCCAAGACCGACGGTTCGGCTTATTGGGGATTGATGGGCATCTCATTCGCCTATGGCATTTTTCACGCCGCCGGGCCGGGCCACGGCAAGGCGGTGATTTCATCTTATCTTTTCGCCAATGAAGAAACCTGGCGGCGCGGCATTGTGTTGTCGTTTGCCGCAGCGCTGCTGCAGGCGCTGACCGCTATCGTCCTCGTCGCGATCGTCGCGGTCCTGATCGGCGCCACGGCAAAGATGATGGGCGATACTGTGCGCGTCATCGAGATTGTCAGTTACGCGCTGATCGTGCTGTTGGGCGCGCGGCTCCTTTGGGTAAAAGGACGCGGATTTGTTCATGCGCTCCATACGCTCAGGTCAGACCCGGAAACGACAGCAGCGGAAAACCAAGCGCACAACGGTCAGAACGCTCACGCCCCTTGCCAACATCACGATCATGCCCACGACGACCATGACCATCATTCATCCGGCCGAACACATGACCATTCACACGATCACGCGCACGACCATGACGACGAGGACAGCGTCCTGCCGTGGGGCCATGCGCATGGGCCCGAGCCGGAGGAGTTGGCCGGAGCGGGCGGCTGGCGCCGCGGCTTGTCGGCGATCGTCGCCGTCGGGCTCCGCCCCTGCTCCGGCGCGATCATCGTTCTGGTCTTTGCGCTGGCCCAGGGTTTGTTCTGGGCCGGGATCGCATCGACGTTCGTGATGGGCATCGGCACCGCGATTACCGTCGCCGCGATCGCAACGCTCGCTGTCGCCGCCAAAGCCATGGCCAAGCGGTTCGCCACGACGCGCGCCGGCTATGGCACTCTGGCGCTGCGCGGCGTCGAAGTCGGCGCCGCGCTGCTCATCATGATCTTTGGCGCACTGCTGCTCACCGGTTACATGGTTAGCGAGCGCATGGGCCTATTTTGATCAGGCGACCTTCTCGGCGAGGTGGCCGAACATGGCTTTGCGCGCCTCGTCGTCCATCTCCGCCTTGAACTTGTGCTTGTCCTTGAGTGCGACGGCGCGCTGCGCCGCCGGCCGCGCGCTGATCTCGTCGACCAGACGTTTGAGATTGGGGAATTTCGCCCAAGCGGCTTCGCCCAGAACCGTTGGAATAAGCCGCGACCAGCCCCACACGTCCATGTCGACGATCGTGTAGGTATCGCCGAGCATGTATTTCTGCTTGGCGAGCCGCGCATCGAGAATGCCGAAATGGCGTTGCGCCTCGAAGGCGTAGCGGTTGATGGCATATTCGAGCTTTTCCGGCGCATAGATCCGGAAATGCACCGACTGGCCGGCATAAGGTCCAACCCCGGAAGCAACGAACATCAGCCACGACAACAGTTCGCCGCGCGCCTTGTCGCCTTTTGGCGGCAAAAACTTGCCGGTCTTTTCGGCGAGATAGAGCAGGATCGCGTTGGAGTCGAACACGATGGCGTCGCCATCGACGATCGCCGGCACCTTGGCATTCGGGTTGATCGCGAGATAGTCCGCCTTGTGCTGGTCGCCCTTGCGGGTGTCGACCGGGATCGGCTCATAGGGAAGCCCGGCTTCCTCCAGAAAAAGCGCTACCTTGGTCGGGTTCGGCGCGCCGCTGTAATAGAACTTCAACATGATAGGTCCTCGTGTTGCTTCTAGAATAATCCGACGATCTTACCATCCGGTCCGACGTCGATGGAGTCAGCGGCCGGAACCTTCGGCAGTCCCGGCATGGTCATGACCTCCCCGCAAATCGCGACCACGAATTCAGCCCCCGCGGACAGCCGCACTTCGCGCACCGGGATGATGTGATCGCTCGGGGCGCCTTTGGCATCCGGATTGGTCGAGAAGCTGTACTGCGTCTTGGCAACGCAGATCGGGAACTTACCGTAGCCCATCGACTCGAAGTTCGCGAGCTGATCGCGCACCGGCTTATCGACCGCAATGTCCTTGGCCCGGTAAATCTCCCGGGCGATGGTGCGAATCTTTTCCAGGAGCGGCATGTCGTCGGGATAAAGGAGCTTTAGCTTGCTCTTTCCGCTGTCGCAAACCTTGACGACTGCGCGCGCGGCATTGGCTGCGCCGGCGCCGCCCTCGGCCCAGTGATCGGCCATCAAGGCTTCGACGCCGAGCGATTTGCATTTGTCCTCGACCAGCTTGATCTCGGCCTCGGTGTCGGCCGAGAAACGATTGATCGAAATAACCGGCACGATGCCGAATTTCTGCATATTCTCGACGTGACGCTGCAGATTGCTCATGCCGGCTTCCAGCGCTTTCAGGTTTTCGGTCTTGAGGTCTTCTTTCTTGACGCCGCCGTGCATCTTCAGCGCGCGGATGGTGGCGACCAGCACGGCACAGTCGGGCAACAGGCCGGTCTTGCGGCATTTGATGTCCAAAAATTTCTCGCCACCGAGGTCAGCGCCGAAGCCGGCCTCGGTCACGACGTAATCGGCGAGCTTGAGCGCGGTGGTCGTCGCCAGCACCGAGTTGCAGCCGTGCGCGATGTTGGCGAACGGTCCGCCATGAATGAATGCCGGCGTGCCTTCGAGGGTCTGCACCAGGTTTGGCGCCAGCGCCTCCTTGAGCAGCACGGTCATGGCGCCATGCGCTTTCAGATCGGCAGCACGTACCGGTTTGCGGTCGCGGGTGTAGGCGACGACGATGTTGCCAAGCCGCTTCTTTAAATCTTCAAGGTCGCGGGCCAGACAGAAGATCGCCATCACTTCGGAAGCGACCGTGATATCGAAACCATCCTCGCGTGGAAATCCGTTGGAGACTCCGCCGAGCGAAGAAACGATCGAGCGCAGCGCGCGATCGTTCATGTCGAGGACGCGGCGCCACGCGACGCGTCGCTGATCGATCCCGAGCGCATTGCCCCAATAGATGTGATTATCAATCATCGCGGCGAGCAGATTGTTTGCCGAGGTAATGGCGTGGAAGTCGCCGGTGAAGTGCAGGTTGATATCTTCCATCGGCACGACTTGGGCGTAGCCACCACCAGCAGCGCCGCCCTTCATGCCAAACGAAGGCCCGAGCGACGGCTCGCGCAAGCAGAGCATTGCCTTTTTGCCGATGTGGTTGAGCGCGTCGGTCAACCCGACCGTGGTCGTTGTTTTGCCTTCGCCTGCCGGCGTCGGCGTGATGGCGGAGACCAGAATAAGCTTGCCGTTCGGCTTAGCCTGCAGCGACTTGATGAAGTCCATCGCCACCTTGGCCTTGTAATGGCCGTACGGCTCGAGATTTTCCGGCGCGATGCCGAGCTTTTCTTTGGCGATGTCCAGGATCGGTCGTTTCTTGGCGGCCTGGGAAATTTCGATGTCGGATTTCGGCGACTGGTGTTGCGAGGCGGGCATCGGGACTGTCCATTCGGGAAGGAGAAGGGGATCGGAAGAAGCTATGAATTTTTAGGACGCCGGCTGTCGCGCCGGCGCATCAGCATTTTGATCTCAGGTAAACCTCGCTTTGACAGCGAGATTGGCGGACTTTGCCCATTCGCCGGCTTCGATTTTCTTGCCGTCGGCAGGCTGCACGCGCGTGACATTAAAGCGCCCGTCGGCGCAGACCACGATGAAGCCGTCCGCTTCAACCGCGGCGATTTCACCGACCTTGCCGCCGATTCCCTTCGGGTCCTTGGCGGGTAGCGGCTTGGCGTCAAAGATTTTCAGTTGCTTGCCGTTGAGCGCAGTCCACGCGCCCGGTGCCGGATTGCAGCCGCGGATCAGCCGGTCGATCTGCTCCCACGGCTTGCCCCAGTCGATCCTCGCATTGTCAGGACCACAGCGGCCTTCATAGGTCGCCTTCGACTCATCCTGCTTGATGCGCGGCGCCTTGCCCGACTTCACGAGGTCGACCAACTCAATCATGGCCTCGACGCCCATCGGAAACAGGCGGTCGAAATAAACCGTGCCGAGCGTGTCGGTGTCGCTGATCGGCGTTTTTTTCTGCATCAGCACGTCGCCGGTATCGAGGCCGTTGTCGGGCCAGAAGATCGACAAGCCGGTTTCCTTCTCGCCCTTGATGATCGGCCAATTGATGGCGCTGGCGCCACGATAGGCCGGGAGCAGTGACGGGTGATACTGGATCGAGCCGTGGGTCGGGATATTCAAAAATTCTTCCGGCACGAACAGCGTGACAAACGCCATCACCTGCAAGTCCGGCTTGAGCGCTTTGAACTCCTCCCAGACCTCAGGTTTCTTGTAGGAATCCGGCTGATAGACCGGAAGCTTCGCCGCCACGGCCGCTTCTTTCAGCGGATCGGTCTTTGCGCCGGGCTTCTCCGGGGCGACATAGGCGGCGACCACATTCTCACCGCGCTTGATCAGCGCCTCCATCACGGCCTTGCCAAACGCCTGCTGCCCGTGAACGACAATACGCATCGCAGATACATCTCTCTACACTCGGAAGATTCCCTTCCCCCTTGTGGGGAGGGGAAATACAAACTACGCCGCTTCGGCCTTTTTATCGGCGGCGCTGATTGCACCGGACGCCTTGATATCCGCAATCTCTTTATTTGAATAGCGCAACACGTCGCGTAGCACTTCATCAGTGTGTTCGCCAAGCAGCGGCGAACGTCGCACGTCGGCGGGCGAGTCGGACAGCTTGATGGGATTGCCCACGGTCAGGTATGGGCCGCGCGCGGGATGAGCGACCTCGACGACTGTCCCGGTCGCGCGCAGCGACCGCTCCTCGGCAAGCTCTCGCATCGACAGAATAGGACCAACCGGAATGTCGTATTTGTTGCACGTCTCCATGACCTCGAACTTGGTCCTGGTCATGGTCCATTGCTCGATCGTTGCGAAAATATATTTGAGCCGCGGCAGCCGCGCCGGCGGCGTCGCAAAATCCGGATCGGTTTTCCATTCTGGCTTGCCGATAACGTCGCAGATCGCGCCCCACACCGGCGCCTGAGTAATGAAATAGATGTAGGCGTCCGGATCGCTCTCCCAGCCTTTGCACTTGAGAATCCAGCCCGGCTGCCCACCGCCGGAATCGTTGCCGGCACGCGGCGTCGCCGGACCAAATGGAACGCCTTCGCCGTATTGGCTGTATTCCGTAAGAGGGCCATGCTTGAGGCGTTGCTGGTCGCGCAATTTCACCCGCGCTAGGTTGAGCACGCCGTCCTGCATGGCGCACAGCACCTTTTGCCCGCGGCCGGTACGGCCGCGCTGATAGAGCGCAGCGACGATACCGAGCGCAAGATGCAAGCCGGTGCCGGAATCACCGATCTGCGCGCCGGTGACCAGTGGAGGTCCCTCGCGGAAGCCGGTGGTCGAAGCAGCGCCGCCGGCGCATTGGGCGACGTTCTCATAAACTTTGCAGTCCTCGTAGGGCCCAGGCCCAAAACCTTTCACCGACGCGACGATCATGCGGGGATTGAGCTTGCGGATATGCTCCCAGGTGAGTCCCATGCGATCGAGCGCGCCCGGCGCAAAATTCTCGACCAGGACATCGCATTGCTTCACCAGCCGGTCGAGAACCTCTTTGCCTTTGGGGTGCTTGGAGTCGATCGTGATCGATCGCTTGCTGCCGTTGAGCATGGTGAAATACAGGCTGTCGGCGCCTTTAACATCGCGCAGTTGCCCGCGCGTGATGTCACCAACGCCCGGCCGTTCCACCTTGATCACATCAGCGCCCATATAAGCGAGCAGCTGGGTGCAGGTCGGTCCGGACTGCACATGCGTAAAGTCGAGAATGCGCACGCCGTCGAGTGCCCTGCCCGCCTCGCCCCAGGGCCTGGCGCTCGGACGCGGAAATAAGTTGCGCGAAGGCGATTTCGCCGCCGGTTTTTTCGCCCCGAGCTTCACAACCTTTTTGGTCGACTTTTTCGCCATGGCCTTGGATTTTGCCTTCGTGGCCTTTTTGCGCATTGCCATTCTCAATCACTCCATCATTTCTTGCGGATCGCGCTTTGCGGGTTGAGTTTGCCGATATTGCCGCTTTCGCTGCCCGCTGCCGGATCGATCACCGCGTTGACCAGCGTCGGCTTGCCGGAGTCCATGGCTTCGTTGACAGCGCGAAGAAGTTCGTCAGGCGTGGTCACGCGGAGGCCGACGCCACCGAATGCCTCCATCAATTTTTCGTAGCGGGCGTCTTTGACGAAGACGGTCGTCGCCGCGTCAGAGCCGCCGCCGGGATTGACGTCGGTGCCGCGATAGATGCCGTTGTTGTTGAAGACCACGACGCAGACCGGCAGGTTGTAGCGGCAGATGGTCTCGACCTCCATGCCAGAGAAACCAAAGGCGCTGTCGCCCTCCACCGCAAGTACGGGGTTGCCGGTCTCTACCGCAGCCGCAATGGCGTAGCCCATGCCGATGCCCATGATGCCCCAGGTGCCGACATCCAGGCGCTTGCGCGGCTGGTACATGTCGATGACGCCGCGCGCGAGATCGAGCGTGTTGGCGCCTTCGTTGACAAGGATGGCATCCGGTCGCTCTTTGATCACCGTGCGCAATGCGCCGAGCGCGCTATGGAAATCCATCGGCGCCGAGTTCTTCATCAGCCTCGGCGCCATCTTGGCGATGTTTTCTTCCTTTTTCGATTTGACCGCATTGATCCAGTCAGCCGGCGGGGCCGGCCACTTGCCGTCGATGCCGTCGAGGAGAGCCGATACGCAGGAGCCGATATCGCCGACCAGCGGAGCTGTGATCTCGACGTTTGAGTCCATCTCTTTGGGCTCAATATCGATCTGGATGAACTTCTTCGATCCGGGCTCACCCCAAGTCTTGCCTTTGCCATGTGACAGAAGCCAGTTCAGGCGCGCGCCGATCAGCATCACGACGTCGGACTCTTTCAACACTGTTGAGCGCGCAGCGCCTGCGGCCAACGGATGCGTGTCGGGCAACAGGCCTTTGGCCATGCTCATCGGCAAAAAAGGAATGCCAGTCTTTTCAACCAAGGCGCGGATCTGCTCATCGGCCTGCGCATAAGCCGCACCTTTGCCGAGAATAATCAGGGGGCGCTGGGCGTTCTTGAGGACCTCGAGCGCCCGTCTGACCGCGGCCGGGGCGGGCAGCTGGGCTGGCGCCGGATCGATGACCTTGACGAGCGACTTGGCTCCCGCCTGCGCGTCCATCACTTGCGAGAAAAGTTTCGCCGGCAGATCGAGATAGACGCCGCCAGGCCGGCCGGAAACGGCGGCACGGATCGCACGCGCCACCCCGATGCCAACGTCGGCTGCATGGAGAATGCGGAACGCCGCCTTGCAGAGCGGCTTGGCGATGGCAAGCTGATCCATCTCTTCATAGTCGCCCTGCTGCAGGTCGACGATCTCGCGTTCGGACGAGCCGCTGATCAGGATCATCGGGAAGCAATTGGTCGTGGCATTGGCGAGCGCCGTCAGGCCGTTGAGAAAACCCGGAGCTGAGACGGTTAGGCAGATGCCGGGCTTTTTGGTCAGAAAGCCGGCGATGGCGGCCGCATTGCCGGCATGCTGCTCATGCCGGAATGAGAGCACGCGCATACCCGCGGCCTGCGCCTTACGACCGAGGTCCGTGATCGGGATGCCGGGCACGCCGTAAATCGTGGTGATGCCGTTGAGCTTAAGTGCATCGATGACGAGGTGAAAGCCATCCGTTAGCTCTTGCTCCACCTCGGCAGTACTTGTGGTTTCGCGTTTATCTTTCACTGCCGCGTCAGCCATGAAAGTCTCCCTAGGGGTCGCCTGTTTCTCGTTCAATCCAAACAATTCAATCCAGGTAATCGGCAAATTTGGCGACATGCTCGGCGAGGCCGAGCGCATGATCGCGCACCAGTGCCTCGGCGCGCGCGGTATCGCGCGCTTCGAGTGCTTCGATGATCTGCATATGGTCGCGGATCGAACGATCGGCACGATCCCCTTCGCCGATGGTCTTCCTTCGAATCATCCGCATGTGGGTGAACAGGTTCTCGGCGAGATCGATGAGCGTGCTGTTGCGGCTCATGCGGATGATGGCCTGATGGAATTCGATGTTGATCTCGGAATATTCGTCGAGGTGGGCGCGCACCGTACCGTTTTCGAAGGTCGCGAACATGCGGCGTAGAGCAGCAATGTCCTCATCGCCGGCGGTTTGGGTAATCAGCCGCGCCGCCATGCTTTCGAGCGCGGCCCAGGCGGTGATCAACTCGATCACCTCGCGCCGGGTCTTGCGCACCACGTAGACGCCGCGGCGTGGCACCGAGCGGACGAAACCTTCGCGCTCGAGCTGCGCCATCGCCTCGCGGACCGGGGTGCGGCTAACGCCAAAATCCTGCGCCAGGCGGCGCTCATCAAGCCTGATCTCGGCCCGGCTCCGATAGACGTCCATTGCGGCAATGGCGTTCTTGAGCGCAGCGTAGGCTTGGCGTTTGAAGTTTTCCGGACTGGCAAGCGGATCGACCGCTGGCCGCGGAACTGCCACGACGCCCCCTGACCCGCTGTCAACGCCGTCACGGCGCAATATGGAAACGCTTTGCATGCTGGTATACATTATTCCAGTTTTTTCGGCGCACCAAGGCCCGCGGCATCTGCCACCCGATCAGCCGTGCTTGGTAATCCGCCGTCGCATCGGCTTGAGCACAAGCAGCGCGAGTGCGGCGACGATCAGATTGGCGATTGCCGCAATCACGAAGACCCAGTGCCAGGTGCCGCTGTAGTTCTTCACAACACTCGCCAGCGGCACAACCCAAACTGCGGTTCCCTTTGCGGTATAGAGAAGCCCTGCATTGGCGGTCGCATATTTGGATCCGTAAGTGTCGGTGGCGATTGCGGGAAACAGGCTGAAGATTTCGCCCCAGGTAAAGAAGATGAAACCGGCCAGCACAATGAACAGGTACGGCGTGTGTCCAAATGCGCCGAGGCTCCAATAGGCCGCAGCGCCGAGCGTGAACACGATTCCCATCGTGTTCTCACGGCCGATCACATCGGACACCCAGCCGAAGAACGGTCGCGCCAGGCCGTTCAAAATGTTGTCGATCACAAGTGCCGCACTCAGCGTCGTCGCGGTGATGAAAAATACGTTCACATTCTGGTCGGCGAGCCCAAAGTCTTTGGCAATGGGCGCGATCTGCGCAGTCGCCATCAGGCCTGACGCTGCGACCATGACGAACATGATATAAAGCACCCAAAACACTGGAGAGCGCAACATCTCAAGCGGCGTGTACTCGCGCACTGAGTGCGTATGTCTGGCCGCCAGTTTTGGCGTTTCACCAGGTTGCGGCGCCCGCAACAACCGCGACAGCAGCAGAATGATGAAACCTTGCCCGAGCCCGAACCAGAGAAACGCGGATTGGTAGCCGTAGCCGAGTATCATCTCGCGGATCGGGATGACGGTCGCAGCCGTGCCGGCGCCGAAGCCCGCTGCGGTCAGGCCGGCGGCGAGGCCGCGCAGATCGGGAAACCATTTGAGCGCATTGCCGACGCAGGTCCCGTACACTGCCCCCGCACCAACGCCGGATAAGGCCGCGGCCACATACAATTCCCACAGCGAACCGGCGATCGAGTTCAGAGCCCAGGCGCAAGCAACGAAGACGCCGCCCAAGGCGACCACAACGCGCGGGCCAAACCGATCAACAAACCATCCCTCGATCGGCACCAGCCACGTTTCCGTGGCGATGAAGACGCCGAAGGCCACCTGAATGGCGGCGGTGCCCCAGTGATATTTTTGATTGATCGGATTGACGAACAGCGTCCAGCCATATTGCAGGTTGGCGATCATCACCATGCAGAGGACGCCGACGATGAGTTGATTCCAGCGTCCGGGCGGCGCCGCCGCAGCTTCCACTTGAAGTGAGGGCGATTCGACCGCCATCGTTCCCGTCCCCAAAAGCCTTTATAGCGCGCCAAAAACGTCGTCCGTTGGCGACATATTTTCTTGTTTGTATCGGCGTTTGGACCAATAACAAAGAGAGCCGCGGTCCGACGACCGCGACTCTAAGCCGCTCCTAATGAGCCTTCGCTACTAAAACCGGAAGCGAACGCCGCCCGTGGTGGCGACGTTGTTGCGGGCGAGGTAGCCGTTCGACAAGCCCGCGTTAACCTGCGACCACATGGTGCCGACGTAGGCGTCCCATTTCGGCAGGAATCGCCAGTCGAGGACGCCAGAGGCCATCGTCTCGGTACCAGCGCACTGGCCGTGAGCGGTGGGATTTGCGCAGATGCCCGGGCCGTTCACGTATTGGTTCTGGAAGTACTCGTAGTAAGCGCCGATGAGATCCAGGTCTCTGGTGATGCCGTATTTGAAGCCGGTCCAGACAACCTGGGCGACCCTGTCACTGCAACCGGTGCCGGTTCCGCAGAGTGAATTGAAAGCGTTGTTGGCGATCGTGGTGCCGTTCCCGGCGGCCGGTGGTGCACCACCAGTCGCACTCACAAAGTTGAACGTGAATCCATCATCCGGGAATGAGGTGGTTACAGCATTGCTGGGATTCGAAAGCTGCAGCCATTCATAGCCAGCGTAAAGCGTGAGCGGGATGCCTGAGGGTGGCGGAGTAGGTCCTTTGGTTACGATGGGTTGATTCCCCCAAGAACCGAAGGCGTACTTAGCCAGTGCCATGAAGGCGGTGTTGTTGGAAAGCGTCGCCGAGAGGAACGTGGTCGGGGTGAACGGAGCCACAGGAACGCCGAGGACACTGGCCGAACCACCGCTCGGTCCGATATTGACGGCGTTCGCGACATACGAGCCGACGGCATCGACCGACAGCAGGCCGGGACCCAGATGAAAGTCACCGCCGATGTCGCCCTGGATCGCGCCATTATTCGGATTATAGGCATTGTACGCCGAGGTGCCGGTCATCGGCTGCCCCATTGCCGCCAGCCGGAAGTTGCCTAAATTGACACGATATTTGATCGCGGTGGTCCAGCGACATTCTTCGGTATCGCCGGCACCGCAGGTAAAGCCTGAGAAGCCGACCGGCGAGAAAGCGTATGAGCCGCCCATCGGATCGTAGGCATTGACACCGTCGGTCTCCAACGCATTCTGCCGGCCGAAGGTCAGCGTGCCCCAAACTGGCGAACTGACGCCGGCGTAAATCTGCCCCGCCAGCCAGCCCCAGCGGCTGGAGTCAACCGGTATGTCCTGCTGGTTCAGCGGAACGTGGATGGCGTCCTGCAAGGCTTGCGGAGCATTAGCCAAGAGGCCCGAATAGGGATCAAATGCGAGTTCGCCGCGGGCCACAAAAGCCCAACCTTGGGCAACCGGCTCTTTGATATCAACGCCGACGACCGACTGGCTCAAGCCGTTAGGGGCGAGGCCAAACCCGGCCTGCCGGCTCGGCTTCTGAAGAAGATACGAAGCGCCGGTCGTGAAGTTCTTATCAAACGGTGTGCCGTGAGTTTGATAAGTGCCACCCAAGTCCAGTGTGCCGTAGACCCTGACGCCGTACCACAGCAGCTGGCAGTCGCTCAGAAAAAAGCCCGCAAAGCTGCTGCATGTTTGCGGCCCCGTCGCCGCCGGCGCCGCAACCACCGGAGCCTTCGTTACCATCGCGTCCATATCGGCGGCCAAAGCGGTCGTCGTGCCAGCGACACCAACGACTATCACTATCGCGGACAGCGCCGCGGCGACACCGGATTTTTTCATTATAACCCCCAGCCTTAATCGCCCAGATCGGCGCCGCTTAATCCGAACCGATCTCTTTCTATTCTAAAAATAGATGGGAACTGTTGATCGATGTCACGCGCTTTTAGCGATCTGATTAGGGGCAAATTAACACGGCCGAGTTGTGTGACATCGTTGCAACAGATTTACGACAGTTGCCGAACGATCACGGACGGTTTCGGCGCGAATTTAGGTAGTAACCCCTATTGCCTGCAGCCTGATATCGTTGGCGGCGGCCATGCTACGACACGGATGGCGAATCAGTCGTTGCGCCGCCTGGGCCGGGTCCACCGATAATTTTCTTTGATCTTGGAACTCTTGTTCCGTCGGATGCTTGCCTCGGTAAAGTTACGGGGCCGTCTGACGGTCAGTAGTTGGTGCTACGTCCGCTGCGGATCGACTTCACCACCAGGCTCGAGAGAAGCCGCGATGTCGCCTAAAACCGCCACGCAGGCCGTACCCGTCACCGCTGCCACCGAGGACGCATTCTATATTTCGGCCACGCAATCCGCGGGCAGGCCGCGCCGCACGCTGAAGCATAACGACGCGTTCATCGTCTGCGACAGTCATGGCGACATCGGTGCAGCATCGGAAGCGGCCGACGGGCTGTTCTTTTGCGATACGCGCTTTCTCGCCCGCCTCCAGCTCCTGGTGAACGAGGCGCCGCCGCTCCTGCTCGGCTCCAATCTGCGCGACGACAATGCCTCACTGGCGGTCGATCTGACCAATCCCGACGTGATTTCCGATCAGCACATC
Source organism: uncultured Alphaproteobacteria bacterium (assembly GCA_963755885.1). GTDB lineage: Bacteria > Pseudomonadota > Alphaproteobacteria > Rhizobiales > Xanthobacteraceae > BOG-931. The sequence goes on from CAVWLX010000011.1 coordinate 162,756, forward strand.
GTCCTGGAGAAGGACACTCTGCATATCCTGCGCACCATCTTCCTGTGGGACGACACTGCTTACCAGCGGCTCGGCGTGCGCAACTACAGCAATCGGACGATCAATGTTCGGCTGTCGATGCTGTTCGCCAACGATTTCGCGGATCTTTTCGAGGTCCGCGGCGCGCATCGCGAGCGCCGCGGCACGCAAACGGCGCAGTTGCGCGGCAACGATCAAGTGCTGCTCAATTATCTGGGGCTCGATGACCGGTTGCGTCGCACGACGCTGACTTTCGATCCACCGCCGGACCGGCTGACCACCAAGAGCGTGGCCTACGAGTTGCGCCTCGCGCCGGGCCAGACGCAGCCGATTTTTCTCGCCGCCGGCTGCAATGAAGGAGAGGCGCGTCCGGCGCCGTTTTTGCGCGCCCTGATACGGTCGCGCCGCGCATTACATGCGACAGCTCGCGGCCGTACCAGCGCCGAGACCTCGAACGAGCTGTTTAACGAAATGCTCTGCCGGTCCACGGCTGATCTCGAAATGCTGATGACTGACACGCCGGAGGGCCGCTACCCCTATGCCGGAATACCGTGGTTCTCGACCACGTTCGGCCGCGACGGCCTGATCACGGCATTGCAAATGTTGTGGTGGAGTCCCGACGTCGCGCAAGGCGTGCTGCGGCGGCTCGCGGCCTATCAGGCTAAAACCACCGATCCGTTCGCCGACGCCGAACCGGGAAAGATCCTCCATGAGATGCGCCGCGGCGAGATGGCGGCGCTGCGCGAGGTCCCATTCGGGCTCTATTACGGCAGCGTCGATTCCACGCCGCTATTCGTCCTGCTTGCGGGACTTTATCTGGAACGCACCGGCGACGTTGAAACCGTTGCCACGCTGTGGCCGTCGATCGAGGCGGCGCTGTCGTGGATCGACGGCCCCGGCGATCCGGACGGCGACGGTTTCGTCGAATACAAGCGGGCGAGTGAGCATGGTCTCGCCAATCAGGGCTGGAAGGATTCGCACGACGCGATCTTTCATGCCGATGGCCAATTGGCTGAAGGTGAAATCGCGCTCGCTGAAGTTCAGGGGTACGTTTATGCCGCCAAACGCACGGCGGCGCGTTGCGCGCGGCGCATTGGGAGTCACACAGAAGCCGAGCGGCTCGAGGTCGAAGCGCAAATACTCTCCGAGCGATTCGAGGCGGCGTTCTGGTGCCCGACGCTTGAGACTTACGCGATCGCGCTCGACGGCGCCAAAAAGCGTTGCGCCGTGCGCACTTCAAATGCCGGGCAGGTCTTGTTCAGCGGAATTGCCGATCCCAAGCGGGCTGCGCTCGTCGCCAATGGTCTGTTGCGGCCCGAGTTTTTTTCCGGCTGGGGCGTTCGCACGGTGGCGCGCGGAGAGTCCCGCTACAATCCAATGTCTTATCACAACGGTTCGATCTGGCCGCATGACAACGCGCTCATTGGCCTCGGTTTCGCCCGTTATGGATTTAAGCAGCAACTTGAGACGCTATTCACCGGCTTGTTCCGTGCTGGCACCTACATGGAACATCGCCGTCTGCCGGAATTGTTTTGCGGGTTCCAGCGGCACGCCGGCCATGGCCCGACGCTCTATCCGGTCGCATGCACGCCACAAGCTTGGGCGAGCGCTACCCCGTTTGCACTGTTACAAGCCTCGCTCGGCCTGCAATTCGATCCGTTCGGCAACGAAATCCGCCTCAGCAATCCCCGGCTGCCGGTGTTTCTTGATGAAGTGATGCTGCGCAACCTGCAGCTAGGCTCGTCACACATCGATTTGTGCGTGCGTCGCCATAACGACACCGTTTCGCTGGATACGCCGCGCGTCGACGGCGGTATTCGCGTCTCGGTCGTTTACTCCTCGTAAGCCGTTTTTATCCCCGCCACGTTTTGCGGCCCATGCCGCGCGCGACACTGTTCCGTCGACTTCGGTTCTATGGAACCGGAAAGAGTTCCCGCGCTTAGTGGAGTGAAGCACACATGGCGGAGGCAGCATGGGCGGGAATCGTCGAATGGCGATGGCAGCAGGCGCGCTGCTGGCGCTGACTGTTGCCCTGACCACGGCGCTTGCCGAGAGTGATACGGACAAGACCGTGCCGCCGGCAGTGAGCCAAGCCACTCCCGCCCTCACCTTCCTCAACAAGCATGAAGTCCAAAGCATACTGGGCCGCGATGTACGTAGCGCCGCCGATGAGAATATGGGCCGGATCGTGGACGTCCTCGTCGACCGCGCCGGCCAGGTACGCGCCGCGATTATCGATTTCGGCGGGTTCCTTGGGGTCGGCAGCCGCAAGATCGCCGTGGACTGGAATGCGCTGCATTTTCCCCAACCGGGCAAGCCGAACGAACGGATCGCCCTTGAATTGACCCGCGACCAGGTCAAAGCGGCTCCCGAATATCAGGACGGCAAGCCAGTGGTCATCCTGGGTGCCCTCGGCAAGCTCGAGCCACTGCCCGAATAAGCAACAGTGCCGGAGATGTATTCTGTCCGCGGAACCGCTACGCCGCTTTGGCGACAGTCGAGATCGGCGCGGCGGGATCGCAGACGAACCCGCGCCGCCACCTGGCGAGCAGCCCGGCGGAACGAAGCCGCCGCTCCGCCCATCCGCGCGGAGCCTGCGCGGGCTTGATTGGTTCATCTTCTTCGTCGCCGACGTGCAGACCGGCTTTGGGCCGTTCGTCTCGGTCTTTCTCACCACGCAAAAGTGGACGCAAGTCGACATCGGCTTCGTCCTTTCGGCAGCCGGTTTTATTTCGCTCATCGGCCAAATGCCGGGCGGCGCCCTCGTCGATGCGGCGCGGTCGGAGCGACTGGTTGCCGGCGTCGCCATCGCAGCTATCTGTGTCAGCGCGCTGGCCTACGCGACGCATCCGGTGTTTCCGATGGTGCTGTCGGCCGCGGTCATTCAGGCGCTGGCAAGTTGCGTCCTCGGTCCAGCCATGGTGGCGATCAGCCTTGGCCTGGTGGGTCATGCCGCGGTCAGCGAACGCTTGGGACGCAACGCCCGTTTTGCCTCGATCGGTAACGGCCTCGCGGCAGCCGCCATGGGTGCTTGCGGGTATTTTTTATCCGCGCGCGCTGTCTTTGTCGTCACCGTCGTTCTGCTGGTCCCGGCGCTGCTCGCGCTGCGTCAGATCGTTCCAGCCGAGATCGACCCGGAGCGCGCACACGGCGCAACGCCGCGGCCGCGTGCCGACAAACCGGCGACGCGGGTGAGCGACATGTTTTCCAACCGGCCGCTCCTCATCTTCGGCGGCTGTTTGTTGTTGTTCCATCTGTCCAATGCAGCCATGCTGCCGTTGCTCGGCAGCGCGGTCACGATGCGCTCGGCCCGATGGGCGACGCTGCTGATCGCGGTATGCATTGTCGTGCCGCAGCTCCTGGTCGCAACTCTATCGCCATGGATCGGCCAGCAGGCGCAGATTTGGGGGCGCCGCCCCTTGTTGCTCATCGGTTTCGCGGCCCTGCCCGTTCGCGGCATTCTGTTTGCGTCGGTCACTAATCCGCAATTGCTGGTCATCGTCCAATTGCTCGATGGCGTCACCGCCGCGGTATTCAGCGTGATGGTACCGCTTATTGTGGCCGACCTCACTCGCGGCTCCGGGCATTTCAACCTGGGGCAAGGCTTTGTTGGGACCTTCGTCGGAATTGGCGCCTCGCTCAGTGCAACGTTGGCAGGCTACACCAGCGACCATTTCGGCAGCCCGGCGGCTTTCGCCGCGTTGGCAGCAATCGCGCTTGTTGGTTTGGCGATGGTGTGGCTCCTCATGCCCGAAACACGACCGGCAGAGGAGCCCGATTGATCGCAATTACGGTGCCGCTAAATTACTGATAGCAACAACACAGTTAAAGCGCCGGGGCGTCTTCTGCGACCAGCCGCAGATGCGGCGCAACGGCGTCAGTCAGACTGCGGTAGACTGAAAGATAGTCCTGCGCCATACGCCGCGATGTAAAACGCTCCTCGAAGCGCTTACGGATCTTGGCGCGGGAGAGGTGTCCGAGACGGTCGACGGCACCGATGGCGCCGGTTTCGTCCTCGACAATGAAGCCGGTTACTCCATCATCGATGATCTCCGGCACCGATCCGCGATTGAAGGCGATGACCGGCGTGCCGCAAGCCATGGCTTCAATCATCACCAGCCCAAACGGCTCGGGCCAGTCGATCGGAACCAGAAGAACGACTGCCCCGCTCAGGAATTCTGATTTGTCGCGATCGTTGATTTCACCGATAAATTCGACATTGCCTGACTTCATCATCGGCTTGATTTGCTCGTCGAAATATTCGCGATCGATTTTGTCGACTTTGGCGGCAACCTTGAGCGGCATCCCGCAATGTTCGGCAATACGGATGGCGCGGTCGATGCCCTTCTCCGGGGCAATACGGCCGAGGAAGGCAAAGTATGACGGCTTGATCGGCTTCGGCGTGAGTAATTTTTCCGGCAGGCCGTGATGAACGGTCCGTACCCAGTTCGCCTGCGGCAGCGGCCGGCGCTGCGAATTCGAGATCGACACCACCGGGATCGAAGAGAAAGTGTCGAACACCGGCTGATGCTCCGGCAAATCAAGCCGGCCGTGCAACGTCGTCACGAACGGTGTCGGCTGTCGGGAAAACAGCGAGAACGGGTAGTAGTCGAGATGACAGTGCAGAACATCGAAGTCAGCGGCCCGCTGATAAACCTGTTCCAACAACAGCATGTGCAGCGCGTTCGGATCGCGGACCGCGCCGTCGAGCCGCAATGCACGCGGCCATACGGCCTCGAGATGCGCCGACGTCACGGAATCCCCGCTGGCGAAGAGCGTCACTTCGTGACCAAGCGCGATCAATTGTTCCGTCAGCCACGACACCACGCGTTCGGTTCCGCCATACAGTTTGGGGGGAACCGCCTCCGTCAGCGGCGCCACCTGCGCGATATGCATCGAGTTTAACCTTTCCCGAGCCGAATGCCCGCATCCCATGAGTTCCCGGCACAGAACCAAGAACCGGGAACGGCCAAATGTTTCAGTGGGAACCGGGAACTTATTTTCTGCTGGACCGGGAACCTTTCAGTCTCTGAAACGTCAGTTTCATCACACGGAGTTTCGGTTGCAGCCGGCTTGGCAGTTTGGCCGCTCAACACCCAGCGCAAACGCAAGAACGTGATGGATGGGGCGGATAAATTTTGATCTATCGGCGTTGTGATCCGGCGGGACTCTGAGGGAAGGATCTTCACAAGGCGGAGATGAGATGCGCACGGCCGAGCTTTGCGACTACGCCAATCGTCCCCTTGCTTTCATCTTTCGCTATGTGCGGCGGCGCCCAATCTCACACGCGGTGATTCTCGCCGCGGTGCTGGCGGCAGTGGCGTGTTCTGTCGGCACGCAATATGGCATCAAATATCTGGTCGACACACTTTCCGACGGCGTTAACACTTACGTATGGGCGGCATTCATTCTGCTCGGCGTCCTGATCGCCGCCGATAATCTGTTGTGGCGCGTTGCCAGCTGGATTGCGAATTTTGCCTTTGTCGGTGTGACTGGGGATCTGCGGCGCGATCTGTTCCGCCACCTCACCGGACACTCCGCAAGCTACTTCGCAGAGCGCCTGCCGGGGACGCTGACCAGCCGCATAACCGCTACGTCCAACGCCGTGTTCACCGGCGAAAACATGTTTGTCTGGAACGTGCTGCCGCCGTGCGTAGCGACAGTCGCAGCGATCGCTTTGGTGTCCACCGTCAGTCTGCCGATGGCGGCCGGCCTCGCCAGCGTCGCCGGAATCATGGTTTGCCTGATGTTTCGGCGGGCCGCCGCCGGACGGCCGCTGCATCATGACTTCGCTGGCAAGGCGGCAGCGGTCGACGGCGAAATGACCGACGTCGTCACCAACATGCCGCTGGTGCGCGCGTTCGGCGGCTTGCTCCGCGAGCATCACCGTTTTGACGCCACCGTTGAACGCGAAATGGAGGCACGACGGCATAGCCTGTTCTATCTTGAGAAGCTGCGGATTTTTCACGCCACCGTGACGGTCGTTTTGGCGCTCGGCCTGCTCGCCTGGGCGATACTGCTTTGGCAGCAGAACGATGCAACGACCGGCGACGTCGTGCTGGTTTGCACGCTCGCGATTTCCGTGCTGCATGCCACTCGTGATCTTGCGGTAGCACTGGTCGATATAACGCAGCATGTCGCGCGACTGTCGGAAGCGCTGGCGACGCTGCTGATCCCGCACGACCTGCGCGATCATCCCGAAGCGGAGCCGCTCGTCCGGCGCGGCGCCAGCGTCAGGTTCGAGCACATTAATTTCGGTTACCAGGCCGGCCAGCAGATTTTCGCAGACTTCAACGTCAGCTTCATGCCAGGTGAGCGTATCGGTCTCGTCGGTCCCTCCGGCGGTGGTAAATCGACTTTGTTCGCGCTGTTGCAACGTTTCTATGACGCCCAGGGCGGTCGGATTCTCATCGATGGTCAGGACATCGCGCGCGTGACGCAGGAAAGCCTGCGTGAGGCTATCGGCGTGGTTCCGCAGGACATTTCACTGTTTCATCGCTCGGTCATGGAGAACATCCGCTACGGCAGACCAAACTCCACCGACGACGACGTGCTTGATGCGGCCTTCGCGGCGCGCTGCGATTTTATCGAGGACTTGCCGAGCGGCATGCGCACGCTCGTCGGCGACCGTGGCATGCGTCTTTCCGGCGGCCAGCGCCAGCGTATCGCCATCGCGCGCGCGTTTCTCAAGAATGCGCCGCTGCTTTTGCTCGACGAAGCCACGTCAGCGCTCGACAGCGAGTCGGAAGAAGCGATCCGCGAGGCGTTAAGCCGCCTGATGCACGGCCGCACTGTCATCGCCATCGCGCATCGGCTCTCGAGCGTGCGCAATTTCGACCGCATCGTGGTGCTTGAGGCCGGCAAAGTCGTTCAGGACGGACCGCCCGACGTACTCATTCATCGCGATGGCGTTTACCGGCGGCTGGTCCAGCGTGAGTTGGATCGGCTCGGCAAGCCGATGGCGGCGTAATAGTCAGCCTGCGCGCACGCACATCGATGTTCGGTGAACGCGCATTGCGGGCATTGCGCAGCGCCTGCGACTGGGGCAGTGTTCGGCTTCCATCCAAAAAGGCGTTGACCGGGCCGTGAACGACAATCGCGCATACATCTCTGCCTCTCTCCCCGCGGCAGATCCCGACCAAGTCGGGCTTGCACCCGCCGCGCTTGCCCGCTTGACGGCGGTGATGCAGCGGGAGGTGGATTCGCGCCACGTGCCTGGCGTTTCCATGATGATCGCGCGGCGCGGCAAAGTCGCTTATCGGCAGGACGTCGGCGCGTTGCGTCCGGGCGGGCCTGCGCTGCGCAGCGACGCCATTTTCCGGATTTATTCGATGACCAAGCCGATCGCTTCGGTCGCGCTGATGATGCTGGTCGACGAGGGCAAGCTTTTCGTCAGCGACCCGATCGGAAAATTCGTTCCTGAACTGGCCAACGTGAAAGTCGGCGTGGTCAAGGATGGCAAGATCGAACTGGTCGCGGCCAAGCGCGCTATCACCATCCAGGATTTGTTACGCCACACCTCCGGCCTGACTTATGCGTTTACCGGCAACACGCCGGTCCAGAAGCTTTATTCAGCGTCGCAGTTGTTTGCTCCCGATCCGGCAAACGCGAGGCAGCCGCTCATCCGCGATGTCAGCACGGCGGAATTCGTCGCTGCGCTCGCCAAGCTGCCGCTGATCGATCAGCCTGGGGCGTCCTGGAATTACAGCCATTCCACCGACGTCATCGGCCGCGTCGTCGAAATCGTCTCCGGCCAGCGCTTCAGCGTGTTTCTGCACGAACAAATCTTCAAGCCGCTTGGCATGAGCGACACGGATTTCTTTCTGCCGGCGGACAAGCGTGCCCGCCTGGCTGACCCTTTCGATCGCGACCCCGACACCGGAAAGCCGGTCCAACTCATCGAAACGGAAACTGCCCCGCTTTTTGAATCCGGCGGCGGCGGACTGTTCTCGACAATGGACGACTACGCGCGCTTCGCGCAGATGCTTTATCTCGGCGGAACGCTTGGAAGTACGCGCTTTATCGCGCGCAAAAGTCTGGAATACATGACCGCCGATCACCTCGGGCCGGACGTTCCCATCATCAACACCAACCTCCTTCCGGCCGGCCACGGCTTTGGACTCGGCTTCGCTGTCCGGCGCGAACTTGGAAGGGCGCCGACCGTTGGCACGCCGGGCGAATTCTTCTGGGGCGGCCTCGCCGGCACGGTGTTTTGGATTGCTCCCCAGGAAGAGTTGGTCGCGATGATGATGATCCAGGGGCCGGGACAGCGCGATTACTACCGCTACCTGTTCCGCAATCTCGTCTACGCCGCGCTCGTCTAAGTGCTCCAGCCAAGCAGCGCACGCGCCCCATCCCAGATCTCCTGGACAACTTGACCGGCCGGTTCGGCGCGCGCTAATCGCGCCGATTGTCCTGCCCAAGCCTGCATTCGCTCGACGTCGCCAGCCTTTACGGCTTCAGCGCGCATGGCCGCAGTCAATCCGCGCTGCACCGGATACGGCGCCGGCGGCGGAGCATCGGGAGCGGCCGCCGCGCGTGCATATTCGGTAGCGATGCTGCGCCCGGCACGGCCGCTGAAGACCCGGCTGACCATCGTGTCCTCCGGCGCCGTGTGCGACAGCGCGTCGGCCCAGGCCGGAGGCAGCTTCGCCTCAGGACATCGCAGCAGCCCGGTGCCGATCTGCGCCGCGCTGGCGCCGAGCAGGAGCGCCGCCGCAACGCCGCGAGCATCGGCAATACCGCCGGTGGCGACCACCGGAATTCCGACGGCGTCGACAACAGCCGGCAGGAGCGCGAACGAACCGACTTGCTGCCGCTCGGCTTCGGCCGCGTTGAAACAGCCGCGGTGTCCCCCGGCTTCCATGCCTTGGGCAACAACGACATCAGCTCCGGCATCCTCCGCGGCACGGGCTTCTGCTACCGTTGAGATATTCGCAAACCAGCCAATGCCGGCCTGTTTGAGCCTCACGACAAATTCGGGCGGATAAAGACCCATCACCGAAGATACGATCGGCGGCTTGATCGCCAGGAGAGCTTCGCATTGCGCGGCAAAATCGGGCGGCTTGGCGTCGCCTGCGTTCGCCGAAACCGACGGCCCGAAGCGATCAAGAAACGCGCGAACGCGATCTTCGTGCGCCTTATCGCGGAGCGGAGCCGGATCGGGAATCCAAAGATTGAGCTGATAGGGTCCATTGCCTTTGACGCGCACCTCCTCGGCCCAGGCGATAATCTCATCGGGCCGCATCAGGAGTGCGCCGCAGGCGCCAAGACTGCCGGCATTCGTCATCGCAATCGACAACGAGGGCGGACACGCTCCCGCCATAGGGGCGAGCAGAACCGGCATTTTCAGGCCAAAGCGGCGACAGAACAATTCGGCGCGGGCCAGATCAGGAGACATTTTCAGCTCCAGCGTTGTGCCGCGCGGCCATCACCGCGAAATTGCTGCGCGGACGGAAGTTCGCACGGCCTCTCATCGGAGCGAGGCCGCTTCGGCCCCGAACTCGCGGTTCGCAACAGCAACAACGATCAGTCGTTGTAAGTTTCGTGCACCGCCACGGCACCTTGCTTCCAATAAGCCGCGGCTTTTACGCGGTCCTTACTCAAGCCGCGTTCACCGACCAGATGCGACCGGAGCGTCTTGGCGGTGGCTGCTTCAGTCGCTACCCAAGCATAGCCGTCGCCACCAGGCACCGGCAATGCGGCGATCGCTTTTCGCAGCAACGATCCGTCGCTGGCGTCAGCGCCGTTGCGACGCAGCCAATGCGTCTCGAGGCGCGTGCGCGTTTCGAAACGTTGCTCCTCGGCGGCATCGGCAACTTCTACAACGACAATGGCGCGGGTGCCGGCAGGCAGTTCTTCCAGGCGGCGTCCGATCGCCGGTATCGCGGTCTCGTCTCCGGCAAACAGATACCAGTCGAAATCATCAGGTACGATGAACGAGCCGCGCGGGCCGCCGACACCGAGAAAATTCCCCGGCCGCGCTTGTGCTGCCCACGCCGTTGCCGGCCCGGCATCGTGCAGCACGAAGTCGAGCGTCAGCGTGTTGGCGCCGCCATCGTAGCGGCGCGGGGTGTAGTCGCGCGACGGCGGCCGCTCGACGCCCTCGGGGTAAACCGGCCCGTTGGGGCTGGGCGTCGGCAGCACCGGCTTTTCCTGTCCGGGATGTGGAAAAAAGACCTTCACATGATCGTCGTGGGCGGCGCTGATGAAACCTGTGAGGTCTTCGCCGCCGACAACAATGCGGACCATCTTCGGCGTGATGCGCTGCACGTCGCGAACTTGCAGCAGCCGCATTTTGGTTTCGTGGCGGACGCGACGCGCGACGCGTCCAGTTGTTTGGGAAACCTGTGACATCGTTGGGGGCCTTTCGATGATTGAGGATGTATCTAGCATTTAAGCCGTGACCAGGGGGCTTTTTTGAACGGACCTGTGCGGGTCTCGGAATTTGAATGCTTAAGTCAGCGTGCCGCCGAGGCGCCGTTGCCAGGGGCCGCCTTTGCCAATCGCATCGACAATTCGACGTCGTCGCCGAAGGGAACTGACAGATAGCCGTGAGCGGTGGACCGGACCCGGGCAAGATACTCCGGACTTGAATCCGCGTTGTCGGCGACGACAAGGGCACCATCACGCAAGCGGCTCTCAAGCAAGGAGAGTATCGACGGATAGAGATTCTTCGCCCCGTCGAGCAGAACAAAATCGATCGAATCGGGCAGATCGCGGGCCAGTGTTTCCAGCGCATCGCCTTCGCGAATTTCCACCAGATCGGATAGACCACCGGCAGCAAGGTTCTCGCGCGCCCGGACGATCTTCGACGGCTCGAATTCGCTGCCGATAAGACGCCCACCGCCGTTGTCCCGCAGAGCTGCGGCGAGATGAAGTGTCGAAATTCCAAACGAGGTCCCGAACTCGATGATGGTCCGCGCTTGGATGGACCGCGCCAGCAGATAAAGAAGTCTGCCGGTCTCCCGCGAGACTGGAAGCGGTTGATCCTTCATCCGCGCATAGAACTGAAGATAGTCGGAACGATCGGCAGTCCGTTGCTCCGGTGACAGGGTTGTCCTTTCATGTCGGCGCAAATTTTCTAAAGCATCTGCCTCGGCGAAAAGCCGATCGAGCAGCAGCGACACGGTCGGCTGTGTCAAAGTCGTCATTGATTTCTCCACGAATTTTGGATTGGAGCGTTGACGACGCGCTCGTATGCGTCGTACTGGCGACCAACGGCCGGGCCAGCTTGCACATCCGCATGGCGGAAGTGTCCGGGGACGGAAGGCCCACTCATCAGGGCTTTGTCAGCTGACAGGTTTTCAAGAGAGAACGTCACTTCATCAACCTCGCGCAACATGGCGACGCCGACGATCAAGTGTCGGTGTCACATTGCGCGTTGAGTGACGTTAACGCTTACGGCTGCCCGAACCGGGAAGCTGGAGCACGTCATATAGTCGAATGCGGCCCCTCCGCAAGCGGAGAAATCACGAATTGGAACAATTCAAAACCGCACGTGCCGCGGCTTCCTCCGGATTGCGTACCGTCGGTGCATTTCAAACAATTTTAGCTAGTCCGCCTCGCCGGTCAAAAGAAATGGCCGCGCGACGCCGGATTTATCGTTTCCCGGCCTGCACCATGGCGACGCGCTCGGCACCCTGACGCTCGATCATCCAGCCCGGATATTCCGGTGGCAACGCACTCACGCGATCGAGTTGGGCGAGCTCCTCGGCCGAAAGCGAGACCTCGGTGGCAGCGATATTATCCTCGAGCTGCTCGATGGAGGTAGCGCCGACGATGACCGACATCACGAACGGCCGGTGCAGCAACCAGGCCAGCGCAATGCGCGCCACCGACACGTTGTGTTGCTTCGCGACCGCGCGCATCGCGTCCACGCAGGCAAACGCGCGCTCCCGATCGACCGGCGGAAAATCGAACGATACCCGGCGCGAGCCTTGCGGACCTTTGCTGTCGCGGTCGTATTTTCCCGAGAGCAGTCCGCCGGCGAGCGGACTCCAGACCATCAGACCAAGCTTCTCCGCTTCCACCAGCGGTGCAAGCTCGCGCTCGAGGTCGCGCCCGGCAATGGTGTAATAGGCCTGCAGCGTCGCCGCCCGCGCCAAGCCGTGCCGCTCGGCGATACCGAGCGCCTTCATGATCGTCCAGGCTTGCCAGTTCGAGAGCCCGACATAGCGAACGTAGCCCTGGCGTACCAGATCGTCGAGCGCGCGTACGGTCTCCTCGATCGGGGTAACACGATCGAAACTGTGTATCTGGTAGAGGTCGATATAGTCGGTGCCGAGCCGCTTCAAACTTGCTTTCGCCGCGTCCATGAGATGGCCGCGCGAAGCGCCACGATCGTTCGGCCCCTTCCCCATCGCGCCCACCGCCTTGGTGGCGACGACGACGTCGGAGCGCTTGCGGCCGGAATTGGCGATGGCGCGGCCGGTGATCTCTTCCGAAAGTCCATCTGAATAGACATCGGCGGTGTCGATAAAATTGACACCCGCTTCGAGCGCGCGGCCGACCACGCGGTCGGCGACGGATTGATCGAGGGTGCCGATCGCGGTCCAAAAGCCACCGCCGCCGAACGTCATCGTTCCGAGACAGATTTCCGAGACCAGCAGTCCAGTGCCGCCAAGTGTCTTGTAGCGCATCCAATTCAACCCCTGTTTTTAGAAGACCGAGAGCGGCGGCACTCTCAACGGTTAAAAAGCCATAAGCAATAGGACCTGGGCCATTAGACGTCGCGCGCTACACTTCGATGGGAATCTCGATACCAATCTGATTGGCCACAGGAGTGTAGATGTCTACGGTCTCCTGAGGTGTAGTGATGGAAACGATCAAAGAATAGTCAGTCCTTCGGTCGAAACGCTTCTCGTTGGTTCGTGTTCGCCACCATCCTAACGTCGGGTGCACGGCTATATAGCCGCGCTGGGCAAGATCAGCCGCCGTCCCATGCCATGTATTAGAATGAATTGAACCGTTCGTTGGTCCACCAACTCCGAGTTCCCACGTTCCAGTCTCGCCAGCATGGTCCTCGTCATAGTCGTCTTCTCGACTATGAGCATTGATGCGCAGTTTAAATTCTTCCAACGTCTCTGTTGCTCGCATGACCTTGAAGCGTAGTCCGTGCGAGGCGTATCCATATTTACGATCCCATCCTCGCTCGCCTGGACTCGGTTCAATAAAATACGAGAGGGTAATGCGCGTCTCCACCTGCGTATCTAACGGCAGCGCAAGAAGAGCATCACGAGGCCACGGTAACGCATGAAATTTGATATCATGGGTCTTCACCCCACCACCATCCTCGTCATCCTTGAAGAAAGGCTGCAAGCTGTCTTGCGCGATGAGGGTCAAATTGTTGCCGGCACTGTAAAAGAGGCGTTCTGCGTTTGGCACGCCGTGACCGAAGGTCCGAAGTAAACGATCAGCGTCAATCCGCCCATGATCGGTAGCGCGAGCGATCATGGCAGGAGTCCAACGAGCGCTGTGCACCATGAGGCCGCGCAAGGTTTCAGGGGTGAACGCGGGATACCGTGCAAGAAGGGCGGTGGCCAGATTACCCGCCAATGCGGCAGCAGCGCTCGTGTCCTGCATCGTCACAAATGGACGCTGACCAGCAGCAAAAAGATGGTTTGTTGTAAGGAGCTGGAGTTCATCCAAAAAATCGGGGGCTCCATTTCCTGGCGGACGCCCCATATTGCCCGCCTCCATCACAATGTCGGGCTTGATCGGCCTTTTGGGCGACCTTGGCCACGTCATCGAAGTCGTGCTGGCTGGAGCTAGATCGCCATGCGCTGCGAGGACGGACCAGCCGGGTCGTCCGTCTTCATTGATAAATGTTTTCTCCGTATAACCGCCGATCGTGAGTGCATTCCATGCCTGAGCTGGATCTTGAACAGAAGCAGTCTCATTGTAAGCTGGGTAGTCTGCACGATTTGCGAATTCGACATTTCCTGCGGAAATCAGAATTAGCCTTCGCGTATCGTTGATCGCTCCACACGCTAGGTTGTCGATCGCGGCAGACCACGATGAAGGCTTTCCGCGATCTCTGGCGTCCGCCGTGATTGCCATGCAGTAGACGCGTTTCTTGGCGGCATCCACTTCAAGGCGAGAAATGCCTTCAACCGTTACGGTCCCATAGAGATCGGGATTATGTGGGTCTGGCTCATGAATGAGCTTTAGTGACTGAACGCCATGCGTGAGCTGAATGGGGCCGTTATCGGCGAGTATCGGCGTCAAGTCGCCGTAGACCGCGAGCCCTGCCATCAGCGTACCATGGCCGCCGCGATGACTGTCATGGACACCCCATGGCGGCTTGAGACTCTGGCAATCACGATCACTAATTACTCGGGATAACAGCGGGTGACCGCGATTAACGCCCGTGTCCAAAAGACCTAAGACTGGAGCATCTGCCGGTGGCAGACTAACGCGCTCAAGCAATTCATCACTCCATTCATGTTGTTCGCTTGGAGTGAGAGAGGAAAAGAAATCCGCCGTGACCTTGGCTTTGCGAACTTCCGCAATAATGCCCAGGATTTCGGCGCCGCGAGACAGCTGCTCGCGCGTCGCCCGGACTAATACGACAATTCGATCCACGAAATTTAGAGCATTTGAAACCACCTCGTAGCCGAAGTCGGGGGCCGCGTTGGAAAGCACTTCGATTGACGAGGGTTGCCCCGGAGACTGTCGGCGCAGCCATACTTCCCATGCAATTACCGTATTAGCAGCGGGATACAGCGCGGGTTCGTCGGTCCAAAGTTCTCGAAGTGTCGCGAGTTTAATGTTGGCGATACTTTCGACCAGCTTCCGGTTCTCGCGTCGTCCCTGAGGTGCGGCAGGGTTAAAGTCGCGATAACTCTCCAGCTTCCGCAACAAGATGTGAACTTTATCATCTGGAACGTGGATTGTTGCGAAAGTACGGTCTTCAGAATCAGTTGTCACAGCTAATAGCTGGATTTGACTGTTCTGAAGATCAAGACTTTCAAAAGCAAGCGGGAAGCCGGGATCGCTTTCAAACGTCAATGTCAGCCCCGGCAATTCATAGAAGCCGCGACCGACTTGCTGTGGAAATTCTCCGCGAGCAGCCTGAGCTTGCCCGAACGAGCGGATCAACCGCGCTGCATGTCTCGCGCGATCGCGTGGTGGAGTTGTGAATTCAGCGCCCCGCCCCCTCGTCGCTGTGTAGCGTTCCGTTTCTCCAACGTTAGGAAGAATAATGTGGGGATAGCGAGGCAAATAGAGCAACCCTTATCTAGATTTCGATGCTCCATGATCGAGCATTGCGCGTCGCTCACCGAGTGCATCTGAAAGATCAGATTGCATTAACGGCCGTCGTTCAATGAGGGCGTGTTTTAAGGCGTCTTCAGCCGCCCGCGTGATGTCCGCATAGCTGAGGCCTTTTGCGCGCAACCCAAGCCTCGACCATTGCAAACGAGTAGCGACTGCGCTTCCAATCCTCGCCTTTAGGACTGATTTGATCTCATCAATAGTTGGCAGCACGTATCGAATTATGTCATCGAACCGTCGGAATAAAGCTCTGTCCAAAATTTTCGGGTGATTGGTTGCGGCGATGATGATGCTGTCGGAAGTATCGTGCTCCACCATCTGGAGAAAGCTGTTCACAACACGACGAATTTCGCCCACGTCATTGGAGAGACCGCGTTCGGAGCCAATGCTATCAAACTCGTCGAACAGATACACTGCTCTGGTCTGTGCGATCGCATCAAAAACAAGTCGCAGCTTGGCAGCAGTCTCACCCATGTAACGTGTAATAAGTCTATCGAGGCGGACCGTAAAAAGCGGCAGCCCGAGCTCACCGGCAATTACAGAGGCCGTCATAGTTTTGCCGGTCCCCGGCGGTCCAACTAAAAGCAATTTCTTTCTTGGCGCCAATCCATGGGCCCGAATATCGCGAATAGTTTTATGCTCGCGAACTACTCGCTCTAATACCTTTCGCGTTATTGATGCGAGGACAAGGTCATTAAGGCGGCCCTTGGGATATGTAACGGTTAGCAAGTCCGCGACCTCTCCCCGAGGTCGCGCGATCGGTATCGGCGACGTACCTCCCGAGGGGACGCGGACTCTTGCGCTGTCGATTAGCTCCTTGATTTCCTCAGCAAGCTTTCCATGGCCACTACGTGCTTCCCCGGCTGCAATTTGCATCGCAATCGAATGAAATTGCGCATCGTCGCCTTGGGCATAAGCCTTCAAAAGAGCTTTGATCTGGTCGGCAGATGGCATCGATCAAGCTTCGTCAGCTCGGGAAGGTTCGCCTATAGGTAGCATAATAGCGTTCAACTGCAACAAGTCCGGCGAATCAGCGTGATCAGCATGCATCTCGCCGCGTTAAAATTCGAACGCCATTTGGCTGCAGGGCGAATGTGACAACCGCATTACGCCGCCGCCCAAGGTACGCGATCTCGGCTTTGAATTGGTTGCGGGGGAGCGGATTTTGGACCGCTGACCTCAAGGTTATGAGCCTTGCCTCGCGAGCTAACCGGGCCGCTACTGCGCCAAATGCGAACCACGGACGGGCGCGCCGGGGCGCACTGCGCTTAAGTGATACGCCCCCAAAATTTAAAAGGGCCCACCGTCCCACTTGGCAGGCCCTTCTCTAAGTTGGTTGCGGGGGTAGGATTTGAACCTACGACCTTCAGGTTATGAGCCTGACGAGCTACCGGGCTGCTCCACCCCGCGCCAAACCGTTGAGTTTTATTCGCGAATTCATGTAGCAAGCGCGTTGCGTTAAGGGAAGGTGCAGCGCGCCTAATTTTTCGCCATACTGTCATCCATAATCCATCGGACTGTCATGCACGCCTTCCTAGAAGTCGATATGGGGGAGAAACCGGCCTTGCGGCCGAACGCGGCGATTGGGCCGGCGATGCGGGCCATCGCGGCCAGCATCCTTGCCGGCGCGCACGCGGTCATTTCCGATCCGGAGCGCACCAGCCAGGATGCCGTGCACGATTTCCGCCGCGCCATGAAGCAGTGGCGGGCGCTGATGCGGCTGCTTGAGCCTTTCATTCCCGATGCGGTGCGTTTGCGGCAGGAAGCACGCGACCATGCGCGTTCGCTGTCGCGGGCGCGCGACGGCCAGTCGGCCCTCAATGCCTTCAATGACCTCACAAAGAAGGGAATGGCGCTGTCGGAACGCTCGATCGAGACCATCCGCAGCCGGATCGAAGCGATTCGCGGCAGCGAAGAGCAGACGGTGCTGACCCCGGAATTGCGCGACACCATCGCCGCCTGGCTCGACACCACCGCGGCCGCGATCGAGCAGTGGCCGCTCGATCCGTTCGACTTCAGTTCGATCGCGGCGCAACTGGCAGAAGGCTATCGCGAAGCGCGGCGCCGCCTGCCGGACGATTGGTCGCAAGCGAGCGCCGCGGATCTGCACCAGCTGCGCCAGCGCGTGGTCGATCACCGTTACCAGATGGATCTGGTCGAGCCGCTGTGGCCGCGGCACGGCCGGATGTGGACCGAAGAGGCCGAACGCCTGCGCGACCGGCTCGGGCGTTGCCAGGATCTCGAGATCCTCAAACGCCTCACCGAGCCGCATCAGCCCTTGGCGCATTGGCGCTCGCGGCTGACGCCGGCATCCGCCGAACGCACCACCGAACTTGCCTACCGCGCCGCACAGATCGCGCTGCGCCTGTTTGCCGAGAAGCCGAAGGCTTTTCGCCACCGGCTCGAGACCTTGTGGGAGAACGGGCGCTAAGCCGCGCGTGGCGCGAGCGCGCCAAATACGTCGAACGCTTGAGCGAGCCGGCGCAGCACAATCGCAGGGTCGGCTGCAGTCAGAACAAGCCGCCGATTTGTCTTGAGTACATCCGCCGGTACGCTCGTGGTGGCCGCGGCCGCGTCAAGCGCCCAGCCGAGATGTTTGCGCGCGTGGCGGAGCCCGACATTGATGCCATAGTGCGCGAGGATTTCGCCGTAGAGCGCGCTCGCAAGAGCAAACTGCTCACCGAGCGGGGGAGCGGCCTCGCGTTTTCCGGTCGCAAGATAACGCGCGAGCTGGCCGGGAAACCACGGCCTGCCCTGCGCGCCACGGCCGACCATCACCGCATCGGCGCCGGAGGCCGCAAGCGCTGCATCGGCATCGTCGAAACTTTCGATGTCGCCATTCACGACGACGGGAATCGAAACGCTTTGTTTGACCGCGCGCACCGCCGCCCAGTCGGCGCGGCCCCTGTAGAATTGACAGCGGGTGCGGCCATGCACAGTGATGAGCCGCACGCCGGCAGCTTGCGCCCGCCGGGCCAGCTCGGGCGCGTTGCGCGAAAAATCATCCCAGCCGAGCCGCATTTTCAGCGTCACCGGCACGGGCACCACGCCGATCACCGCGTCGATCAGCGTCAGCGCGTGATCGAGATCGCGCATCAGCGCCGATCCCGAGGCGCCGTTGGTGACGTGCTTGGCCGGGCAGCCCATGTTGATGTCGATGATGTCGGCGCCGCCGTCCGCGGCAATGCGCGCCCCTTCCGCCATCCAGCGCGCCTCGCAGCCGGCGAGCTGAACGACATGCGGCCCCGCGCCGTGTCTTTGCACACGCCGCCCGGCGTTGCGCTTGCCTTCGGCGAGCGCCGCGCACGCCGTCATTTCCGAAATGACAAGGCCCGCGCCCTGCCCGGCCACCATGCGCCGGAACGGCGCATCGGTAACGCCTGACATCGGCGCCAGCAGGACCGGATTGGGCAGGGTAATTGGGCCGATAGAAAGGGTTTGCATGGGCGTTTTGTAGGGCGAGTTAGCCGAAGACGTAACTCGCCGCAAGCTTTGCTCGATGAACGGCGGATTACGCTCCGCTAATCCGCCCAACGCGTCACGTGCTCGTTCGAAGTGAGAACGCACGGCACGGAGAGAGGCGCGTCCGTACCACCCACGAAGAACGGGTTCGGCCGACCAAGCCCACGCCACCACCAGCCGAACACCTTCGCTCCGCGCAGCGCGAAGATGCCAAGCGTGGCGGGCGCCGGCGCGTCCGCCGGCGGCGGTCCGATAGCGGAACGTCCGTGGATGCGGCAGAGCGGCGGGCCGAGTGCCTCGTCCTGGGAACGGCCATCGGCCTCATCGCCCATGAAGGAATGAATGAGACCGAGAAGCGGAAACCGCGGGCCTGACGCGGTGTTGGCGATCGGGGTCCGGCAGCAATCCGCGTACCAGCGGAAGACTTTGTTGGAGAAGCGCAAGGACCGCACGGCGTCGGCGCCTGCAGTCAGCTTCACGCGTCCCGGCGCCATCTGGAAAATGTCGGTCCCGCCCGCCGCGTCGAGCACGTCCGCCCGATCGAGAAAGCGCGCGAACGCCTGGCAATCCTTGCAGTAGCAGACCAAGCGGAAGCCGCCGGACGGCACAACTTCGCTCGCGATGCCACGCACGCGACCGCAGCGGCAGCGAAGCGGCAGATCCAAGAGCCCCTGGGTCACGTCCATGCCGATCTCACGAATCCGCCGCACCCCTGAAGGTTGCAAACAGGGCTGCACCGGACATAGGCTGGGCGTTGCGAAATAGAAGAGCCGCAACGGCTCTCATCCCGGGAGGAAACGATGAAAATGATGTTGCCAGCCTTGGCGGCAATCGCCGCCGTTGGAACAAGTTTTGTTGCTCAAGCCCAGATGAAGCTGCCGGATCTCAAGAAGCAGCCGACGGCTCAAGCGGTACTCGATGAACACTTCGCGGCGCTCAACGCGTGCGACTGGAACCGCTTGCTCGCACAGTACCCTGGCGACGCCCAG
>CAVWLX010000011.1:185000-328033 GCA_963755885.1 uncultured Alphaproteobacteria bacterium
CAATATCTCAGCCACACTTGCATTTCGTCGGCAGATCCAATCGCCATCAACAAATAGCGTTTGAATTCAGCTTTCGAGCGGCGCCGCTTGCCATAACCTTCGGCAATATTTCCGCAAATCGATTTGCTCGCTCGCCGAATTTGATCGGCGAGACTGAGCTGCTCCACTTTTGGAAATTGCAGTGATGCTCGATGCAGTTCGAGTGAGACTCGATACGCTCGTCGGAACACTTCGAGGTCTTCGAAAGTAGAAGCGATTTCGTCCTTGCCTCCACTTCCTGACCTCTGATGCCTGATATCTGATTACTGATCCCTGAGAATCCTAAGCTTCGGCTCGTGGCTTGAGCCCCGTTACATTTTCGGCGCAGGAACCCTTATTTAGACCAGTGAGCTGTTACGCTTTCTTTAAAGGATGGCTGCTTCTAAGCCAACCTCCTGGTTGTTTTGGGATTCCCACATCCTTCCACACTTAGCCACGAATTAGGGGCCTTAGCTGTAGGTCAGGGTTTTTTCCCTCTCCACGACGGACGTTAGCACCCGCCGTGTGTCTCCCGGATAGTACTTGTGGGTATTCGGAGTTTAGTTGGATTTGGTAAGACGGTAAGTCCCCCTAGTCCATCCAGTGCTCTACCCCCCACAGTATTCATCCGAGGCGCTACCTAAATAGCTTTCGCGGAGAACCAGCTATTTCCCAGTTTGATTAGCCTTTCACCCCTAGCCACAACTCATCCGAGGCTTTTTCAACAGACACCGGTTCGGCCCTCCAGCAGGTGTTACCCTGCCTTCAGCCTGGTCATGGCTAGATCACTAGGTTTCGGGTCTAATCCGACGAACTGAACGCCCTGTTCAGACTCGCTTTCGCTGCGCCTACGCCTATCGGCTTAAGCTTGCTCGTCAGATTAAGTCGCTGGCCCATTATACAAAAGGTACGACGTCACCCAGGACGAACCTTGGGCTCCGTCTGTTTGTAGGCATTCGGTTTCAGGTCTCTTTCACTCCCCTCGTCGGGGTGCTTTTCACCTTTCCCTCACGGTACTTGTTCGCTATCGGTCGCTGAGGAGTACTTAGGCTTGGAGGGTGGTCCCCCCATGTTCAGACAGGATTGCACGTGTCCCGCCTTACTCAAGGACGATCCTTCGCATTACCCGTACGGGGCTCTCACCCTCTACGGCGCATTTTTCCAAACGCTTCCGGTTGTCTCTAGATCGTCACTGGCCTGGTCCGCGTTCGCTCGCCACTACTAGCGGAGTCTCGGTTGATGTCCTTTCCTCCGGGTACTGAGATGTTTCAGTTCCCCGGGTTAGCTTGAAACCTCCTATTTTATTCAGAGATCTCATCCCTTCTTTTGATACCAGAGATCAGGAATCAGGCGTCAGCTATCAGGAAGATGTTTCCTGATCCCCAATTCCTGACCCCTGAACCCTGGTATCGAAGGTGGGTTTCCCCATTCGGAAATCCGCGGATCAAAGCTCCTTCGCAGCTCCTCGCGGCTTATCGCAGCGTAGTACGTCCTTCATCGCCTCTCAGCGCCAAGGCATCCACCAAATGCCCTTAAGACACTTGATCGCTCTCATTATCAATGCCCACCCATCTCGGCGATGGCCCGCGGCGAATGTTGGTTCGTCGCGGCGGACACTGATTAGAAAGACCAGCTTGCTTCATAAGATCAATTCAACGGCATTGCGGTCAAGCTTTGCCGACGGTTCAGGAATCAGTACTCAGATGTCAGTGATCAGAAAACGCTTCTGATTACCGATTGCTGATTTCTAATCCCTGAGGGAGATTGCGCGCCGCCCGTGACTTCACGTCACGTGCAACGCTCGAATCGACCTCCTCTTCACGATGTCAGACATCACGGACGCCCTTCGGCCAAAGCCGAAAGCGCACGGATTGAATTTCTCACGAACGAGCCGTCTAAAGTTGGCTGCCAAAAGTTGGCCGATAATGTTGGAAGAAAGTCGGTAGTAGTCTGGTGGAGCCAGACGGGATCGAACCGACGACCTCCTGCTTGCAAAGCAGGCGCTCTCCCAACTGAGCTATGGCCCCTTCAGGTATCAGTGGTCAGCAATCAGAAACCGCAGGCAGCGCGCCAGTCTGATTGCTGACATCTGACGCGTGATTCCTGAAATTGGTGGGCCTGGGAAGATTTGAACTTCCGACCTCACGCTTATCAAGCGCGCGCTCTAACCAACTGAGCTACAAGCCCGTACCAGGCATCAGCAATCGGAAAACAGGCATCAGGACAGATGCGTCGCATCAAATACCTGATCCCTGATCTCTGAATTACCGATCCCTGATGGCTCGTTCGCGAAGAAAGAGAAATGAAGACGGCGGCGTCCCGCAAATGGGCGCACCGATCGTGAAACCGGTTTGCCCTGATGTTTCCAAGAGATCCGATAGAGACGCGTGAGGCGTCCCTGAAGGATCATCCTTAGAAAGGAGGTGATCCAGCCGCAGGTTCCCCTACGGCTACCTTGTTACGACTTCACCCCAGTCGCTGACCCTACCGTGGCCGGCTGCTTCCTTGCGGTTAGCGCACCGTCTTCAGGTAAAGCCAACTCCCATGGTGTGACGGGCGGTGTGTACAAGGCCCGGGAACGTATTCACCGCAGCGTGCTGATCTGCGATTACTAGCGATTCCAACTTCATGTGCTCGAGTTGCAGAGCACAATCCGAACTGAGACGGCTTTTTGAGATTTGCGCAGGATTACTCCATTGCATCCCATTGTCACCGCCATTGTAGCACGTGTGTAGCCCAGCCCGTAAGGGCCATGAGGACTTGACGTCATCCCCACCTTCCTCGCGGCTTATCACCGGCAGTCCCCTTAGAGTGCCCAACTAAATGATGGCAACTAAGGGCGAGGGTTGCGCTCGTTGCGGGACTTAACCCAACATCTCACGACACGAGCTGACGACAGCCATGCAGCACCTGTGTTCCCGCCAGCCGAACTGAAGAGTTCCATCTCTGGTGCTCATACGGGACATGTCAAGGGCTGGTAAGGTTCTGCGCGTTGCTTCGAATTGAACCACATGCTCCACCGCTTGTGCGGGCCCCCGTCAATTCCTTTGAGTTTTAATCTTGCGACCGTACTCCCCAGGCGGGATGCTTAATGCGTTAGCTGCGCCACTGACGAGTAAACCCGACAACGGCTAGCATCCATCGTTTACGGCGTGGACTACCAGGGTATCTAATCCTGTTTGCTCCCCACGCTTTCGCACCTCAGCGTCAGTACCGGGCCAGTGAGCCGCCTTCGCCACTGGTGTTCTTGCGAATATCTACGAATTTCACCTCTACACTCGCAGTTCCACTCACCTCTCCCGGACTCAAGCTTCTCAGTATCAAAGGCAGTTCTGGAGTTGAGCTCCAGGATTTCACCCCTGACTTAAAAAGCCGCCTACGTGCGCTTTACGCCCAGTGATTCCGAGCAACGCTAGCCCCCTTCGTATTACCGCGGCTGCTGGCACGAAGTTAGCCGGGGCTTCTTCTGCGGGTACCGTCATTATCTTCCCCGCCGAAAGGGCTTTACAACCCTAGGGCCTTCATCACCCACGCGGCATGGCTGGATCAGGCTTGCGCCCATTGTCCAATATTCCCCACTGCTGCCTCCCGTAGGAGTCTGGGCCGTGTCTCAGTCCCAGTGAGGCTGATCATCCTCTCAGACCAGCTACTGATCGTAGCCTTGGTGAGCCGTTACCTCACCAACAAGCTAATCAGACGCGGGCCGATCCTTCAGCGATAAATCTTTCTCCTTACGGACGTATCCGGTATTAGCCCAAGTTTCCCTGGGTTGTTCCGGACTGAAGGGTACGTTCCCACGTGTTACTCTCCCGTCTGCCGCTCCGTATTGCTACGGCGCTCGACTTGCATGTGTTAGGCCTGCCGCCAGCGTTCGCTCTGAGCCAGGATCAAACTCTCAAGTTGAAGAGATTTGATCTCGGCTGATCACAACGTTTGACGAGGTCCCTACACGTCTGACCGTTTGCACGGTCAACAGTGTAGAAAACCTTGAAACGTAAGACCGCCGAAGTCTCTTCGACCGCTCTCTTGCAGGGAAAGTCCAAGCCCTAAAGCTCAAACCTTCTCCGTTCGAGGAAGCGGCCCGCAAGGACTCCGCCGTCCACGTTTCTCTTTCTTCCGATTCACTTTTCAAACATCCCGGAACCTTGCGGCTCCGTCTCCCCCCACGTTCTCTCCCCCGCACGCGGGGGAAAGAACGTGGGGGAAAGCCGCCGAAACCTGTACATCCGACATGACCATAAGCTCATGGCCGGATGGTTCACCGTGTAAACAGTGAGGGGCTTCGCAGACGCGCCATCGCGCTAAGCGGCGGCGCGCCCAGAACGGTGTATATAGTCTTCGGCCCTAGGCATTGTCAACGACTTCGGCGGGGAAAATCGGTCCTGTGGATCGTCGATAAAGCGGCAACGTTTTGCCCGATACGCCCCCCTCGCCAGTTCGTCTATAGGCGCCACCGGCGGGGCTTTCTATCGAAGTCTGCGAGGGTTGCGCCGCACTGCGGCCATATTCCTCCGCCGTTCTTGGCACAATCGATGGGATACGCGGTACGGGGATACGCCGATCACATAATGCTTTGACCTTCAAGATGGCGTCGGGTTGACTGGGCCTATCGGGGGCACTGCGCTGCAAGGGTTTGTTGCGTCGATCTGGGATTTCTCCGCTACTGGAAGTTAGGGACTTGTTGCCGGACTTGGTTCCGAGCCTGGCGCTGCAAGATGCGAACGCCGGGTGGGATCGCGAGTGCAGGGGACGGTGGTCTTGGACCAAGCTAGGCTGCGCGGCGCCAATCGGAAGTTTGAGGCCGAGCTTGAACTCGGCAACGAGCCGCCGTTATCGGTCGACGGAGGCACCGGCGGACCGGTCGACCGGCGCCGGCTGTCATTGCAGTGGTTTAGTGGTGCGATCCTGACAGGACTATGCGGCGCCGCTCTTATGGGAGGCGCCGTTTTTGCGTCGCTCGGCGGCGAACCCAATTTCGCTTCGGCGCCTGAACGGGTCGAGACGGCGTTACGCGGGGCCTTTGCCAGCGTTGGCAACCGCCTGAACGGAATTCACAAGACCGATCGGCTCGCCTCAATCAGCGAGCCGAGCGTTGTGCGGCAGATTCTACGGGTACCAATAAGCACCCGCGTCCGCGATCGCGAGCTGGTTCGCTCGCAGTCATTCGTCCGCGTGGCGGGTAATCTTTCGCTGAGCCTGTCCGAGCTCTCTGCCAACATTCCACCGTTCAATCCGCAAAAGCTTCTCGCCGACGGCGTGGCTAACGGTGACGACGCGCCGGCGGCAGCGGTTGCAGAACCTGACGCCGAGGTCTCCTTTGTTACCTGCGATCTCGTCTCCGCTCCCACGAAAGGCAAGGTCACGCCGGGCGTGTGCGATCTCAACGCACTGCTGCCGAAGGTAAAGCCTTCGACGTTGTTGCCGGTCGACGAGATCCTGACCCGCGTTCGTCTGGTCGCGAGTAAGGCTGCGAACTCTCCCGTTCTCGCCAATGCCGATGTGACCGGAATGACCGGCCTGAAACTCAGTTACGCCACCGAGGGCGACACTGACCCCTATGTCGGCTTTGAGGCGCGCGTGGTGCCTGAGAACATTACGTTCCGGCCAAAAACCAATGGCGGCAGCGACTGGAGCGAACATAACGTCGTCGTGAAGAAGGGCGAGACCGTCGGCTCGATTTTGCGGGAACTCGGCGCCTCGCCGGAAGACATCAAAGCCGTCATCGCGGTACTCGGGACCCGCGCTCGCGAGGGTGGATTGAAGGAAGGCGAAAAGCTCCGCGTACTGATGGCCCCAGTCGGTCTCGGTCACATGCAGCCGCTGCGCATCATCATTGCCGGCGACAGCACCATCGAAGCGGCGGTGGCTCTGTCCGACCGCGGCAGCTATGTCCCGGTCGATATCCGCAACATCGCCGACGACGTCACGGAGGCAAACCAGGAAGACAGCGACGACGATGGCAGCGGTGTTCGTCTTTATCAAAGCATCTACGAGACCGCGTTGCGCAACAACGTTCCATCCGCGGTCATCGAAGAAATGGTTCGCATTTACTCCTACGACGTCGATTTCCAGCGCAAGGTGCTGCCGGGCGATTCATTCGACGTCCTCTACGCCGATGACGAGAGCAAACAACGCCACGATGAAATTCGCTACGTATCGCTGACGGTCGGGGGCGAGTCCAAGAAATACTACCACTATCAAACCGCCGACGACGGCAGCTACGACTACTATGACGAGACCGGCAAAAGCGCCAAAAAGTTTCTGGTCCGCAAGCCGGTCCCGGTCGGCATCATGCGTTCAGGCTTCGGCGAACGTGATCATCCGCTGCTTCACTATATGAAGATGCATACCGGCGTGGATTGGGCGGCGCCGTTCGGCACCCCGATCTTCGCCGCCGGCAACGGCGTCATCGACGAGATTGGATTAAAGGGCGGCTATGGCAAATACGTCCGCATCCGCCACACCAACGGCTATCAGACCGCCTACGGCCATATGACGGCCTTCGCCCGCGGCCTCGACGTCGGCAGCCGGGTGCGGCAGGGCCAGATCATTGGCTTTGTCGGCTCGACCGGCCTTTCAACCGGCTCACACGTGCATTTCGAAATCCTCATCAATGACCGCTTCGTCAATCCCATGACCGTCAAGTTGCCGCGCGGACGCGTGCTTGAAGGGGTCTCACTCGCCCTGTTCGAAAAAAACCGCGAGCAGCTCGACGCGCTGATGGCGCACGTGCCCGGGCGCGTCGCGCAAGTGCGCTAGCGCGAGAGTACCTTCGTGACGCAAAACGCGGCCCCGGACGACTGCATCGAAGTGCATTCGAGCCGCTGGTGGGCGTTCTTTGGCGGCCGGTTCACACGGCTGTTGTTTCCCGCCCACATGATCGCCGACCACATCGGTATTTCGACCAACATCGTCGAATTCTGGCTGACGCCGTGGCGGCGCACCGACGAACATCTGCCGATGTCGCACATTGC
Organism: uncultured Alphaproteobacteria bacterium; assembly: GCA_963755885.1. Classification (GTDB taxonomy): domain Bacteria; phylum Pseudomonadota; class Alphaproteobacteria; order Rhizobiales; family Xanthobacteraceae; genus BOG-931. The sequence goes on from CAVWLX010000011.1 coordinate 191,993, forward strand.
CGAAGTCGCCCACACCCGCGGTTTCTTATGGGACTCGATCAGCGTCGAGAGTTCGGGTGGTCTTAATCCGCTCGTCGTCAGCGGGCTGCCGAAATCGCGGGCGCGCTATTTCGTTGAGCACGTGCGCGAGCGGATCAACCAAGCGGCCGTAGCGCCACCACTGCAACCTCACCACTAACGTCATTGCCGCCCCGACGACTAGGGCAGCGGTTAGGCTGCCACCGCCGCTGCGACCTCGCCGTTGAACTTGAGCCCCTGCTTGCCGGCTCCGATCACGACCTTCTCGCCGTCCTTGATGCGGCCTGAAAGGATCATCTCGGCCAGCGGGTCCTGGACGAATTTCTGGATCATGCGCTTGAGCGGGCGGGCGCCATAAGCAGGATCCCAGCCCTTGTCGGCGAGCCAGTCCCGGGCGGCAGGCTCAAGCTTGATCGTGATCTTGCGATCTTCGAGCAGTTTTGAGAGCCGCGTCATCTGGATGTCGACAATGCGCGACATCTCCGACTTCTGCAGCCGATGGAACAGAATGATCTCGTCCACACGATTGAGAAACTCGGGGCGGAAACTTGCACGCACGATCGCCATCACCCGATCGCGCACAACATCGGTATCCTGTCCCTCCGGTTGATTGACCAGAAGCTCGGCGCCGAGATTTGACGTCATGACGATCAGCGTGTTGCGGAAGTCGACGGTGTGGCCCTGGCCGTCCGTCAGACGGCCGTCGTCGAGAACTTGCAACAGCACGTTGAACACGTCGGGGTGCGCTTTCTCGATCTCGTCGAACAGCACCACCTGATAGGGCCGCCGGCGCACGGCTTCGGTCAGCGCGCCGCCTTCCTCATAGCCAACATACCCGGGCGGCGCGCCGATCAGGCGCGCGACCGAGTGCTTTTCCATGTATTCCGACATGTCGATGCGAAGCAGCGCAGTCTCGTCGTCGAACAGGAATTCGGCGAGCGCCTTGGTCAGCTCAGTCTTGCCGACGCCGGTCGGTCCCAGGAACATGAACGAGCCGATCGGTCGGTTCGGATCCTGCAAGCCGGCGCGCGCGCGGCGCACCGCCGTGGACACGGCCTTGACCGCATCAGCCTGGCCGACCACCCGCTTGCCGATCTGCTCCTCCATGCGCAGGAGCTTTTCCCTCTCGCCTTCGAGCATGCGATCGACCGGGATACCGGTCCAGCGTGAGACCACTTGGGCGATGTGATTGGCAGTGACCGCTTCCTCGACCATCGCGCCGCGGCCTTCGCCGGCCTCCATCGCCTTCAGCTTTTTCTCGATTTCGGGAATGCGGCCATAGGAGATTTCGCCGGCACGCTGATACTCGCCGCGCCGCTGTGCATTGGCGAGCTCCACCCGCAACTGGTCGAGCTCATTCTTGAGCTTCTGAGCGCCGGAAAGTTTTTCCTTTTCCGACTTCCAGCGTGCGGTGAGATCGGCGGATTTCTTTTCCAGCGCGGCAAGCTCGGTCTCGAGCCCGCCGAGGCGCGAGCGCGAACCCGGGTCGTGCTCCTTTTTCAACGCCTCCTGCTCGATCTTGAGCCTGATGATCTCGCGATCGATCGAGTCGAGTTCTTCCGGCTTGGAATCGACCTGCATTTTCAGGCGCGCCGCCGCCTCATCGACGAGGTCGATCGCCTTGTCGGGCAGAAAGCGGTTGGTGATATAGCGGTGCGACAGCGTCGCGGCGGCGACCAACGCGCCGTCAGTAATGCGCACGCCGTGATGCGCTTCGTACTTGTCCTTCAGGCCGCGCAGGATCGAGATGGTATCCTCTACCGTCGGCTCCTCGACATAGATCGGCTGGAAGCGCCGCGCCAAAGCGGCGTCCTTCTCGACGTGTTTTTTGTACTCGTCGAGCGTGGTAGCGCCGATGCAGTGCAGTTCGCCGCGCGCCAACGCGGGCTTAAGCAGGTTTGAGGCATCCATGGCGCCGTCGGCCTTGCCGGCGCCGATCAAGGTGTGCATCTCATCGATAAACAAAATGTAGGCGCCTGCCGCCGATGTTACCTCCTGCAGCACGGCCTTGAGCCGCTCCTCGAATTCGCCGCGATATTTGGCGCCGGCAATCAGCGCGCCGAGATCGAGCGCAAGGAGCTTCTTGTCGTGAAGGCTCTCGGGCACGTCGCCATTGACAATTCGCAGTGCGAGACCCTCGACGATGGCGGTCTTGCCGACGCCCGGTTCTCCGATCAGCACCGGATTGTTCTTGGTCCGGCGCGACAGCACTTGAATGGTTCTGCGGATTTCCTCGTCGCGCCCAATCACCGGATCGAGCTTGCCGTCGCGAGCAGCCTGGGTGAGATCGCGCGCATATTTCTTCAGCGCGTCGTAGGCGTTTTCAGCAGAGGCCGAGTCGGCGGTGCGACCCTTGCGCAGCGCCTCGACCGCGGCATTGAGGTTTTGCGGCGTCACACCGGCATTGGCGAGAATCTTGCCGGCGTCGGTGCCCTTCTCCAGCGCAAGCGCGAGCAGGAGGCGCCCGACGGTGACGAAGCTGTCGCCCGCCTTCTCGCCCGCTTTCTCGGCGGTCTCAAAGACGCGCGCCAAACCCGGGTCGAGATAGACCTGGCCGGCGCCGCCGCCGGAAACTTTGGGGCGCTTGGCAAGCGCCGCTTCGACAGCCGACAAAGCTTGCCGGGAGTTGCCGCCGGAGCGGTCGATAAGACCCGCGGCGAGCCCCTCGGGGTCGTCGAGCAGGACCTTCAGCAGGTGCTCGGGCGCAAACTGTTGATGTCCCTCGCGCTGCGCAAGGGACTGGGCAGATTGAATGAAACCGCGGCTGCGCTCGGTGTATTTGTCGAAATTCATGGTGCTGTTTCCCTCGGCCTATCCCGACCGCCCTTTCGGCACGATCGGCACATCGTCATTGGGTCTATCAGTGGGAGTTGGTGGTTTCCTGATGCAGATCAAAACGATCTCCGTCAGGCTTGCCCGCCGGCGAACCCCTATCGGCGATCCGCCGTGAGGAAATATGGGAGCAATTTCGGCCGAAAAAAGAGCCGGGACCAGGGCGGACGGCAGCAAATTTTGGCTTCACGGGCGTTTCAAAGCGGCGGCCTAAGCCGCCGGTGGCCCGAAAAGCCGTTCGCCCTGCAGGTCGATCATCTGCCGCGCTTTGCCGAGCGTGAAGGTCACCGCATCGTCGTAGGAGGCAAACGCGTCGGCGCGGACGAAACGGTGCTCCTGATGCACGCCGCCGACTTCACGTTCGATCACGCCAGCGGCCTGAAATTGACCTTCGCTCTTATAGGGCGCGGCGCGGATGATGAAACCCTTGTACTCGACAGGCTCCGAAGGCTTTTCCGCCTTGGCGGCGTCACGCCCGCCGAACAACGCGCTGAGGAACGACATCGCCTGGCTCCGATGCATCTGAGGATGCACCGATTTTGCGCGAGTGTTGATCAAGACGCAACGTCGCCAGGGCATAAGGCGCCGTGTTAAAATTGAAATCGGAAAATGGATTTGTGCGTGGGAAAGCCGGACTCGTGTCCCGGCCCCCACGCCCAAATGCGGATAGCACCGTTACGCGCAAACGCGCGGACTAATTGCCGCGACCGTAATAGCCGCGCGCGTAGAACGCGACCGCGAGCGCCTCGTTGCCGTGGGCGGCGCGATAGGCGCCGGCGAGATAGCGCACGGCGTACGTCATGTTGGTTTCAGCGTCGAGCAGCCCAGAGGCCGAACCGCTGTAGCCCATGGCGCGCGCGGTGCCGAGGCGGATTTGCATCAGACCGTAATTGCCGGCGCTGACGGCGCGCGGATTGTAGCGGCTCTCGCGCATGATGACGCGATGGATCAGCGAAGCCGGCACCCCATTGGCGCTGGCATGCTGCGTGACCAGGCCTTCATAAGCCTCCGGCACCTTGCCGGGAACTTGAGCAACTCGACCCGTGACTTGCCCCGAAGCCTGATTCAAAACTTGGCGCTCGGCATGCTGCGGCGCCGCATACGCCGCCCGGCCGGAATGTTGATTGACGCCATCATCAAACAGCCAGCTCGCCGAGGCGGGCTGCGCCAACGCGCCAACAATGAGCGCGGAAAATGTTACAGAATACGCTACCGATTTCAGCATCGTGTTCTCCAAGCTAATTATGACGGCCGGGTTGTCAGGACCGACTAAGGCGGCAAAGGGGACGATGCGAGGCGATGTCGTGGCTACGGGAACAGAGAGTGGTCGTAGTTCGGCGTTAACTAATTGGGCGGCGGCGGCCGTTGCCGATTGCAAAATCGGCAAATCGCCTTTATATACGCGCCATTCGAGATTTAGCCTGCCTTGCCGTCTCGCCGATTTGAGTCATTAGCTCAATAAGGCCTTTCCCAAGACCACGCGAAATCCGGATTGGACCTTGCGAATTGTTCGTAAGGCCGCAAAACGCGTTCGCGTTTTCAATGGAGGCCATCATGGCAACAGGTACCGTCAAGTTCTTCAACGCCCAGAAGGGTTACGGCTTCATCGTCCAGGACGCCGGCGGCCCGGATGTGTTCGTTCACATCTCCGCAGTCGAGCGCGCTGGCATGCGCACCCTCAACGAAGGCCAGAAAGTGTCGTTCGACATCGAGGCCGACCGTCGCAGCGGCAAGTCCTCGGCTGCCAATCTGCAAGCGGCCTGAAGTCTTACTATATAGACAACGCCGGCGTCATATTGGCGCCGGCGTTTTCGCGTAAACCGGCGACACAAACAACAAGTGAGAAAAAAGCCATGCCGAGAAAGCCGGGACTCAACTCCGAATTCGTCATGTTCGATGTTGTCTACGAAGACGGCACCCAACGCTCCAACCGCAAGGTGCCGCGCGCGTTGATCGGCGGCATCGACGGCGACAAGCCGGCGCACGGCTTCCTGATCGAGCAGGACCGCGAGATTGCGGAAAAATCCGGCCGGCCGCCGGTCAAGATCCAGAGCATTACGCGCTCCGGCGCGAAGAAGAAAGACCGCGACTTCTCCGAGCGCCGCGCGAGCTAACGATCGCCACAAACTCAGCGCTGCGCATCGCGCGGAGGGTGAGTGCGGCGCCAATGCTCGGCGATATTCTTTCCGGTGCAGAACCAGACGCGAGTGTGCTTGCGGGCATGTTCAAGAAACTTGATCAATCCGACCGCCTTAGCCGGCCGGCCGATCAGGCGATCGTGCAGCGAGATGCTCATCAGCTTCGGGATTTCCGCTCCTTCTTCGTACAGAAGATCGAAGCAGTCGCTTAGGTATGTGGCGAACTCGTCGGCGGTACTGAAGCCGCTGTTCTGGTCGAAGCGGTTGTCGTTGGTCTCGAACGAGAACGGTATGACCAGGTGGTCGCGCTCGCCGTATTTGGTCCAGAACGGCAGTTCGTCGCCAAGATAATCGCGGTCATACAAGAAACCGCCGTGCTCGACGACGAGTCGGCGCGTGGCGATGCTCGGGCGGCCGTTGAACCATCCAACCGGCGCCGTTCCAGTCAGCGCCTTGATGCCGTCAAAGGCCAAGCGGATGTGCTCGCGTTCTTGATCCACGCTCATCTGGTGATAGTCCAGCCATCGCCAGCCGTGGCTGACAATCTCATGACCGTCGGCAACGAAGGCCTGTGTCAATTCGGGATATTGCTGCAAGCCGCGAACTACGGCGAGAATGCTGACCTTGATATCGAAGCGGCGAAAAATGCGAAGCAGCCGCCAGCACCCGACCCGCGGGCCATACTCGAAAACCAACTCGACCATGGGGCTGCGCGTGTTCGGGTAAGACGGAAACCCGATATCGGTCAGCATCTGCTCCGACGCATCGTCACCCTCAAGCAGGCAATGTTCACCGCCGGCTTCAACGTTGAGATTGAGATTGACCGCGATCCTCGCGCCCCCGGGCCACGCTGCATGCGGGGGATTGGCGCCGTAGCCGCGGAAATCGCGCGGCGGACCCGCCGCAGCGGATTTGGGCGCACGGATGCTCCGGCGCGACGATGAGTCTTTGGTGCCAGCACGAGCTTTGTTGCGCCTTGTCTTCATGTCGAATGCTCCTTCGCGGCGGCGCGATAACAACAAGCGAGCGCTACAGATCCGCACATGATGCCGGTTTTGGCAATTTTGCCAGCCGGTCGCCCGCGACCCACACCACGGCGAGAGTATGTCGACTTAGCCGGAGCACGGTTCCCGCGCCCCGGTTCCGCAACTCGTACCGAGGCTTTTTGCCAGCGGTTAACCCCTGCCTGTTACGCCTTGTTTCGGGGGCATGCGCGTAACGCCGTTTGCGGCGTGCTCTGGGGACTGCTGGCAATGTCCGAAGCTGCATCTGCCGCTCTGTTCCAGCTTTCGCCGACGACCGGCAACGCGCTCCTCATGGCCGCCGAGGCGATCGTGTATTTCGCCGTGCTGGCCGGCCTGTTCCGGGCGCGGCATCGGCTCGGCATCGGCGCCTTCTTCTGCGCGCTCGGCGTCATGCACTTCCTGGAAACTTACCTTGCGAGCGTGCTGTATGTTCCGCTGCCGTTCGGCATCGTCGCCTCGCCCGGCTCGACTGTGCTGTTCACTGGCAAGCTCATGCTGCTGCTGCTCGTTTATATCCGCGAGGACGCAGTGGTGGTGCGGCAGCCGATCTACGGGCTTCTGATCGGCAACGTGCTCCTGCTCGCGCTGGCAGCGCTGATGCGGATCCACGGCGCCGGGGCGTTTGCCGCCGCGCATCAATCCGATTTCGGCTTTCTCGACCAGATGGGCGCGCTGATGGTGTGGGGGACGCTGATCCTGTTCGCCGACTGCGTCATGATGATTCTGCTTTACGAGCGGCTGTGCCCGCTGCGTGGCAATTATTTGTTGCTCCGCCTGGCACTGACCGGCGCGCTGGTACTCAGCTTCGATCAGGCCGCGTTCTTCGCCGGACTTCATTATCTCACCGGCGCGCCGCTTTCGGTTCTGTTCGGCGGCTGGGCTTCCAAGATGGTTGCGGTCGTCATCTATGCCTGCCTCGGCACCGCCTACCTGCGCTGGCTCGAACTGCCGCGCCGCCGCGACAACCGCGCCCGGCGCCTGACTGACGTGTTCGATCTTCTTACCTACCGGGAACGCTACGAAGACTTGATGGCACGCTCGGGCCGCGACGCGCTGACCGGCGCGCTCGACCGCGGCCGTCTCGAACATCTGGGCCGCAAGTATATCGAGGACGCGGCACTGGCCGGACAACCGGCGAGCCTGCTCATCGTCGACATCGATCACTTCAAAAGCTTCAACGACCGTTTCGGCCACGCCGCCGGCGATGTGGTGCTGCTGCGCATCGCACGCATCGTGATGGCGACGGTCGGCGCCAGCGACACCGTGTTCCGCTATGGCGGCGAGGAATTTGTCGTGATCGCACCTGGCCTGACGCGGACCGCGGCGATGGCGCTCGGCGAAAGGATCCGCCGCGACGTTGCCAGCCACATGGATGCCGAGGCCGCAGCCCCGCTTGTGACCGTCAGCATCGGGCTTGCCACCTGCGCCGACGACGCCTCCGATTATGCGGGATTGTTTGAATGCGCCGACCGGCGGCTCTATCTCGCCAAGTCGGCCGGGCGCAATTGTGTGGTCGGCGAAACCAAGGTCGATGCCGGCGGGCCAAAGCTCGCCTGGGCCGGCTGAAGCCCCCTACATCAACTCTCTCGCGTTCCTCGGTGAACAAAGTTCGTCAACGGATAGCCGCGCAAGCGCCAGTCCCGCTGCGTCGCCGGCGGGAGCAGGGTTACGAGCCCCGCCCGCAGGAACCGCACTCGCTCCGCTTCAGAGATCGTCTCGCGAAGCGTCCCTCATGATTCGATGAGCGAGATGGCTACGTAGTATCTGGGGGCCAAGGGGCATTCAGTCGCGCGCTTCACGGCTGTGGAAAACACGCAACATCACAAGGCGTTCACCGTCAAAGACGTAGCGAAAGACGTATTTCGCATTCGATACATCAAGCACCAGCTCGCGGTATTCCGGGCGTCCCTCGATGGGACGACCGATCAGCGGATGCTCGGAAAGGATTCGAGTCTTATGCTTGATTTCTGCTGCAATGATTTTTGCGAGGCGCGGATGCCGGTTGTGAAGGAAGGCGGCAAAGCGGTCGAGGTCGGCCAGAGCGGCCGCCGACCATTCAAGCCTCATTGGCCCTTCCAGGCTCTAAAACCGGGCGTCCCCCAAGTATCAAGCCACCGCACTACATCGTCGTGAGCGACGGTCGGTTCGCCAGCCTTGATGGCCTGCCATTGCCGATCAAGCTCAGTCATTTCCCCAGGCGATAAGCTGGGCGATGGACGGGCGATTTCCGCGAGCAATTCGCGCACCGACAGACCGAGCTCGGCCGCGCGCAATTCAAGGGCGGCTGCGGTTGCCTCATCCACTTCAATCGCGCGCACCTTGACATTCATATTTTGCTCTCTCTCAGGTGAGAGTTTAGCACGGATGCGGCCCCGGCCAAATCGCTACGGTTGTAGTGCGCCGCGACATTCGACGGCGCACTGGCGTAGCGCGCAATTGCACATAGAGATTAAACGGCGTCGTCTGGCGGCGATTACGTGCGGCCGCCGAGCTGCTCGGCGAACAGCACCAGCGTCTTGCGATAGATCTCGGAGTGATTCCATTCGCGCATCGCTTCGAAATTCGCAGTGCCTTCGCGATACGGTTGGCCCGGTTGCCAGCCATTGGCGTGCAGAAGGTTAGCCGTCGAGGCGAGCACGTCCGGCACCGAATGGCGCAGGTCGATGCGGCGGTCACCGTCGTAGTCGACGCCGTATTTGATGTAGGACGACGGCAGGAACTGGGTCTGGCCGATCTCGCCCGCATAGGCGCCGATCAGATCGCTCAACGGCAGATCGCCGCGCTGCACGATCTTGAGCGCCGCGATCAATTCACTCTGGAACAGTTCGCTGCGCCGGCAATCCCAGGCGAGTGTCGAGAGCGTGCGGATCACCGGCAGCTTGCCCATGTCGCCGGTGCCGTTGTCGGTTTCCATGGTCCAGATCGCCATGATCAGTTCGCGCGGTACGCCGAACTGGCGCTCGATGCGCGAGAGGAGGTCGGCGTACCGCGCCATCAACTTTTTCGCGCGATTGATGCGCGCCGGGACGACGCGCGTGCGCGCATACTCCTCGAAACTCTTCGAGTGAAACATGCCGTGCTGGCGGCGGTCGAAGGCGAGCACGCTCTGGTCTGCCGAAAGGCCGGCGAACGCAGTGCCGATGGTCTGTTGGCTTACGCCCGCTGCCTGTGCATCGCGCTGCATCTGGCCGAGGAAGCTTTCGTAACCGCCGCCGCACTGCGCGGCGAACGCGGGCGCAGCGAGCGCCGCGACCAGAAGCGCAGACCCGGCAGCAATAAAGCCGGCAATCCTAAAACGCTCGCGCATCCCTCACCTCGTTATCGTCTCGCGCGTTTTACACGTCAGGAGCGGGCTTGTCGCGGACTTCTGGGGCGTCGCCGATGCGACGCGCAGATCGCTACTCCGCTGCGACGCTCGACAGCGCGCCGGCGTCGCGCAATTGCATGTAGAGATTGATCGGATCGAGATCGAAACCGTTCGGCCAGGTCGGCGCGCCCAGTTCGACGAACACACGATCGAAGTATCCCTTCGATTTCAGCGGCTCCACCATCACGCCGCCCTCCGCAATGACATCGGACAGATCGCGAACGCCTTCACTGCCATTGGTGAAGCGCAGCCATAACCGGTACCCTTCGAGCGGACGAAGCCGCAACACGTCGATCATCGGAATTTCATTCATCGGGGCCGGCGACCTTCTCTAGAGGCAGATGCTCTCGCGCGCGCCTCCAATTTTCTTCCAATTCGGAACGTCGCGCCAGTGCCCAGTCGCGAACCAAACGCCCAGCGAGTGGCGGCAACTCGCCGCCGATGATCGCGCCGTCGGAGAGCCTCACGACTGCTTTCGCTTCGCCGTAACGCGCGTGCAAATGCGCCGGGCTGTGATCGTTGTAGAACATCTGGATCGCGATGCCGTAGAAATATGCAATTGTCGGCATGGCGTCCGCGTCAGTTATCCAAAAAGCTCCGCAGCTTCCGGGACCGTGACGGATGCTTCAGCTTCCGCAGCGCCTTGGCTTCGATCTGGCGGATGCGCTCGCGGGTGACCGAGAACTGCTGGCCGACTTCTTCGAGCGTGTGGTCGGTGTTCATGCCGATGCCGAAGCGCATGCGCAGCACTCTTTCCTCGCGCGGGGTCAACGACGCGAGCACGCGCGTCGTGGTTTCGCGCAAGTTCGACTGGATCGCTGCGTCGATCGGCAGGATGGCGTTCTTGTCCTCGATGAAATCGCCGAGGTGGGAATCCTCCTCGTCGCCGATCGGGGTTTCCAGCGACAGCGGCTCCTTGGCGATCTTGAGAACCTTGCGCACTTTTTCGAGCGGCATGCCGAGCTTTTCCGCCAGTTCCTCCGGCGTCGGCTCGCGGCCGATCTCGTTGAGCATCTGGCGCGAGGTGCGCACGATCTTGTTGATGGTCTCGATCATGTGCACCGGAATGCGGATGGTGCGGGCCTGATCGGCGATGCTTCGGGTGATGGCCTGACGGATCCACCAGGTCGCATAGGTCGAGAACTTGTAACCGCGGCGGTACTCGAATTTATCGACCGCCTTCATCAGGCCGATATTGCCTTCCTGGATCAAATCGAGGAATTGCAGGCCGCGGTTGGTGTATTTCTTGGCGATGGAAATGACGAGACGCAAATTGGCCTCTACCATTTCCTTCTTTGCCTGCCGCGCCTCGCGCTCGCCCTTCTGCACCATGTGCACGAGCTTGCGGAATTCCGGGATTTCGAGGCCGGTCTCGGTGGCGAGCGCGTGGATATTGGTGCGCAATTCCTTGATGCGGTCCTTGTCGCGGGCGACGAAATTCTTCCAGCCCTTGGCAGAGAGTTTCGAGACGCGGTTGAGCCAGCGCGGATCGAGCTCGGAGCCCTGGTAATTTCGCAAAAAGTCTTCACGCACCACGCCGTGGCTTTCGGAGAGCCGCATCAGCCGGCCCTCGTGGCCGACGAGGCGCTTGTTGATGTCGTAAAGCTGCTCGACCAGCGCATCGATGCGCGCCTGATTAAGCCGTAGCGACTTCACCTCCTGGATGATCTCTTCCTTGAGCTTCTTCGACTTGCGCTCCTGCGCCGGCGACAGCGTTTCGTTCTTGAGCTTGTTCTGGATGTCGAGGTCTTGCAGGCGGCGCAGCCGCTTGAAGAAGTCGGCAATGTTGTCGAAGGTCTCCAGCACTTTCGGCTTGAGCTCGGCCTCGATGGCGGCGAGCGACATGGAGTTTTCCATGTCGTCCTCGTCGAGATCGGCTTCGGCAAGCGCTGCTTCGAGATTTTCCTCGCCGTCGCCGGCGGCGGCGCTGCCATTCACCGCGTGCGGCTTGAACGGCGTGGCTGCCGGCGGCGCCGAAGGCGGCGCCACCGCCTGCGGCGGCTGGCCGTGCGGCACGAAGCCCGGCGCGCCGGGCGCTGCGGCGCCATCAACGGCCGGGGCAGCGGCTGCGTTCTTGGCATCCGGGCCGGCGTAGGTCGCTTCGAGATCGATGATGTCGCGGAGGAAAACCTTGCCCTCGTTCAGCTCATCGCGCCAGATGATGACGGCTTGGAAGGTCAGCGGGCTTTCGCACAGTCCGGCGATCATCGCCTCGCGGCCAGCTTCGATGCGCTTGGCGATGGCGATTTCACCCTCGCGCGAGAGCAGTTCCACCGAGCCCATTTCGCGCAGATACATGCGCACCGGGTCGTCGGTGCGCTCGGTCGGCTCCTTGGCTTCGGACTTCGCCGGTGTCTTCGGGGTGACCTCGACCAGTTCGCCGGACTCGCTCTCTTCCTCTTCGGGCTCCTCGCGCGCCTCGGCTTCTTCCTCGCTTTCGGCTTCCTCGGTCTCGACGACGTTGATTCCCATCTCGCTCATCATCGCCAAGACGTCTTCGATCTGCTCGGAGGTGACTTCCTCCGACGGCATCACCGCATTGAGCTGCCCATAGGTGACGTAGCCGCGCTTCTTGGCCTGCTTGATCATCTTCTTGACGGCGGCGTCGGACAGATCGAGGAGCGGCAGCGGGGCGTCAGGGGTCTCGGACGCCTCTTTCTCCGGCGCCTCCCCTTCTTTTTGCGGGACGGCCTTGATCTTAGTCGCGATCGCCTTTGTGCCCGCGCTCTTCGTTGCCATTTCTATCTCCACCAACGCTGTCCCTACCAACGCGCGACTTTGCGCATTCGCCCGTTGTTTAGGCCCCTACCCTATGGTCATCCGCCACGCCGGGTAGATGGGCCTCCCCTTAATCGCCGCGCCGCGCGCGATGCGCCCGGCCGACGGCCAAAAAGGGCAGTGCCGCTTAAGGACACCGCCCGAATCGAGGACCCGAATCGAGACCCCAGTGTTCGCGGAACTCCGTTAAGCTCCGGCTAACCCTACCGAACGCGTGAGCGACTCCTTAGTACCGGATCGCGGGGTCGTCCAGCATCGGAGCCGAGCAGTGCACCGGGTCTAGAACGAACGCGTAGGACGGCCGGATTGGTCACCGAAACCTTCGATTAACGCCTCAGTTCCCTCGAGCGTGGAAAGCCGGGACTTTACGTCCCGCAGACGCGCGTAATTCGCCTCGTTGTTGTCCTGACCGAGCGCCAATTCCGCGTCCTTAAGTTCCCTAGTTAGGGAATGCGACTGCCGATGCAAGGCAAGAAGTTGCTTCCAGGTCAGCAAAACATCGCCGGCGGCGGCGTCCTGCCGCGCGCCCCACACCGAGGGCGTCGTGATGCTCCGCTCGAAGCGGGCCATCAGCTCGCCAAAGCCGCGGCGGGTGAGCTCGGCGACGAGTCCCAGGCGTTCGGCGTCATGGTGATGGCTGACGTCCCCGGCATGCTGGCCTGGCTCCCGCCCGGTTTCGCGGCTTGATGTTTCCACCAATTCCAGCGCCGGCCCGTGGCCGGTTTGATGGGCGAGTACGTCGATCAGCGCGGCTTTGAGTTTTTTTGCATCGCCATGGCGAAATTCGGTCTCGGCCAGCTCTTCCAGGCGGTCATGCATCAGCCATGGGTGGTTGAGGGCGGCCTGCAGGATCAGCGCTTCCCGACGCGGTATCGCCGTGCGATGGCCGCGATGGAGCGGGCCGGCCGCAAGATGCGGACTCGTCGCCATGTAGCCCTCGTCACGGCTGAAGGCTGAGCGCCGCGTCGCGGAACGCGGGCCGGCGTTGTTGCGGCGTCCCCTTTCGTCCCATTCGCGGCGGCGGGTAGCGACCTCCGCCGACGCGAACAGCGACCGCAGCCGCGCCGAAAAATCCGCGCGGTAATAGCGGCGGACCGTCTCGTCTGCGACGGTGTTGGTGACTTCGATCAGACGCGCCTCAAAGGCGGCGCGGCGCTCCGGCGTCGTAAACGGGCCGGCCTCGGTCTCGCGCGCCCACAGCATGTCGGCGAGCGGCCGCGCCGCGGACAACACATCCTCGACCGCTTCGCGGCCACCCGAGCGCACCAGGTCGTCCGGGTCCTGGCCATCCGGCAGCGCGGCGAGCTTGAGACTCTTGCCCGGCTTGATCAGCGGCAGCGCGATATCGAGCGCCCGATAGGCGGCGCGGCGACCGGCGTCGTCGCCGTCGAAGCAGAGCACCGGCTCGTCGGCCATCCGCCACATCAGGCCGAGCTGATCGGCGGTGAGCGCGGTGCCGAGCGGCGCGACGGTCGCCTCGTATCCCGCGGTTACCATCGCAATCACGTCGATGTAACCTTCGACCGCGATGACACGCCCGCCGTCATGGGCCGCCTTGCGCGCCGTCGCGATGTTGTAAAGCGTCGCGCCTTTATGGAAGAGCGGCGTCTCCGGCGAATTGAGATACTTAGCCGCGACCTCCTTCTCGAGCGCGCGGCCGCCGAAAGCGATGACGCGGCCGCGCCAGTCGGTGATCGGAAACATCACCCGGTCGCGGAAGCGGTCGTAGGGCACCGGGATATCGTCTCCAGCAACGAGGAGACCGGCCTCCACCATGTCCTCGACCGAAATCTTGGCGGCGCCGAGATGCTCCTTGAGCGCGTATTGGTCGGCGGCCGCATAGCCGATCCGAAATTGCAGCTGCGTCGCCGAGGTGATGCCGCGATCGGCCAGATAGCCGCGGCCGCGCGCGCCGGCGCGCGACGCCAAATTCGCTTCGAAGAATTTCGCCGCCAGTTCGACGATGTCGTGGAGCGTCTGTCTCCGCTCCTCGTGGACTTGCGCCTCCCGCGTCATCACCGGCATCGGCACGCCAGCCTGTCCTGCCAGCCGCTCGACCGCTTCCGGAAAGCTCACGCCCTCCGTCTGCATCACGAAATCGAAAATGTTGCCGTTCTTGCCGGAGGAGAAATCAAACCACATCGCCTTCTGGTCGTTAACAAAGAACGACGGCGTTTTCTCCTTGTTGAACGGCGATAGCCCCTTCCACTCGCGCCCGGCCTTGCGCAGTTTCACGCGCTTGCCGACGACTTCCGAAGCCGGAAGCCGCGCACGCAGCTCGTCAAGGAATTGAGGCGAGAATCGCATGGTGATTCGGCAGCGTAGCGCGGATGCGGGCTAAATAGCGGGCGGCAGGCTGCGACAGCGCGCTACAAGCCGTTTCTCCCGGTTATCCACAGCCGGACTGCCCCGTTTAAGCCGCCCGCGCTGGTTTGTTTCTCCGTTGCGACTTTTTAGCCGGCCGGCGGTCGACGCGGCGAACGATGGTGATTCCCGTCCGCCCGCTGGCATCGTACGTCCGACGCTTGGGTGCCGGCTCGCAGACCTCGATGTCGTATTCGTCGAAAACGGCCTCAACGACCGCGTAAGGCGGGCCGTTGTACCAACTCGGATCGTCGTCGTGATTGAGCCGGATTGCCGCGATCGTCCGCTTGCCGACGTCCGTGCATCGCCAGCGACCACTGCCACTCAAGAATTCACACCCGATCCGAAAATCGGAATGCTTCATCGGTGGGCTGTTCCCCGTCCACGCTTGGACGACTGATTTTCGTCGGCGCTTGATTTGCTTTGCCATCGTAGGGGCTACCCCGCGAGCAGCTTCTTCACCATTGCGCTTGCCTTGCCGAAATCCATCTGCCCAGCGAACCGCTCCTTGAGCGCCGTCATGGTGCGGCCCATGTCCTTGAGCGTCGCGGCTTCGAGTTCCTTGATCAGCGATGAAATCGCCTCGCCGGCTTCGATGTCCGACAAATGCTTAGGCAGGTATGCGGAGATGATCTCGATCTCCTCGCGCTCCTGGGTGGCGAGATCGGTGCGGCCGGCCTTTTCGTAGATGTCGAGCGATTCGCGGCGCTGCTTGATCATTTTACCCATGACGTCGAGGATCTCGGCATCGTTGAGCGTGACGCGTTCGGCGGCGCTGGTTTCGCGCTTGAGGATCTCGGCGTTGATCAGGCGCAGCGTCGAAACGCGGCGCTTGTCGCCGGCTTTCATGGCGTCCTTGAGGGCGTTGTTGATCTCGTCGCGCAACACGGCTATGGCCTCTCGCAAATGCGCAAAATGCGCCCGCCAATGGGCGGGCGGCGCGCGCAGCGATGATTTAGGCGCTTGGCGATGCTGACACAACCGCAGACCGGGCAACTGTGGGACGAGCCTGAGCCGACGGCGCTCCTTGTACTCGCCGACGGCACCGTGCTCGAAGGCTTCGGTTTCGGCGCCACCGGCCATGCGGTGGGCGAAGTCTGCTTCAATACGGCGATGACCGGTTACGAGGAAATCCTCACCGATCCGTCCTATGCCGGCCAGATCATCACCTTCACGTTTCCGCACATCGGCAATGTCGGCACCAACGAGGAAGACATCGAGACTGTCAACCTCGCGGCGACGCCCGGTGCGCGCGGCGTCATTCTGCACTCCGCCATCACGGCGCCTTCGAATTATCGCGCGACGCGCGATCTCGATGCCTGGCTCAAGAGCCGCGGCGTTATCGGGCTTGGCGGCATCGACACCCGCGCGCTGACGGCGTTCATCCGTAACAACGGCATGCCGAACGCCGCGATTGCGCACGAACCGTCCGCCCGCTTCGATCTGGAGCTGCTCAAGCGCGAGGCGCGGCAATGGCCGGGCCTGGTCGGCATGGACCTCGTGCCGATGGTCACGACCGGCCAGCGCTTTTCCTGGCAGGAGACGCCGTGGGTTTGGGGCGAAGGCTATGGCGAGTTGCACGACCCGGAATTCCACGTCGTCGCCATCGACTACGGCATCAAGCGCAACATCCTGCGCCAGCTCGCCGGCAATCGCTGCAAGGTGACGGTGGTGCCGGCGCAAACCTCCGCCGCCGACATCCTGGCGCTCAAACCCGACGGCATTTTCCTGTCGAATGGCCCGGGCGATCCGGCCGCCACCGGCGCATACGCGGTGCCGGTGATCCGGACGCTGATCGAGCAAAAGCCGGTGTTCGGCATCTGCCTCGGCCACCAGATGCTGGGGCTCGCGGTCGGCGCCAAGACCATAAAGATGCATCAGGGCCATCACGGCGCCAACCATCCGGTGAAGGATATCGCGACCGGCAAAGTCGAAATTACTTCGATGAACCACGGCTTTGCGGTGGACCGGGCGAGCCTGCCACCCGACGTCGTGGAAACTCACGTCTCGCTGTTCGATGGCTCCAATTGCGGGCTTAAGCTCAAGGACAAGCCGGTGTTCTCGGTGCAATACCACCCTGAGGCCTCACCCGGCCCGCGCGACAGCCACGATCTGTTCAAGCAGTTCGTCGCCCAGATGCGCGCCGCCAAACGAGGATAGAGCATTGGCGGTCGCATGATCTTGTCCGAAAACCGGTTTCCACTTTTCGGGATCATGCTCTAGCCAGAATCTTGGAATGCGAATTCAGGGTTAGACAATTTCAACCCTATATCGGGTAAAAATGGACCGATCGCCCCCCGGCGAGACGAAAATGCCATGCCGAATGCCAGCCCGCGCACCGCGCCGATTACCCACAGATTTCCCGACGACGGGGTGATTCCGAATAATCCGACGCTGCCGTTCATCTTTTATCGCGGCGGCATCGATCTGACCGGATCGCCCGACCCGGAAGAGCTGATCGAGAAAACCTTTGCCGGAAACGGCTGGGGCGAGATGTGGCGCAACGGAATTTACCCGTACGTCCAATATCATTCGATGATTCACGAGGTGATGGCGATCGCGCGCGGGCGCGCCAAGGTGCGCTTTGGCGGGGACAAGGGCCGGGCACTCGATATCGTGCCCGGCGATGTCGTTATTCTTCCCGCCGGCACCGGCCATCAGGGCCTCACCCAAAGTCCGGACCTTGTCGTCATTGGAGCGTATCCGCAGAGCGGCAAATACGACCTTTGCCGCGGCAGCAAGGCGGACCGCACCAAAGCGCTCTCCTCCATCCCTAAAGTGCCGCATCCCGAGACCGATCCGGTATTCGGAACCGAAGGTCCGCTGATGGCGCTGTGGCGGGCATGATCACTGACTGGCTGGCGTTCTGGGATAATCCGCATTTCATCTACGTCAGTGCCCGCCACAAGGACGTGCACTATCGGCTGGTCGCGAAGGATATCGCGGCGCTGGTTCGCGGACCCGAAGCACGCGTGCTCGATTACGGGTCAGGCGAGGCGCTGCACGCCGACATCGTCGCTGCCACCGCCGGCGAACTCTTGTTGTGCGAAGCGGCGGCGAGCGTCCGCGCCGGATTGGAAAAGCGGTTCGCCGACAACCCCAAAATCCGTGTCGTCGCGCCGCACGAGATTGCGCGGTTGCCCGAGCACTCGCTCGATCTCATCGTCATGCACTCGGTGGCGCAATACGTCACGCCGGCCGGCGCCGGCGTGCTGTTCGCGCTGTTTCATCGCATTTTGAAACCCGCCGGCCTGCTCGTCGTTAGCGACGTCATCCAGCCGCAAACCGGAGCCGCAACGGACGCTCTGACCTTGCTGCGGTTTGGCCTGGCTAACGGATTTTTCTTTGCCGCATTGTGGGGGCTCACGCGCACGCTGTTATCGGATTATTGGCGGCTGCGCTCGCATCTCGGGCTGACGCGCTACGCGCCGGCCGCCATCATCGACAAGCTCAGCACCGCCGGCTTCACCGCCGAGCGTGCGCCGGCAAATATCGGGCACAATCAGGAACGCCTGACCTACTACGCGCGTCCGCGCTGAGTGCTATTGCGGTTCAGGTGGCGACCGCGAGCGCCCGCATGCGCGCCTGATCGACCAGAACTCCGCTCTTGATGACATGCGCTGGCGGTTCGTGAAAGCGCAGCGCCTCGATCACGTCGGGTTGGTTCAGCACCACAAGGTCGGCCGCCGCTCCCTCGGTTAACCGGAAGCCCGGAAGGTTGATGGCGGTCGCCGCGTCGATCGTGATCATGTCGTAGAGCTTTTCCACATCCCGCCGCGTCATCATCCACAACAGGTGAGAGGCGAGGAACGCCACTTCCAGCATGTTGTTGCGGCCGAAGGCGTAGTAGGCGTCGGAAATATCGTCCTGGCCGAGGCAGACGACGACGCCGTCGGCGAGCAATTCCTTGACGCGCGCGTGCAATGGACCGGTATGTGGATCGGTCACGACGGCAATCCGCGCCGCATACAATAGCCGCGCGAGCCGCTGCACATAGGGCATCGGGTAAAGGCTCATCGCCCGGCAGTGGTGCGCCAGCGCACGGCCGTGCCAGCCACGCTCGATGGTTTCGACCGCCATCATTTCAAGCGTGCGCAACCCGGGATCGCCGGCATCGTCAAGGAGCATGGAAACGTCCTTGTCGAACTTCTGCGCAAGATCGAAGCAGGCCTTCACATGCCTTGCGGCATCGGCATCGGTAAATTCGATCCAGGGAATACCGCCGACCACGTCGGCGCCGAGCGCCATCGCCTCCTGCATCAGTTCGAGTGCGCCCGGCTCGCGGACGATGCCGTCCTGGGCGAAAGCTACAACTTGCAGATCGACAATGCCGCGGAATTCATCGCGGATCCGAATGAGCGCCTTCACGCCTTCGAGGCGCGCCTTGCCGTCAACGTCGGCAAAAGCCCGAATGTGCAAATTGCCATGGAGCGCCGCCAGCGCTACGGCGCGCCGGGCATTTTCAACGATCCACGCTTCGGCGTATTTTTCTTTGATCTTGCTGGCGAGTTCGATGCCAGCCATTGCTTTGCCCATCGCCTCGCCCTGGTAGGACTTGAGCGCTTCCTCCTCCATCATCGGCAATGTCCACACCTTGCACAGATGCAGATGCGGATTGACAAACGATTCCGTCACCAGATTGCCGCGAGCGTCGATCTCCGGCGTTCCCCCGCGCTCGAGATTTTCGCCGATGGCAACGATGCGGCCTTGCCTGATGCCGATTTCGGCAAGCCGATCACCGCGGCCACGGAGCCGGGCGCGGCGGATGGCAATGTCGAACGGCTGATCCATTGCTCGATTTTAGTTCCAGGCCACGGCGGCGATCGTCTTACGGCTCAGCCGAGATATACACCGGTCGTGGTGGATTGGTGCGCTTCGTCTCCAGCTTCTATCGCGCTGGTCGTTCCCGGCCGCGCTCTCAGCTTCGCTGCACGCTCAAGTGCCGCCGCAAGCGCGCGCCCAAAGCGCGGCGCGTCGCACACGGCACTTGCCCGCAAGATCGCGCGCAGCTCACTGCGCAGGCGAGCGAGGGTTGCCGCGTCTGCCGCGGCAGCGACGGCGCGCTCGACGTAGGCTTGCTCCGAATTGACCGCCCAATCGGCTAGTCCGACTGTGGCGAGATGGCTCGCTCCATGCCGCGAAGCGAAGCTTTCACCTGACAGAGCCACCGCGGGAACGCCCATCCAAAGACCTTCCAAGAGCGTGACGCCGGCATTGTACGGAAATGGGCTAAGTGCGACGTCAACCTCGTTGTATGCAGCAAGTAACGCGCGATGCGGCATCCATCCCCGCAATGCGATGCGGTCGTTCGCAATGCCATGCGACTGAAAGGCGGCACGCAGCCGGTCAGCCGTTTCGCTCTCGCCAAGCGCAGGTGCAGCCAGCAACAATTGCGAGCCTGGGACACGTTCGAGGATTGTCGCCCAGGCCGCAATCGTCGTCGTTGTGATCTTCATCAGGCTATTGAATGAGCCGAATGTCATGAAGCCGTTGTGCGCGGCCGGCAAAGCGGTGACGTCCGGCGCGTCCTCGGGGGACTCCAGCAGACATAGCTGTCGGGCATAATGAGTAGCTTCTCGCTGTAGAACGGCGCGAGTTCTGGCGGCGTCTCATTTCGGTCAGTGATGAAATAATCGACCTCCGCAATGCCGGTCGTATGGTATTGCGCACCTGCCCATTTGATTTGAACGGGGGCTGGCCGTTTTGCAAGGATCGCGAGGCGACCATTGCGAAGGTGGCCCGTCAGATCGATCAAGATGTCGACTTGCTCTCGGCGAATGCGCTCCGCGAGCTGTGCATCGTCCAGGCGGCCTAGTTCGTAATACGGGCCCAGCTTGCGATATCGGGCGGTGATCGCGTCGTTGTTGGTGCCCGTGGAGAAGCAAACAATTTCGAAGCTTTCGCGATCCAACGCCTCGAAGGCACGCAACGTCAATGCGGTGACAGGGCTCCGATGAAAAAGGCCGAGGAGTCCGATGCGCAATCTTTTGGCCGGAGCGGGAAAGGCGGGTGGCGACTTATCGCGGGGCAAGAGGGCACCAAAACGCTTCATGGCTTCGCAAAGTTCGGTCCCGCTCACGCCATGGGAATAAGCGAGCACGTTGCAAAGCGAAACCTGCGCTCTCCAATCGTTGGGGGCGGCCACAGCAGCCTGTTCCGCCAGGGCGCGCGCCACATCGTGTTCACCAGCCCGAAGCCGACACATGGCCATCGCGGAGAGCAGCGCAGCAGAGTTCGGAGCGCGGGTCAGAGCCTTCTGAAGTATGCCCAAGGCTGCCGCAGGCCGGTGGGCATCGCTCAATGCTGTAGCGCGCAGTTGCGCATCTTCAGCGCTATCGTAGATGACAGCCGCACGATCGAGTTCGTCAAGAACCGGTTCGAACTCAGCGGCGTAGGCGCGCCATCGCCCCATCCCGCGGGCGTTCACGGGTTTGCGGACTTGATCTGCGCTTGCAGTGCGCACTTTGCGCGGCAACTCGTAGAAACGTTCGCAGGTTTCCTCATAAGGCAGGTCGAGAAAATCCACGACCCGCTTCAGCGTTCCCTGAAAATCGTCAATCCAATCGTCGAGACGAAGCTTAAGAATTTGCAGCGGCAGGACCGCCAGCCAATGATCCATCAATTTCTGATGCTCGCCGATATACCACCCGAGATTGCGGAGATCATGGGCGTAAGGATGGTACCCGAAGAAGCGACGTTGAAAGATCGAGAGACTGGTGTCACGCGGATCACGCTCGCACAGAATGACGCGCGCGCGGGGCAGCAGCGTCGCGATGAAGCCGAGATGAAGCGCATTGCCAGGCATCTTGTCGATGACGTAGCGCGCGCCGGGCGCGAGCTTGTGCAGATCCACGAGGTATTGCCGCGAGAGGACACTCAAGCTCGTGGCGGTGAGACTGGCGGCCTTTTGGACGCTTTCGGCCCGCAGCACCGGTCCGACAAGCCTGCTCAGACAGTTATGCAGGTCCGGCCGTTCGCCTGCCCCGTAGACCGCTGAATGGGCCGACAGGATCTGTTCCGCGAGGGTGGTACCTGAGCGAGGCAGGCCGACGATGAAGAGCGGCGTCATGTCGCGATTGTTGGCGCGCGGTCCGCTGGCAAGACGTTGCTGGCTGTACACTTCCTTGGTTGCTGAAAAAAAAGCTGCGAAATCGCTCCGCGAGAACGGCTGGCTTCTCGCGATGAGCGCATGGCCTTTGATCCAGTGATCGAATGCGCGTTTGCGCTCACGACGCGAATTGTAGAAGCGCGCCAGGTCGAAGTGGGCAACAATGCGATGCTCGAGTAAGGGCCCCGCCTCGTCGTCGGCAAGTTCGGCTATACGCTGTGCAAACCGCTCAGCGCGCTCGCGCTGACGAGCCGATACGGCGAAAAGCAGTCGCCGCCAAAGAACCAGGATTTCCGCATCGCCAAGCGGTTCTTCGATGGCTTCGAGTTCCGCATGCGCCTCCGCACGTCGGCCGAGATAAAGAAGCGCACTCACTCTTTGCGCCCGCCATTGTACGCCGAGGCTCCCTTTTGGAGGCAGACCTGTCAGGACGTCGAGCGCCGCGGCCGGCTCGCGGTCCATAACGAGCTGACTGCCGAGATTGACGCGCGCGGCGATGCAATTGGGATCGCGGGCCAAAACGTTGCGCAGCCGGTCTATCGCCTTTTCCTGGTCGCCGCGCAAAGCAAGGAAGACAGCTAAATTCACTTCGGCCATACTGTTGCGCGGTTCGACAGCGAGACATCTTTTTGTCGCCGCCATCGCGCCTTCGATCTCACTCAGCCGATAGCGCGCTACACCGAGATTGAGCCACGCCTCCGACATTTTTGGATTGAGGCGGGTGGCTTCCGTCAACTCGTCGCGTGCAGCCGCAAATCGATGTGCCGCCAGCTCAGTCAGGCCGAGCAAATAATGCGCTTCAGCTGAATGCGGAGCGCGTGCGACCGCCTCGCCGGCGGCGGCATGGGCTGCTGCGATTTCTCCAAGGTCGAGCCGCGCGGCGGCGAGGTTGAGTGCCGGCGCGGGATTGTAGGGCAGTAATTCAAGACAGGCTTCAAAGATAGTTGCGGCCTCGGCGAAGTGACCGATCGCCTGCAGGCCGATAGCGTAATGAAGATGCGCGAGCGGTTGCTCGGGAGCGATCTCCCTCGCGCGCGCGAGGAACGGAATACCATCGACGGCCTTACCCGCACGGGTCAGCGCCAGCCCGTACAAACGAAGCACCGTCGCGTCGTCGGGCGCCTGTCGAAGTGCGGCTCCAAACAATTCGGCCGCTTCATGGAAGGCGCCGGCGTCATAACATTCGAGCGCAGCCGCGAGTTTCTGCGTGGCGAGAGACTGCGCTGGCAGCGGCACCGACCCCACCGTCATCGCTCAAGCGGCGCTTTTGTCGGCCGACATCCAAGCTTTCCGCGCGGCCGTGCAGCGGGTCGAATTAAGCAAAGTTCCATGAACAGCTCGGACAGTTTGTCGCGGTTTAATTGATGGCTTGTCACATTTGAAACCTATGAGCTAAGATTTCGCAAGCGGGCTTGGCTCAAATCGCCCGGTGTAAGTGGAGTTCGACTTGTCCAGTGAAACGAACGTTATCCGAGTCTCGGATCAGGCGAGCCTAAACGCTGCGATCGAACAACTCGACCAAACGACCGCAGCCGGCGATTACCAAATCCAATTTACCGGCAACATTACCGAAGGCGAAGGCGGCCAGCCGGATGGAATTTACGCCATCTCGCTACAGTCGGGCGTTACTCTTACCATCGACGGCGGCGGTTACTCACTGGACGGCGCCGGCTCGAACGGCGGCCTTGCCGTTATTTCCGGTGATGTGACCATACAAAATCTCACCATCGCTGACACGTTGGCGCAAGGCGGCAACGGGAGCGGCGATGGTGGCGGCGGCGCGGGTCTCGGCGGCGGCCTGTTCGTCGGGCCGACCGCGAACGTGACATTAGAAAACGTCTCCTTCAGCGACGACGCGGCGAAAGGCGGCGACGGTGGTACCGGCGGTTTTGCCGGCGCTCGCGGCAATTCGAGCCTGATTTTGCCCGCGAGCAATGACGGCGATCCGGGAGCGCCCGGCACGCCCGGAGTTCCAGGCACTCCGAGCGGGGCCAGTGGCGCCGACGGAGGGCCTGGAGGGACGGGCGGTGACGGCCATGATGGCGCAACCGGCGGGCTGGGCGGCAAGGGCGGAGATGGCGGTGACGGCGGCGTGGGCGGCTCGGGTGGTGCCGGCGGTGGCGGCACTCAGGGCAACACCGTCGGCTCCGCGGGCGGCGACGGTGCCGACGGCGGCAAAGGCGGTGCCGGCGGTCATGGTGGAACCGTAGGCGTCGGCGGTGACGGTGGCGGCGGCGGTGACGGCGGTGCGGGCGGGGCTGGCGGTTACGGTTACGCAGCGAGCAATGGCACAGGCGGCAAAGGCGGCGACGGTGCTGATGGAGGCGGCGGCGGCGACGGCGAGAAGGCCGGAGACGGGGGACTAGGCGCCGGTGGTGGTGCCGGCGGCGATGGTGGCGCCGGCGGCGATGGTGGCGCCGGTGGCGGCGGAGGGCACGGCGGATTTACCGGCACCGGTGTCACGTCTTATGGTGCCAGCGGCACCATTAGTTACGGTTCCTTTGGCACCGCCGGTCCTGGCGGTGACGGCGCTGACGGCAAAGACGGCGGCGACGGCGGAGATGGCAGCGACGGCGGCGCCGGAGGCTTCGGCGCCGGCGGTGGCGGCGGCGGGGCGGGCGGCAAAGGCGGCGACGGTGGTGCCGGCGGCGCAGGCGGCGGGGGCGGCGGCCATGGATATACCAACGCCCAAGCTGCTGGGCATAGTGGGCCCTACACGCCAACCACGCCAGGCCAAAACGGTGGCGATGGTGGCGATGGTGGCGATGGCGGCGACGGCGGTAAGGGCGGCGACGGCGGCAGCGGTGGCTTCGGCGGCGGCGGTGGTGGCGGCGGTGCCGCCGGCGCTGCTGGCAGCGGTGGCGCAGGCGGTACCGGTGGAACCGGCGGACAGGTGGTGGTCTTAAACGACGGTTCCGCGGGTTTTAGCGGGCCTCACGGACAGGCCGGCAACACCGGAAACGCCGGACAAGACGGCTCCGACGGCGATGCCGGCGATGGCGCCGCCGGTGGTTTCGGCGCCGGTGCTGGTGCAGCTGGAGACCAGGGCGGTGCCGGCGGTGGCGGTCTCGGTGCCGGCGGTGACATTTTTGTCGCCCAAGGCGGCACGCTGACGATCGATGGCGGCACGCTCGCGGACGGCACTGTCGCCGGCGGACTCGGTGCAAACGATGGGAATCCGGGCCCGTATAATTACGGAACCGGCATTTTCCTGCAGGGCGACGAGACCATCACGCTGTCGGCAACAGCAAGCCAGCCGCTCACCGTCTCGGGAGTGATCGCTGACCAGACCAGCGCTGGCGGCACGGGTGCGAATGCCGGTGTGGGTCATCTCGACATAGCCGGCACAGGCACCGGGACTGTCGAGCTTGATGCCCATAATACTTTTGTCGGCGGCATCGACATTGAGTTGGGGATTCTTGATTTAGCGGCGCCGGGTGCGGCCGGTGCAGGGCCGATCGCGTTTGCCTCCCAAGTGGTCGTCGATCCGACACTTGAATTCGCCCGTGCCGACGCGCCATCCAATCCAATCGACAACTTCGGCCTCGACGACAAGATCGTCATCGATGACTTCGTCGAAACCTCAGAAAGCTACGTCGACGGTCATCTCATTCTTGACGATGGACCGGGCCCTGGTGTCTCCCTCGCCATTCCGGGCTTCACCTCCAGTTTACAGTTCAGCGTCGTTACCGATGCGAAAGCCGATACGACCACGATCACGACCCAGCCGTGCTATTGCCGCGGCACATTGATCCGGACCGTGGTCGGTCAGAAGCCCGTCGAGGATCTCAAGATCGGCGACGAAGTCGTGACGGCTTTCGGCGCGGTGCGCCCTGTCAAATGGATTGGGCGGCGGACTTACGGCCGTCGCTTCATCATAGGACGCAAGGACGTTCTGCCGATCCGCATCAAGGCCGGCGCACTCGACGATAATGTGCCGGCGCGGGATCTTTGGATTTCTCCGCATCATGCCATGTATCTCGACGGCGTCCTGATTGAGGCCAAGGACCTGGTGAACGGCGTGTCAATCATGCAGGTCGAGCATGCCGAGGAGGTGGATTATTTCCACATCGAGCTTGAGAGCCACGATGTCATTGTCGCCGAGGGCGCGCTATCGGAGAGCTTCATCGACGACAACGGCCGCGGCATGTTTCACAACGCGCATGAATATCAAGACCTCTATCCGGATCTGGTCGACATGCCGGCGCGCTATTGCGCGCCGCGCCTGGAAGACGGCTACGAGGTCGACGCGGCGCGGCGGCGCATCGCGTCTCGGGCCGGATTGCGCGGAGAGGAACCTACAGCGGGCAGCGGGACCCTGCGCGGTTCTATCGACCTGACCAGCCCGGACTGCATTGCCGGCTGGGCTCAGAACGTCGATCATCCTGAGGCGCCGGTCTGTCTCGACGTTTACATTGACGATCGGCTGGTCGGTCAGGTTCTGGCGAACCGTTACCGCGCAGATTTGCAGGAAGCCGGCTTTGGCAGCGGCTGTCACAGCTTTGAATTCGCACCACCGCCGGGTTTGGGCAGTTCTCCACATAGCGTCCAGGTGCGGCGGTCGTTCGACGGTGCCGTAGTGTTGCCGTTGGCGGATGCAAAAACGCTCAGGCGCTCCATCCCCGCATGACATCAATCCGCTCAGTGCGGAGTGTCTTGTCGGCATCGGGCTGACGCGTCGCAACGTCAGCTTTGAGTCCGCTCCTAGGGCTTACGGCATCATGCCGTGCACGTCGGAGGTCTCCGCGTGAGGCCCAGCACTCCTAAGCAGGAGTGCAGGAACGCGCGCCGAAAACCCTCTCCCATACAGGCAAGCGTTTTGTTGATCGCGAGCTGAAAGCGATCGCTATCGCAGGAAAATTCGACATGGCGCGTTCGCGAGTTGAAACCAAGTTTTGACCCCTGAACTCCACGGAATGGAAAGTGACAAGGTCGGCGATAAGCAAGATAATGAAGTTGCGGGAGCGGCGACAAAAAACAAGGGAGGACGAAGATGGCGAATATTGTTCTAGTTCATGGGGCGTGGCACGGCGGCTGGTGCTATCGGCACACCGCGGCGGCTCTGCGCAAGATGGGGCACGAGGTTTTCACGCCAACTCATACCGGCGTCGGCGAGCGCGCTCATCAGGCGGACGAAGACATTACCCTGGAGACCCATATTCGCGACGTTGCGGGCTGCATCGAAGCGGAGGAAATCAAGGACGTTATTCTTGTCGGCCATTCCTATGGCGGCATGGTGATAACGGGACTGGCAGACCGGATGGCGGACCGCATCAAGGCGCTGGTCTACCTTGACGCCTTTGTCCCTGGTGACGGTGAATCGCTAATGGGGCTGCTGCACAAGGCGCTCGAACCGCCGGTGGCGGCACAATTCCTCGGCGGCTTCCGCGGCGCAGCTTTGGAAAAGAATAGTGGAATGACCAGTCCGATCCCGGCGGAAATGTTCAACGTCTCGCCTGCAAATCGTGAATGGGTGAACCGGCGCTGCGTCCCGCAAGCGCTCGCTACCTTTGAAATGCCGGTCTTGCTCGCCGGCAAGATCGACAGCGTCAAACGCCAACTCTTTATCTTGGCTGATGGTTGGGACCCCAGTCCGTTCCGATATTTTGCCAAAAAATACACCGGAGCACCGGGGTGGGAGGTCATCAAGCTGCCCTGCGGACACGACGTCATGGTCGACCTGCCGAACGAACTGGCCGCAGCCATCGCCAAACTCGCGTAAGAAATGCCGGACTACCTTTCCTGGTTCGCGCCCACTTTCTCGAAACGAGAGAGGTCGCCTGCGATATTGTTCGCAAGCGACCTTCATTCTCATTTCCGACGCGGGCCATTGGCCGGCGTCTTCAGTTCTTTTCCGGAGCCAGAGCCGCCGCCTGGCCATTGGCCTTCAGGAAGTCCTGATAGGTCAGGCCGGCGTAGTTCGGCGTGGTCGGCGCTTGCGTTGCGTCGGCGGCCGGCGCCACGGGCGCTGCATCGCTGGACTTGTCGCTAGCCGGCGGTACCGGGGTAGCGTCGGATGAGGCGCCTCCAACCGGCGCGCTGGCCGCTTCCTTGGTGCAGACGTCGGCGAACACCACGAGACCGTCCTGCGTGTAGGTCTTGGTCAGGCAGGTGCACGGACCGAGGGAAGCCACAGACACCGGCGCCACATCGGCGACGTCGCCGACAACCGGGTCGATGACGATCCAGCGACCGTCACGGAAAAACCAGTGTCCGTGACCATGGTACGCCCAACGGCCGGGACGGCCAGGATAGCCGTGACCGGGATGACCGGGCCGGTCGCCAATGCGGCCGATGCGTCCTATGCGTCCGCCACCGTCGCGGCCGCCGCCAACTCGACCGCCGACATGGCCGCCGACGTTGGCGTGACCGCCGAAGCTGGCGTGACCGCCGCCACCGGCATGACCGCCACCGCCGCCACCGCGGGCGTAGGAAGCGCTGGAAGCAAACGAGGCGACGGTGATCGTAGCCGCGGCTGCGAGGGTGAGGATGAGAGTGCGTGACATGGTCGTTCTCCAGGGGGGGTGAGGGTTTCGATACCTGTTGGTCGGCGGCGGCTGGAGAAAGGTTCAAAGCGGTGATGAAGTTTTCGACGGGGCGCCGCGGGACCGGCCAGGATCGGGCGGCGGGCCGGCTCATTTATCGAGCGGCGGACCGCGTCATATTAAGTCTGCTTAATTGAGCCTTGGCGACTGATGGCTAAAAGCTCACAAAATGGGGCTTTTACCGCTGCGCTTGCCCTACCAGCCGCGAACAAGGAAACTGCCAGCACCCTCGGGTGGCCAACCGCGCAAATTTTCTTCGAGTTCGATTGAACCTGCGGGCCGGTCCCAACGACCAACGTCATGAGCCGATAGCCGTGCCGATGCAGACGACTTCGGACGAGGTTCTGATCGGAAGGATCGCCAACGGCGACCGGCTCGCCATGCAGGTGCTGTTCGCGCGTCACCATGTCGGCGTTTACCGTTTTGTGCTGCGGCTGGTGCGCAACGAGGCAAATGCGGAGGACTTGATCAGCGACGTGTTTCTCGACGTCTGGCGGCAAGCCGGAAAATTCGAGGGACGCTCGGCGGTCTCGACCTGGTTGTTGAGCATCGCGCGCTTCAAAGCGCTCTCGGTGCTGCGGCGCCGGACCGAGGACGAATTGGACGACGACGCTGC
Organism: uncultured Alphaproteobacteria bacterium; assembly: GCA_963755885.1. Taxonomy (GTDB): domain Bacteria; phylum Pseudomonadota; class Alphaproteobacteria; order Rhizobiales; family Xanthobacteraceae; genus BOG-931. The sequence continues at coordinate 220,784 of CAVWLX010000011.1, forward strand.
CGGCGCCATCGAGGATCATTCCGACGATCCGGAAGTCGCGCTGGCAAAGAAGGATAAAGGAAAGGCGATGCGGCAATGCCTGGGTGAATTGTCGAACGAGCACCGCGAGATCATCGACCTCGTCTACTACCACGAGAAATCGGTGGAAGAGGTTGCGGGAATCGTCGGCATTCCGGAGGCGACCGTGAAGACCCGCATGTTCTACGCGCGCAAAAAGTTATCGGAGCTCCTCAAGGAGCGAGGCATCGATCGAGGTTGGCCATGAACACCGCAAACGAAACCGAACGCAGCGATATCGAAGAGCTGTTGCCGTGGCACGCCGCGGGAACGCTGGATCATCGCGATACACGGCGTATCGAAGCGGCCCTTGCCGAAGATCCCGAGCTCGCCCGCCGTTACGAATTGGTGCGCGAGGAACTCGGCGAGACAATCCATCTCAACGAAACGCTGGGCGCGCCCTCGGCGCGTGCCATGACGACACTGTTCGCCAAGATCGACGCCGAACCGGCGCGAAGGCCGGTGGTATCCTTTAACCTCGGCGCGCGCATCGGCGAATTCTTTGCGAGCTTCTCGCCGCGCACGCTGGCGTGGTCGGCAAGCGCCGCTGCGCTCGCGATCGTGTTGCAGGCCGCAATTATTGGCGGCATTCTGCTCAAGGAGAAGGACGCAGGCGGTTATGAAACCGCGTCGGCGCCGACGACGGTATCCGGAGAAGGTTCCTACGTCCTGATCCAGTTCCAGCCGCAGGCGAATGCCGCTGCAATTACAAACTTCCTGGAAACCAACAAACTCAGCATTGCAAGCGGGCCGTCGGCGGGTGGATTATACCGCGTGCGTGTTGCGGCGAAGAAGCTCGCGAAGCCGGATCTCGACCGCGTCGTGAAAGAAATGCAGCACAACACGGTCGTCGGCTTCGTGGCCGTGACCGAATGATCGTACGACAGTTTAGGTGGATATGTGTGCCATTTGTGGCGCCGTGACCCGAGCATCTCGGACTGTTCACGCACCGCCATATCGGGAGTTTGCCATGCGAAGCAACTCTATGACGCTGCGGCTGATCCTGGCCCTGATGTTTTGCGGCCTGCTCCTGGCTGTAGCTTGCATAGTTGACTGCGGCCCGGCCGCGGCGCGCGGCTTCGGAGGCGGTTTTGGGCACATGGGCGGCGGCTATGGGCGCATGGGCGGCGGGCGAGGGTTCGGCGGCATGCGCGGCGGCGGATCGCAACACCAGATGACTCGCAGTACCGGCAGAACCAATCAGTCTTCCGGCCGCACCGGACGTAATACTTCGACCAACCGCAACGTCAACAATTCGGGTTCAAACAAAACTGGCAATTATTCGGGCGCAAAAACAACGAATACTCAGGGCAACGTCAACACCTCGACCTTGAACGCGTCGGGTGCCAGCACCAGCGCGAAAACCACCAACACGTCAGGAACGCTCGGCAATTCTACCGCGAACACGACCGGCGCCAATACCGGCTCAAGAACGGGAAGATCGCCGGGGACGCCGGGCAATTCCACCTCCACTACACCGGTTGCCACGACCGGCTCGGGCACAGCGAATGAGCCAGGGACTGTCGCCAACCGCGGCTCGAACACGTCTGACACACCGCGCGGTGGCGGCCGCGTTCCCGGCTCGCAGACGCCCAACTTGCCGCTAACGCCCGTCGGTCTTGGCGGCGGCACCGGTGGAAACCCAACCCCCGCCGGCGCCGGTGGGACTGGTGGCACCATTGCGGCTGGCGGTAATCCGGGTGGCGGTGGCGGAAATAACGGCAGCGGAGTGCCGCCGCGAGGCGAGCAGCGTTTCGTCCGCAACGAAATCGTCCTCGGATTTTCGTCGCGCGCAACGCCGCAGCAGATTGATCAGCTCGCGCGCCGCTACGGCGTGACGCAACTCGGCTCGCAAAGCTTCCCACTGATCGACGTCACGCTCTATCGCTGGCGCATCAACGGCCGCCGTTCCGTAGCGGATACGATCGGCGCGATCGAGAATGAACGCGTCGTCGTCAGCGCCCAGCCGAACTATCTCTTCACACTGCAGGAGACTGCCGCTGCAAAGACTTCCGCAACCGCGAGCGGCGAAGCGGCGCAATACGTTCTTGGCAAACTGCAAATCGAACAAGCGCATCAAGTGGCGACCGGGAGAAATATCCCGATTGCCGTGATCGATTCGGAAATCGACGCCAATCATCCGGATCTTGCCGGCGCGATCGCGAAAAGCTTCGATGCGCTCGGCGGCGACGAGACCCCGCAGTCGCACGGAACTGCCATGGCTGGGGCCATCGCCGCTCATGGCAAGCTTTCCGGCATCGCGTTGGGGCCGCATTTGCTGGCGGCGCGCGCGTTCGACAACACCGCCGGCGGTGCCAAGGCCACGTCGTTTGCGATCTACAAAAGCCTGCAATGGGCGGCAGACAACGGCGCGCGCATCATCAACATGAGCTTTGCCGGCCCGCCGGACCCCAATTTGCACCGGATGCTGACAGCAGCTTATGACAAGGGCATCGTGCTGGTGGCGGCAGCCGGCAACGCCGGACCAAAATCTGCACCGCTCTATCCGGCGGCCGATCCCGACGTGATCGCGGTGACCGCAACCGACAGCAATGACGGCCTGTTCAACATGGCCAATCGCGGCTCGTACATCGCCGTTGCCGCTCCGGGCGTCGACATTCTCGCGCTCGCCCCCGGCGACTCCTATCAGGTCACTACAGGCACATCGGTCGCCGCTGCACATGTCAGCGGGATCGCTGCAATGCTGTTGCAGGAAAAGCCGTCGCTCAAGCCTGCCGAAGTGCGGTCGATCATCATGTCGACCGCCAAACCGCTCGGATCGGCCGGCCAGCAATCCGACTTTGGCGCCGGCCTTGCTGACGCCTACCGGGCGGTGACGTTGCTGAACGGCAAAGAAGGTGGCGAGCAAGCCAAGGAATGATCCAGGCACGGTCACAAAGTTGCGTGTCAGGTAGCGAAATCGGTTAGCTGGGGTTAAATCCTCGCAAACGCCTGTCCTGCGGCCCGAACATGGCAAAGCCCCTTCCCTGCCGAAGGTTTCTGGTCTAAGGAGCGCCCGCGCGGGGCCAAGCCCCCCGGCGCCTGGGCCAAGGACGCGCGCTACGCGCGCCCTTTTTTTGTGCCCACAGATACGGAAGCTATGCCCAAGCGGACCGACATCTCGACGATCCTGATCATCGGTGCGGGGCCGATTGTCATCGGCCAGGCATGCGAATTCGACTACTCAGGCACGCAAGCCTGCAAGGCGCTCAAGGCCGAGGGCTACCGGATCGTTTTGGTCAATTCCAATCCGGCGACCATCATGACCGATCCGGATCTGGCGGACGCGACCTACATCGAGCCGATCACGCCGGAGATCGTCGCCAAGATCGTCGCCAAGGAGCGCTATGTCGTTCCCGGCGGCTTCGCGCTGTTGCCGACCATGGGCGGGCAGACTGCTCTGAATACGGCGCTGTCGCTGCGGCGTATGGGTGTGCTGGAAAAGTTCGACGTCACCATGATCGGCGCCACCGCCGACGCCATCGATAAAGCCGAAGACCGCAAGCTGTTTCGCGATGCGATGACCAAGATCGGCTTGGAAACGCCGCGCTCGCACCAGATCAAGACATTGATCGGCGCGCTTGAAGCCCTCGAGGACATCGGACTGCCCGCCATCATCCGGCCCTCGTTCACGCTCGGCGGCACCGGCGGCGGCATCGCCTACAACAGGGCCGAGTTCATCGAGATCGTCGAGCGCGGCATCGACGCGTCGCCAACCAGCGAAGTGCTGATCGAAGAATCCGTGCTCGGCTGGAAGGAATACGAGATGGAAGTCGTTCGCGACAAGAACGACAATTGCATCATCGTCTGCTCGATCGAAAACGTCGATCCGATGGGCGTGCACACCGGCAACTCGATCACGGTGGCGCCAGCGCTGACGCTCACCGACAAAGAATACCAGATCATGCGCGACGCCTCGATTGCGGTGCTGCGCGAGATCGGCGTCGAGACCGGCGGCTCCAATGTGCAGTTCGCCGTCAATCCGCAGGACGGCCGCCTCGTTGTCATTGAGATGAATCCACGGGTGTCGCGCTCGTCCGCGCTCGCTTCGAAGGCGACCGGCTTCCCCATCGCCAAGGTCGCCGCCAAGCTCGCCGTCGGCTACACGCTCGATGAGATCGAAAACGATATCACCGGCGGCGCGACGCCGGCTTCGTTCGAGCCGACCATTGATTACGTCGTCACCAAAGTTCCGCGCTTTGCGTTCGAGAAATTTCCCGGCGCCGAGCCGGTGCTCACCACCTCGATGAAGTCGGTCGGCGAAGCAATGGCGATCGGCCGCACCTTTGCCGAAAGCCTGCAAAAAGCGCTGCGGTCACTGGAGACTGGACTGACCGGCCTCGACGAAGTCGTCATCCCCGGCCTCGATCAGGGCGATGACAAGAATGCGATCCGCGCGGCGCTCGGCACGCCCTCGCCCGATGGTCTCCTCAAAGTGGCGCAGGCGATGCGGCTCGGCATGAGCGATGCCGAGATCCATACCGCCTGCCACATCGATCCGTGGTTCCTTGAGCAAATCCGCAACATCATCGACACGGAAGCTGAGATTCGCGCCAAGGGCCTGCCGGCCACCGCGAGCGTGTTACGCCGATTGAAGGCGATGGGATTTTCCGATGCGCGGCTGGGCAGGCTTACTGGTTTGGCGACCGAAGAAGTTTCCGCGCGCCGCCGCATGCTCGGGGTGCGGCCGGCGTTCAAGCGCATCGACACCTGCGCCGCCGAATTCGCCTCGCCGACCGCGTACATGTACTCGACCTACGAGCAGCCGTTCGCCGGCCTCGCCAGCGACGAGGCGGCGCCAAGCAACAAAAAGAAGGTTATCATCCTCGGCGGCGGTCCGAACCGTATCGGTCAAGGCATCGAATTCGATTATTGCTGCTGCCATGCCGCCTTCGCGCTGAAGGAAGTCGGCTACGAGACCATCATGGTCAACTGCAATCCGGAAACGGTGTCGACCGACTACGACACCTCCGACCGGCTTTATTTCGAGCCGCTCACCGCCGAAGACGTGATCGAAATTATCGACACCGAGCGCAAGAACGGCACGCTGCACGGCGTCATCGTGCAATTCGGCGGTCAGACGCCGCTCAAGCTCGCCGAGCCGCTAGAAAAAGCCAACGTGCCGATCCTCGGCACTTCGCCGGACGCCATCGACCTCGCCGAGGACCGCGACCGCTTCAAACAATTGCTCGGCCGGCTCGGGCTGCGCCAGCCGAAGAGCGGGATTGCGACCAGCCCGGAAAAAGCGCGCGCGATCGCCGACGAGATCGGCTATCCGATCGTCATCCGCCCCTCCTACGTGCTCGGCGGCCGCGCCATGGAAATCGTCCACGACGGCCACCAGCTCGACCGCTATGTGGTGCGGCTTGCCGCCGATCTCGATCGCCCGTCGGAGCTTGCGGTGTCGGAGAAGCGGCCGTTGCTGATTGACCGCTACCTCACCGACGCCGTCGAAGTCGACGTCGACTGCCTCGCCGACGGCCGCGACAGCTACATCGCCGGCATCATGGAGCACATCGAGGAGGCCGGTATCCATTCCGGCGATTCCGCCTGCTCGCTGCCGCCGCATAATCTTTCGGCCGATGTCATCCACGAGCTCGACGGGCAGACCCGGGCGCTCGCTTTGGCGCTGAAGGTCGGCGGCCTGATGAACGTGCAGTACGCCATCAAGGACGGCGATATCTACGTGCTCGAAGTCAATCCGCGCGCGTCACGCACGGTGCCGTTCGTCGCCAAGGTGACCGGCGTCCCTGCCGCCAAAATCGCGGCGCGAATCATGGCAGGCGAAACCCTCGCCAGCTTTAAGCTCAAACCGCAGAGCTTCGAGTTCGCCAACGCCCGCCATATCGGGGTGAAGGAAGCGGTATTTCCATTCGCGCGCTTTGGCGACCACGTCGATACCGTGCTCGGTCCGGAGATGAAGTCGACCGGAGAAGTCATGGGCATCGACCGCGACTACAATGTTGCCTTCGTCAAGAGCCAGCTTGGCGGCGGAGCGCGATTGCCGAGAAAGGGCACTGTGTTCGTGTCGGTCAGAGATGCCGACAAACCGCGCATTCTCGAAACCGTTCGCCTGCTCGGCGGGCTCGGCTTTCGGATCCTGGCGACGTCTGGAACGCAGCGCTATCTCGCCGGCGAGGGGGTCGCCGCGGTCAGGGTCAACAAAGTCGCCGAAGGGCGCCCCCACATCGTCGACGCCATCAAGAACGGCGAGGTTCAGCTGGTATTTAACACCACTGAGGGGGCGACCGCCCTCGCCGACAGCCGCTCGCTGCGGCGCGCAGCCCTCTTGCATAAAGTGCCGTACTACACCACTCTCTCAGGGGCCGTCGCCGCAGCGCAGGGTATCAAGGCCTATCTCGGGGGCGACCTCGAGGTATGTGCGCTGCAAAGTTATTTTGCGGCCGCCACTGATCCAGCAGCGGACCAGCGCGAGCGCCGGCAGTAGAGACAGGCTTTTGGTCGCGAGGCCGGACGACGCTCCGGTCCGCGGCTCGAATTTTGTCTCTATGACCTATGGAGATTGAGACCGATGGTGGATAAAATACCAATGACCGGGGCGGGCTATTCTGCGCTTGAGACGGAGCTCAAGCACTGCCAGCAGATCGAGCGACCCCGCATCATCCAGCAGATTACCGACGCGCGCACCCATGGCGACCTCTCGGAAAACGCCGAGTATCACGCCGCCAAGGAATCGCAGTCGCTCAACGAGGGCCGCATCGCCGAGCTTGAGGACAAGCTTGCGCGCGCTGAGATTATTGATGTGTCGAAGCTTTCCGGCGACACCATCACTTTCGGCGCGACCGTGACCTTGATCGATGAGGACACCGAGAAAAAGGCAGTTTGGCAGATCGTCGGTGAACCCGAAGCGGACGCCAAGAAGGGCAGGATTTCCATTACCTCACCGCTCGCGCGCGCCCTGGTCGGCAAGAAAAAGGGCGTCCAAGTCGAGGTGGTCACGCCTGGCGGCGCCAAGGCCTATGAGATCGTCAAGGTCGAGTGGAAGTAGGCCTGCTTTTCCCGCAGTTGTATAGGGCTATCTATCTTATTGATAATCTTTGCTTTTTAGATGCCCGCGCCTTTTTGGGGGTAACGGGTTGCATGGCTTGCATAGCTCCCGAAAATCCCTAAATTCCAAGCGGATGGCTGGGGAGCCTTGGTGATGGGGCTCGGTGCGGCCGCCTCAACGACCAACCGCCGATTTCGCGGGCCCCAGGCAAGATCGTTGGCAACCAGCCGCCGCAATGGACGGATGCGCCAGTGAGCAAGACCACTCACGCCAAGGTCGTCATTATCGGCTCCGGTCCCGCGGGCTATACGGCTGCGATCTACGCCGCCCGCGCCATGCTCGACCCAATCCTGATTCAAGGCATCGAGACCGGCGGCCAGCTCACCACCACCACCGACGTCGAGAACTACCCGGGTTTCGCCGACGTGATCCAGGGCCCATGGCTCATGGAGCAGATGCAGAAACAGGCCGCGCACGTCGGCACCAAGCTTGTCTCCGACCACGTCAACAAACTCGACCTCGGCAGGCGCCCGTTCCGGATCGAATGCGATTCCGGCGATATCTATTTCGCCGACGCGCTGGTTCTGGCGACCGGCGCGCAAGCGCGCTGGCTCGATTTGCCGTCGGAGCAGAAGTTTCGCGGCTACGGCGTCTCCGCCTGCGCCACCTGCGACGGGTTCTTTTATCGCAACAAGGAAGTCCTGGTGATCGGCGGCGGCAACACCGCCGTCGAAGAGGCGCTGTTTCTCACCAATTTCGCTAACAAGGTCACGGTCGCTCACCGGCGCGACAGCTTCCGCGCAGAAAGGATTTTGCAGGAGCGGCTGTACCGGAATCCGAAAATCTCGGTGCTGTGGAACACCGTTCTGGCCGACGTCGTCGGCGACGAAAATCCGCTCAAGGTCAAAGCGGCCATGCTGCGTGACATCAAGACCAACGAAACGATCGAGCGCCCGGCGGACGGTATTTTTATCGCCATCGGCCACAGTCCTGCGACCGCGCTGGTTGCCGGGCAGGTGGAAATGAAGCCGTCGGGCTACATCAAGACCGCGCCGCATTCGACGGCGACCTCGGTGCCCGGCCTGTTCGCCGCCGGCGACGTCGCTGACGAGGTTTACCGGCAGGCCGTCACCGCCGCCGGCCTCGGCTGCATGGCAGCTCTCGAAGCCGAAAAATTTCTTGCGGCGCATGGCGAAGCCGAACCGCGCATCGCGGCGGAGTAATTTTGATCTCTCCCGTTTTGGGAGAATCCAGAAAGCGGAACAATGGATTGGGATAAGCTCAAGGTATTTCATGCTGCCGCCGAAGCCGGCAGCTTCACCCATGCGGGAGAGCAGTTGGGACTCTCGCAATCGGCGGTGTCGCGTCAGGTCAGCGCGCTCGAGCAGGAGCTAGCAGTCTCGCTGTTTCACCGCCATGCGCGCGGCTTGATCCTGACCGAACAAGGCGATCTGCTGTTTCGCACCGCGCACGATGTGTTCATGAAACTCGAGGCGGCGCGCGCCAAGCTGACCGATAGCCGGGAACGCCCGAACGGCGACCTCCGCGTGACCACGACACCGGGGCTCGGTGTGCATTGGCTCACGCCGCGTCTCGGTGAGTTCGCGGAACTGTACCCGGAAGTTCGCATCACGCTGCTGACGACCGAGGAGGAACTCGATCTCGCCATGCGCGAGGCCGATGTCGCTATCCGCCTGCGCCAACCGACGCAGCCCGATTTGATCCAGCGCAAGCTGTTTGCCGTGCATTTCCACGTTTACGCTTCGCCCGAATATCTCAAGCGCTACGGCACACCGCGAGCCTTTGAAGACCTCGATAGCCACCGCATTCTGATGCTCGGCGGCAACGTGCCGCAGTATTTGCAGCGTTCGCTCTATCTCACCGAGGTGGCGCGCAACGGCAAGGGGCCGCGCACGCCGCATCTCGTCATCAACAACATTCTTGGCATCTTGCGCGCCTGCCAGCGCGGCATCGGCATTGCCATGCTGCCGGATTATCTGGTCGAAGGCGACGGCGGTCTGGTGCAGCTTTTCTCCGACGCGGACCCGATCGCGCTTGACGCCTATTTCGTCTATCCGGAAGAACTCAAGACCGTCGCGCGCGTGCAGGCGTTCCGCGATTTTCTCGTCGCCAACGCGCAGCGCTGGAATTTCTAGCTGGAGCATGATCCCGAAAAGTGGAAGCCGGTTTTCGGAAAAGATCATGCGAGCAATAAAGAAGCTGGCCGGCGTTATGGCGGGCCAACGAAATCGGCGCGTTGCCGGATGCGGCTAACATTGCCGCGAGCGGTGTGACGATCTTGCTCATAGCGCATGGCAGACATGCCGGGTGTTGCGTTGCACAGCGGCGATGCGCCGTCGCATATTTCAGTCCGCTGCACGACGCGGTTGCTATGGATCCTCCCTAGACCGGCAGCCGCCGATATGCAGCCTTCCCCTCTGAAGGGTGATCGCTGGCGCCCCCACGCCGGCGATCCTAGACCGGGCCCGCAAGGGCCCGGTTCTTTTTTGGAGATCGATTACGCTGCGCCGGCGCGGCAACAAACGTCGATCATGGCGATAAAGAAAAAGACCAAGAAAACCGTCACGGTGAACGACAACATGCAACGGGGCTATCGCTATACCCTTGCCGTCCCCGCCGGACGAAATTTCGATCCTGAATTTCATCCCGAACTGACGCCGGCAGAAATGCTGCGGCTCGGTGTATTCGGCGGCAAGTACATGACCGATTGCACGCGCGAGTTTCCGCGGAGTTGGTTCGCGCGCGCGAAGCTCGCCAAGGCGCATCACAATCGCGCGCTGAACTATTTCGGCGTTGACGCCAGCCAGCCGCTTTCGGTGTGGCGCCAAAAGGGCTGGATTTTTCGGGACGATCCGCGCGGCTGGTTTCAGTGGTACTGCCGCTACTATATGGGCCGTCGCCTCGCCGAAGAGGATGCGCGACAGATCAGGCGCTGGAAGGCGATCCGCCGGCACATTCGTCAACTTCAAAGACATTGCGAGCCCGGCGACGTCGCGTGCCGGCCCCGGCAGCGGCAGGCGCTGCTGCATTGGGCCTACGACAGCCGAAGGATTTGATCGGCTCGCCGGCCCGTCATCGCCTCCGCCAAGGACTTCACCAAATGTTGCCTCGGCCGTTACCGGGTCGGGACGTGACGATTCCCGCAACCTGGCGTATAAGCCTTGGTGGCTTCAGGAGGATTGTCATGCTCACGCGCCGCCAAACTCTCTTCGCCGGCACCGCCGCAATAGCAGCGCTGGCGTTCGGCCGATTGCTGCGGCCCCTTGGCGCCACGGCTGCGACGAGCTTCGAAGTCACCCACACCGACGAGGAGTGGCGGAAGATACTGACGCCTGATGCCTACCAGGTACTGCGCCAAGAAGGCACCGAACGGCCCTTCACCAGTTCGCTCCTCAATGAACATCGCGCCGGCACGTTCGGCTGCGCGGGCTGCGACCTCCGGCTTTATTCGTCGAAGACGAAATTCGAAAGCGGAACCGGCTGGCCGAGTTTCTGGGCGCCGCTCGAGAATGCGGTCACCGAGATCAAGGACAAGTCCTTCGGCATGGTCCGCACCGCCGTCTCGTGCCATCGTTGCGGCGGCCATCTTGGCCACGTTTTCAATGATGGTCCGAAGCCCACCGGACTGCGCTACTGCATGAACGGCGTGGCGCTCAAATTCGTAGCGGCGACGCCCAGCTCGAGCTAAAGCCTTCAACCACGTGGCATGATGCGGGCGGCGTGATAGTTTCGCCCGTATGAGCTTCGTCAATCCGCAGCCATTTACGACACGCCCGGAAATCGACGGCACGTTCGGCGTCGTCGCCTCGACGCACTGGATTGCCACTGCGGTCGGCATGGCGACGCTGGAGAAGGGCGGCAACGCCTTTGATGCGGCCGTCGCGACCGCGTTTACGCTCCAGGTGGTCGAGCCGCATCTCAATGGTCCGGGCGGCGACGCACCGCTGATCGTCTACGAGGTTCGGCGCGGCAAGCCGGAAGTGATTTGCGGTCAGGGCCCGGCGCCTGCCGGTGCCACCATCGCGCACTATCGCCGTGAAGGCCTCGATCTCGTACCCGGCACCGGGCTCTTAGCCGCGTGCGTACCCGGCACATTCGAAACCTGGATGCTGCTGCTGCGGGACTATGGCAGCGTTTCGCTGCGCGAAGTGCTGTCGCCGGCAATCGGTTACGCACAGAACGGCTATCCGCTGGTCGAGCGCGCCAGCGCCACCATTGCCGCGGTCGCCGAATTGTTCCGCGCCTATTGGCCGACTTCGGCTGCGGTCTATCTGCCGGGCGGGGCGCCGCCGCCCACCGGAACGCTATTCGCAAACAAAGCGCTCGCAGCCACGTATCTGCGCATTCTGAAAGACGCCGAAAACGCCGGCGGCGATCGCGTTGCCCAGATCGAGCGGGCGCGCCAATCCTGGTCGCAGGGATTCGTTGCCGACGCGATCGATCGCTTCTGCCGAACCCAAGACATCATGGACACCAGTGGGGCGCGTCATCGCGGCGTCCTGACCGGCGACGACATGGCGCGCTGGACGCCGCGCATCGAAGCGCCGCTGACTTACGACTACGGCCGGTACACGGTGTGCAAGACCGGACCTTGGGGACAGGGGCCAGTCATGCTGCAGCAGCTCGCGCTGCTCAAAGGCTTCGATCTTGATGGGCTAGACCCGGCGGGTGCCGACTTTATTCATCTGCAGGTCGAATGCACGAAGCTCGCCTACGCCGACCGCGACGCGTTCTACGGCGATCCGGATTTCGTCGCGGTGCCGACGGCGACGCTGTTGTCCGACACCTACAACGCGGCGCGGCGCAAGCTCGTGACCGACACCGCCTCGCTGGAATTGCGGCCGGGATCGATCGAAGGCTATGGCGCCGTGGTCAAGCTGTTCCGTGAGCGCAAACCGGCCGCCGCGGCGGCGGGTGCGGGAGAACCGACGGTCGGCCGGCTCGGCACCGGGGAACCAACCGTGGGCCGGCTCGGCGGTACCCGCGGTGACACCGTGCATTTCGACATCATCGATCAAGCCGGCAACATGGTATCGGCGACACCGTCCGGCGGCTGGCTGCAATCTTCGCCGGTTATCCCAGAGCTTGGGTTCTGCCTCGGCACCCGTGCGCAGATGTTCTGGCTGGAAGAAGGACATCCGGCCTCGCTCGCGCCCGGGAAACGGCCGCGGACCACGCTTACGCCGACGCTCGCCTTGCGTGACGGCGAACCGTATCTCGCCTGGGGCACACCTGGCGGCGATGCGCAGGACCAATGGATCCCGCAGTTCTTCCTGCGCCATGTTCATGCCGGCCATAACCTTCAGCAGGCAATCGACGCGCCAGCGTGGCATTCCGACCATTTCCCGTCTTCGTTCTGGCCGCGCCAGGCGCGGCCGGGCGTGCTGGTGGTCGAAGGCCGCGTGTCGGGAGCAACCGTCGCCGAGCTAAAGCGCCGCGGCCACATCGTTGAGGTCGGCCCCGACTGGTCGGAGGGCCGCCTCACCGCTGCCGCGCGCGAGGGTCCCCGCCGCCGCGCCGCCGCCAACGCACGCGGCATGCAAGGTTACGCGGCCGGGCGTTAGCATTTGCATCTTGTGGTTGTCACGGATCGTTGGCAAATGGTCTTGCTGCCACGGAGGGTGACATGGCGCGTCCGGCACGATCGGCATTGGTCCTGCAAGGCGGCGGCGCGCTCGGCGCTTACGAACTGGGAGCGGCGCGGGCGCTCTACCGCAACAAAGATTTCAACCCTGATGTGATCGCGGGTGTTTCGATTGGAGCGGTTACGGCCGTTCTTTTGGCGCGACCGGCGCGAGGCCTAAAACCACTTGAAGCGCTTGAGGCTTTCTGGAGCGAAGTGACGGTGCCGGGATTGTTTTTCCCGGCGGAACTGCGGCCATACGCGTCGTTTCTGGGCAATCCCAATTTTTTCTTCCCGCGGGTCGATTACCTCACCTGGCCGAGCTGGACATATTTCTACGACACCACGCCGCTCCGCCGCACCCTGGAGCACCTGGTTGACCTTGAAGCGCTCGCTGACCGGAGCGCGGACCCGAAGCTCTTGATCAGCGCAACGAATCTGAAGGAAGGCCAAATTTCGTATTTCTACAGCCATGACCATCACCTCAGCCTCGACCACATCATGGCCAGCGGCAGCCTGCCGCCGGCGTTTCCAATGACCGAGATTCATGGCACGCCCTATTGGGACGGCGGCTTGTTCGATAACACGCCGCTTGGGGCGGTTCTCGATAAGCTCGACAGCGCGCCGGACGCGAAGCGTACGGTGTATGTGGTGAACCTGTTTCCGAACAAGGCGCCGATCCCGCGCAATCTGGTGGAGATCGCGGCGCGGATGAAGGATCTGCAGTTCGCCAACAAGACTTCTGAGGACGTGAAATTGCTGGGCCGGATCAATGACGTCGCCAAACTGATTGACGCGCTCGACAAACTTCCGGGCGGCAATCCTCTGGCGCACGACCCCGCTTACGAAGCCGTCAAGAAACAGAATTATATCCACGTCGCCAAAATCGTTTCGATTACGACCACCGAAACGGTTCATCAATTCGACGATGCCGATTTCTCGCCCGAGGCGATCAAAAAGCGGGCCGACGAAGGCTACGCTCAGACCATCAAGGCGCTTGAAGAGAGCCGAAGATGAAATTCGTAACTTGGTTCCTGGCCGTTGTGTCGCTGGCCATCGCGCTCGCGAGCGTGAACGCCAACACCGCCGGCGCCGACGACTATCCGACGCATCCCGTGCGCATCATCGTCGGTTTCGGCGCCGGCGCCGCTGCCGACACGCCGGCCCGACTGTTAGCGCAAAAGTTCGGTGATGCGCTCGGCCAGCAATTCCTGGTCGAAAGCAAGCCCGGCGCCAGCAGCAATCTCGCCGCCACGTATGTCGCCCATGCGAGCAGCGATGGCTACACGCTCCTGATGGCGACCAGTGCTCAGACCAACTATGCCGCAATCACAATCGATCCGGTCTACAATGTGCAGAAGGATTTTGCGCCGATCGTCCGCGTCGCCTCGGTGCCCAATATCCTGGTCGCGCATCCTTCACTCGGCGTGAACAATCTGCGCGAACTGATCGCGCTCGCAAAGCAGAAGCCGAACCAGATATTCTACGGTTCGTCGGGGGTGGGCACGACGACACATATCGCCGGCGAGCTCATCAACATCATGGCGGGGATCAGATTGGTCGACGTGCCATATCCCGGTAGTGCGCAGGCCCTGACCGATGTTCTGGCCGGCCGCATTCAGCTCTGGATCGCACCGGCATCCGCCGTCATTCAACAGATCAACAACGGCAAGCTCAAAGCGCTGGCGACCACGACCGCGCGACGAGCCGGTATCGCGCCGAATGTTCCGACCATGGCCGAGGCCGGATTGCCCGGCTACGATCTCGATCTGTGGTTCGGCCTGCTTGCGCCTGCGGGCACGCCGCGTTCGATTGTCGACAAACTCGCCCGCATCGCCGACGCTGCGCTGAAGCAGGATGACATCAGCCAACAACTGCGCCGGGTCGGCATCGACCCGGTGGGCGGCAGTCCGGAAGATTTTGCGCGCTATATCGACGCCGAAGTAAAAAAGGCGACCGAGGTCGGCATCGCCGCAAATCTGAGAAAGTGACGAGCTTTTCTCAGTCCGTTTCGACCTGTGCCTCGGCCCGCGCGCGCAACCGGTAAAACTGCATCGCCGAAATTGCCGACTTCGGCTGCAGCTTGGCGAAGCTCGCGCAATGGGCCTCCAGCTTGGCCGTCATCGCGGCTTTGGTCGGCGAATGCATCGACAAAATGGCTTTGGTGGTTTCCCAAGACAGACCGATTGCTTTGGCAAGGACGAGGAGATGATCCGCCTGGTTGTGCATGATCGCGCGCTCGATGTGGCCTACCGGCAAGTCGCACATCAAGCCGAGCGCGACCGTGACTTCATCGAACTTTCCCTGTTGGGCGAATGCGAGCAGCCGTTCTCCGGTGAGATCGCCGGACCGGTACAGGCCCTCGACAAACGGCTGCGCCGCCGCATAGCTGGCGGAGCTTTCCCGCATCTTGGTCTGAATCTGGTTCCTGGCCTGCGCCACGATGGACCGGCTCAGTTGCGCATTTTTCCGGTCGGCGGCTTCGAGCTGTTTTTGCACCTGTTCGGTCGCGGTCGCAAACAGGCTCAACAAATGCTGCCGGGGAATATCGGATCGCGACCAGACCCGCAGCGCAAGCTCGGCATTGTCTCGCGAACGGCTGGCAAGGGTCGTGGCGCCGAAATCCGAAAACTTTGCGCCAGGATTGCCTGCCGCGCTGACAACGACCTTGCTGTTGCCGCGCTCGACCAGGACGTCGGTCACCGCCTCGCCGATCGATTGCCGCAGCGTGATCGCGAACAAATGATCCTGACTTTTGGTTTTTGCGGTTTCGATCAAGGTCTCTTCATCGAGAACTCCTGGAATGCGTTAGAACCGGCGCAGCGACCGCAGCCTCATCGTCGAGGGCCAAAATTCGCGAGGTTTTCGGCGCATTCGGATGCCGCGCGAGCATTTCGCCGAACTCCGCCCGCGCGGAACGGTCAACCGCGATAATCAGCCTGCTCATCACGTCGTCGAACACGGCGATGTGGTCTTCCGACAACCCGGCGCCGTCGACGATGAAAAAATCGGTAAGCCGCCGCATCACGGCGGCGCGGCGATGCAGATCCTGCTTCGCGATGGCCTCTTCAAGTTCGTCGATCAGCGACTGCGAGTTCGTCGCGCCGGCATCGCGGGCGCGCTGCCGTGCGCGATTGTCCGCATTGATCACATTGGCCGGCTTGACAACGTTATGCGGCATTCTGCACCGCTGCGGTGACGAAGGACGCTTCGAAGTCGAGCTCCGATGCCGGACACGGCCGATGAATGAGAAAGCCCTGGACGGTCGTAACGCCGGCCAGCGCCAGGATGCGAAGCTGCTCATCCTTTTCAACACCCTCGGCAGTCGTATGAATATCGAGGCTGTTTGCCAGCGCCAGCACGGCCGAGATGATCGCGGCGCAGTCGGCGCGATTGGTCATGTTCCTGATGAATGATTTGTCGATTTTGATTTTGTCGAACGGGAACATCGTCAACTGGCTGAGCGACGAATAGCCCGTTCCGAAGTCGTCCAACGCCACGGTGATCCCGAGGTTTTTCAGTTTCCCCAGCAGCACCGGGGCTTCGGTGCCGTATTCGATCAACGCCGTCTCTGTGACTTCAAGCTCCAGCCGTTCCGGCGGCAGACCGGTTTCGGCCAGCACGCAGATAATCTGATCGAGCAGAGTAGCGCTACGCAGTTGCACTGCCGAAAGATTGACCGCCAATTTAATGGACGACGGCCATTTCATCGCTTCGTTGCACGCGGTCTGCAACGCCCACTCGCCAATCTTAAGGATCAAGCCAGATTCTTCCGCAAACGGAATAAACCGGTCGGGCGGTATCAGTCCTTTTTTGGGATGCCGCCAGCGGATGAGTGCCTCGGCACTGCACATTTTCAGGGTCTTGGTATCGACGATGGCTTGAAAGTGAAGTTCGAATTCACTGTGCGTGAGCGCGCGCCGCAGTTCGTTTTCCAGGTTGTGCTTTTCCACCACTGCTTGACCCAGTGCGGGCTCGAACATCGCGTAGCGGTTCCGGCCGAGCGATTTAGCGTGGTAAAGCGCCAGATCGGCCATCTTCAACAGGTCGTCCGCGTAAAAGCCGTGTTCCGGCGCCAATGCTATGCCAATGCTGACGCCAATGTTCACGACATTGCCGCTGACGGAAAACGGCTCCGCCAGAAGTTCGATGATGCGGCTGGCAAGGGTCTCAGCAGTCTCGCCCCGCTCGGCATCGTTGATTTGCACGATGGCAAATTCATCGCCGCCAAGCCGCGCGAAGATGTCGTTCTTCTGCAGCGCAGCTTTAAGTCGCGCGGCGACTTGCCTAAGCAATTCATCGCCGGCGGCATGACCGAATGTATCATTGACCTGCTTGAACCAGTCGAGGTCGAGCATCAGGACACTAAATTGTTCT
The DNA here is from genome assembly GCA_963755885.1 of uncultured Alphaproteobacteria bacterium. Lineage (GTDB taxonomy): Bacteria > Pseudomonadota > Alphaproteobacteria > Rhizobiales > Xanthobacteraceae > BOG-931. The sequence continues at coordinate 237,871 of CAVWLX010000011.1, forward strand.
TCCGACCGGCGACAACGGTCGCAGGCATCTTCAACCCGCTCCATCAACGCCGCGCGATTGGGGAGCCCGGTTAGCGCATCGTGATGCGCCATGTGCGCGATCCTGGTCTCCGCGTGTCGGCGCTCGGTGATATCCTCATGGGTGGTAACCCAGCCGCCGTCGGGCATTGGCCGGTTGACGACGGCGATTTCGCGCCCATCTATCGTCTTCGCCACGTGGCTCACGGTACGGCCAGTCGCGAGCTCTACCAATATCTCGGCCCGATAACGTTCCGGGTCGTAGGCCAGCAAGCCGGTGGCAAACCGGTGCTGGAGCAGCTCGATTAAACTGCAACCCGGCTTGACCGCGTCGTTGGAAAGCCCGTGCATTTGCAGCCAGCGGCTGTTGAACACGACCAGACGCTCCTGCGCGTCGAACATCAGCAGTCCGTGCGACATGTTCTCAATCGCGGCGTTGAGCCGTGCCGTCTGCTGCCCGCTTTCCCATAAGATCTCAAGCGCGGCCTCGGCCTTGGTCTGGGCAAGTTCTGCCGCGGCCTGACCGGCTTGCGCGTGCATGCGGTGCTGATGTTCCGACCACCACCGCCAAATCCCAAAGCCGGCGATGAGCACGACCAGGATGCCGCCGGTCGTCTCCGCAGCCGCAATCCCGGCGGTGCGGCGCCAGCCGTGTAAGGCCGCATCCTCGCTTTGCGTCGCCAGAACGAACAGCGGGTAATCGTCGAGCGTACGGGCGGCCTCGATGCGCATCCTGCCGTCGATGGCGCCAGGCTTTTGCACCACGATCGCATTGGCTTCATGCAGCCGGGTCTCGATGCCGTCTGCGAACTTTTTGCCGATGGCATCGTTGCCCGGAAACCTTCCCAATACAGTTCCGTCAAGCCGATTGAGCGAGATCGAGCTTTCGCGCTCCGAACGATCCATCACTGAATGCCAATAGCGTTCGAAGAATTCCAGCTTGATGAACCCACCCAGCAGTCCGACCGTCGTCCCGTCAGCGCCGCGTATGCGCTGCGCGACGACGATCCCCCGGACTCCGCTATGGCGGTTTCGTATCGGCGCGCTCACGTATCGTTCAAGCGCCGGATTGTCCCTAAATGCGACGACATAGTCCCGATCGGCAATGCTAAATGGCGCGGGTGGCAAGGCCCGGGATGAATTGATGAGGTTGCCGTCCACATCGATGAGGCCAAGCATTTCGATTTGCGGCAAGCCGGTGATCTGTTGCGCCAGCATCTGGTGAATGTTGGGCGCGGCGCCGCGGCGGCGGAATCCGTCCGCGTCTTCGATCCGGTTGGCGGCGAGGCGTTCAGCCGCCGCGTTGAGCACCAGCGAGACCGATTGCAGCGCCAGGTTGGCTTGCGCGGCAACTGCAAAGCTGCGCCGCTGCATGACCTGCTTTACTTCATTGAGTGCCGATTCTCGCAACTTCGCGACGACCACGACGTTGGCAACGACAATCGCCGCAATTGCCAGCAAACAAGCGCCGACGAGGACCATTTGCCATCGCGGCGTCGATCGCACGAGCGTGGGCACAAGCGCCATTTCCGGGACCCCGGCGGAGTTGGCTAAAAAGCAGGCAAATTCTCCGCCAGCATCGGACAACAAGCTTGGGATTTAATTCAAAGATGGCGATGAAAGGGAAATTCGCGCGTGAGCCTTAACGGGTACTAAATGCGAGCGCGAGCAGTTAACGGGACGGACCCCGAAGACCGCCCCGGGCCAAGGAAGCCCCTTGGCCAATGCAACGGCGATTCGCCGTTAACCCCGCGACAGTGTGAAGGCTGGCAATGCCTTCGCGGATCAGGGCGGCGCGAACGTTAAGTTAAGCGGCCACGGTTCGCAGGAAATCTTCGACCTCGCCGCGCAGTTTGACGGTGGCGTTTTCAACCTCTTCCGACGCCGCCAACACCGTCTGCGCCGAGCTGCGGGTCTGGGTGACACCACTCGCCACATCGCCGAGGGCCGATACCACGGCTTTGGCGCTGCCGGCGGCACTGGCGACATTGTGCGAAATCTCTCCGGTCGCCTGCTCCTGCTGGGTGACGGCGCCGGCAACCTCTGAGCTGTGAGACTTGATGTCCTGCATCCGTTGCGTGATCGCGCGGATGGCCGTGACGGCGTCACCGGTCGAGCTCTGGATTGAGGAAATCTCGGTAGCGATCTCCTTGGTCGCCTTCGCCGTCTGTACCGCCAGCGATTTCACTTCCGACGCGACCACCGCAAAACCGCGTCCGGCTTCGCCGGCGCGCGCCGCCTCGATCGTGGCATTGAGCGCCAGAAGATTGGTCTGTTCGGCGATATCCTGAATGAGCTTCACGACGTCGCCGATCCGCTGCGCGACCCGCGCCAGCGCCGCGATATCGTCGTTGGTGGCGGTGGCGTCGGCGACCGCACTGCGCACCACCTCGTTGGCCTGTGCGAGCTGGCGGCTGATCTCCTTGATCGAGGCAGACAGCTCCTCGGCGGCGGCGGCCGCCGTTTCGACATTCGCCGACGCAGCATTGGATCCGCGCACCGCGCCCTCGGTACGCTGCAGCGTGTGGTCCGATGTCACCAACAGGCTTTGCGCTGCCGCTTTCATGGCGGCGGCGCTTTGCCCGACGATCTGCAGCACGTTCTCGACCCGCCCGCGAAACGAGGCGATCTGCGCATCAGCGGCGAGACGTCGTTCTTCGCGCCGGCGGAGCGAATCGCGCTCCTCCTCGGCGACGAACTGCTCGGTGACATCGGTGTGCGTCGTCACCCAGCTGCCGTTCGGCAACGGCTGCATGACCAAAGCGATGGTGCGTCCGTCTGTGAACTTGATCGTGCGCTTTTGGGTGCGGCCCTCGGCGGCGCTCCGGCGGCACTCCTCCGCGTAACGATCGGGATCGCCTGTGAAGGTGCCGTTCTCGATCCTGATGTCGAGCATCTCGCGTAGCGGCATGCCGGCGCGTAATTGCTCGCGGCGGAGGAGGTGCATTTCGATGTAGGGCGAATTGCACAGGACGAGCCGACCTGCGTCATCAAACATGCACAAGGCCTGGGTCATATTATTGAGCGCAATTCTGGCCAGCAGATTGCGGCGGCGCTCCGTCGCGAGCGCTATCAGAGCGCCGATCCCCAACGCCGCAAGCGTCAGCAGCCCGCACAGGATAGCGCCTCCGGCGACGGGGATGGCGTTCAGGGCACGGAGGATTCCATCGAGGCCGATCAGCGTGCTACCGGCAATCCCGATAGCGAGGCCAATGGCGCCCGTCCAAATGACGAACCCCCATTGACGAAATGTCTTAGCCAGAGTGTGACCGAAAAGCATAGCCGGCGCGCCAGGATCGATGGCGTTAAAACTATCCGCCGAGGCATTTTTTTAGAGTTAACAGACAGTGCCCAATTCCGCGCCAGCCTTCTGCACCCGGCTAAGAGCCGAAGAGGGCGCGGATGTTCTTGGCTTGCGCGACAAACGTTGCGCGCAGTCCTTCTAAAGTCCGCGCCAAGGCAAATGGCGGGTGCGGACGGACGGCAATCAGGCGATCGCAGAGCGCCAGCCGCTCGCGCCACAGATGATCGATCATGGAGTGGTTTGCCGTTGCGCAGGAGTTTACGCGCGTGACGCTTGCGTCATCGAGAAGTTCATGCGTGACCTCAACGGTCACCATGACGCCCGGTGAATAGCGCGCGAAGGCTTCGTCGTAGGCGATCTTCCAGAGCCAGGCGAGACGCCCGCTACGCAGGACGACGGCCGCCGCAATCGCGCGCCCATCGACCAGGATGCGGTTGATCGCCGCCTTGCCTTCCACCGCGAGATCGCCAACCGCTGTGACGATAAAGCGTAGAAGATCCTCGTGATCGGCAATAGCGGTGCCGGCTTTGCCCTTCCAGCCGCCCGCTTCGATCGTCAAAAAATCGTCAAGCGCCCGGCCGACCGCCGCGGGTTCGGTAGCGGCCGTAATCAAGACGGCGCCGGTCTCGGTCAACCGCCGCCATTGTCGCCGTAGTTCTTTTTGCCGGTGTCGACCAATTGCACGTTCGACATACCGCGACCGTTCGGCGCCAGGCGCCAGCAGCGCCCGCTGGTGGCGGTCGAAATCGGCGACCGGCATTCCTGCGCGCCGCAGCAATGGATCGAGCACTGCAGCGAATGGACCGTGTTCCGGCAGGAAGGGCAGCAGCGCCAATCCCGGCAACGTCACCTCCGCGGCAAGGTGAGCAAAGAAAGCGGCGATGACAGGCTCAGCGGCTTCACGATCAACCAGCGGCACGCCGAGCGGACCATAGGGATGCGTCAAGCCGACAAGGATCGGCAGTTTAAGACCGTAACGGCGTTGTTCAATCCGCGCCGGAAACAAGCCTAGGAGGTGGCGCGGCGCTCCGCCCGACCAAACCAGCATGGCGCCTGCATCACGGCCCAAGACTGGCGCCGCCGCAAGCAGGAAAGCCGGCTCGTAGAAGACGTTTGGCTCTAGCGCATTTGCGGCGAGGTCGCGCCATTCGGCGACGATCTGCTCAAGCGCCGTCAGCCCGCACCATTCGACCGTGAAGGAATTGGCGGAGTAACGGTCCGCAAGCGTGGCGCGGCGGGCTTTTGCGATCGCGCCGGCGGCGTCTTCGAGCGAGACTAGAGGCGCCGGATCGGCCGCAACTCTGATCGTCATGGCCGCGCCCTTAAGTATCCCTTGGGCCACCGAAAACAAAACAGTGGAACCCCAGGCGATATTTCGCGACCACGAACAGGCTGGCCGATTCAAACACCAGAGCGACCGAGCTTGCGATCGCCGCGCCGGCAAGCCCGATCCGGGGGATCAGCACGACGCAGAGCACGAGATCGAGCGCAAACGAAGTGCCATAGACCAGCGCGCAGGAGCGCCGCTCGCCGAGCATGTTGAGGAGCCGTTCGGACGGACCGACCGAGGCACGCGCCAGCAGCCCGATGGCGATGATGAACATGAGATAATAGCCGGAGACGAAGTCGGCGCCGTACAGCCGCAGCAGCGGCCGCCCGAGCACGAGCAGCAGAATAATCGCGGCGAGCGACGGCCAGAACGTCAGCCGCACCGACTGCTTCACAAAGGCGGTCAGCCGCTTGTGGTCGCCGACAACGTGATATTCGGCGAACTTGTGGGCGATCGTCTGCGCGACCGAATAGTAGATGAAGGCGACCAGCGCGAGCGTCTTGACCGCGGCGTAGTAGATCGCGACCTCGTTTGCCGGACGGTACTGCTGCAGAATGATGATGTCCGAATAGCTGAGCAGAAGATAGAACGCCTCGACCACAAAGATCGGCGCCGATGTTGCGAGCCAGGCGCGCGGCGCGTAAGCGCGCGGTCCGCTCTCGACCACGCCCGCGAGCCTGCGATTGAGGATAACAAGCTGCCCGACGCCGACGCACAACAGCGTAATGACGCCGACGATCGTCGCGGTAATCGCATCGGTCGGAAAGCCGAACCCGTAGGCAAGTCCCATCAGCACCAGCAGCATGAGCTGGCGCAGCACATAAACCGGAGTAAGGCCGAGATTGACCCAGTTGTAGGAGCGCGCAATGCCGCCCTGTACCTGCCAGAGCGCGAACATCGCCAGCATCGGGCAGGACAGATAAAGCGGAACGATCGTCTCCGGAGCCAGATGCGGCGACAAGAGCCTAATCGCGATCGCGCCCGCACCGGCAACTGCACTCGAGATGATCAAGGCAAGCCAGCGGCTGCCGCGGAGAAATCCGCGCAGCAGAGCGAATTTTTTATGCTCGCTGTATTCAGGGATGAAGCGCTGCGCCGCTGACGCCAGCCCAAGATCGGCCATGCCGCCGATCAGCAACACCCAGGTCCAGGCATAAATGTAGATGCCGAATTCGAAGCTGCCCATCCAGCGTGCGAGCAGAATTTGCGAGACAAATGCGATCGCCGCGCTGGCCACACGAATCATGAAGGCAGCGCCCGCAAGACGCCGCACCAGCGAAGAGTTGCTGCCGTCGGCAAACAGCGCGTACCCCCGCGCCGCCGCTTTGTTGATTTCTTCGCCCCAGGGAAAGGAGGACGGCAGGCGCCAGGAACTTCGCCAATAAAAGCGTGAAGATAGACGCCAGTACGAGCGCCAAACCGGACGCGGCGCGTGCTCGGAACCGATCGATGCCACTGGAACCTCTGCGCCGCCGCCGGATGGAGCGCACGACGCAGCGATCGTTAGCAAGGAACCGTTAACATTCGGTTGGAAGAAATTAACAATTGCGCAAGCAACTCAACGCCCGGCGATCGTCCAATACGAGGCCGGATCCCGACGAACTTCCGCGAGCCGGTCCGCTCAATAATCCTTTAGCAGCCGCTCGATGTAATCGAGTTCCTCCTGCGGGCGCAGGATGTCGCCGTAGCGGCGGCGCAATTCTTCGATGATGCGGCGCGCGCGCTGCACGTCGATCTCGCCCGGCACTTTCACGGTGACATCGTCGCCGTAGTCGCGGCCGCGCAGCGGCCGTCCGAGCGGGTCGGTGTCGCGTTGCGCGCGCGGCAGCCCGAGCCGGCCGTTCTGGCCGGGACCAGGCCCCTGGCCCATTTGCTGCTGCATCGATTGCGCCAGACCTTGGGCGCCCCTGCGTAGCGCTTCGAGCGCGCGGCCTTGCGAGTCGACTGCGCCTTCGGCGTTGCCGTCGCCGAGATCGCCCTCGGCTTCGCCCATGGCTTCGCCGGCGCGGCCGAGCTGATCCATGCCATTCTGACCTTGGCCCTGCTGACCCTGCTGACCCTGCTGGCCTTGCTGACCGCGGCCGCGGTTCTTCAGATCCTGCAGCAATTTGTTGAGCCGGTCACGCAAGGCTTGCTGATTCTGCCGCAGTTGGTTCATCGATTGGCCTTGCTGTCCCTCCTGCCCCTGCTTTCCTTGCTGACCGCGCTGGCCGTTCTGGCGCCGCTGATCCTGGCCTTGGCGATAAGTGCGGTCGCGCAATTCCTGCTGCTGATGAATCATGTCGCCGAGGTCGTCGAGTTCGGACATCATGTCGCCGAGGTCGTCGCCGTTCATGTCCGGCGTCGCCATCTGCAGGTTTTCCATCATCTGCTGGAGCTGCTGCAGAAGTTGCCGGGCGGCATCCTTGGCGCCGTTGCGCGCCAGATTCTCGAGCCGGTCGAGCATGCTCTTGAGGTCCTGCGAGCGTAGCGCGCGGGCATTGCGGTCAAGCGGCCGCGCGAGCTGCTGCTTGTTTTTCAGTTGCTCCTGCATCGCCTGCAAATAGCGATCCATGGCAGCGCGCAGCTGATCCATCAGCTGCTTGATTTCCTGATCGGTAGCGCCGCGTTCCAGCGCCTGGCGCAGCGCTTCTTCGGCGTTGCGCAAACCAGCCTGGGCGTCGGACATGTTGCCGTCCTCGATGCCGACCGCCATCTGCCACAGCCGCGCGGTGACGTCGCGCAAATCGTCGTCAGTCCTGGCGCGAACCAGCGACCAGAAGATCGAGCGCAGCCCGAGATAGATTCCGGCGTCCGGCGTGAACTTTTCCGGCGCCATCGCGAGCGCGTCGAGCGCCGTGGTGACGAGTGGACGCGCGCCGGCATCGAGCGCGAGATTCCGGCGTTGCTCAACCAGCGCCCGCGCCAACGGCTTGGTGAAGACGCGCTTGGGCAGGCGGAACGTGAACGGCTCGCTCTTGCCCGCGTTGCCGCCTTCGTCGCGGGCAACAAGCGTCATCACCACTTCGGCGCCGGCCCACGGATGATCAGTCAAATCTTTGATGGTCTGACCAACACCGTTCTTGGTGCGCGCCTGCGGCAGGACCAGAGCGAAATCGGGCGGCCCGTAGAGCGGATGCGCGGCGTCGCCTGCCGCGCCCGGCTCGCTTTTGCGCACGAATGTCGCCTGCGCTTCGGTCACGCCATAATCGTCTTCGAGCCGGTACGACAAAAGCACCGAGCCGCGATTTTGCTGCTCGGGATCCTTGGCAAGCGCAATCGTCGGCGGCTTGTCGGGAATGGCGTTGAAAGCCCAGATCCGATCGTCACCGGCACCGCGCAATGTAGCCGTGCCGGTAGCCGTGATCGTGAAGCGATATTCCTGGGCGCTCGCCGGCGCGTGTGCGTCCTCCTTGGCGGGAGTAACGCCGCCATTGCTGGAAACGTTGAGATCGAGCTTGCCGGTCGCGCGCACGATGAGCGTACTGCCGGCCGGAACCGAGACAGGTTCGTTGGTTTCACTCATCGGCCGCGCGGTCTCGCCGGGATGGATGCCGGCAAGAATGATCGGCGGTTTGCCGGTGTAGCCGGGCGGCGTCACCCAGGCGTCGACGCGAAAATTCGCCGGCAGCACCACGCCCTGCCAGTCGAACGCCGCGGTGATGCGTTTCCAGTGTTCGCCGCCGGTGGCGACGAAGGTGGCGATGACAGCGATGAGAACCAGACCGCGCAACGCGTAAGGATCGCGCGCCGCGATGCGCGGCGACGGCCGGCCCACCTTGAACGCGCGTGCCGCGGCCAGTGTGCGTTCGACGTGCGCGCGCCACAGCGCGAGCGAGTAAGGGTCTTGCGGCGTGACCACAAGCTCATCGGCAATCGTCGTCGCCGGGCGATGGCGGAGACCACTTTGGCGATCGAGGCGGCTCAAGGCATCGGCGGCGGCGGGTATGCGAAGCCGAACAAACGGAATGAACGCCGCGAGCGCCAAGAGCGCAAACACGACCATGCCGGCGGCACGGCCAAGCGGAGGCAGCCAGAGCCAGAGGCCAAGCCAGGACACCGTGAGGAACAGACCGATGACGGTCGCAAGCATCGCCAGCGCCGGCCACAGCCGCTCCCAGAAAATCGTCCAGCGGGCGCGCCGCAACGCCGCCGCAAGCTGCGATCGGGCAGCCGGCTCTGTGCTCCGATGTGAGAGCGCAGATTGGCTGGTAGGGGTATCCGTCACCAAAGTCTCCGCGGAAAAACTCCGCATGACATCACGGTAACATGAGGGCGGGTTCAAGGCACCCGCAGCGCTTGATGCAAGATCAAAGCCACGCCGGCAGGCGATCGAGCGCGATCAGTTCTTCGGCGCTGACGCGCGGCCGCACCAGCGCCCATTCGTGAGCTTTGACAAGGACTTCCGGGACCAGCGCGCGGGTGTTGTAAGTACCGGCCTCGACTGCGCCATACGCGCCCGCGGTCATCACGGCCAGAAGATCGCCCGGCTCCGGCTCGACCATGGAACGATCGAGCGCGAGAAAGTCGCCTGATTCGCAGACCGGCCCGACGACGTCGGCAATGATTCTCGACGCGCCGATCTCGGACTCCCGAACCGGCCGGATGTCGTGGTGCGCATCATAAAGTGTCGGGCGCACCAGATCGTTCATGCCGGCGTCGACGATCACAAAAGTCTTCGCCTCGCCGCGCTTCACGTAGAGCACCCGGGTGACCAGGATCCCGGCATTGCCGACGATCAGGCGGCCCGGTTCAAAGATGAGCTGGCAGCCAAGATCGCGAGTCGCGCGCTTGACCACCGCCGCGTAGGCGTCCGGATCGGGTGGCGGCTCATTGTCCTCGCGGTACGGAATGCCGAGGCCACCGCCGAGATCGATGTGACGGATAATGTGGCCGTCGGCGCGCAGCTGCCGCACGAAATCCGCCAACAACACAAACGCATCGTTGAACGGATCAAGCTCGACGATCTGGCTGCCGATGTGCATGTCGACACCGACAACGCGCACGCCTTCAAGCCTGGCGGCGCGCGCGTAAACTTCGCGGGCGCGGCTGATCAGAATGCCGAATTTGTTCTCGGCCTTGCCGGTGGCGATCTTGGCGTGGGTCCTTGGATCGACGTCGGGATTGACGCGGATCGATATGTCGGCGGTCCGGCCTTTGGCGGCCGCGATCTTGGCGAGCAGATGGAGTTCCGCTTCGGATTCGACATTGACGCAGAGAATGCGTTGCTCGACCGCGAGCGCGAGCTCATGCGCGGTCTTGCCGACGCCGGAGAACATGATCTTGTCTGGTGCGATGCCGGCGGCCCGGGCGCGAAGGAGCTCGCCCCCGGAGACGACGTCGGCGCCGGCTCCGAGCCGCGCCAGCGTCGCGATTACGGCCTGATTGGAATTGGCCTTCATCGCGTAGCAGACCAGCGCATCGACATCGGCGAACGCGCCGGCGAACACGCGGTAGTGCCGCTCCAGCGTCGCGTTCGAATAGCAGTAGAACGGCGTACCGACGGCATCCGCCAGCGCGTTCAGATCAACGGCCTCGGCGTGGAGCACGCCACCGCGATAGTCGAAGTGATGCATGGCCAGTGTTTAGAGCATCATCAGACAGGGATGAAGCGGTTTGCTCGCCTATTGCAGCAGCGGGTCGAGCAAAAATGTTTTCTTTTGACCGGGCGGAGCCACCGGATTGCCCACCATATCGAAGCCGTTTTTCTGAGCGGTTTTTTGCGACGTCGGCCCGTTCGCGGCACCGGCGCCGGTCGGCGATGTCCCGGGCGGCGGTGTCGTGCTGGCAGTCGGCGCGGGCGTCGAGCCCGGCGGCGGCAGTGGCGGCCCATTGCGCCCGCAAGCCGCGAGCATCAACGCGGCCGCCGTCAGCACAGCCAGCGCAAAGACAACGTTCAAACGGTTAAATGGCAAAGACCGATCCCCCAGCGGCGTCTGCAGCATAGCAGACCGCACCGCCGCGGCGAGATTTTGGCAGTAACACCTTGCCAGCGCCTTTACTGCCTGGCGCCGCAATTCAGCGCTTGCTCTCAAGGCGCTTGAGCCAGCGCTTGGCCTGGGTGCGCACGCTGTTTGGCGCGGTGCCGCCATAGACCTTCCGGCTTTTCACCGATGCCTCGACCGAAAGCACACCGAAAACCGCTTTGGTGATGCGCGGCTCGATCGCCTGCATGGTCGCGAGCGGCAATTTATCGAGCGGAACACCGGCCGCGGCCGCCTTGGCGACAATCTGGCCGGTCACGTGGTGAGCCTCGCGAAAAGGCAGCTTGAGCGTGCGCGTGAGCCAGTCGGCAAGATCGGTGGCGGTGGCGTAACCCTCGCCGGCGGCTTGCCGCATCCGGGCCACGTCCGGCTCCATGTCGCGCACCATCCCGGTCATGGCATTGATTGAAAGCGCGAGCGCATCGAACGCATCGATCGCGCCTTCCTTGTCCTCCTGCATGTCTTTCTGATAGGCGAGCGGCAATCCCTTCATCACCATCAACAGCGCCGTCAGCGCGCCGACGATGCGACCGGCCCGCGCCCGGACGAGTTCCGCCGCATCGGGATTGCGCTTCTGCGGCATGATCGAGGAGCCGGTCGTGAACTTGTCTGAGAGTTTGACGAGACCGACCAGCGGCGACGACCACAGTACAATCTCTTCGGCAAATCGCGACAGATGCACGGCCGTGATCGCGCACGCCGACAAGGTCTCGAGCACGAAATCGCGGTCTGCAACGGCATCGAGCGAGTTCGCTGCCGGACGGGCAAAGCCGAGCGCCTTGGCCGTCATCGACCGATCGATCGGAAACGACGTGCCGGCGAGCGCAGCCGCACCGAGCGGGCTTTCATTTAGCCGCGACCGCGCGTCAGCGAAACGGCTGCGGTCGCGCGCCGCCATCTCGACGTAAGCGAGCAGGTGATGTCCGAACGTGACCGGCTGCGCGGTTTGCAGGTGGGTGAACCCCGGCATCACGGTCGCGGCGTGTTCGAGCGCCTTCTCCGCGAGCGCTCGCTGATAGGCGCCAAGCGCCGTATCGATGCCGTCGATCGCATCGCGCACGAACAGCCGGAAGTCGGTCGCTACCTGATCGTTGCGCGAGCGCGCCGTGTGCAAGCGCCCGGCGGCCGGCCCGATCAGGTCGCCAAGCCTACTCTCGACATTCATATGAATGTCCTCGAGCGCACGCTTGAACTTGAATTTGCCCGCTTCGATCTCTGACAGGATCGTGTCTAGACCGTGAGCGATCCGCTTTGCATCCTGCGCGGTGATGATGCCGGTTTTGGCCAACATTGCCGCATGGGCCTTGCTTGCGGCGATGTCCTGCCGGTACAGGTGGCGGTCGAAATCGATCGAGGCGTTGATCTCCTCCATGAGGGGATCGGGATCGGAACCGAAACGTCCGCCCCACATCTTGTTGCTCATAGTTATAAGTCCGCCGAGGGTTTGTTAGATGTCCGAGCGATCCGCCCCGCCGCATCCCGTCGCGCGCCGCTACCGGGCGCTTTCTGCCGCAGCGATCATAGCAATTCTGGTCGTCCTGGCGGGGGTATACGGGATGGAACACCTGCGAAGCAATCCAGCCGCTGCGGCCTGCGAGCCGGCGGTCAAGATTGCCGCCCGGATTGCGCCGCTGGCGCAGGGTGAAGTCGCGGCGCTCGCCGTGGCACACACGCCGTTTCTAGTTCCCGATCTGAGCTTCAAGGACGCCGAAGGCCATGAGCGAACGCTCAAGGATTGGCGCGGCCGCACCGTGCTTCTCAATCTCTGGGCGACCTGGTGCGTACCATGCCGCAAGGAGATGCCCGCGCTCGACGCATTGCAGGCCGACCTTGGCGGCAAGGGTTTTGAGGTGGTCGCCGTCAATATCGACACCCGCGACGCGGAAAAGCCGCTCAATTTTCTCAAAGACGCCGGCGTCAAGCACCTTGCCTATTATTCAGACCAAAGCGCCAAGGTGTTTCAGGATCTGAAAAGTGCCGGCAAGGCCTTTGGTATGCCGACGACGCTGATCATCGACCGGTCCGGCTGCGAGATCGGCGACATGGCAGGACCCGCCGAATGGGCGAGCCCGGACGGCGTGAAGCTTGTGAGCGCGGCCGTCAGTAGCCCGGATTGAGCGTCAGCGAAATCCGGGGACGATCTCCCGGCGTCAACTCTGATCCCGGATTTCACTTCGTTCAATCCGGGCTACTACTACGACCCTTTCCGCTCGCCGAACCCTCCGTGCTCTTGCCTCAAATCCCCAGCCCAATCTTCCGGCAACAGACCGCGCCGGACATAGCGATGAAACGAAGAGTACGGCCAATCGCGGACTCTGGCGACAAGACCGTGCTTGACGGGATTGAAGTGGATGTAATCGACGTGTCGTTCAAAATCTCCATCGTCACGAATGGTGTGCTCCCAGAATCGGCGCTGCCAAAGGGCGTGTTCCCCACTCCGGTGCCGCGCGACCGTAGTGCCCGCCTTAATGACGGCAGTCGTGAATCGACGTTTGATCAGATGCCATCGGTTCGGGAAATCTGCATCTCCATCCGGCAACGTCATCACGATATGGAGGTGATCGGGCAAAACCACGACCGCATCGATCGTGAACGGATGTTGGCGCCGCGTCAGCATCATCGCCGCGCGCAAATCGGCGATATGATCGGTCAGGACGTTTGACCTTCGATCCGCGAGCGTTGCGGTAAAGAAGAACGTGCCGCCTGGAACGAAATTCCGCCGGTAACGGACCATGCCACTAGGTTAACCCGGATTTCGCTCCGCTCAATCCGGGCTACGGACGCTACGGACGCTACGGACGCTATCGCAACGACACCATCAGGCGATGACGTCGAGGTACGCGCCAACGCCACTCGCGGTGCCTGCGCGTTGCTGAAAGTTCTGCTCGGCGGCCGCCGTCAATTGTGCGACCGGGTAAGCGTTTGCTTCGGCGTTGGCTTGAGCAAGGTGCGCCGCAACCGCCATTTGATAACTCGCAAGCTGCGCGCCCGTAAGTGACGAAACGAGACTTGTCTCCATGATCGAGGGTCCTCAAACAACTACCCCTCCTCACGCGATCAATATACATGCGACCGCGCGACATTGCTGCGGCCGTCAACGATCAATGTGCCAACACGGCTGATGAAGATTTGATCTCGGCGTACGCGATCTTGCGTATCCGGCGCACTTAGAATTCCCGATTTCTCAAAAGCCAGACTTCCCGCGCGTACAACGCCAGCGAAAAAAACAGGAATACGAAAGCGATCAGGAAGATATTGAGCACGAGCCTTTCGAAATGCAGGGAAAGAATCGTGGTGACGAATACGACCATGACGTACAGCACCACGCACATTCCGCAGGCGACGAGACATAGAACACACCGGCTTATTGCTCTGGCATGAATCTTCAAATAGTCGAGCTCGATTTGCTGCTCAGGTTTGTGGGAACCGGCGTCGGCGCTCGACAAAGCGCGGATAAGGTCCTGAATTCGAAATAGTCGCGTGGTCATGGCGGAGATCAAAGCAGCGACAGCGGCCAGGATGAACGCCGGAGCCATCGCGTCGGCGATGGCCTGGGAAATACCGCTCAAGGCTGATTGATCGATCAACATGGGGAGCCCCTGCATTGCAGGCCTGCAAGCCCTGGGCTGTGAAAAGTTTCAGCGCCTCCGTGAGGCTCTCCGAGGCGCCGGCAAGCTGAACGCAGCTGATCGCTACGCGCGCTGTGATTCTTGCTCAAGTCAGCGAGCTTCAAACAATCGCCGGCTGCAATAACAAATCGGCGGCCGAGACGGCATCGACAAGGAAGCTTTTCCTGCCTTGGCATTGCCATCATTTCCCGCCCGTATACGCAACGCACCGGGGACTCGAAGGCAAATCTGGGCGTATCCGTCACCCAATACCTCCAACGGCATCGGACAAATGCCGAATCCTCTGGAATCGCAACTCAATAAGACATGGTTAACTATAGACTTTATGTTACTAAGTGTTGCCGATTGGAGACATCATTTCCGATGTCATTCAGGTACATTCAAGTCGGGTTCGGGGGTTTAGTGCTTAGGTCGGGAGACTACACATGCAGCGGGCGGTGAAGCGGTTTTTGATTGCTGGGGCATTGGCGCTCGCAGCCGGGGGGCAAGCATTTGCGGCCGATCTTCCGCCGGCGCCAATGTCGCCGCGGGCACCGGCAGCATACGTGCCGATGCCGATTCCTTATTACAATTGGACCGGCTTCTATGTCGGCGGCAATATCGGTGGGATATTCACGAGCGGCCCCACCAGCACAGACACGTTCGGGAGCACCTTTGCGAGCACCTCCAGCCAATCGTTCCTCGGCGGCGGTCAGGTCGGTGTGAACTACCAGTTCTGGGGCGGCGCTGTGCTTGGCGTGGAGGCCGACTTCGACTGGCTTCCCAACACCAAGAACGGCTACACGGCAACTAATGGTGCAAGCACCGCGGTCGTGAATGCCAACAACCAATGGCTGACACTTGTGGACGCCCGCCTCGGCTATGCGTGGGACCGTTTGCTGGTTTATGGCAAGGGCGGCTGGGCCTTCGGTGGGGTGAGTAATTCAAATGGGACGGTCAACGGCACACCGGTCAATATTTCTGGCTCCAGCAGCAATCAAGGTTGGACGGCGGGCGCCGGCGTTGAATACGCGTTTTGGAACAGCTGGTCGGTGCGCGCCGAATACGATTTCGTCCGGTTGAACAACGCGACTTATAATGTGCCGGCGACGTCTGCTGCTGGGGTGTTTGGTGGCGATGTCATCTCGACCAACAATCGGCAACTCAACATGATCACGGTGGGACTGAACTATAAGTTCGGCGGCTGGTGAAACGTCCACGACCGAAGCGGCTAAGAGGAGCTATTAGTCCCTCTTGGCCAGTGGATGGACATCCATGCCCGTTTCCACAACGGGACCTGCCCCGGCGCGCGCGAGAAAATCGCGACGCGCCGGGTCCGTTTCGACAACACCCATGCGCTCCGCTCCTGACGCTCCGATCGGACCGAGCGACGAGCGATTGATCCAGACCCTGTTGTGGGCGCTCAAGCCGTTGAGCAACCTGCGCGGCTCAATTCCACTGCCCTTTGTGACCACGTTCTTGATGGTGGCGCTCGACGAAGGCAAAGGCGCCAGCGCCTACGCCCGCGCGCTCGGCATCAGCCGCACGGCGATGTCGCGCTATCTGCGCGATATCGGCGATCGCGCCAGGAACGGCGGCCCTGGCCTCGGCCTCGTGACCATGCAACCAAATCCGACCCACTCCAGCAGACGCCCCGTGGTGCTGACCGCCAAAGGCCGCGCCACCGCGCGGCAGATTTTCGAGCCGATGCGAAGGGCCGGGGATCCAGGCCTGCGTATCGCCGGCGCGTCGGGCGCCAGCACCAAAGCAATTTGAGGGGCTCGCCCGCGCGGCGGATACCAAGCGCGGTATCCGACACAGTCAGCGGGTCGGCACCGGCTTCTCGCCGCGATAGTCGTAAAAGCCGCGCTGGGTTTTGCGGCCAAGCCAGCCGGCCTCGACGTATTTCACCAGCAGCGGGCAAGGCCGGTATTTTGAATCCGCCAGACCCTCGTGCAGCACCTGCATCACCGAGAGGCAGACGTCGAGCCCGATGAAGTCGGCAAGCTCCAGCGGCCCCATCGGGTGGTGGGCGCCGAGCCGCATTGCGTTGTCGATCGCCTCGACATTGCCGACGCCTTCGTAGAGCGTGTAGATCGCCTCATTGATCATCGGCAACAGGATCCGGTTGACGATGAAGGCGGGAAAATCCTCCGATACCGCGATCTGCTTGCCGAGATTGGCGATGAACTGCTTGGTGGTCGCGAAAGTTTCATCGTCGGTGGCGATGCCGCGGATCACCTCGACCAGCTCCATCAGCGGCACCGGATTCATGAAATGAATGCCGATGAAGCGCTCCGGCCGGTCGGTCGAGGCGGCAAGACGCGTGATCGAAATCGACGAGGTGTTGGTGCCGACGATGGTTTCGGGCTTCAGCCCCGGGCAGAGCGCACTGAAGATCTTGCGCTTGACCTCTTCCTTCTCGGTCGCCGCTTCGATCACGAGATCGCAATCGCCAAGATCGGCGAGCGTCTTTGCCGGGCTGATGCGCTTGAGCGCGGCCTCGCGCTCCTCGTCAGTGATGCGCTGACGGCTGACCTGACGCGCCAGATTGCCGCTGATGGTGGCAATCCCCTCACCGATGCGGTCGGCGACGACGTCATTGAGCAACACATGAAGCCCGGAGAGCGCGCAAACGTGCGCGATGCCGTTGCCCATCTGCCCGGCGCCGATCACGCCGATCTTGTGGATCGCATGCCCCGCGCCGGCGGACGGTCCGCCGCGCGTCTTCGGGCGCTCCTTCACTTCGACCATATTCGCTTACCTTGTTTGGCGCACACCACCTTGAGGTCAACGACCGCGTTTTTCGAGCTCCTGGGCCAGCTCCGGCAGGGCCTGATAAAGGTCCGCCACCAGTCCGTAGTCGGCAACTTGAAAGATAGGTGCTTCCTCGTCTTTGTTGATCGCAACAATAACTTTCGAATCCTTCATACCGGCGAGATGCTGAATAGCACCTGAAATGCCCACGGCGATATAGAGGTCCGGGGCCACGACCTTGCCGGTCTGGCCGACTTGCCAGTCATTCGGCGCATAGCCGGCATCGACCGCCGCGCGCGAGGCGCCGACCGCCGCGCCAAGCTGGTCGGCAACTGGCTCTATATACTTAGTGAAGTTCTCGCGGTTCTGCATCGCCCGGCCGCCGGAAATGATGATCTTGGCCGAGGTCAGTTCCGGCCGCTCCGATTTGGACAGTTCCTCGCCGACGAAGTCGGAAATGCCGGGATCGGCGGCGGCTGCCGCCGGCTCAACCGGCGCCGCTGAACCGCCCTCGCCGGTCGCCTGGAACGCGGCGGTGCGCACGGTGAGGACTTTCTTGGCGTCGTGCGAACGCACGGTCTGAATGGCGTTGCCGGCATAGATCGGCCGCTCGAAGGTGTCGGGCGCCACCACTTTGGTGATCTCGGAAATCTGCATCACGTCGAGCAGCGCGGCGACCCGCGGCATGATGTTCTTTCCGGACGTCGTCGCCGGCGCCATGATGGTTTCGTAGGGGCCGGCCAGCGAAACGATCAGCGCCGCGGTCGGCTCGGCGAGCATATGCTCGTAGGCCGGCGCGTCCGCGAGCAGCACTTTCTTGACGCCATCGAGTTTGGCGGCGGCGTCCGCGACCGGCTTGCAGTTGTGACCCGCGACCAGAATGTGCACGTCGGCGCCGATCGCCTTGGCGGCGGTCAGCGCTTTGCTGGTCGCATCCTTGAGTGACTTGTTGTCGTGTTCGGCGAGCAGAAGCGTCGGCATTAGAATTTCCATTGCACGGTTTGCACGGTCGGTCGTCGCCGAGCCCTCTCCCCTTGCGGGAGAGGGCTGCTCAGCGCTTCAACAAAACAGGTCCGGTGAGGGGTCGGGCCGCAACCCCTCACCCAAACCCCCGAAGTTACATAGGTGCCGTTTGCGAGTGCGACGTCCAGCATCAGATCGCCCCGGCCTCGTTCTTCAATTTGTCGACCAGCTCGGCGACGGATTTGACCTTGACGCCGGCCTTGCGCACCGGCGGTTCGGTGGTCTTGACGACCTCGAGCCGTGGCTTGACGTCGACGCCGTAATCGGCGGCGCTCTTGTCGTCGATCGGCTTTTTCTTCGCCTTCATGATGTTCGGCAGCGACGCGTAGCGCGGCTCGTTCAAACGCAAATCCGTGGTCACGATCGCGGGCATTTTCAGCTTCACGGTCTGCAGGCCGCCGTCGACCTCGCGCGTCACCATCAGCGCCTCGCCTTCGATCACCACCTTGGACGCGAATGTGCCTTGCGGCCAGCCGAGCAGTGCGGCCAGCATCTGGCCAGTCTGATTGCTGTCGTCGTCGATGGCCTGCTTACCCATGATGATAAGACCGGGCTGTTCGGCGTCGGCGACCGCCTTGAGAATCTTTGCCACCGCCAGCGGCTCGACCGCGCCTTCGGCCTTGACCAGAATGCCGCGGTCGGCGCCCATCGCGAGCGCCGTGCGGATCGTCTCGCCGGCTTGCGGAGGCCCAATCGAAACCGCGACGATCTCGGTCGCTTTGCCGGCCTCCTTCAGACGGATCGCTTCTTCGACCGCGATCTCGTCGAACGGATTCATCGACATTTTGACGTTGCCAAGTTCGACGCCCGAGCCATCTGATTTGACCCGGATTTTCACGTCCTTGTCGATCGCCCGCTTCACGGGCACGAGAATCTTCATGATCGGTTTCGGTTTGTTTCGTCTAGCGCAGCGCTAGGTCCCGGTGATGCTGCAGTGCGGGAAAGTAACGGTCGTGGCGCTTGCGGTCAACGGATCGGCCGGGTGAAAGGCAGCGTGCTGGAAAGCCCGCCGTCAACCGGAAAGGCGTGTCCGTTAATATATGAGGACTCGTCACTGGCGAGAAACAGCGCCATGGCGGCGATTTCCTCCGGCCGCCCGGCGCGCTGCAGCGGATTGAGCTGACCGATCTTGTCCTCCTTGCCGCGCTCGCGCGCCCGCTCGAACAATTCGCGCGTCATGCCGGTTTCGATCAGGCCCGGGCAGATCGCATTGACCCGCACGCCGGTGCCCAGCAAGGCGTTCGCCGCCGTCTGCGCCAGGCTGACCACGCCGGCCTTGCTGGCGCTATAGGGCGCGCCGCCGGCATTGGCGCGCAGGCCCGCGACCGAGGCGGTGAGAATGATTGAGCCGGCGCCTTTCGCGATCATGTGCGGGGCGGCGTGTTTGATGGCGAGAAACGCGCCGACCAGATTGACCTGCAGAACTCGCAGCCAATTCTCCACGGTCTGTTCGAGGAGCGGCGGCGGAACGAGGCCGCCGCTGATCCCCGCATTCGCATAAACAACGTCGAGCCCGCCAAAGGCGGTGACCGCGCGGTCGACAAAAGCTTTGACGTCGTCTTCCCGGCTGGTGTCGGCGGCAACCGCGTGTACCTCGCCGCTATATTGCGCGATCGCCTTGGCGGTGTCGTCCAAGGCTTCTGCTTTTTGATCGACGATGATCATTCGCGCGCCTTCGCGCGCAAATAAAATTGCGCTGGCGCGGCCGATACCGCTCGCTGCACCGGTAACGATTGCAACCTTGCCCTCGAGCCGGCCCTTCGCGTCCACCATCTGGGGGCCCCCTCCCCTCTCTGATATTTTTGTCTTGGATTAGCGTCTTGGATTACCGTCTTGGATTACCGGTTCTGGCCCGGCTGCCAAAGCTCGTCGCGGGCGCCCTTATCGTTGGCATAACGGGCGGCGACGAACAGATAATCAGACAACCGATTGACGTATTGCAGCACTTCGGGCGTGACGCTTTCGTCCGGCTGGTCCATCAGCTCGGCAATCAGCCGCTCGGCGCGCCGGCAGATGGTGCGGGCGAGGTGCAGATAGGCCGCCGCCGGGAAGCCGCCCGACAGAACGAACGATCGCAGCGGGCTGAGCTCGGCATTGAGCAGGTCGATCTGGCTCTCAAGCCAGGTCACCTGCGCCGCGGTCGCGGTCAACCGCGCACCACCCGGCCCCTTGCCCTGGTCCGGCGTCGCCAGGTCGGCGCCGAGGTCGAACAGATCGTTCTGGATCCGCGACAGGGCATGATGGAGCCTGTGTTCGCCGCTGGTGTGCAGCCGCGCGATGCCGATCGCGGCGTTGGTCTCGTCGAGGGTGCCGTAGGCGGCAACGCGCAGATCGTATTTCTTGCGCCGCGCCCCGGTGCCGAGCCCGGTCGTGCCGTCGTCTCCGGTCCGGGTGTAGATCTTGTTGAGGACAACCATGGCTTATTTCGCGGTCACCCAGATCGTGAACATGATAATGACGATGGCGATGAATTGCAGCAGCACGCGCAGCCGCATCAGCTTCTGCGAGGTGTTGCCCGATCCGCCGCGCATCATATTGATCAGGCCGAGCAGCAGAACAACGGCAACGGCGCCGATGGCGATCGGGACGAGGCCGTGAGAGAGAAAATTCGACATAGCCGCTGTTGTAGCTCTGATTAAGCGACCCGGCTACGCCTGATCTGCGGTCGCGGCAGGCATTAGGCCGCAGCAGTACGGAGCGCGCGCCACGCGAAATCCGGAGGCGGGGCGTGCCGGGTGACGTTCACCTCATCACATAAACATCACCTCCGGCCGGCCGGTTATCGAGCCGCTTCTGGTGATGAGTCGGTTCAAACGTGACATCGCGACGCGTGAGGGCCGGCATCGGGTGCCGCAACCATATTGACAATATATTGTCAT
The DNA here is from genome assembly GCA_963755885.1 of uncultured Alphaproteobacteria bacterium. Classification (GTDB taxonomy): domain Bacteria; phylum Pseudomonadota; class Alphaproteobacteria; order Rhizobiales; family Xanthobacteraceae; genus BOG-931. The sequence continues at coordinate 258,752 of CAVWLX010000011.1, forward strand.
TACGACTATATGCTGTCATGAATATCAAAGACGCCATGACGAGCCTTGTGTTGGAGACGTTCCGCCTGAACGGCCGCATCCTCTCCTCCGGTGATACCCTTGTCGCGGATCTCGGTCTGACTAGCGCGCGGTGGCAGGTCCTCGGTGCGATCGCCTTATCGCCTACGCCACTGCCCGTTGCGCATATCGCGCGGAATATGGGGCTGACCCGCCAAGCCGTGCAGCGCCTGGTGAATGAAATGGAACACGAGGGGTTCGTGCGGTTCGCGCCCAATCCGCACCATCAACGGGCCAAACTGGCCCTTCTCACCTCACGGGGAAGGATTGCCTTTGATTCCGCAATGAAGCGCCAAGGCCCGTGGGCCAGCGATCTCGCGAAAGGACTCGGCGCGAAGCAGATCGAGGCGGCCGCGACGACGCTGCGAAAAATCCGGCAGCGTCTCGACAACCAAGAAAACGGGAGAAATGACGATGCTGGCTAGAATTCATCCTGTAGCAGGGGCGATCGGATTTGTGACGATCCTCGCCTTTTGGCTCTCGACGGTGACGGCCGAGCTGTTCGGCTCAACCGAGACGATCATCCAGGTCAAGCAATCCATCCCCTGGGGATTCCTAATCCTAATACCGGCGCTGGCGATCGCCGGCGCTTCCGGGTTCCGCATTGCTGGCAACTCCTTAGACCCAAGAATTGCGAAGAAGCGCCGTCGCATGCCGATTATTGCTGCAAACGGACTCGTTGTTCTGATCCCTGCTGCGCTCTATCTCGCAACGCTCGCTTCGCACCACGAACTCGGGACGGTTTTCTACAGCGTGCAAGCGATCGAGCTCGTTGCGGGTGCGGTTAATCTCACGCTGATGTCGCTGAACATTCGCGACGGTCTTTATCTGACCCGACGGTTGCAGGATCGAGTTCAGCGACCGCTGACGCGAGAACTTGCAATCAACCCAAAGGAGGCAACCAAATGCTAAGCCTGCGCCCGCTCGATGAGCGTGTCCCGATCGAACAGCAACTCAATGAAGCCACGAAACCCGCCATACTGGTCAATATCTTCACGGTCGCGCCTGCCGATGTCGATCAGCTCCTTACAGCGTGGGAGCATGACGCCAACTGGATGAAAGGACAGCCAGGATACATTTCGACGCAGTTGCATCGTGGTATCGGGGCCAGTTGTGTATTTTTGAATTATGCCGTCTGGGAATCAGTCGGGCATTTCCGCCAGGCTTTCACCCATCCCGAATTCCAAAACGCGTTGGCAGCATATCCAGCGAGCGTCGTTGCTTCACCGCATTTGTTTGCGAAGATCAGCGTTCCCAATCTTTGCACGAACTAGACGTCTAAAATATCACGGCTTGGTTGTCGCGGAAACTGCCGTGAGCGCTGATCCGCCAAGGCTGCCGACAAAGGCGCGAAATGTCGCGTTGGTTCGCAGCGCGTCCTGGCCGGCGACGACGACTTTTTCGACGTCCTGCTGCGACAGCTTAAAGCGCGTCGGTATGGAATTAAGTTCCAGCGACCGCCGCGCGCCGAGTTGGTCAAAGTCGAGGTGTCCGACGAGAAATTTCAGGTCGCGACAATCCCATCTGCCGGCGAGCCCGTAACTTTGCCGTTCCCTCGGCGATAAGCCGCAACGCCAGTGCACCAGCGTCTCGCGCCATTCCGACATGGTGCTGTCGAAGGCCGTAAAGCTCAAACGGGCACTTGACGCAGTCGCCGTATTGGCCGCAGCCATCAGGAGTTCGGGGGCATTGGGGCCTTCGACACTTTGGACCCAATCTCCGGAAGGCCCCCGCCCGGCGTCGACCACAAGAAACAAGACGCGACGAAGCTTGACCGCCTGCCGGGCGGTCAGCGGCTCGTAAGGCGCGTCCGCGGCCAATCGGGTGATGGTAAATCCGGACAGGCCGTAGAAGTCGACCACGCCGCCATCCAGCAGCTTGATGAAGGGCACCGAGCCGTTGCGATAGCGGACGATGGCCTCGGCGGATGCTTTCAGCAGCGGCGGCGCATCCTTGGAGTTTTGCGCCTCCGTGACCCACTTGGGGAGCGCCGTGCGGCATCGATCGCCGTAGGACGTGAGCACCATGGGCGCGAAGACCAAAGGCATCGCCGCCGAAGCCGCTACCGCATTCGCAATCGGATAGGCATTCAGATCGCTGCACATCGCCCCAAAAGTCGTTTCATTGAACACGAACGGCGTTCGATTGTAGACATCCGAGGCGTTGATCAAAATATGGGGATGCTCCGGGGTATCGAGTTGCCCGAACGTGGCGCCTTGAAAGACATTTTGATCGAGCCAATGGGTGAACTGCTGAGCATCGTTGGTGCCGCCTTGGTAGGCGCGCAATATGCCTACCGGCGTAAATGGTGTGTTCAGGGACTCCTCGGCATCCCGCAACAGAAATTGCCTGGGGAAATCCGAAAGCGCGGCGCGGCCCTTCAACCCGAAATACGCAGCGGTAATAGCGCCACCCGATACCCCCGAAACATAATGGATGCTGTCGAGCAAACGGAGATCTCGCCCGACTGACGCCGCTTGCGCGCGGTCAATGCCCAGGAGCACGCCGTAAGAGAACGCGGCGGCGCGCGTACCGCCGCCTGAGAATGCCAAGGCGATCAGAACATCGTCGCCCTTGGTTGGGATGGATCCGGTGGCGTCAAATGCCGCCGCATTCGCACTCGCCAACGGAAGATTTATCGGCGCGTCGTAAATCGTCGCGCAACCGCAGAGAATCGCCGCGCACAGCAGCAAGCAAGCAACTCGCAATCGTTGCGTCACAGCTCGCTTGAACCCTGCCCGAATCTCGCATGTCCATAATGTCTTGGATTTGTGATGACATTGAGACGCGGTTCGCAAACAACACCGGCACCGCCCGCACCGATTTCAAAGCCGCAGCCCTAAGTGGTTGTACTGACGAGGCAATGTCTACAGGTATTACGGTCGCATTGGCGCAACATTAAGAGATGTCGATCTAAAAAGAAGCGGTCCGCACAACCGGTTTCGAACTGACAGATTCTCACTTTGAAACGCGGTCGCAGCCGAAGTCCCCATCTGGGCGCATTTTAATGACCGCACAATCAAGGAAATCAGCAAGCAAACCAAAATTTCGGCACCACAGTCAGTTGGCTCCGCGAGCCTATAATGGAGTTCGCGAGAAAAAGGCGCTCGTTGAGCGCGCATTTAACAAGATGCGCCACGGTATCTTGGTTTTCGACCGGCACCATTGCGTGGTCGCTATCAATCGCGCTTATGTCGAAATGTATCGGCTGCCGACGGCGACCACAAAACCAGGCATCACTGTGCGTGAACTGCTGGAACGACGCGCCGCCAGCGGCACGTTCGGCGGCGATGTCGACGCCTACATCGAAACCGAAATTTTCTGCGACCATACGTCGGACAGGATTTGGGAAATTCCCGACGGGCGTTCGATTCGCGTCGTCAACCAGCTGTTGGACGGGGACGGGTGGGTCTCAACGCACGAAGATGTCACGCAACAGCGGTCGGACGAAGCGGCTATCCGGCAATATGCCGAACGCGAGCAGCTATTCATCGCGGCGGTGGAGTCGTCCAACGATGCGATCGTGACCAAAGACCTCGAAGGCCGCATCATCGGCTGGAATCGGGCGGCCGTTGATCTCTTCGGATTCACCTCGCAGGAGGCGATCGGCCAACGGATCGACATCATCGTTCCGACTGAATTGCGGGATGAGGTGCTCGCCAACTTGAGCAAGATCAAAAACGACGAGAACGTCGATCACTACGAGACGGTGCGCGTGAACAAGGCCGGACAGCGGATCGATGTCTCACTCAGCGTCTCACCGGTAAAATCGCGATCCGGCGCGGTTATCGGCGCCGCCAAGGTAGCCCGCGACATCGGCGCAAGCAAAAAGGCCCACGAATTACTGCACGAAAGCGAACGCATGGCGCAAGACATCATTGCCGGTGCGCTTGACGGATTTATCCAAATCAAAGAGTTCGGAGAAATCGTCGAATGGAATCCGCAGGCCGAGGTCATTTTCGGCTGGTCTCGCGAGGAGGCGCTGGGAAAGCGCCTTACTGATCTGTTTTTGCCCGCGGATCATCACCTTCGGCACCCCGAAATGGCCGAGCGATTGCGGAATTCCAGCGGGCGCACCAGGATCGGCGAGCGATTTGAATACGAGGCGGTGCGCAAGGACGGGCGAAAAATCAAGGTCGAAACCGCATTGACGGCAATGCGCCGCGGTGACGGCTACGTGTTCAACGGATTCGTCAGGGATCTTACCGAAAAAATCGCTGCCGAGGAAAAGCTCAAACACGCGCTAAAGATGGAATCCGTCGGCCACCTCACCGGCGGTGTGGCCCACGACTTCAACAACATGCTCACCGTCATCACCGGCACGATCGATATCCTGGCCGCGGCGGTCGCCGACAGGCCGGAGCTCGCTGCGATAACCACTCTGATCAGCGCTGCCGCGGAACGTGGCGCCGAGCTGACCGGCCAGCTTCTCGCCTTCGCCCGCAAACAGCCGCTCCAGCCGCGCGAGACCGACATCAACGGCTTGATCGTCGAAGCGACAAAACTGCTGCGGTCGACGCTCGGTGAGCATGTCGAGGTCGAGACGATTTTGCGGCCTGACGTGCGGTCGGCTCTGGTCGATCCGAACCAATTGAGTTCGGCGCTGCTGAACCTTGCGATCAACGCCCGCGATGCGATGCCCAATGGCGGCGAACTGATACTGGAGACGAAAAACGTCGTGCTCGACGCCGAGAGCAACGCCGACGTTCAGGCCGGAAGCTACGTCCTGATCGCCGTAAGCGATACCGGCAGCGGCATTCCGGAAGCGATCCGCGACAAAATCTTCGACCCGTTTTTCACGACAAAAGAAGTCGGAAAAGGCACCGGTCTTGGGTTGAGCATGGTCTACGGCTTCGTCAAGCAATCTGGAGGGCACATCAAGGTTTACAGCGAGGAAGGCCAGGGAACGACGTCCAGGATTTATCTTCCTCAAGTGAACGTGCTGGCAGATCCGATCGCCGATGCGTCCGCCGCCGCCCCGATCGAAGGCGGAACGGAGACGATTCTCGTCGTCGAGGACGACACGCTGGTACGCACTTACGTCATCGCCCAGCTCCACAGCCTCGGTTACACGACGCTGCAGGCCGCCAACGCCGCCGAAGCTCTTGCCATCGCCGACGGCGGGGCGGCGTTCGATTTGCTGTTCACCGATATGATCATGCCCGGGAAAATGAATGGCCGACAGCTTGCCGACGAGATGGCCAAGCGGCGCTCGCCGCTGAAGGTTTTGTTCACCTCCGGCTACACCGAGGACGCCGTGATCCATCACGGACGGCTCGATCCCGGCGTACTCTTGCTGGCGAAACCATACCGGAAGACGGAGCTGGCCCGGCTGCTGCGGACCGCAATCGATGCTGGAGACGGCTCGCCGGCCCGCGGTCATGAACCAGCAAACAGCCGGCCTCAGTCAGCGAGCTGATGGGAAAACACCATGCCGCGTGTTCTCGTCATCGATGATCAACTCCAGGTAAGAGCGGCGATTTCGGTCGCCCTTAAGGCCCACAACTTTGATGTCGTGACCGTCAAAAGCGGTCGATTAGCGCTAACTGAGCTTGCGGTATCGCGCTTCGACCTTGCGATCGTCGACATCTACATGCCGGAAATGGATGGCCTTGAATTGATCAGCGCCATGCGCGCGCATAGACCCGATTTACCGATCGTCGCGATATCCGGCATGTTACTTCGTGACTCTGGACAAAGCGCACTGAATATCGTGCCGCAAGATATTGTGCGGCTGCAGAAACCGTTCCGGCCATTTGAACTGATGAAGGCGATTCAGCTGGCAATGAACCCGGCTGCGCAGCAAGCGCCGGCACCGAGCGCGACAATGTAGACGCAGTCTGAATAAGACCGGCAGCCGAACCCGTTTTGGTGCCACACGGTAACGAAAGGCCGCCAACCGGCCGGCTTAAATCATCCGGCCGGGATTGCGGCCCGGTTATCCGCCGGCTGGGTATCTGCCGGGACTGCGGCGGCCTGTTTGTAAGCCTGCGCCATCGGCGACGAAAGTGTGTAACTGCGGGTCTGGTTGCAGCCGTAGCAAACGAACGTCGTCCGCTCCATCTGAGGCGACCTCGGATGCGGCAGAGTAGTCACAAAGATCATTTCAATACGACACTTTGGGCAGGGTGCCGTAATTGCCGGGTCTTCAGCCATGGCGCCGCAACGTCTGAAAACCCGTTTTATAGAGGTTGAGAGTTGACGATTGGTTGAAGAACCGGACAGTTTTTAATTCGATCCGTCCAGCAGGCGCCGGGCGATGACGTGGGCCTGGATCTCGGCCGCGCCCTCGAAAATGTTGAGAATGCGGGCGTCACAGAGAATCCGCGAAATCGGGAATTCGAGCGCAAAACCGTTGCCGCCGTGAATTTGCAGGGCGTTGTCGGCCGCCGCCCAGGCGACCCGGGCGGCCAACAGCTTCGCCATTCCGGCCTCAAGATCGCAGCGGCGCCCGGAATCCTTCTGCCGTGCGGCATAATAGGTGAGCTGGCGCGCGATCATGATCTCGACCGCCATCATCGCGAGCTTGTCGGCGACGCGCGGAAAATTGGCGATCGGCTCGGAGAATTGCACCCGCGTCAGCGCATAGTTCCGCGCCTCCTCGAGTGCCGCCTGCGCCACGCCGATGGCCCGCGCCGCGGTCTGGATGCGCGCCGATTCGAAGGTCGCCATCAGCTGCTTGAAGCCGAGCCCTTCGACGCCGCCCAGAAGATTCTCGGCCTCCACTTTGAAGCCGTCGAAGGCGATCTCGTATTCCTTCATGCCGCGATAACCGAGCACTTCGATTTCGCTGCCCGACATGCCCGCCGCCGGAAATGGGTCCTGGTCGGTGCCGCGCGGCTTTTCCGCAAGCAGCATAGAGAGGCCGCGATAGCCCTTCTCGTTCGGATTGGTGCGCACCAGCAGCGTCATCAAATCGGCGCGCACCGGATGCGTGATCCAGGTCTTGTTGCCGTGGACCTCATAAAAATCGCCGTCGCGCGCCGCGCGGGTCTTGAGCGAGGCAAGATCGGAGCCGGTGTTCGGCTCGGTGAACACCGCCGTCGGCAGCACTTCGCCGGACGCGATCTTCGGCAGCCATTTGCGTTTCTGCTCCTCGGTGCCGCTGCCCAGAATAAGCTCGGCCGCGATCTCGGAGCGGGTGCCGAGGCTGCCGACGCCGATATAGCCGCGCGACAGCTCCTCGGAGACGACACACATCAATTCTTTGCCAAGCCCCATGCCGCCGTAATCCTCGGGGATGGTCAGACTGAACACGCCGAGCTCGGACATCTGGGTGATGACATCGAGCGGAATGTACTGGTTGCGCAGATGCCATTGCTGCGCATGCGGCACCACCTGGCCTTCGGCGAACTTGCGCATCTCCTCGCGGATGGATTCGAGCGTATCATTGAGGCCGCAGGCACCGACGGTCGCGTCGTGTCCGAACTTCATCAACTCGACCAGCCGGGCGCGGTGCGGCGCGGTGTTGCCCTGCGCAATCAATTGCTCGACCGCGGGAGTGATGCGCGCGGCGACCGCCGCGGAATGAAGTCCGAGATCAGCAAGGCGGACGATCTCGCCTTGGCTCATCGGAATCCCGCCCAGGATCTGCGCCAGATATTCGCCGGCGCCGATCCGCACGATGAGGTCTTCGACCTCACCGAAACTGTCAGCTTCCATCAGGCGCTCGGCATAAGCGCCAAGCTGGCGGATGGCATCGACATAGGTCGCGAGCCAAGCAAGGCCATGGGCGGCGCGCTGTTCGCGGTCGAAGAGTTGCCGGGCGACACGGCCGTCCCTTGTCACCCGCTCGGCGACCGACCGGCGCGCATCGGCGAATATGGCTTCAACCGCCTGTACCGCCTGAGACAGGGTGGCGACCAAGTCTTCGCCGGTAGCAGGGCTGTGGGACTCAGCAAGCGACATCAGTGGCTCCGCTCACTTGTTTCTGGACGGTCCCCGGACTCTGTATTTAAGCTTACGCGTGCGGTGCACAAAAGCCAATTCCGCACCGCGATCAGCGGCCAGCCGGTCGCCAGACATTGTGGCTGTCAGAGATCGTGCACGGCATGAATGGCCGGTCCGGCGTGGCGCCACCGCACCAACAGCTACTTGGCAAGCGTCTTGATGTAGGCAGCGAGGTCTTCCAGCTCAATCTGAGTTGTCGCCAGTTCCGGCATTTTCGGATGTTTCGCCCACAGCCACCGAATCCCCTTTTCGCGAAATTGGCGGCTCGCCGCGATCGATTGAAACGAAGGTGCGTCAGGATTACCCGGACTCTGACCTTTGGAAACAATGTGACAGACAGCGCATACATGGTGGGCTAGCCGCTCGCCACGCTTGGCACTCGCGGCAAACACGGACGTGCTACTGCTTAAAAATAAGAACGCAGCGAATGCGGACACAAGAATGGCGCACCTTGTCGCCTTTGCTATCGCGAGCGCTTCCCTAACCACCGTTATCTGCATCACAGCGACCTCCCCGATTAGCCGCTATTGGGCGGCGCATCCTTGTCGATCATCTTGCCGCGCCGTTTTGATTTTTCAGCAAGCGAAGCGGTCTTTGATCACGCCCTGGCGTAACGGCCGCGGCTGAAAAAACGGTCTTTTTGGTCGTCGGATGCCGTGTCGCGGTTCGAGGTGATGGCGCCGATCTTGACCAGCGCCGCCTTCACCGCCGGCCGCTCACTGATGGCGTTGAACCAGCGTGCGAGGTTAGGGTTGTCTTCCCATTTCACGCCCTGGATGTCGTGATTGCGGGTCCACGGGAACGTTGCGATGTCGGCGATAGTATACTCGTCGCCGCCGAGATAGGGCACCTTCGCCAACCGCTGCTCAAGCACTTCGTAGAGCCGCTTCACTTCGGTCTGATAGCGCGTCATCGCATAGGACGTGTCCTTGTCCTTAGGCGAGAACAACTTGAAGTGGGTGAACTGGCCGAACATCGGACCGACGCTGGTGAGCTGGATCATCAGCCATTGCAGCACTTCATATTTCTTCGCCATGTCCGTAGGCATGAATTTCCCGGATTTTTCCGCCAAGTACATCAGGATCGCGCCGGACTCGAAGACCGTATAGGGTTTACCGCCCGGGCCTTCGTGGTCGACGATCGCCGGTATCTTTGCGTTCGGATTGAGCTTGAGGAAATCCGGATCGAACTGGTCGCCTTTCCAGACGTCGACGAAGTGCTCTTTGTAAGGCAACTTGGTCTCTTCGAGCATCAGGTAGATCTTCTGCACGTTCGGGCTGGTCAGCGCGTAAAGGTCGATCATTGCAATGTCCTTGATGTCGCGGGAAAGGCGGTGAAAGCTATCGGCCTCGGCGGCGGCCGGCAAGGCGTTGCAACCGGGCCGCGTCGACAATTCGTCCGCGCGCGATTTTTCACCAATCGGCCGCAGTGACGGCGTATGACAGTCGCCGGCTTTGACTCGGGAGATAACATGGTTCAGCTCGTCGACAGCGACATCAAGACCCGCGAAGTACTCGACTGGAAGGGCGTCCACGTCCTGCATTTCATGGGCTCGTCATGCTCGCAGAAGCTGCGGGTGTTCCTGAACCTCAAGGGCATTGCCTGGGAGTCGCACCCGATCGATCTGCCGGGCTATGAGAACTTCCAGCCATGGTTCCTCGGCATCAATCCGCGCGGACTGGTGCCGGTGCTGGTCCATGACGGCGCCGTGCACATCGAGAGCAACGATATTATCGCCTATCTCGAAAAAACATTTCCGACGCCGAAACTGATACCGGCCGGGCACGAGAACGAAGTCACCGCGCTGCTCAAGCACGAGGACGACCTGCATCTCGACCTGCGCACGCTGAGTTTCCGCTTTGTGTTTGCGCCACCCGGGCCGCCCAAATCGTCCGAGGCGCTGAAAAGCTACGCCGCCAACGGCTCCGGCACCGTGCAGGGCGCGATCGACGGCGACAAGCAAATCCAGATCGAGTTCTGGGAGCGCGCCGCCAAGGAAGGCTTCACCGACCAGCGGGCGCGGGCGTCGGCATGGAAATTCCGGACCGAGTTCGACGCGATGGACAAAGAGCTCGCGCAGCAGCCTTATCTGACAGGCAACACCTTGAGCGTTCTCGACATCGCCTGGCTGATTTACGCGCATCGGCTGTCGCTTGCCGGTTATCCGTTTGAGCGGCTTCATCCGCATGTCTTTGCCTGGAAGGAGCGGCTGGCATCACGCCCGGAATTCGCCGAGGAGATCGGCGTGCTGCGCCATTCCGAAGAAGAGCTCGACGCCATCCACCGCGCGCAGGCGCAGACCGGCGGGACACTCGAAGCTGTCGCCGGATTTTAGGCCGCGGTTTTGCGCCGATGTCCGGCATTGTCCACCGAACGGACGGTCGGGGTACGCGCGATATCCGCCTCGGTAGCCTCGCCTCGCCTCGAACCATAAAGTCAGTCCGATCTTTCAACAAAGCAGGACGAAATGGTCGGTGAACTGTCGCTGTTTGTCGGAACGTTCACAACTTTGCTGGCCATCATAAACCCGTTCGAGGTTCTGCCGGTCTATCTCAAATTGCTGGAGGGAAAGGACGCCGGCGCCCATCGGAGGGTGGCGCGGAAATCGTGCGTTTACGCGCTTCTGCTGTGTCTGTTCTTCCTGGTCTTTGGCACGCTGCTTCTGCGCCTGTTTGGCGTGCCGCTGAGCATGGTGCGCATCGTCGGCGGCATCATTCTGATGAAGATCGGATTCGAGCTGTTTGGGTCATCCCGGTCGGGAGGCGGAATCATTCCCGAAGGCGCGGCAACCGACGAAAGCATTGCCTTTGTGCCGCTGGCATTGCCGCTGATGTGCGGACCCGGAGCAATCGCAACCATCCTCGGCATGACGTCGACCGTGCAGCATTCGCCGACCGAACTGAGGTCATTTGCCGCCATTGTGGCGGCGATCGTGGCGACGATGCTGGTGACCTATCTGTGCCTGGCTTATGCCGGCAGGCTTTCGGAGAAATTGGGTGTGATGGGGATTGACGCCACCACACGCATCGTCGGCTTCTTCGTTTCAGCAATAGGCGTCGGCCTGATCGTCAACGGCATTATCGAAGTGCTGGAAACTCATGGCTTCACCGGCTTGCATTGATTGCTCCGGAATTTATAAGCGGCAGGCGCCAAGCCTACAAAATCGCCAACTACCCGCGCGGTCCCGGGCCGGCGAGAATAAGCGCCCAGAATACCTTGTACTTCGAGTTGGGCGCCAGGGCGGCGGCGATGCCGATGCGGGTCACGCTGCGGTTGAGCATGTTGGCGCGGTGCGGCGGCGAATCGCGCCAGCCGGAAAACGCTTCAGCGAGGGTGTGGTAGCCGGCGGAAATGTTCTCGACCGCGACGCTGTTCCTGAACGGCGAATTGCGGATCCGGTCCTGGAATGGGCGGCCGATGTCGTGATCCATCTTGTCGTGGGCCGCCATCGTGTGCGCCTGTTCGCCCGCCATCCGCATCAGTTCGGGATCGACTGTGACGGGACCAAGATCATTGTTGCGGCGGTAGCCGGAGATCATCGAGGCGGCGGCGGCAGGATCGAGCGAGGTGTCGGGCTTCGACAGGTCCTGATAAAACGTCGGCTCGGCCGGCGGCGCGGTTTCGCTGCTGCAGCCGGCGAGCGCTGCAACACCGCTCACGACGCCAAACAACAACAACAAAACACCGGATCGCCGGATCACACTACCTCCAAACTTAACAAGGTTTAATCGGCCGGACATCGGCCATCCACGTCGGCACACCTAATCTGGCTCCTGCGTTGTTAAATTTTTTGCTCGACCCCAACGATGAGGAGTGTGCCATGAAATCACTAATCTGCAGTGCATTGGTCGCCGCCTCGCTCGCGCTCGCCGGAAATGCCGCGATGGCTGCCGATAGCCAAGTTCACAACAACACCAAGGCGCCGGTTGCACATGCCAGTGTGCCGGTGTCTATCGCGGCAGGCAGCAATTATCCGGCCGCCGGCAAGAATTTCGATGCGACACAAGTTCTCCTATCCATCTATGGTGGCGGCCCGGTCTCGGGTCCGGCGGTCGGATCGTGGGGTTATTCGTCCACCTATTCGCCGTCTTATGACACCCAAACCGTCGACACCAGCTCCAGCAATGTGGGGCAGGACGCAACCGAGCAGGCGGATGAGACCGAATCGGAAAATTCGATGCAAGCCGCACAACAGCAAAACGACGAAGCCAATGCCGAGTTTGCCGCCGGGATGGCCGCAGCCGAACAAACGGAAATCAACGCCAACCAGTAAGGCAGTGACGAGGGCGCGGGCTTCGACCGGCGCCCTCGTTGGCTTTATTTCGCCAACGCCTTCTCATACGGATAGATGACCTCGCCGCTCTTGAGGTCCGGCGGATAGACCACGATTTCGGCTTTCAGATCGCGGAATTCGTCGACGCTGTTGCTCTTGATGTTCTGGAATTGCGCCGCGAGCATACGCTCCTGCGCCCATTCGCCGTCTGCCCCGAAGGCAATGTCGCCGACTACGGTCTTGAAAGTGGTCTTGTGCATGTAGGCGGCGATCACGTCGTCCTTGAGGCTCTTGGTTGCGGCGATGGCCTGGCCGAGCACTTGCAGGTCGGCATAGCCCATCACCGGAAAGTAGGCCATCGCGTCGGCGCCGGCGGACTTGGCGCGCACCTGGTATTTGCCGAGGAATTCGACAGCGGCCGCAGATTTCAGCGGGCCGACGGGCAGCCAGGTCTCGAAATTGACGATGCCATTGAGCAGCGGCCCAAGCTGGACCTTCAGCGCGGTCGATTGCAGGCCGACCATCGCCCCGCCCCACATTTTCGGCTTGTAGCCAATTTCGTGCACTGCCTTGATGATGCCGACGGTGTCGAGCGGATAAGAGCACACCACCAGCAGGTCCGGATTGGCCGCCTGGATCGCGCGAACGATCGGCGAGAAATCCACCGTCGCCGGCGGATAGTTCTTGTCGTAGACGATCCTGAACCCGGAGGCTTTGGCGTTGGTGCGCGCACCCTCGCAGGTGTTGTGGCCGAACTCGGCATCGGCATAGGCGAGCGCAATGGTTTGCGGCTTGGGAGTTTGCGCCTCCGCGACCTTGAAGAAGCCGTGCGTGAACGCGGGCTTGGTCGACGGGCCGTTCGGTACCATGGCGAAATACATCGGATAGTGGAATTCCTCGTTGATCGCGGTGCCGGAAAGCCCGATCAGCAATTTGTGCCGTTCGATCGCGATCGGCATGGCGGCGGCGATCTGGGTCGAGGCGTAGCCGGAGTCGATCAGGTCGACTTTGTCGATGTCGAGCAGCTTGGTGTAGATGCCGGGCACTTGCGCCGGATTGCTCTGATCGTCGTAGTAGATGAGCTTGACCGGCCGGCCGAGCAGGCCGCCGTGTGCATTGGTGTCGTCTTCCCAGATTTGCATCGCGAGCAGCGCCATTTTGCCGTTGGCGGCGAGCTTGCCGGTGAGCGACATGCCGAGTCCGATTTTGATCGGTTCGTTGGCGCGCGCGGGAGCTGCCGCGAAAATAAGCAGCGCCGCAGCGCCGGTACACACCAGGCTCACGCATCGCGATTGCAGCGACATAAAGCCTCTCCCTATTCCGCGCCCCATCAGTCGATTTCTTCCAATAGCGCGTATTTTATCCGTCCGATCCGGGTTTGACGCGTCTCTTAGCCGCATTTGGCTGAGAACCCGTTCAAAGCTGCAATGTCCGAATGTCATAGGTTTGTATTACTCGGTCATATAGAATGTTCGGTATGCCTTCGTCCTCCACGTCACGCTTCGATTGTCCCAAATGCGGAACGCCGTACACGCTGCTTCGCGTTGAAGCGGACGCCAGCTCGGAAGACGGCGACATCGCCTGCACCATATGCGGCGAGCCGCTGCTGGCGCGCGAGGGGCAATTCGTCCTCAAATATTTTCTGATGCGCCGCAACGGCACCCGCGAAGGCGGCCATTATAGCGTGGTGTGATGAGCGCGCGCGCTGCGCCACCAAGGCAATGACGATCGACGCTGCGGCGAGACCGAGCTGGGTCTTCATATACGGAAACGCGAGAATGAGCGCGCTGGCCGCGAGTGCCGCAGCCTTTAGTTCATAGGCTACCGGCTTCGCCACAACGCGGCGAAACCGGCGGCCGGTGCAATCGCGCCGGGACTCCCGGCGCGCGCCGAGGCGCTATCGCCTGACCAGGCGCAGAATAATCAGCAAGATCACCGCGCCGATGAAGGCGTCGATGATCGCAGCGATGAAGCCGCCGCCGATATAGATGCCGAGCCGCGGCAGCAGCCAGCCGGCGATGACGGCGCCGATAATGCCGACAATAATGTCGCCGATCAGGCCATAGCCACTGCCCTTGACGACCATACCCGCAAGCCAGCCAGCAATCGCCCCGACGACCAGCCAAATAATGATACTTTCCGCGCGCATCAGTTTCCCCTTTGCACCGCCGCCCTGCAGGGACCGCCCCTGTACCGTTTTTGCACCCGTAATCTTAGCGGCCCTTTCGGCCGGTTGACAGCAGACGCCCTCTCAAGTGGTTGTTGCGCTGCAATATCAACTGCGGCACACTGCACCTGCTGACAAATTCACTGGCTTTGACCGGAGCACATCATGGCCGTCGCACAGAGGAAACCGTCGGCTGCACCTCTGAAGGATCTCTACGACATCGGCGAAGTGCCGCCGCTCGGCCACGTGCCGGCGACCATGCACGCCTGGGCGATCCGCAAGGAGCGCCACGGGCCGCCGGAGCAGGCGATGCTGCAGGAAGTGCTGCCGACCTGGCCGATCGCCGACGACGAAGTGCTGGTCTACGTCATGGCCGGCGGCGTCAACTACAACGGCGTATGGGCGGGTCTCGGGATTCCGGTTTCGCCGCTCGACGGGCACAAGAATCCGTTCCACATCGCCGGCTCCGATGCGTCCGGCGTGGTGTGGGCGGTCGGCTCCAAGGTCAAGCGCTGGAAGGTCGGCGACGAAGTCATCGTTCACTGCAATCAGGACGACGGCGACGATGAAGATTGCAACGGCGGCGATCCGCTGTTGTCGCCGTCGCAGCGCATCTGGGGTTATGAAACACCGGACGGTTCGTTCGCGCAATTCTGCCGGGTGCAGTCGCGCCAGCTAATGGTGAAGCCGGCGCATCTGACCTGGGAAGAAGCAGCCTGCTACACGCTCACCCTCGCCACCGCCTATCGCATGCTGTTCGGGCATCCGCCGCATATCCTTAAACCGGGTGACAACGTTTTGGTCTGGGGCGCCTCGGGCGGGCTCGGCGTGTTCGGCCTTCAGCTTGTCGCCGCCTCGGGCGCCAATGCCATCGCCGTCGTGTCCGATGAATCCAAAATGGAATACGTATTCAATCTCGGCGCCAAGGGCGCCATCAACCGCAAGGAATTCAAGTGCTGGGGCGCGATGCCCAAGGTCGGCACGCCGGAATACGACGCCTGGGTGAAGGAAGCGCGCCGCTTTGGCAAGGCGATCTGGGACATCACCGGCAAGCGCGACGTCGACATCGTGTTTGAGCATCCGGGCGAAGCGACATTTCCGGTGTCATGCCTGGTGGTGAAGCGCGGCGGCATGGTGGTGTTTTGCGCCGGCACCTCGGGCTACAACATCACCTTCGACGCGCGCTATGTCTGGATGCGGCAGAAGCGGGTGCAGGGCTCGCACTTCGCGCATCTGAAACAGGCCAGCGCCGCCAACCGCTTCGTCATCGACCGCCGCATCGATCCGTGCATGAGCGACGTGTTTCCCTGGGCCAAGATACCCTACGCGCACGAACTGATGCGCACGAACCGGCACAAGCCTGGCAACATGGCGGTGCTGGTCAACGCGCCGCGCACCGGCTTGCGGAATTTCGACGACGTGCTGGAAGCAGCCTCGATGCCGGAATTGAACCGCGAATCCCAGCGGGCGTAAGCGCGGCAGGATTGCGCTCATTCCCGCGTCAGCGGGAATCCAGCTCTTCGCGCACCGGGTCCCCGCTTTGGCGGGGACAAGCGGCGATCGTCATCCGGTCTGTGCGAAGCGCGCGCGTTATCGAACCTCGAGAACGATCTTTCCGCGCTTGTCGGGTTTGCCGGCCAGCGACTTTGATGGTCGAATTTCAAAAGGATGATCGGTATCATCCAACACCGGCCGCGTTCCGGCGCGGAAAGTTCATTGCAGGAACCGTTTGAGACACTGACGCGGAGGCGCATCATGCTTCGCTACCCCCTGGTCGCGGTTTGTTTGGCTCTGCTTTCGCTGCCGGCGGCGGCTGAGGTCAAGCCGTTTCCTGGAAGTGTCAGAACCGAAGAGGTTAGGGCCGGAGATGCGATGCTCCACGTGCAAGTCGGCGGCCAGGGGCCAGCTGTGCTCATGCTGCACGGCTTTGGCGACACCGGCGACATGTGGGCCCCATTAGCCTCCGTTCTGATCCGCGATCACACCGTGGTCATCCCTGACTTGCGCGGCATGGGACTGTCATCGCATCCCGAAGGCGGTTACGACAAGAAGAGCCAAGCTGCCGACATCGCGGCAGTCCTCGACAAATTGAACATTCGTCAGGTTGACCTCGTCACCCACGACATCGGTAACATGGTCGGCTACGCGTTTGCCGCGCAGTTTCCGGAGCGGGTCACGCGATGGGTCGCGATGGATGCACCGCTGCCCGGCCTTGGCCATTGGGACACGATCATCCAGAGCCCGCAGCTGTGGCATTTTAACTTCCGCGGGCCGGACGAGGAGCGCTTGGTCAAAGGCCGCGAGCGCATTTACCTTGATCGCTTCTGGGACGAGCTTTCCGCCAACCCGAAGGCCATTGATGAAGCGACGCGGCAACACTACGCCGAGCTTTACTCCCGGCCAGGCGCGATACACTCCGCCTTCGAGCAATTCGCCGCGTTTTCGCAAGATGCCGGCGACAACAAGGCGCTCGTGGCCAACGGCAAGCTGATGATGCCGGTGCTGGCGATTGGCGCGGAGAAATCCTTCGGCAACGCCATGGCGGATGAGATGCGTTTCGCCGCGTTCGACGTTACCGGCGAGGTCATCATGAATTCGGGTCACTGGCTGATGGAAGAGCAACCGGCAGCGAGGACGGCGGCGATCGTCGATTTCTTGCGGCGTCCCCTCAATACGCATGAGGCGCGGCAAATATTATCGACTGACGATGTCGCGGAACTGGCGTCACAGGCCGCCGGGCCAGGAACGGCCGGCCTCGACAGCATTAAAACGACCGTGCTGGTGGGTGATCCAAACAAACAAGGCGTGTATACGGTGTCGCTCTATGTACGTCCGCACACAGTCATCCTGGCGCACACGCATCGTGACGATCGCACCGCTACGGTGGTGTCCGGCACGTGGTACTTCGGCTATGGAACGCATCACGACACGGCCGGGCTACACACTCTGAGACCAGGGAGCTTCTATACCGAGCCGGCACGACAGCCGCATTTTGCCGAAACGAGGGATGAGGCCGCAACGCTGTACATTACCGGCAATGGTCCGACCGACACGAACTATGTCGAGGAGGCGGCCTCCTCCGCCAACAAATAAAGTCAGCGCTGCCAATCGCTTCGTCATCGATCGCCGCATCGATCCGTGCATGAGCGGCGTGTTTCCCTGGGCGAGATTCCCTATGCGCACGAACTGATGCGCACCAACCGGCACAAGCCCGGCAACATGGCGATGCTGGTCAACGCGCCGCGCACCGATCTGCGGAATTTCGAGGACGTGCTGGAAGCAGCCTCGATGCCGGAATTGAACCGCGAATCCCAGCGGGCGTAAACGCTCGCGTCATGTTCAGTCCGATGGACGGCGAGATGGCGATCGGCGTTTAATTTCTCGATCCTATTGTGCTTTAAGTCGTGCACCCCACATATCTGTACAAAGGCAGGCACTTGCTTGTCCGAGAGTTGCCCGTAAATCGGTGACGTACCGAAGTCTCCGTTCTCTTTCGGTGGCAGCGCAAGTGCCGTCGGCAGGCACAATAACTCCCTAAGTTACTTTTGTGGTTGGTGCAGGCGCCGACAGTGCGGGCGACGGCGCGTCCGCGCGCCGCTGGTGGCGCGTTTCGAATAACCTGACAGTCATCCAAACGCAATCCGAAAGCGTCTGGTCCTTAACTCAATCTCGACCGGAGCCCATCCGGGTATCCGTGGCCTCGCTCCGTCATGTTGTTGTTGATCACTCTGTATCCCTGGAAAACTTATCACGATGAATTTCAGCTCGAACACGACTTCAAGCGCCGAAACTGTGATCGAAACACGACGGTCAGGCCGAACATCCGGTAGGGGTTATGGTGATTGAACGCGCGCGCCCGCACGCCTTACCAAAGCCTTGGGGCGTTGAAGATTTGCGTCCTTGGAGTACCGCGCGCCGGGACGGCAATGCGATTGGAGAAATCTGGTACGATCGATCCGACAAGTCGGCCGCAGAACCTTCGCTCCTGCTCAAGTTACTATTCACGAGCGAGCCGCTTTCCATCCAGGTCCACCCGGACGATGCGTTTGCGCACTCCGCAGGTCTGCCAGGAGGCAAGACTGAAGCCTGGTACGTTCTCAGCGCCACACCTGAAGCCAAGGTTGCCCTCGGCCTCAGTCGACGCCTGACGCCGCAGCAATTACGTGCGGCCATCGACGACGGCTCGATCTCCGATCTCATTGTGTGGCGCGCAGTGTCAGCAGACGACGTCATTTTCGTACCCGCGGGAACAATTCATGCAATTGGCGCGGGCCTCGTCATTGCAGAACTCCAACAGCGCAACGATACGACATTCCGCCTGTTCGATTATGGCCGGAAGCGTGAGCTTCATATCGAAAAAGCCATAGCGGTGGCCGCCACCGTAGCGGCACATTTTCAGGTCCGACCGAACCAGCTTACCGCCCAACGGAGACTTTTCATTTCCGACTCGCACTTTGTACTGGAGCGGATCGATCTCCCGCCAAACTCCCACTGGCGTCTGGAAGCGGAACGCGAGACATGGTTTCTCGTTCTCAGTGGTGGTGCTATCGCCGGATCATTCGATGTTGCCACGGGCGAGGCCCTTTTCGCGCAATCAGACCACATCGACATACACGCCGGCGCCAGCGGTATGACCAGCCTCGTGGCGTATACCGGCGGCGGCAAGATTTCGCGTCTGTTGCAGCCACTCACACAGCCAGGCTCCATCCACGTCGGGCAACCACAGACCATGGAGGTGGCGAGTTCTCCTGCTCAAACTAAAGGCTGCCGCGAAGAATGGCCGCCTGGAAACCATTAAATGAAACCCCTTCGGCGTGTCGCGTTCATCGGGAATTATCTACCGCGCCGCTGCGGTATCGCAACATTTACTCATGATCTTCACCAGGCGGTTTCGACCGCGCGGCCGGATCTTGAGACCTGCGTCGTCGCAATGACGGATTCGGGTCGCAGCTACGATTATCCGCCGGCCGTGCGTTTCGAGATACACGACGACGCGATCGGTGATTATGTCGCAGCGGCCAAATTCCTCAACAGCGCCAGCTTCGACGTTGTTTGTCTTCAGCACGAATATGGGATTTTCGGCGGTGAGGCTGGCCGCAATATCATCGAACTCCTGTCGCGCCTCGAAATGCCGGTTGTCACGACACTGCACACGGTGCTCGGCAAACCGGCAGCCGTCCAATGCGAGGTCATGAATCGAATCATAGAACTTTCGGCAAAGATCGTCGTGATGTCCGAAAAAAGCTACGAATTCCTTCGTACTGTTCATGATGTGCCGGCGCGAAAGATTGGGATCATCCCGCACGGTATACCGGATTTTCCGTTCCTCGAACCGCATCATGCCAAAGCCAAATTCGACTTCACTGGAAAGATGATCGTTCTGACTTTCGGTCTGCTGTCGCCGAACAAAGGCATCGAAACCATGCTCGATGCCATGCCGGAGATCATCAAATCCTGCCCAAACGCGCTCTACGTCATTCTTGGCGCAACCCATCCAAACCTTGTGCGCCAACAGGGCGAGGCCTATCGCGAGAGTCTGACGGCGCGCGTGCAGGACCTCGGGATTGAAGATCACGTCGTCTTTTTCGACCAGTTCGTGGATCAGGCCACGCTGCTGGACTTCATTTCGATGTGCGATGTCTATGCAACTCCCTATCTCAATGAAGCTCAGATGACGTCGGGCACACTTGCGTACAGTTTCGGATTGGGAAAGGCGGTGGTGTCGACGCCATACTGGCACGCCAAGGAACTGCTGAGCGACGGCTGCGGCGTTCTGGTTCCTTTCGCCGACGCCAAGGCTTTAGGCACCGAGATCGCCGGGCTGCTGACGAACGACGTGCGTCGTAATTCCATGGGCAAGCGTGCCTACGCGGCGAGCCGGTCGATGACGTGGATGCAAACGGCGAAGCGCTACCTTACCGTCTTCGAGACCGAGAGCGGGAATGCGCGGCCTGGAATATCGCTTCCCGTCGATTCGATCGCTGCTGTAAGAAATGCACACGTCGTACCGGAGATTCGGATCGGACATTTCCTTTCGCTGTGCGATAGCACCGGCATGCTTCAACACGCCATCCATTCGGTACCGGATCGTTCCCACGGCTACTGCGTTGATGACAACGCTCGCGCGCTGTTGTTCTCAAGCTCGCTTGCGAACTTTGGCGAACTGCAATTGTCCAACTCGATCACCGCTCGCTTTGCGGCGTTTATCCAGCATGCCTGGAATCCGGATACCCGCCGGTTTCGAAATTTTATGAGCTACGACCGCCGATGGCTGGAAGACCAAGGCTCGGAAGATAGTCACGGTAGGACGCTTTGGGCATTGGGCGAATGCGCGAGAAAGGACATCGATCCATCTCGCCGCAGATGGGCCGGTGCGCTTTTCAAGACTGCGCTGCCGATCGTCGAGGAATTCTCGTCGCCCCGCGCTTGGGCGTTCACGCTCCTGGGATTGGACGCCTATTGCACGCTGGCTGGTGGCGATGTTCTCGCCAGCCGCCTCCGCGGACTATTGGCCGACCGGCTGATGTCCCTGATTTCCGCAACAGAAACCAAAGACTGGATCTGGTTTGAAAACCTGCTTGCATATGACAATGCGCGGCTTCCCGAGGCACTGATCCGAACCGGATTGGCGACCAAAACGCCACGCTATATCGAGGCTGGCGTCCGATCACTCCGGTGGCTCAATTCGCTTCAGACCACATCGTCGGGATACTTTAGACCGGTAGGAACCAAGAGCTTCGGGCGGCTCCGCCAGAAGCCCGAAGCGTTCGATCAGCAGGCGGTCGAAGCGTCAGCAACGATTTCCGCTTGCCTCGTCGCATGGCGGGCGGATGGCGGGGATGAGTGGCCGATCGAAGCGTTACGCGCGTTTGAGTGGTTTCTTGGCGAAAACGACCTGCAGACGCTGCTGATCGATCCGGAAACCGGCAGTTGCTCGGATGGGCTTCATCCGGATCGGCGCAATGAGAACAAGGGTGCGGAATTGGTGCTATCCTATCTTCTCAGTCTTGTAGAGATTCGCCGGCTCAAGCGTATGACTGCGATTGACCGAACGAGACTCACATCTAAATTTGCAGGTGGCGACGTTAATCGGATGATTCCACCTCGAACAGTCCCAGGGAGCCTCTTTGTCTCAATTCCGCTTCATGAATCGCCAGAGCTTATATCTGCGCCCGGACCCGGCAAGGGTCGTCGTCAGACCGTTCAAACCGGCAACTGAGCCCCGCGACCTCAATCCCACAGACAAGGTTCGTGCCAACCATATCGTTGACAGGGTACTTCGGCTCGATACCGACGCCGCCACCAAACAGTTGGACGACGTACTCGACAACTTCGAAGGCCGTCACAGAAACCTAATCGATATCTTCGAAGCGCGTGCCGCAGAGATGGAAGAAGCGCTGGAGCCGCATGCCAAATTGAATGAGACGCAACGCCGCCTGATCGGTGCATATTTTCTCAATGAATATTCATTCGAGGCGTCGGCCTTGTTCAATCCCAGCATCGTCCGGCATCCCGACCAGACTGGGGCGCCGGAAAACGGCTGTCGCTTCATTTTGAGTCTGCGCGCCGTCGGCGAAGGACATATTTCATCACTGACGTTCCGGTCCGGCAGCATAGCGGCAGATGGACGCGTCACCGTCGATCCGACTGCGCGTCTCGCTGCCGTCCCAAAGGTCCGCCGTCGCGTGGCGGGGCCAAATGGCGATGACGTCGAAGTGACATTCCGGGATGACGAAGAGCTGAGCGAACGCGTCATTTTTCCGATCACCGACGCCCAAGCAAACGGCATCGAGGACGCTCGATTTGTCGAATTCAATGACGGTGCAAGGAAAGTGTTCTATGCGACCTACACGGCGTATAGCGGCAGGGCAATCCGCTCTGAGCTGATCGAGACTACTGATTTCCGATCATTTCGAATGATTCCCCTCGGCGGATCGGCCGCGCGCAATAAGGGGATGGCTCTGTTTCCACGGAAAATCGACGGCCGTTACGCGATGATCGGCCGGCAGGACAACGAGAACCTTTATTTGATCTATTCCGACGACCTTTATACGTGGGACGGTGGGCACCCAATTCTTCAGCCCGAATATCCTTGGGAATTCGTTCAGATCGGCAATTGTGGCTCGCCCGTCGAGCTGGACGATTGCTGGCTGCTGCTGACGCACGGTGTCGGTCCAGTCAGGAAATATTCGATCGGCGCAGTTCTCCTGGATAAGAAGGATCCGTCAAAGATTCTCGCACGCTCTCGCGAGCCGCTTGTTCGTCCTGAGCCGACCGAGCGCGAAGGTTACGTGCCCAATGTTGTCTACACCTGTGGTGCGATGCGCCACGGCGACCAGATCATCCTGCCATACGCAATATCTGACACATTCTCCAATTTCGCGACGATCGAGATTGCAGCGCTGATGCAGGCCGTTTCGAGCTAACGGCCGATTCTCGGCAGGCGACCAAACAGCGCGGTCGCGGAGGCCGTTGCCCGTTATGACGGTCAAGTACGGTAGATAAGGTACTCGGCCGTTGAGCCGGGAAAAGGCTCCATGCAGGCACTCTTCATCGGACAAACTTATATTGACGTCACTTTTCTGACAGACCGGATGCCGACGAATGACGAGAAGCATGTGGCGTCTGCTTACGCCATCTCGTTCGGCGGTAACGCGGTCACCGCTGCCTTCTGCTGTGCAAAGTTGGGAATTGCGCCGGACGTACTGGCGACGGTCGCTGATGATTGGCTTGGCCGCATGTTCTTGGACATGGCGACCAGGTACGGACTAACCATCCACGCCAGGAAGGTCGGAACGTCATCATTGTCGTTCATCATGCCCAACGATGGCAAACGCGCGATCGTACGGTGTCGCGACGACAATTATCTGAGTTCTTTCCCGATCCTGAACCTCTCGGGTTGCCGCGCGCTTCACGTCGACGGACATCAGCCGGATGCCGCAATTCATTACGCCAAGCTGTCCCGAGATGCGGGGATATTGACGTCGCTCGACGGCGGAGGAATTCGATCGAATACACACGATCTCCTCGGCTTCATTGACGTGGCGATCGTGGCGGAGCGGCTTTGCCAGCAGATGGGGTACGAACCAGCCGCGATGCTTGATTATCTCAAGAGCCGGGGCTGTCGGCTTGGCGGAGTGACACTCGGAGAACGAGGCTTGGTCTGGTACGACGAGACGGGCACGGTCCGGACGCTTCCTGCTCTTGCAGTACCGTCCGCTCGCGTTCTCGATACCAGTGGAGCCGGAGACATCTTCCACGGCGCCTACATTTATTCCTACCTCACCAATCCGGCGAACACTTGGGAGAAGCATTTCCACTTTGCGCGAGCGGCGGCCGCCTACAAGATCCAGCATCTTGGCAATGAGGCGGGCTTGCCGACACTTGCCGAAATTGCTGCGGTCGAGCGCGAGTTTGAAGTGCAGCCGTGACGCGACATACAGTAATGTCCTTGTGATGTCTGCTCTCGCGCGCCTATAGCCGACTTTAGTCACGGGCCTAATCACCAATTACAGCGGTGAGCACACGCCCCGGAGAGAGCGAAGCTCAAGACGTCGATGGCCGCGACGAGCCCGGCCACGACGGGTCCTTGCCATCTTTCCGTTCGCGCGCGATGGCGGCGTTGAGCTCGCCGCCGAAGATAAAAATCCAGGCGCAGTAATAGAGAAACACCAGCGCGATCATCGCCGACGCCAGTCCCGCATAATAGGTCACATAGGCATTGGCGAAATCGGCGAGGTAGCGGCCAAAGATGAAGCCGCAGGCAAGCCACAGCGCCAGCGTTGCCGCAATGCCCGGCCACACTTTGCCGAACTGCCGCCGTCCGGCCGGCAGCCACAGGTGCAGGATCACCAGCGACGCGGCGATCACCAGGCCGCCGATGCCGAACCGCGCGACGTCATAGTGCGCCTTAAGCGGCTCGATCCACGGCGCATAGGCCGCTGCGGCCCGAAAGATCAGCGGGCCGAGAACCACCAGAAACGCCAGCGCCAGGAACGCGATCGCACTGACCAGCACGTAGCCGATCAATTCAAGCCGCAGCACCCACCAGCTGCGCTGCTCGGTGAGACCATAGGCGCGGTTTAGTCCGATGCGCAGGCTTTCAACGCCGCTCGACGCAAAATAGACGGCGAATACGGCGCCCAACGTCAGGACGCCGCTGCGCGGGGTCGTGAGCACGTTGTGAATTTCGTTCGCGAGCGGTCCCGCCACCTGCTTCGGCCAGACGGCGAAGATCAGCCGGGCGACTTCGTTGGCGAGATTGACGGAGCCGGCAATGCCGGCGAGCGCCGTCACCACGATCAGGAACGGAAACATCGCCATCAGCGTCGATAGCGAGATGTGGCTTGCGATCGCCCAACCGTCATCGCGGCTGAAGCGAAGGAACGCCTCGGCGACGACGCGAAGGCATAGGCGGACAGTGTGCAATGCGGGCGGCCTCTGAGGAGCATTTCGGCTCCATCAGATACACCATTCGAAGTCGCCCGCGCACCTGTCCGCCAGCGATCACTTGGCCTTTTCGTATGGATAAATGGCATCGCCGGTCTTCTGGTCCGGGGGATACACGATCGTCTGATAGCTCATGCCCCGCCAGGTTTCGAGGTTCGCTGCGTCGGTGATGCCGTGATACTGAACCTGCAGCAGGGCGGGTTTGGTCCACTCGCCTTCGGGACCGAAGCTGATGTCGCCGATGACGGTGTGGACCTCATTGTGGTGCAGCCAATCAGCGATCTTGGTGTCGTCGAGGCTCTTTGAGCCCTCGACGCCTGCGGCCAGCACCTGGAAATCGGCGTAGCCCCAGCCGCCGAGATAATAGCCAAGCGGATCGACGCCGGCGGCCTTGGCGCGCGCCTGATATTTGTCGAAAAACGGCTTGGCGCGCGCCATCAGCTTCGGCGACGGCACCCAGGTTTCGTAGTTGATAAAGCCGTTGAGTTTCGACTTCAGCCGGTCCTTGAACACGGTCGCCTGCAGGCCGACCATTTCGCCGCCGATCATCTTCGGTTTGAAGCCAAGCTCGTTGACCGATTGCACAATTCCGACCGAGCTGAGCGGATAAGAACACACCACGACGATGTCGGGGTTGGTCGCGGCGACGGCGCGAATAACCGGTGAAAAATCCGTTGTGCCGGGCGGAAAGCTTTTGTTGTAGACGACCTTCATGCCGTGCTTCTTGGCATTGATTTCGCCGCTCTCGGCGCCGTTGTGGCCGAACTCAGAGTCCTCCGAAATGATCGCCACCGTCTGCGGCTTCGGCTTTTGCGCTTCTGCTACGTCGAAAAAGCCTTCGGCGGAGGAGACCTTCGGGTCCGGTCCGTACGGCACCATCGAGAAATAATTCGGATAGTGAAAATGGCTGTTCACCTCAAGCGCGAACAGACCGATCATCACTTTTCCTTTAGGCATGACAACGGGGAAGGCCGGCGCCACGAGATTGGTCGCGTATGGACCCATGATGAGATCGACCTTGTCGACGTCGAGGAGTTTGGCGTAGATGCCGGGCACGTTCGCCGGGTTCGATTGATCGTCGTAGGAGATCAGTTCGACCTTGCGGCCAAGCAGGCCGCCCTTGGCGTTGACTTCCTCTTCCCAGATCTTGGCGCCGAGCAGCGCCTGCTTGCCGTTGGGGGCGAGCGGGCCGGTCTGCGCGAGACTGAAGCCGATCTTGATCGGATCGGCGGCCAAAGCCGATCCCATCATGACGGTAGCGGCGACAATTGCGGTACCGATCAGGACGACGCTGTTGGCGGCGCGCTTGTGTAATCTCTTCTTCATCGTTTTCCTCCTGTTGCTTTTTTCCATGACCGGCATCAGCGGACGTCCGCCGCGGGTCGTGCGCGATCAACCGTGATGCTGATGGTGTCCGTGCGCATACGCATGACCGCGCTGCCGATCGCGATAAGCGGCCATCATCTCAAAGAGCGCGAAGATATCCGGCTCGGTGTGCTCGCCCTTGAACTCCTGGAACAGATTCCACACCGTCACCACGATTCGCTCGGCGTCTCCCAAGCTTGCGTATTGCCCAAGCGGAATGTCGAACGCGGCGTCGCGCGCGCTCATGCCTTTGTCGTAGCGCTCGCGCGCTTCATCGATGACGAATTGCAGGTAGCCGCGCATCTCGCGCACTGCCGTCTTGTCGGCAATCGGTCCGTGACCGGGCACCACGACATCGACGTCCATGCCGAGGATGCGGTCGCAGGCGCGCACCCAGTTCGACACCGGACCGGCCCAAGCGATCGGGGTTCCTCCGTTGAACAGAATGTCTCCAGTAAACACGACGCGGTCCGCCGGCACATGCACCAGCGTATCGCCGCGGGTGTGGGCGGGGCCGACCTCGATCAGCCGCACCGCCTTGTCGCCGACCTTCAAGTCGTATTCGCCGCTGAAGGTTTTATCCGGCATGCGCACTTTGATACCGGTGAAGTCGAAGGGACGGAACAGCTCAAGGAAGAACTCGGCGCCCGGTCCGAGCTTGTGAGCGTTGTCCTTGATGTTCTGGTAGCGCGCCGCCTCGTCCTCGTGCATTTCCTCCCGAGCGGCCTTGGACGCGATGATTTCGGCGCCTTCGACCAGTTGATTGCCGAAGGTGTGGTCGCCGTTGTGATGGGTGTTGACGAGTGTGCCGATATGGCTGGCTGCAGGGATCGAGCGCCGCATTTCGGCAAGCATCTCGGCGGTCAATTTCAGATCGAACAGCGTATCGACCAGAATGGATTGGTCGCCGTCGACGATAAGGCCGGCATTGCTCCAGCCCCACGAGCCGTCGGGCAACAGATAAGCCCAAAGCCCGTTGCCGAGATCCTTCAAGCCACGGCTGTATTGCCACTTCGGCACAGTCTTCCCTCCCTGCCATTCATTGTCTTATTGGCGGTCCCGGAATTGTTTCCGGTCCGCGCTTTGCGGCAGCCGACTAACGCTAAAATACTTTGATCAAGCTGACAAGTATCTTGATCAATCGTTCAAATCGCATAATAAGACCTGACATGGACCCCGGGCAGGCGAAAATTCAATGCCTGTGAGAGTGGCGGAGCGCGACAAAACGGCTGCCTGGCTCGACGGCAACGCCGCCGGCGCGTCGGCGCCGGAACGGATCTTGGCGAAAGCCGAGCGGGTGTTCGCGCGCTTCGGCTATGACGGCGCTTCGCTGCGCCAGATCGCCGAGGCCGCCGGCGTCCCGGTCGCTCTGGTGAGCTACCACTTCGAATCGAAGGACGGGCTCTACCGCGCGGTGTTCTATCGGCGCGTGCCGACGATCGTCGAGCAGCGCCTCGCCGGCCTCGCCATCGCCATGAGCGAGGCCGACCTCGATCGCAGACTAGAACTCATCGTCAAGGCGCTGGTGATGCCGATGCTGCGGCTGCGCGCGCGCGACAAAGATCCGAGCTGGGGGCGGCTCCTGGCGCACGAGACCACCGACCCGAATTCGGAGGCGCGCGGGATCATCCGCGATCTGATCGATCCTATCGCGCACAAATTGATGGAAGCGCTTTCGTCTGCGCTGCCCGACCGGTCGGCGCGGGATATCCGCTGGGCCTATCAGTTCATGCTCGGCGCGATGGTGTTCGTGATGGCCGATACCGGGCGCATCGTGCGATTGAGCGAAGGCCTCTGCCGTCCCGACGACGAGGCGGCAGCAGTCGCCCACATGGTCGCGTTTCTCACCGCTGGTATTCGCTTTGGCACTCCGGTTCCGGCGACGCGATCGGTCAAGAACGCCGCCGCGCGACGCTCGCCCGGCAGCAAGTCCAGACGGAAGAAGGCATAGCCGGCCTTCCGGTCAGACACCCGCTCCGTTTGTTTCACAGCGGCAAACCCTCAATGAAATTGCCGCTCAACGCAGTCCGGCCTGCACCAGAAGCGGATAGGTCACGTCCTTGAATTCCCGCATGCCTTCTTCGTAGCGCGGCCACGACAGCAGCACGCCGTCGAGACCCATGGCGGAGAGCATCTTCAGGCCGTCGACCACCTGCTCTTTGGTGCCGATCAGCGGATAGCCGCCCCAGCCGGCAATAAAAAGTTCCTTCAGGTGCTTCAACGCATCGGGCGCAAACGTCTTGGCGTTGAGCCCGAGCGTATCGAGCGCGAACGTCACCGCCTCCCAGTCGCCTCTCTCCTTGACGACGTACTCGTCATAGCGCCGCGCCTCGGCTTCGGTTTCGGCCTGGACGATATTCGCCGACGTCCAGATCGCGACCTCGCGGCCGTATTCCTGGCACGCGAGATCGCGATACGCCGCCACTTGCGCCTTGTTCTGCTCGAAATTCGGCGCACCGAGTGCCGTGAAAACAAGATCGCAATACTTGGCGGCAAAATGCCGGCCGCGCTCCGAGCCGCCGGCATTCATGATGGCGGGAAATGGCTGCTGGATCGGCTTCGGCTGCAAATAGCCCTTCACGATCTTGTAGAACTTGCCCTCGTGGTCGAACTCTTCGTCCTCGGTCCACAGCCGCTTGACGATGCCAAGCCATTCCTCGGCCATGTCGTAGCGGTCGCCATGCGGCAGCATCTCGACGCCGAACATGTCGATTTCCGGCTTGTTCCAGCCGGTGACGATATTGAGGATCATGCGGCCGTTGGAGATGTGATCAATCACCGTCGATTGCTTGGCGGCAACAATCGGATGGTTGATCGAGCAATGCGAGGTGGCGACGATGCCGGCATTGACTGTCGAGGCGGCGATGCCTGAGGCCCAGGTGTAGGTCTCGAAACCGGGACCCGCCGGATTGAGCTTGCCGCCGAAACCGCGCCAGCGCGCTACCGGCACCAACGCTTCGAACTCCATCGCGTCGGCGAGCTTGGCCAGCGCGACCGTATTCGGCCAACTGATCTTCAGCCGCCCCTCGACGTCGGCCATCAGACAACCGTAATCGAGATTGGACTGAAACGTCCCGAGTTTCAGCTTGCGGCTGTTGAACGCCGGATTGGTCGCGCGACGATCGTCGCGGAATGTTGCGCCTTGAGCCAATGATCTCTCCCTGGAGCACGATCCCGATAACGCCCGCCCCGGAGTTGATCCAGGGTGGAGCGCGCTTTTCACGAACAGATCATGCGAGCAACAAAGAATCCAGACCCCGATCTGATTCAACCGAATTGGACCGTGCCCGGACCGCGTATTCACAAATCGAGTTTGGTAAGTTGAATATTTCGATCGCCGCCACCGCCCGCCGGGATGGTCATCGCTTATCGGACAACGCGGCGTTTCATTCGGAAGGTCTATCGCAAGTGATCAGGTGACGGCTGTTTTGTTTTTGCCGAACCATTCGTTCAATATCGGTTGGTGCTGCACAGGTTCGAACTCGACGATTTTGCTGAAACGCATGACCTTTGCCTTGCAGTACGGTTCGTCGGCCAAGTATTCATTCAATTCGTCCAGCGATCCCGCGCGCGCCAGCAAAATTCCTCCGGTCGGCGGGATGTGAGGGCCTGACAACAGGAAACGTCCGTTGTCATAGCCCTGCTGCAGAAATTGGCGATGGGCGGCTATCAGTTCAGGGGCACGTTGTTCGAAGGGCACGAGGTGTTGTCCTTCTAAAAGAAAATATTTCATCGAGCTTACTTCCTGCGGGCTGATTGGCTTGGGTGTAACCGCGCCTGCGTGCCAACACCACGGTTAAATCCGGCTTGTAGGATGGGTTGAGCGCAGCAATACCCATCATCTTTCGCCAAAACCCGACTGCGACTCGGCCGCCGCATCACCCGCCCAGTATGTTTAAGCATCATTTAGATCAATTCTGATTGTGTCTGTCATCGCCTCTAGCGTCCTTCTCGCACAGTCGCTCGGTATCTTCGCATCTAGAATCTCATGTGGAAACCATGGGATTATTCCGTGTAGCCTCATGACGGGAGGGCGCCCGATATGGCAGAGGTCGGAGAAATAAATCAGCGCAACGACCAAAAACTTTTAGAAAAAACAGATAAACCCGGAAATCTGAAAAACGCGCATCTTTGGATCCTTCAGTGCATGCGATACGACCATATTTATGGGGCGAACGGAGAGGACTTTTGGCAGCGCAAATGTCCGCGATGTGGCGGAGGCGCCAAGGGATTGCCGATAGGCCCTATGCAATCCCGCTTCAAACTCTTGCAGACGATAAGAAGGCTTCCCGACAAGGTAAATTTAGGTCTGCGCTCTCAAAGAGGCCGGTGGATACGATGGCTCGCAGGTTATTATCGAGAAGGTTATGCCCAGCGGGATCGAAGTGCAGAATTTATTTACAACGCACTCAATAATCCTGAAATGATGATCTGGCTTGCCGCCGCATGCGGTGCGCAACAATCGCTTTTAGCTGCTGCCACCGACGCAATTGATCGAAACGCCAGCCGCATGACGCAAGCGGCCTCAGTGCGGCGTATCCTCCCATGGTCACTAGTTTCCCGGTACCTCGCGCAACCAATTAAACCGCAAGATAGGGGCGCCTTGGTATCCGATCTTGAAGGCATCAATAAGGGCGAACAATCAAAAACGACAAAGGATACACTGATTGAAGCACGCTTAGGCCAAGGACAATTCCGTGCCAGAGTGAGCGGGCGGTGGGACGACCGATGCGCCGTTACCGATTGCGCGATTGTTTCCATTCTTTGCGCCTCGCATGTCAAGCCGTGGTCCAAGTCCAACGACCGTGAACGACTAAACCCCGCCAATGGCATGTTGCTCGCGGCGCACGTTGATGCGCTTTTCGATAATGGCTTAATTTCTTTCGGTAACGACGGAACGATGCTGGTTTCGGTCGAAATTGCCAATGATCTAAAACAGCTTCGATTGCCGGATCGGCTGCGGCGCGACCCGACAAGATCAGAACAACACTTCCTCGCCTTTCATCGCCGGTACATTTTTGAGGCGTGACGCTTTTGCTGTTCCTTCAATCGCGCCTTCTCGCGCCACATCGTGTCCGGCAATGACCCGGCGGGAAAATGGCGTCCTATTTTCATTGACATTCGTCCCCGTTTCGAGTATTGGCTTAAGGAATCTCGCTCAGTGAAGGACGCCTTTGGCCGAGGGTACTCCCGAAAGCGGAGCGAGTGCGGTGCCCGCGGGCGGAGCGATACACTTCGCTCCCGGGCAGCTTCGGGCATCAGCTGACCGGCACTACGACCGGTCCGGGAGGTGCATTCCCTGGACTGGGACAGGCGGGCGCGGGTAACGCCCGTGTCAGAACGTAAGGTCTCTGCACCCCGGTTGGTGTGGGCTTACAGGATCGAGCGTCCTGCCACGTCCCAGGAAGCATGGCCTGGAGTTGCGCCGAAGGGGCGAAAGCCCCGACGGTAAGAGCCGTGGTGGAACGCCGCCAGGCGAGCGTGCCCCCTCCCAACCCTCCCCCGCAAGCGGGGGAGGGAAAAGAGACAAGGGCACGCGCCGCGCCCTAAAAAAGCGCGGAGGTTGATGCACACGTCTGTCGGCGTTCCGCTTCCTTTTTTCTTCGTGATGGTAATTTCGTAAGGCGCGGAGTTAAGCGAACAGAAACCAACACTGCAGCATCGGTGCGACACTGCAAGGATTGTGATGCGGCCGGCCACTACGGTAAATCGTTGGTTGCTGACCGCACCACATGCAAACTCCGGCGCGGATTTGCGTTGCGGGGACTACCGCAATTCTGAGCCCGGCGGAAAGGCCCCCTCGCCCCGACCCTCTCCCCGCGTGCGGGGAGAGGGAGTCTGCAACGCGCGGCCGAAACACACGGCTTGGGCGTATCGGATTTGTGAACGCTAAACGGCGTCCGAGTGGAACTCTCGCGCTTGATCGGCGTCGATGGATTGTGCGTTAATGTTGTTCGGCTACAGACGATCCGTCGTAACCATCCCGTTCAGGTGAACTCATGTGTTCTGGTGTGTTGCTCGGGGCCTCGTTCCTCGCCGGGGTCATTGCGATGGCGTTTGCCCGGCCGGCGGCTGCCGAAATCCTGATCCACGTCGACAAGGAAACCCAGACCATGACGGTCACGGTCGACCGTCAGCTGTCTTATGTCTGGCCGGTGTCGACCGGCATGGCGGGTCGCGATACGCCGAGCGGCACCTTCCGGCCCAACCGCATGGATGCCGACCACCACTCGCAGGAGTGGGACAACGCGCCGATGCCGCACACCATCTTCTTCGACATGCATGGCCACGCCGTTCACGGCTTTTCCAGCATCACGCACCTCGGTAATCCGGCTTCGCATGGTTGCGTGCGGCTGGCGCCGCAGAATGCCACCATCCTGTTCGATCTGGTGAAGATGGAGAAGATGCACGACACCACGGTCGTCATCACCGGCCAGACGCCGTCGCAGCAGAGCATCGCCGCGTTTCATCGTCATGAGATGATCGCGGCGAACGCGCCGCTGACGCGGGAATCGCTCGCCCATCGCAGCAGCGATCAGACGCAGCCTTACGGCACGCAAGCCACTGCCTTTATCAAGGAAGCCGCAGCCTATCAGTTGCCGCAGACCGATGCTCTTGAAGCGCTGATACCGACGCCGACTTTTGCCATGGCGGGCGCCCGCTGGGCCCGGCGCGCCAGCGCTGCGCAACTGGCGGCGTACGTCCCGCCCGCCGAGCCGCCGCCGCTGCCGCACGAGGCCTACTCGCAATCGCATGAGCCAGCGGCTTCCGCAGAGCGGCAGGCCGCAGCGGAGCTTCGCACCGCCAGCAACGAACCACCGGCTGCCAAACTGGAATCGCTGCAGGTCGAGGCGGTACAGACACCCGCCGTCAGCGAACTACCGTTGCAGCATGCGGCCGAGCGGCAACCGCACGCTGCCGCGCGGCGGCAAGCCGTGGCCGAGCTTCGTGCCACCAGCAACGAACCACCGGCTGCCAAACCGGAATCGCTGCAGGCGGAGGCGGCGCTGACACCCCTCGCCAGCGAACCACCATTGCCGCATGCGGCTGAGGAACAACAACATCGGCCGGCTGCCGCCGGACGCCGGCACGCAGCGTCGGAGCTTGAGACCGCAGTCAACGAACAACCCCCCGAGGGCGAAGCGCTCGAGGCGCAGGCGCCGGCACAAGAAGCGCCGGCCGCCAGCGGGCAACCGCCTCGGGCGTATCACCGCCAGCAGTCCTACGCCCTGCCGCCAACCATCCCGCCGTCAGCGCGGCTGCCGGCGAATTACCGGCAACAGCAACGGGCTCCGGCTTACGCGCAGCCCTATTACTCCCGCGAGGCCCGCGTCTACGGCCCGCGGTTCTATTATGTGTTGCCGCCGACCTACGGACAGCAGGTCTATTATTATGTGCAACCGGGCTACGCCCAGCCGGGCTACCCGCAGCCGCAGTACTACCGGCTGTACGGGCAATACTAGGCTGCGCGCTTGATGTGAGCGTTGGCTTTCCTCGGCCGTTTGCGAGCGGTGCAGTAGGCTTGTTGCGTCGCAACAAAATCCGCGTCACAGTGGTTGCAGATACTCGTGCCGGACAACGCGTGAAGAACGGTTGGAAGACCGATGGGCGAACAGCTGCGCCAAGCCGAGCCGTCAGGCACCAAACCATCGGGTGCCAACTTATCAGATGCTAAGACATCGGGGGCTAAATCTTCAGGCGCAAAACCAAAGCCCTGGATTTTCCGCACCTATGCCGGGCACTCGACCGCCAAGGCTTCGAACGAGCTCTATCGCAAGAATTTAGGCAAGGGTCAGACCGGACTCTCGGTCGCCTTCGATCTGCCGACCCAGACCGGCTACGACAGCGATCACCCGCTCGCCAAAGGTGAAGTCGGCAAGGTCGGCGTGCCGATCTCGCACATCGGCGACATGCGCGTCCTGTTCAAAGACATTCCGCTCGGCGCCATGAACACCTCGATGACCATCAACGCCACCGCAGCGTGGTTGCTCGCACTCTATGTCGCGCTCGCCGACCAGCAGAACGAGCCGCGCGCCAAACTCACCGGCACGACGCAGAACGACATTATCAAGGAATATCTGTCGCGCGGCACATACGTGTTTCCGCCGGCGCCATCGATGCGGCTCACCAAGGACGTGATCCTGTTCACGACCAAGGAGATGCCGAAATGGAATCCGATGAACGTCTGCTCCTATCACCTGCAGGAAGCCGGCGCGACGCCGGAGCAGGAGCTGGCGTTTGCGCTTGCCACCGCGATCGGCGTGCTTGATGCGGTGAGGGCATCCGGCGAATGCGCACCGGAAGAATTCGGCGAGGTGGTCGGGCGGATCTCGTTCTTCGTCAATGCCGGGCTGCGCTTCGTCACCGAAGTCTGCAAGATGCGCGCCTTCACCGAATTGTGGGACGAGATCACGCGCGAGCGCTACGGCGTGACCGACGCCAAGCAGCGGCTGTTTCGCTACGGCGTCCAGGTCAATTCGCTCGGCCTTACCGAGCAGCAGCCGGAGAACAATGTCGCCCGCATCCTGATCGAGATGCTTGCGGTGACGCTGTCGAAAAACGCTCGCGCCCGCGCGGTGCAGCTGCCGGCGTGGAACGAGGCGCTCGGCCTGCCGCGGCCGTGGGACCAGCAATGGTCGCTGCGCATGCAGCAGATCCTCGCCTACGAAACCGACCTGCTCGAATACGGCGATGTGTTCGACGGCTCGCCGGTGATCGCCGCCAAGGTCGCCGCGCTGAAAAAGGCGGCGAAGGAGGAGCTGAAGCAGATCGAGGAGATGGGCGGCACGGTCGCCGCCGTCGAGTCGGGATATTTGAAGCAGCAGCTGGTTGAATCGAATTCGCGCCGCGTCGAAGCAATCGAGCGCGGCGAGCAGATCGTGGTCGGCGTCAACCGCTTCACCGAGACCGAAGCCTCGCCGCTCGCCGACGCCGCCGACGCGGTGCTGACGGTTTCGGCGGAGGCCGAGACCGGGCAGATCGCGCGTCTTGCGGCCTGGCGCGCCGCCCGCGACAGCAAAGCGGTCGCCACCGCGCTCGATGCATTGCGCAAAGCCGCGAAGAGCGGCGCCAACATCATGCCGCCGTCGATCGCCTGCGCCAAAGCCGGCGTCACCACCGGCGAATGGGGCTTTGCGCTCCGCGCAGCGTTCGGCGAGTACCGCGCGCCGACCGGCGTCGGCACCGCGATGCGCAATGACGCCGAAGGGCTCGATGATATCCGCGCCGAGGTCGACCGGGTGTCGAAGAAGCTCGGCCGGCGGCTGAAGTTTTTGGTTGGCAAGCCTGGCCTCGATGGCCATTCCAATGGCGCCGAGCAGATCGCCGCCCGCGCCCGCGACGCCGGCATGGATGTCGTCTACGACGGCATCCGGCTGACGGCCGAGGCGATCGCAGCCGCAGCCGCGGATAAGGACGTGCATGTGGTCGGGCTGTCGATCCTGTCCGGCTCGCACCTGCCACTTGTGCGTGATGTTATCGCGCGGATGAAGGAAGCCGGGATTGACGATGTGCCGGTCGTGGTCGGCGGCATCATCCCGAAGGAGGACGCAAGCGCGCTGAAAAGCGCCGGCGTCGCCGCGGTCTATACGCCGAAGGATTTCGAACTAAACCGCATCATGTCCGACCTCGTGCGCATCGTCGAAGGCGCTGTGGCGAAAGCTTGAGAGCTCTTCGGCGGCCGGTGCCAGTAACGGTCGTCACGTGCGTTTCAGCCCTTCGGCAACACTGCCGCAAGTGCGTCGCTGAGTGCGCTGGGGCTGAGCGGCTTATGCAGATAAAAATCCATGCCGGCCGCCCGTGCCGCCGGTCCGTCGCCGGCTTGCGTTCTACCCGATATGCCGACGATCGGGACCCGGCCCGCAGCATCGGCGAGCGCACGGATGCGGCGCGTCGTCTCAAGACCGTCGAGGCCGGGAAGCGTCACGTCCATCAGGATAGCGTCATAGCCGCGCGTCACCGCTGCGATTGCTTCTTCACCGGAGCCGACGAAGTCTGCGCGGTGACCGAGTTCGGTGAGGATGGTGTTGAGGATGACCCGCCCATAGGGATTGTCCTCGACACAAAGGACCGCAAGCGATCGCGTCGGCGACGTTGCTGCCTGCCGATGCGCAGCTGGCGCAGTCGCCGCGGGCGCGACGCCGACCACTGCGGAGAAGCGGAAACTCGAGCCGCGGCCAGGTTTGCTGGTGACGGTGAGATCGCCGCCCATCAGCCTCGCCAGCGCTTTGACGACCGCAAGCCCGAGCCCGGCTCCGCCATAGCGGCGCGCGATATCCGCATTGGCTTGCACGAACGGGCGAAACAGCCGCTTGATCTCGGCCGGTTTAAGGCCGATGCCGCTGTCGGTGACGGTGAAAACGAGGCGGACGCGCCCGCGCGCGGCGCGCACGCACCGCACGTCGAGGCCGACCGTACCGCGCTCGGTGAACTTCACCGCATTGTCGATCAGATTTTCCAGCGCCGCCCGCAGCCGCACGGTGTCGCCGATGAGCATCTGCGGCAAGCTGTCGGCGACCGTCACTTCGGTAGCGAGGCCTTTTGTCTCCGCGCGAGCCGAGAGCGACTCGGCCAAATCTTCGATGAACCGCCGCGGCTGAAAGACTTCCTGCTGCAACTTCAGCGCCGTCGTATCGGCCTTGGCGGCGTCGATCATCAGCGTCGTGAGCGACGCAATGTGCTTGGCGCTACTCCTGATGCCCAAGGCCCAGCGCCGCTCGCGTTCGCCGAGATTGGAACTTGCCAGCAGCTCGCCGAGCGCCAGGATGCCGGTGAGCGCGGTGCGGATGTCGTGGGCATAAGCCGCCAGCGAGGCCTCGGTGCCGCGCCCGGCCGGCGTCGAGCGCACGCGCTTTCGCCTGCCGTTCCGCGCCGGTTTGCCGCTTGGTTTTTTAGAGTTCAATCGCGCCATGGCAGCCCCCTGCCGCCGGCCACAGCTTGGCACGGCAGGGAATCAAACAAAACAAGCCGGGACCTGATCTTCAGCCTCAAAGCCCTACCATGCGCCTGATATCCACCGCGGCGGCGCCGCCGGAGCGCAACTCGCGCAAGCTGGTCGCCGAGGTCGATTTCGAGAGCTTGCGGCCGGCGGCATCGACGATCAGGCGGTGGTGATGATAGACCGGCTCAGGCAGGCCGAGCAGCGCCTGCAACAGGCGATGAATGGCGGTCGCCCAAAACAAATCCTGCCCGCGAACCACGTCGGTCACGCCCTGCAACGCGTCGTCGATGACGACCGCGAGGTGATAGCTGGTCGGCGCTTCCTTGCGCGCCAGGACGACGTCGCCCCACATTTGCGGCGCCGCCGTCACGCGGCCCGATTGGCTTTGCGGGCCTTTGCCGGTTTCGGTCCAAGTCAGCGTACCGGCGCGCGCCACCGCCGCATCCATGGCGAGCCGGAGCGCGAAAGGTTCACCGTTCGCCATGCGGCGCTCGGTTTCGGCTCGCGACAGCTTGCGCCCGCGGCCGGGATAAAGCGGCACCCCATCGGGATCGCGCGGCCAATGGCCCTGCCTTTCGCGCTCGCCGACCAGCGCGTTGATCTCACCCCGGCTTTCAAAACTCGGATAGATGAGCCCGTGCGCTTCGAGCTTAGATATCGCAGCCTGATAGTCGTCAAAATGTTCGCTCTGCCGCCGCACGTTCTGCTCCCAGACGATCCCGAGCCAGGCAAGATCTTGGTCGATCGCGGCCTCGTATTCCGGCCGGCAGCGCGCGGCGTCGATGTCTTCCATGCGCAGCAGCAGGAGCCGTCCGCCAGTCTCCCGGGCGATGTCGTGATTGAGCAACGCCGAATAGGCGTGGCCCAGATGCAGATAGCCGTTCGGGCTCGGCGCAAAACGGAGGACACGCGTATACATCGACAGTTTGTTATAGCCGGGCCGGGTTGACAGTGAAGGCGGTAACTCCAACAAGTACGCGGTATGATCGGCTTTTCTGAGGTCGATCCCGGAAATAGCCCGACCCGATGGCTCACTCGCATATCCACACCGAGGCCGATCTCGATGCCGCGCTTGCCGCGCTTGGCAAAGTCGATCCGCGGTTTGTCCCGCTGATCGCCAAAGCCGGACGACCGCCGCTGCGCCGGCGATCGGACGGATTTGCCGGCCTGGCTGCGATCATCGTGGCGCAGCAGCTTTCGACTGCGAGCGCAAACGCCATCTGGGGACGGCTCGCGGCCGCTTTCCATCCGCTCGATCCGGACGCGATCCTGCGTGCGCGTCCGGCGCGGCTGGCCCGGCTCGGGCTATCCGCACCTAAAATCCGCGCGCTGAAAGAAATTGCCCGCGCCGTAAAGCGCGGCGATCTCGCACTCACCACGCTCGGCGAGCTCGCTGCCGAGGACGCGCACGCGGCGCTTACTGCCGTGCATGGCATCGGCCCATGGACCGCAGACATCTATCTGTTGTCGTGCCTTGGCCACGCCGACGCTTGGCCGGCCGGCGATCTCGCGCTGCAGGAAGCGGCGAGGATAGCTTTCGCGTTGCCGGCGCGGCCGACGGCCAAGGAGATGCTGGCCTTGGCCGAGGCTTGGCGGCCTTGGCGCGCGGTCGCGGCGCGAATCTTGTGGACCTACTACCGAACCGCGATCGAGGCCGCCAAGACAGCCGCCGCCAAATCGGTGCGACCCAAATCGGTGCGACCCAAGAGCCGCCTCAAGGGCGCCGCCAAGTAGATGTTTGCGCCGCGCGGTTGTTAAGGTCGCGGTTGTCAATGCTGGTGCACCTGCACCGTCAGGTGGGACACGTTGCGAAATCGGCTGAGCAACGATCGATAATAGTCCGGCCCGCGCGGCCGTTCTGTTGCCACCGAGACGATCGCGCCCAAATGACCTGGGCCGAGACGCCACAAATGCAGATCGGTCAGACGATCGCCATCGGTCTCGATCATCGCGCGCATGCGCTCGGCCATGCCGCGGTCGGGATTCATGTCGAGCAGGATGGCCCCGGTGTCGCGTACGAGACTGTACGACCAGGCGGCGATAACAATGGCGCCGACAAAACCCACCAGCGGGTCCATCCAGGCCAGGCCCAGGAAGCGCCCCAACAGCAGACCGACAATGACCAGCACTGAGACGCCCGCATCTGCCAGGACGTGAACGACAGCGGAACGCATGTTGTTGTCGCGCTGCGCGGCGCCGTGGGCATGCTCGTGGTCATGCAAATCATTCCCATGACCGTCTTCGTGATCATGGGTATGGCCGGAACGGGACTGACCATGCGTGTGAGCATGATCATGACCGTGATCATACTGCCGGCCGCCACTTAACAGCAGCACACTCGCTACGTTGACCACCAATCCGAGCGCCGCGATCGGAATGGCCTCATTGAACTCGATTGCAACGGGCCAGATCAGCCGCGTTACGGCCTCGTAGCCGATGAGGATCGCGATCATCGCCAGCACGATGGCGCTGGTGAATCCCGCCAAATCGCCAAGCTTGCCGGTGCCGAAACTGAAGCGATCGTCCTCGGCATGCCGGCGCGCGTAGCTGTAAGCAAGTGCGGCGAGCAACAGCGCGCTGACATGGGTCGACATATGCAGGCCATCGGCGATCAGCGCGATCGAGCCGAAGAGGAGGCCGCCAACAATCTCGGCCACCATCATGAAGGCGCAGAGCACGATCACCATCCAGGTGCGGCGCTCGTTCCTCTCATGGCCTTCGCCAAGAAATACGTGAGAGTGGACACCCGGGACGGTGTCTGCCATGGCCGGCCTCTCGCTGACTGCAGGCAGTTCATTTTAGGTAAGTCTGACCAGAACGAAAACAAGTAAACGCTCAAAGTTCAGGACAGCTATCGGGTCGCAGTTGCACCTTGCCTACGCAAATCTTTGTAACGTATTATAGCCTAAGCTACATAATGATGTACTGGTTGCCGCATCCTCACGCGCACTTACGCGCGAACGTCAAGAGCCACCAGCTATTCCGCAGCCATCAAATTCGACGGACGCAGCTCGCCCAGCGACTGTCTGACTACGGTCCACGCGCCTTGGAGGGCAAGCGCGGCCATGATCGTCGCCACGATTACGTCCGGCCAGCCCGTTCCGGTTCCGAACACGCCGAGCGCCGCAAGCAGAACGGCCAAATTGCCCAGTACATCATTGCGAGTGCAAATCCAGGCCGAGCGCATATTGGCGTCGCCGCCGCGATATGCCCACAGCAACCCAAACGAGACGGCATTGGCGGCGAGCGCAATAAAGCCTACCGCGCCCATCGTGACGGCGCTGGGCAACGTACCATGGAGCGCGTGCCAGACAGCTGTTCCGATGATCCAAAGGCCGAACAGGCCCATTGTCGCGCCCTTGGCCATCGCCGCTGTGGCGCGGTAGCGCAATGCCATGCCGACCACCAAAAGACTGATCGCGTAATTCGCCGCGTCACCGAAAAAATCAAGGGCGTCCGCTTGCAGAGATGCCGAGCCGGCCGCAACGCCTGCCCCAATTTCGACCGCAAACATCGTTGCGTTGATCGCCAGCACGGCCCACAGCACGCGCCGATAAGTTCGACTTCCCCGATGGGGGTCCAAATTCAAAGGTGGCGCTGTGCAGCAGCAGTCGACCATGCCCGCTAGATAGACCCTCGACGGTACGTTACACAATCACTTGTCATTTCCGCTAATGACGCATCTTGCAAAGTACCACGGGCAGCCTCAGGACCGATCGCGCAGGAAACGAGAAAATGCCTGCAGCGTTGCTTCCGAGACGTAATGCTCGATCCCTTCAGCGTCCGCCTCCGCAGCTTCGACAGGCACGCCTAATGCGAGCAGGACATCCACAACGAGCCTATGACGGGCTCTGACTCGACCCGCGAGCTTGCGCCCCTGCTCGGTCAGAAACACACCGCGATAGGGCCGTCCCGTCGCCAGCCCCTCTCGCTTTAGCCGCGAGATCGTCTTGACGGCGGTCACGTGAGAGACACCAAGTCGGCGCGCGACGTCCGTCGCACGCGCCTCGCCCGCGCTCGCCAGCAAGTCGGCGATAAGCTCGACGTAATCCTCCGACAACGCAGTTGATTGGGCGGAGCGGGTCTTGCCAAACCTGCGGGCCTGGGTCAGCTCGGCCGGAAGCTCCACCGCGATCTCCGCTTGCCTCTTTGCGACCCGCGACATGGCGCTCCTCTGCAATCTCCGCCACTTGGTTTTGCCTTCGTGGCGGCAAAATATCAATACCGAAATTTCAAAATGTCACCTTGGCTACATTCCGTAGATTGACATTCGAGTTGCATTGTTTACAGTCTGGCGTAGCACCAGCTACAGTTTGGGGTAGATGTTGACGACGGTAGCGCCACGATGACCGAAGTCGTCGCTCGGAAGGGCTCGTTAACTGAGCGGACTGTTGCCGCCGCCCAAGAGGTGCTCGCCGGCCAACGCGGGGGTGTACGCGCGTATGTCGCCTTCGCCGGGCCAGCGATCATTGTCTCAATTGCCTATATCGATCCGGGGAACTTCGCGACCAACATCCAGGCGGGGGCGAAGTACGGCTATGGGTTACTTTGGGTGGTGCTGCTCGCCAACTTGATCGCGATGCTGTTCCAAGCGCTCTCAGCCAAGCTCGGCATCGTGACCGGTCGCAACCTTGCGGAGATATGCCGCGAGCAGTTCCCAAGGCCGGTCGTCTGGACAATGTGGGTCATCAGCGAGATTGCCGCCATGGCGACCGACCTCGCTGAGTTTCTCGGCGGGGCCATCGGACTTTCGTTGCT
Organism: uncultured Alphaproteobacteria bacterium; assembly: GCA_963755885.1. Lineage (GTDB taxonomy): Bacteria > Pseudomonadota > Alphaproteobacteria > Rhizobiales > Xanthobacteraceae > BOG-931. The sequence goes on from CAVWLX010000011.1 coordinate 300,710, forward strand.
GTTCCAGATGCCGCTGTTGCTCGGGATGGTCATTACCGGAATCGTGACCTATGGCATCCTGATGTTCGAGCGCTTTGGCTTCCGGCCAATCGAGCTGATCATCGGCAGCATGGTGTTCATCATCGGCCTTTGTTACCTCGTCGAGATGTTCATTGTTCCGGTCGATTGGCCGTCTGCACTACTCCACACTTTCAAGCCGGAAATCGCCGACGCCGAGGCGCTGCTGCTTTCGGTCGGCATCATTGGTGCAACCGTCATGCCGCACGCAGTCTATCTGCATTCCGGCCTGACGCAGGCGCGTATGCCGGTCCGCGATGATGGCGAGCGCCGCAGGGTGCTGCGCTTCTCCAACCAAGAAGTCATCGCCGCGCTTGCCGTCGCCGGCCTCGTCAACATGGCCATGGTGATGATGGCATCGGGCGCGTTCCATGCCGGTCATCCCGACGTTGCAGAGATCGAAACCGCCTATCACACCTTGACACCGCTGCTCGGGATCGGAGCTGCGGGCGTATTTCTGCTGTCTCTCATTGCCTCCGGGGTGTCCGCCTCGACGGTCGGAACAATGGCCGGCCAGATGATCATGCAGGGTTTCATTGGATTCCGCATCCCGATCTGGGTCCGGAGGCTCGTCACCATGGTGCCGGCCTTCGTTGTCGTCGCGCTTGGCGCCAATGCGACGAACGCATTGGTGATCAGCCAGGTTGTGCTCAGCATCGCGCTGCCGCTGCCAATGATAGCGCTCCTGATGTTCACCCGAAGAACCGACATTATGGGCGAATTTGCAAATAGCCGACTGACCCATATCGCGGCGTTAGTGGGGACCGCGGTCGTGTTGCTGCTCAACATTTTTCTGATCCTGGAGACATTTGGCGTTCCCATTCCGGGTTTGGCCACGGGCAGCTAACTGCTTCTTGAAGGCTGAGCGCTGTCCGCATCGGCGTATCACCTGTGATGCGATTTGACCGCGATTGTAAAAGGGGGGTGTTGGTTGCGATGAAGAGGTTCGTGGTGTGGGCTGTCATCGTCATTATGCTCGCAACCGCGCAGCGCGCGTTCGCGGCCGACGACATCATCGCGACGAAGGCTCCGCCGATTCCGTTTGCTGCTCCCTCTGCATACGACTGGACCGGGTTCTATGCCGGTGGTCACGTCGCCTACAGTTTCGGCCGGGCAACCAGCACGCTCTCCAATCCCAATCCGACGGTCGTCGGCAATCCGTTTGGCAGCCAGTATGGGGGGCTTCAAGGCGGGTACAATTACGTGTTTCCCTCCCGCCTGCTTCTCGGAGCTGAAGCCGACATAACATTCCCGTATTTCTTCGAAAACGGCACGATCTTTACGGGGGGGACGGCCCAAGGCACGACCGTCACTGACGAGATCGATTATATTGCGACCCTGCGCGGCCGCTTCGGCTATGCGTTGGATCGCTGGCTCATCTACGGAACCGGCGGCTTCGCCTGGTCGCAGGCGCGTTTCGGTGAGACTCCGGGCATCGCCAGCAATGAAGACCAGATCCTGCTCACGCGCACAGGTTGGGTGCTCGGCCTCGGCGCCGAGCTTGCCATTGCGCCGAACTGGACGGCGCGGATCGAATATCTCTACGACGACTTCGGAACCGTCGCCGGGGTCTTCCCGTCGGGCACCGGTTACCGGTCAGCCTTCGACATTCAAACGCTGCGGCTGGGGCTCGACCGCAAGTTCGGCTCAGCGGATTCCGAAGCTGCAACGAACGCAACCAGCGATCCGTGGCCGGTCGCGGGCGACAACTGGAATGTCCACGGCCAGTTCACCTTCGTCGAGCAGGGCTATCCGGCCTTCCACTCGCCGTATCAAGGTCCAAATAGCCTTACCGGTGCGGGCCAAGCCAAGGATACGGTAAGCGCCACCGCATTCATCGGCTATCGCGCATGGGACGGCACCGACATCTACATCGATCCGGAACTCACCCAGGGCTTTGGGTTGAGCGACACTCTCGGCGTCGCGGGCTTCCCCAACACGGAGGCACAAAAGGCAAGTTTTCCAATGCCGCGTTTCAACTTAGCACGCGTCTATGTGCAACAAACGTTCGGCCTTGGCGGCGAGCAGGAGACAATCGAGGATGGTCCCAACCAAATCGCGGGGAAGGAGGACATCTCGCGGATCACAGTCATTGCCGGTAAGCTCGCGGTCACCGACTTCTTTGACAACAACGCCTATGCCCACGACGGGCGAACGCAATTCTTCAATTGGCAGCTCTTTTGTTGCGGCTCCTACGACTGGACCATGGACCAGATCAGCTACACGTGGGGCGGAATGGCCGAACTGAACCAAAAATTCTGGGCGTTCCGGGCCGGCTACTTCCTGGTTCCCGCCGTGTCAAACACCGACGATTTCGACATGCAGTTTCCGGACGGCGAGTATATCGGCGAATTGGAATTGCGCTATTCGCTGTTGTCGGAGCCGGGCAAATTGCGACTGATGGGATGGGCCAACCGCGCCAATATGGGTACTTACACGGCAGCCCTCGCCGAGCCGATCACCACCCCGAATTACCCTGACATTACTCTGGTTCGCGAGGTGCGGACTAATTACGGCTTTGCTGCCAATCTCGAACAGGCGATCACCGGCGATCTCGGCACATTCGCGCGCGCAAGTTGGAGCCCAGGTCTCGACGAAATCATCGGCTGGACCGATTGCGACCAAAGCGTTTCGGCCGGTGCCGTGCTGAAGGGAACCTCCTGGGGACGCCCTAACGACAGAATCGGCGCAGCCGCCGTGCTCGATGGCCTCTCGCCCGAGGCACGCGCCTATTTCGCCGCCGGCGGCCTCGGAATATTGATCGGCGACGGCGCGCTCAATTATCGCCTGGAGAAAATCCTTGAAGCTTATTACTCCTACAGCCTCAACACGTGGTCGAGCATTTCGTTCGACTACCAATTCGTCGCCGACCCCGCCTACAACGCCGACCGCGGGCCGGTCCACATCTTTGCTGGGCGACTTCACGCCGAGTTTTGAGGCACTCGCCTTCCTAGCCGGATGTGGCGGATGCGGCGCGTCTCGCCATTTCCGACGGTTGAGCGCAACGGCGTCGTCGTCCGAAAACTGTGGGTCGGCTATAGGACTCGCCAAAAATCTCTTTGCAAAAATGTCATTGTCACAATGAGCGTCGAAAATAGACGTGGTGCGGGGTGGGGCTGCAGTGAAGAAGCTTGTCGGCGGGGCTGTGATCGTCATTATGCTGGCGACCGCCACGCACGCGTTAGCGGCCGACGACATCGTGGTGACGAAGGCTGCGCCAATTCCGTATAGCGTTTCCCCCGGCTATGATTGGAGTGGTTTCTACGGCGGCTCTCACCTTGGCGACGCCACCGGCGGCTCACATTGGTCGGCGACGCAAGATGGGGCTGCTAGGCCGAACCTCGCCGGCTCCCTCAGTTTTTTCAATCCCTACGATGTCTTTACCGGTACCGGCAGCGACTTTCTCGGCCTTCAGGCCGGCTATAATTACATGTTTTACTCGCGCTTCCTCCTCGGCGTCGAGGCCGACATATCGTTTCCTGGCGTCCTTGGCGGCAGCCGGACGATATCTTCCCCGCTCGTCGGCCAAGCGAGCTACCAGGAGCAGGTGCAAATGTCCGGCACAGTGCGCGCCCGCTTCGGGTATGCTCCGGGACGCTGGCTCTTCTATGCAACGGGTGGTTTCGCCTGGAGTTACGACCAATTCACCCACACGCAGCTCGCTGGCGTGCCGGTTAGCGGCACGGCGCAACCGGGCGAGGTGGAATCACTCGTCATGGTGCCGCGGCTCGGCGGTGCGGTCGGCGCGGGCATCGAAGTCGCGCTGACGCCGAGCTGGTCGGCACGGCTCGAATATCTCTACACCGATTATGGGCTGCGCAGCGTCACGTTTGCGGACGCGGCCCAGCGCTTCGATTCCGATCTTGCGGTCCAGACGCTGCGGCTGGGCCTCGACTACCGGCTCGGCAGCGAGGCCATCAATCCCGAGATTTTCACCAAAGGACCGGCCGCGCTCGACATGGGCTGGTTCGTTATGCACGGGCAAACCACCTTCATCGAGCAATATGCCGCACCGTTCCGTGCGCCCTATAGCGGCGTCAACAGCCTCGCTTCGAATGCCGGACGCGAGACTTGGGATGCCATATTCGCAACAGGGTTCAAGCTGTGGCAGGGTGCCGAACTTTGGATCGATCCGGAGATCGATCAGGGTTTTGGGCTCAGCAACACCGAGGGCGTCGCCGGCTTCCCCAGCGGCGCCGCATTCAAGATCGGAGGCTCGGTTCCTTACCCGCGCATTCAACGGACCTTCATCCGGCAGACGATCGATCTCGGCGGCGAAAGCCAAAAGGTGGAAGCCGGCCTCAATCAGTTCGCCGGCTCGCAGACTGCCGACCGGCTGGTCATCACGATCGGCAAGTTCTCAGTCTCGGACGTCTTCGATACCAACAAATATGCGCAGAACCCGCGCAAGGACTTCATGAACTGGGCGCTGATCGATGCCGGTACGTTCGATTACGCCGCCGACGCCTGGGGTTACACCTACGGCGCGGCCGCCGAGTGGTACCGGGGAAACTGGACCCTACGTGGCGGCTTGTTCGACCTCTCGGTCGTCCCCAACAGCACCAAACTCGATCCGACATTCGATCAATTCCAGTGGATCGGTGAGATCGAGCGCCGTTACGACTTCTGGGGACATCCCGGCAAAATCGCGTTCACGGGTTTTCTCGGCCGCGGCCGCATGGGCAGCTACGAGGATGCGATCGCATTGGCTGCGATCACCGGCGGTCCGGCCAACATCGCCGCCGTCCGCGAATACCAGAGCCGCGGCGGCATCAACATGAATCTCGAGCAGGAGATCACCCCAGATCTCGGCGTCTTTATGCGCGCCGGCTGGGCGAACGGCGATATCGAGCCCTATGAGTACACTGACATCGACCGCACGATCGCGGCCGGCCTCTCGCTGAACGGCAAGCAATGGGGCCGACCGGACGATACGGTTGGGTTTGCCGGCGTCGTCAACGGCATTTCGCCCGAACACGCGGCCTTCCTCAATGACGGCGGCCTCGGTATCCTGATCGGCGACGGAATGCTTCCACATCCCGGTCTCGAGCAGATCATCGAGACGTATTACAGCTACGCTCTCACCTCCAAGACGTACCTCACCTTCGACTATCAGTTCATTGTCAATCCGGCTTACAACACCGACCGCGGACCGGTGAACGTATTTGCGGGGCGCTTCCACACCTCATTCTGACATAGACAGCCCGTCGTTACCCTGGCTAAAGCAAGAAGGCTTGAGCCTCGGGCGTGTTCGCAGCGCCGACCCAACCGAAAGGAGCGTGAATGGCCGTTGAGCTCGATGGTCCGCGGCTGTCACCGCGCTCGGGTGCGGTGCGACAGCTTGTCGTGTTTCTCCATGGCTACGGCGCCGATGGCAATGATCTGATCGAGATTGGCCGTGCCTGGCAGCAACTGTTGCCGCAGGCGGCGTTCGTCTCGCCGCATGCACCGGAGCCGTGCGGACAAGCACCGGTCGGGCGGCAATGGTTCGCGCTGACGTTCCGCGATCCAAACGAGCGCTGGGTCGGCGCCAACAAGGCAGCGCCGCAACTAGAGCGTTTCCTCGACGCCGAGCTTGCGCGTCATCAATTGCCGCCGACGGCGCTTGCGCTCATCGGCTTTAGTCAGGGCACTATGATGGCACTGCATGTAGGCCTGCGCCGGGCGGTGCCACCGGCGGCGATCGTCGGCTATTCGGGCTTGCTGGTGCTGCCGCCGGACGGCAATCCCGAGACGCTTGCCGCGGACATCAGATCGCCGCCACCGGTGCTCTTGGTGCACGGCGACCAGGACGAACTCATTCCTGTGCAGACGCTGTTTCAGGGGACGCAGGCCCTGGCAGCGATGGGCGTGCCGGTGGAATGGCATGTGTCCGCCGGCATCGGCCACGGCATCGACCCTGAGGGCCTCCGCCACGGCGGCGAATTCCTGGCGCGCGCCTTTGCCGGTATGCGCTGAAACGGCGAACACCGGATGCCCCGCGACGGAAGCTACGATTACATCATCGTCGGAGCCGGTTCGGCCGGTTGCACGTTGGCCGACCGGCTGACCGAGGACCCGAGCGCGCGGGTCCTGCTCCTCGAAGCTGGCGGCTGGGATCGTGATCCCTGGATCAAGATTCCGTTCGGCTGGCCTTATTTGCTGATCAACCGCAAGCACGACTGGATGTATTTCGCCGAGCCCGAGGCGACGACCGGCGGGCGCGGCCTCGAATGTGCCCGCGGCCGGATCATCGGCGGCTCGTCCTCCATCCATGCCATGGCGTATGTGCGCGGCCACGCCGGCGACTACGACCGCTGGGCCGCCTCCGGTCTTGCCGGCTGGTCGTATGCCGAAGTGCTTCCCTATTTCCGCCGCCAGGAATCCTGGCAGGGCGGCGCGAGTTTTTATCGCGGCGGCGACGGCCCGCTGACGACGCAGATATGCAGTTTTTCCGATCCGCTGGTCGAGGCCTTCGCCGCCGCCGGCCGCGAAGCCGGATATGCCGCGACCACCGACTACAACGGCGCCCAACAGGAGGGCTTTGCCGTCCCGCAGATGACGATCCGCCGCGGCCGCCGCTGCAGCGCGGCGGACGCCTATCTGCGTCCGGCGCTCGCCCGGCAAAATCTGACGATTGCGATCGGGGCGTTCGCAACTCGTGTGGTCTTTGACGGCACCCGCGCAACCGGCGTCGAATACGTCCGGCGCGGCCGCACGATTACGGCGCGGGCCGACCGCGAAGTGATCCTGTGCGGTGGCGTCATCAACTCGCCGCAGCTGTTGATGCTCTCGGGGGTCGGAGAGCCGGAGGAACTGCGCGCGCTCGGCATCGACGTCAAAGTAGCGTTGCCGGGCGTCGGCAAGAATTTGCAGGATCACATCTCGGCCATCATGGCATATCAGCGCAAAGAGCCGGGGCCGGTCCATCAGGTCATGCGCTTCGATCGGATCGTGCCAGCTTTGGCCAACGCCTATCTGTTCGGCCGCGGTATTGCGACGGATTTGCCGACCGGCCAGATGGCGTTTCTGAAGAGCCGGCCGGACGTCGATCTGCCGGACGTCCAGCTCATCTTTCATGCCGCCCCGCTGACGGCGACGCCGTATTTCTGGCCGTTCCGGCGTCCTTATGCCGACAGCTATGGCTGCCGGGCCGCAGTGCTGCGCCCCGAAAGCCGGGGCCACCTCGAACTCGTTTCGACCGACCCGAAAAGGCCGATGCGTATCCGTCAGAACTTTCTCGCCACCGACAATGACTGGAAGACGCTGCGGAGCGGCCTTCGTATCGCGCGCGAGGTCTGCCGTCAGGCGGCGATGCGCCCGTTCATGGCCCGCGAGTTGGCGCCGGGCGAGCGCGCGGTTGCGGACGCCGATCTCGACGCGCACATCCGCGCCAACTCCATCACCGTTCATCACCCGATCGGAACCTGCAAAATGGGGCCTGCGGGCGACCGTATGGCGGTGGTTGATCCACAGCTTCGGGTGCTCGGCACCGAAAATCTTCGTGTCGTCGACGGCTCGGTGATGCCGACCCTTGTCGGCGGCAACATCAATGCTCCCATCATTATGATTGCGGAGAAGGCTGCGGACCTCATCCGCGGGCGTCCGCCGCTGCAAGCGGGCGCGCCAGCGTCCTAATTCCCACGGCACAGCGGCCAAGGGAACTGCAAGACCGACCGAGGCGGCCGAAAGCCCATCGCAGCGGAAAAGTCATAACCCACGGAAAGGCTTCACAATCCTGTCACGCCTGCCTATAAACTAGCAGCCGACGCCGCACTGCGGCATACGAGTCGGTAGGAATGTTGTCTTGAACGCTCATGTATCGCCATCGGGCTTTCCGGCGCTGGTTCTGAATGCGGATTTTCGTCCGCTCAGCTATTACCCGCTCTCGCTGTGGTCCTGGCAGGACGCCATCAAGGCGGTGTTTCTCGAGCGGGTAAATATCGTCGCCAACTACGACCGCGCCGTCCACAGCCCAAGCGTGGAGATGAAGCTCCCGAGCGTGGTGTCGCTGAAGACCTACGTGAAGCCCTCGACGCATCCCGCCTTCACGCGATTCAATGTGTTCCTGCGCGACCGGTTCTGCTGCCAGTATTGCGGCACGCGGGAAGATTTGACCTTCGATCACCTGTTGCCGCGCTCGCGCGGCGGCAATACCACCTGGATCAACGTCGTCGCGGCCTGCTCGCCATGCAATCTGAAGAAGGGCAATCTGACGCCGGACGAGGCCGACATGTGGCCGTCGCAACGGCCGTTCCAGCCGTCGGTGCAACACCTGCATCGCAACGGCCGGCTGTTTCCGCCCAATTATCTGCACGACAGCTGGCTCGACTATCTCTATTGGGACACCGAACTCGATCCGTAAGCGTGCTCCATTTACAGTGCGCCGGTGGCAAACGGCCGGCGGCTCTTTAGACCACTATTTCATCGGGCATTTGTCGTGATAGCGGTCCTGGTGATCTTTCAGAATCGTCGCCACGGTTTTGATCTCGTAACCGCCTTCGGGCTTCTTGATGACCTGATGCAGATAGAAATTCTGGATCGGGAAGTGGTTGTTGCCGTAGCGGTATGGTCCGCGGACCGAGGCATAAGCGGCTTTCTCCATCGCCGCGCGCAGACCGTCCTTGTTGGACAGATTGCCGTTGACGGCGACAACCGCGCTATTTATTAAATTCGCCGCGTCATAGGCTTGCGCGGCGTAGAAGGTCGGATCGCGCTTATAGGCGGCGCGAAAATCGGCAACGAATTTATTGTTCGCTGCATTGGGTAGATCCATCGCCCAATGTCCCGCAGTCGCAACCCCGAACGCAAATTCGCCGGCCCGATCCAATAACCGGGCGTCGATCATATAGGCGGTGTAGAGCGGGATTTGGTTCTTCAAGCCGGCTTGCGCGTATTGCGTCAGAAACTGCACGCCAGCGGCGCCCGGATAGAACGCGAAGATTGCTTCAGGCTTTGCCGCGCGGGCTTTGGTCAGCTCGGCGGAGAAGTCGAGCTGGTTGGGCCACGGCGTGTACTCGTCGCCGACGATCTTGCCTTTGAAGTTTGCCTTGACGCCTGCGGCGACGTCTTTGCCCGCGGCATAATTGGGGTCGATCAGGTAAAGTGTCTTGACGCCTTTCTGGTTGAGGTACTCGCCGGTCGCTTGCGCCGCCTGGTCGCCCTGCCAGGATGTCGAGAAGAAAAACGGCGAGCACTGCTCGCCCGCGATCTGCGAAGGCCCGGCATTGGCGCTGATGATAAAGGTCTTCGCGTTCACGGCCGACACCAATGAGGCCAGCAACACGTTGGAGAATCCATACCCTGTCAGAAAGTCGACGTGGTCCGCTTCAATCAGTTTGTCGGTTTTCTGCTTGCCGACTTCCGGCTTCGACGTGTCGTCTTCGTAGATGACCTCGACCGGACGCCCGGCCATCTGGCGGTTGAGATTTTGCAAGCCGAGATTGAAGCCATCGCGCATGTCGTTGCCGATGACCGCGGCAGGACCGCTGAACGTATTGACGAAACCGATTTTTATAGCGTCCGCGGCGCTGGCCGGCGCCGCCATAATGCCCGCAGCCGCGAGCCCAGCAAGCAGGCGGTTCATCGCTTCCTCCTTCGCACGCCTGCGCGTGCTTTGATCGGCTTTTTCTTCGCTTTCTTCACCGGCCGGCTGGTTTTCCTCCGTGATCCCGCCGTGGCTTTGGCCCAAAGACGCCGCGTCGCGATTTCGGCTCCCTCGCGCATCGCCTTGAATTTCTCCCACACCACCGTCGGATGCACCTCGGTGGCGTACAAAGCCTGCGAGGAGAAGCCGCAGTCGGCGCCGGCGATCACATTCTCGCGTCCGACCAGCTTGGCGAAGCGCATGATGCGCTCGGCGATCAGTTCCGGATGCTCGACGATGTTGCTGGCATGCGTAATCACGCCGGGGACGAGAACTTTATCCTTCGGCACCTTTACATGCTCGAACAGATGATACTCATGCTCGTGGCGCGGATTGGCCGCCTCGAAGCTATACGAGCCGGCCTTAATTTGCAGCACGTAATCGATGATCTGGCTAAGCGCGGCTTCGTGGATGCGCGGGCCCTCGTTAATGCCGTAGCAGGTATGGAAGCGGACCCATTCGGGCGGAATACCCTTGAGCGCCGCATTGGTGGCATCGACGTAGACTTGGGCGCGGCGTTTTTTCTCCTTGTCGTCGAGACCAAGCTCGTAAAACAGGTCCGGCAAAAAGGGATCGTCGATCTGCACCAGAATGCCGGCGTCGTAGATCGCGCGGTATTCCTCGCTCATCGCAGCGGCGAGGGCGTGAAAGTACTCCTCGTATGACTTGTAATACTCGTTGATGCCGATACCGGATGGCGCCGTCGCGGGCAAAAAGACGTGCTCGTCGGGTACTCCGGCTGCTGCGGCCGCGGCTTTTACGTTGGCGATGTCGGTCTGCACGAGCTTATGGCCGCGATATTTCACCGGCCCGATGCAAACCACCGGCGCAAGCGAAACCACCGTGCCGCCCATCATCGCCAGTTTGAAATACTGTTCGTAGTATTCCGGAAACGCAGCGACTTCCTGCTCGAACAGCTTCACCTTGATGGTCGGGCGCGACTCGAAACCTTCAAGTCTTTCGCGGATGTAGGTAAAAAAGCCGGGCTTCGACAATTCACCGTCGGTGACGATGTCGATGCCGCATTCGACCTGTTTGCGTACGCTTTCGGTGACAGCGCTGCGCAGCGTCTGCTCGAAGGCAGCATGGTCGTAGGGCTGACCGGAATATTTCGCCTTCATCATGTCCAACAGACGATGCGGCCGCGGCAGGCTGCCGATATGCGTGGTCTGAATGCGGTCGGTATTCTGCTGTAGATTCATTGGGCGTTCCTCCTGTCGTCGGCCTTATCGCGGCCGCTTTAATTGTGTTCATGCCGGGCGAACCCGGCACGACGACGGCTACGCCGCGTGCTGTTTGGCGCCGGCAAACGCAGGCGCCACTTCGGTCATGAACCGCGCCATCTCGTCCTTGACCTGATTATGCGGCTTCAGGCCGACATTGAAATAGAGAATCACCTCGACGAAACCGGCCGCCTCGACCTTTTTCAAGGTCTCGATCATGCGGGCGGGAGAGCCGAGCAGGACGGAATTTTCCGTTAGGTCCTCGGGCTTCACCTTCTGCAGCCGCTCGACCATGTCGATGAAATAGCGATAGCTCGGCGGCGCGGTTTTTGGATCGCCCGGGAACGCCGGAATCACGCACTCTTTGTAATAGCGGATTTGCCGGGCGCGCTGAGCGTCTTCCTGGGCTTTGTCGTCGGCAAAATGCGTGAAGTAACTGCACATTAGCCGACCGGGCTTGGTGCCATAGCGCGCGCAGGATTCGTGGTAGAGGTCGGCGACCTGTTTGAGCCCGCCGAAGCTCAACGCGGCGGCAAACGGCGCCACGATCAACCCGCAACCCAATCGCGCCGCCAGCTCGATCGAGGGTTTCGAGAACGAGCCGACATAAGTCGGGATCGGTTGCTGCACCGGCTTTGGCGTGATGCGCACATCGTCGAACGAATAGTGTTTGCCGTGATGCGAGATGCGGCCCTCGGACGACCACAGCTGACGCACCAGCTCCAGCCCCTCCTCGAAGATTCCCTGGTTGTCTGCGAACGACACATGGAAGGGCAAATATTCGCGCTGGTCGTAGCCGCGCCCGCAGGCAAAATCGACACGGCCGCCGGAAAGAAGATCAAGCGTCGCCCACTGTTCGGCGACGCGAATCGGGTGATGCAGCGGCAACACCGTCACCGCCGGCGCGAGTCGGATGCGGGTCGTTTTGGCCGCAACATGGGTGAGCACGAGGTCAGGGCAGGACAACACACCGAGTGAGTTGAAGTGATGCTCGCCGATCCAGGCCGAATGCATGCCTAACGTGTCGGCATAGAGCGCCTCGGCCGTGATGTCGGCGACAAACTGGTTGGAAGAGCGCTGATTATTTTCGTAGTGATTGTCACTCAGCGTGAAGTAGCCGAAATCCATGTTTCCCTCCCTGGAAGCCAATCGGCGGCCCCTCTATACAGTTAGTTTAGTTGAAAATGCATCTGTTGTAAATGCAATGACAAAGGCGCAAACTTATTATCTGCGCTTAGCCCATCCGTCCGAGAAACCAGCGTGAAAAATCCCGGCAAACTCGATCTCGACAATTATCTGCCGTACCTGGTGAACCGCGTCGGCAGCATCATTGCCGATCAGTACGGCAGTGAAGCGCTAGCGCCTTATCGCCTGAGTATTCCAATGTGGCGCGTGATGGCGGCGCTCGCCAGCAAGGGCGGCCTGCGGCAGATCGATCTCGCCGACCTGACCAGCATCGAGGTGTCGACCCTGTCGCGGATTGTGACGCGTCTGGTCCGCATGGGGGTGGTGACGCGCACCCGCTCGGCGAGCAGCACCCGCGAAGTCATCGTCAAGCTCACGGCCAAGGGCAATGCCCAGGTCGCGCGCCTCATTCCGATCGCGCGCGCCTATGAAGCCGCCGCCATCGCCGGACTTCGGCCCGACGAGCTGGTGATACTCAAACGCTGCCTGCGGCGCGTCTACGCCAATATGAGAAGCCGGGCGGTCTCGGCCAATGCGCTCCCGCAGCGCAGCAACCGGCCGCGCGCCGCCGCTGAATAAGCCGCCGCGCCGCTCGCCGCTCCGGCGGAGCCTCGGTCCCAACCATCCGTATCGCGCCTAAAGCGCTCAAGTCTGGGCACGACGGCAACCATGCGTGGCTCCTCCCTACAAACTTGTGCGCTCGAATGTCACTTTCCTTCGCACCGTTAGTCCCCTACCCTTTCGTGGCGAGCGGGTGACTCGCCGGGTTTTGAACCAAGCAGCGTTGCAAAAATCGGCAAGGGGACGAGATGGCCGGCGAGGCGGAAATTCAGGTTTCGCGTCTGTTAGACGAGCGCGGGCTCAGCGCCTTCCAGATCAAGATGCTGGCATGGACGATTCTGATCGGAATCATTGACGGCTATGATATCGGCGCGATCGCTTTCGCTGCGCCGCATCTGATCCCTGAATGGCATGTGCATCCGAGCGACCTCAAATGGGTACTGACCGCAAGCAACATAGGCGTGCTATTCGGCTCCCAGCTTATGGGCTTCATCGGCGACCGCTACGGCCGCAAAACGGCGCTGATCATCTCCAACCTGCTGTTCGGTGTCCTGACCTTTGCCGCGGCCTATTCGACCGATCTGACCCAATTATCCTGGTTACGCTTCTTTGCCGGATTCGGCATCGGCGGCGTCATTCCCAACCTGGTCGCGATCAACGCCGAGTCGTCGCCGCGGAAACTACGCGCCACGCTTGCGATCATCGCGGTCGGCTGTGTCCCAATGGGCGGCGCCTGCGCCGGCTTTGTCAGCGCAGCGCTTGTGCCGCATTACGGCTGGCCGATCCTGTTTCAGATCGGCGGCGTCGCGCCAATCCTCTTCGCACTCGCCGCTGTCTTCGGTTTATCAGAATCGATCAAGTACATGGCGCTGCACGAAAGCCAGCGGCCGAGAATGACGCAACTGATCGCCTCGATCCGGCCCGACCTGAAAGTCTCGTCCAGCACCCGCTTTATCATCGAGGACGAGCAGCAGGCGCCGACTAACAATCCGATCTATCTGTTCCGTAACGGGCTATGGCTGATCACGCCGCTGGTGTGGCTGCTCTTTTCGTTCAACCTGATGGGCTATTTCTTCCTGATCAGCTGGACGCCGACGCTGCTTTCGGCGGCGCACATATCTCAATCGACATCGGCGCTTGCCGGAGCGGCATTTCAGGTGGGCGGCACGGTCGCTGCGCTGGCGCTGTGCTGGTGGCTGCAGCGCCACCGCTTCTTCGCCATCGCGGTCATGTTCGTGCTCGCGGTGCCGGCGGTTGCTTCGATCGGCTACGCCGGCCTGACCTCGGATGCGGCGCTGCTCGCGGCGACGTTCCTCGGCGGCTTCCTGGTTCTCGGTATCCAGGCCGGTCTCAACGTTGCCGGCGCGTTGATCTACCCGACGTCGCTGCGCGCCACCGGCTCTGGTTGGGAGCTCGGCCTCGGACGGCTCGGCTCGATCATCGGCCCGCTCCTCGGCGCCTTGTTTGTCGGCCTGGCGGTTGAGAAGCTTTACGTCTGGTCGGCGCTTCCATTCGCCGCCGGCGCCATCGTCTGCTTTGCGGTCCATATTTTGAACACCGCGCGGATCAGAGAGAACCCGGAGCTTGCGAAAGCGCAGTAGCTCGTAACCGGCCGCGTCAGAACGGCTCGTAGTTACGAAGCGCCGGGATCACCTTGTCGCCGAACAGGCGGATTGAGCGCAACAGCTCGGCCTCCGGCAAGTCGGCAAAATTGAACTCGCCCATGAACGTATTGAACAGCACTGTTTCCGCCGCCGCGCGAATTTTTGCGATCACCGTGTCCGGGGAGCCGATGAAAACGAGGTCGTGTTTCAGGAGGTAGTCGGCCTCGAACAAATTGGCCATGATCTCGGACGCACCGGGCTCGCCGCGCCCAACAAACATTTGCGCGTAGTGCTGCGCGCGCTCCTCGAAACTTTCGCCGGGCTGCGGCGGCGGGAGAAAACCCTCATAAGCGCGGCTGGCGCGAAACGAAGCTGTCTCCAACGCCCGCTCGTCAGTTTCGTCGACGTAGACGACCGTGCAATAGGCGATGTTCGGCTTTTTCGGCCAGCCAGCTTTGTTCCAATCCTGCAGAAATTTGCGGTAGCGCGGCGCCGCGTCAGCGCGCGGATAGACCAGAAAGTAGCCGGGGTTGATGGCGTTGCGCGCGCAGAATTCAAGCGTCTGTGGATCGCGGCTCATCATCCACAATGGCGGATGCGGGCGCTGCGCCGGCTGCACCGAAATCTGCGCGTCGTCGGTGTGAAACTCCTGGCCGGGAAACGAAAACGGCTGCGTCTCGCCGAAGGCAGCGCGCATGTAGTCGACGAATTCGAGCGTCGGTGACTTCCGCGCGCCATAGTCGAGGCCGAACGGCCGAAAGAAATGCGGATTGATGCCCGGAACGAGACCAAGCTCCATGCGGCCGCCGAGCATCTGATCGACAATTGCGATTTCCTCGGCAAGCCGCAGCGGATGATACAGCGGCACGATGTAACCCATCGGTCCGATCCGCAGACGCCGCGTGCGGGCGCCGGCGGCAACCGCGTACAGGCTCGGCGATGACATCCAGCTTTCGTCGGGGCGAAAATGATGCTCGACGCAGAACGCGTGGTCGAACCCGACTTCGTCGCACACCGCAAGCTCGCGCCAGAGCTGTTCATAGCGCTGATGCGGCGTCATTCCGGGCTTCGCCCAAATGTGCGAAAAATGCGAGAACTTCATCGGACCCGGACGATCCCTTCGAGCGGTTAGCGCGTCATTGAATGATGGTGCCCGTGGAGGGAATCGAACCCCCACTCCTTGCAGAACGCGATTTTGAGTCGCGCGCGTCTACCAGTTCCGCCACACGGGCTTAGAGCGCCTTCTATATCGCCAGCCTCTGCCCTCGGCAAAAGAAAATCGGCACGCGGCGGCCGCTGTTGGCAGGGCAAGCGGCGGACTTGCAACAGCCTCCAGGATCAGCAAATTGGTGCGCACCGCGAGGACGCGGCAGCGAGGTCGGGATGCGGGATAGTTGGATCGATCGGCCTCGCCGCGATGAAGCCGCAACCGCGGCCCTTGCGGTCTTTGTGCTCAGCGCAGCAACAATCCTCGGCGCCTGGTATTTTCAGCTCGTGGTAAAACTGCCACCCTGCCCGCTCTGTCTCGAAGAACGCATTCCCTATTATATCGTCATCCCGCTCGCGCTGTTGACGGCAGTCGCCGCGCTGGTACGCGCGCCGCGCCTACTGATCGTCATCGGCTTTCTGGCGATCGTCGCCGCGATGCTGTGCGGCGCCGCGCTCGGGGCCTATCACGCCGGCGTGGAGTGGCGCTTTTGGCCGGGCCCCGCCGACTGCTCGGGACCAATAACGGATTTCACCAAGCAAGGATCATTGCTTGATCAGTTGCAGTCGGTCCGCGTGGTGCGCTGCGATGAGGCGGCGTGGCGCCTGCTCGGCGTCTCGCTCGCCGGTTACAACGTGTTGATATCGCTCGTGCTGGCGACGATCGCAGCTTTCGGCCTGCGCACGCGCAAAATTCCGTAGCGCAGCATTTTACGAAACTTCTCCGAGAGCGGCGCGACCTTCGATCGTGCTTGCCTCTGGTGCGGGCGGCGATGTTCGACTAGGCTTCCGGTCTTGGTTTTGACATGACTTGCCCATAGCGTCGCCACTCTCTCCGAGAAGCGCGCAGAGCGGGGAGGGAGATAAAGCGAGAAGAAAGACAGTGAGGAGAAAGATATGGGCCTCTTGGACAATCTAGGCCTTGGCGACGTGCTGAAAGGCGCGTTGGGTCAGGTGGAGGGTGCGGCGCTGCCGGCGCTCATCAACGGCGTGCTGGCGAAGACCCAATACCACGATCTCAACGGCCTCGTTGCCGCCCTGCAAAGCGGCGGCCTCGGCAGCCAGGTCCAATCGTGGCTTGGTCCCGGTGCCAATCTGCCGATTACCGAGGATCAGCTCAAGGCGGTACTCGGCAATGCGCAGGTCCAGGAATTCGCAAGCCATCTCGGATTGCCGGTCGACCAGACGTTGAAACTTCTAGCGCAATATTTGCCCGATATCGTCGACAAGGCATCTCCAAACGGCATACTAAAGCCCGCCGCATAATCGGGGATTTGAGCGGTAACAGACTTGTCCAGCTCGCATTGGGAGGAGCACATGAAGACCATCGCTATCGTATTCGTTTCAGTTTTCTGCGTCGCCACCGCCGCGTCGGCGGCTGACAGCTGCAAGATGCAGGCGACCGGCAAGAGCCTGCACGGCGCCGCGCTGACGAGCTTCGCAAAAAAATGCTGCAACGATCAAGCTGCGGCCCAGAAACTGCATGGCGCGGCGCAGGCAAGTTTCACCAAGAAGTGCTTGTCGGACGCAACCGGCAGCTGAGCACATCGTTAGAAGTCGGCCAGGAATGGGAGCCAAATCATGCTCGTACGTCATGTGACTATCTGCGCGGCCATGCTTCTTGGTGCCGTTGCATTAGCGAACACATCGGCCCATGCGCTCTCCACGAAGGAGTGCAGCGTCAAATATAAAGCCGCGAAAACAGCCGGCACTCTCAACGGTATGAAGTGGAACGATTTCCGCAAGGCGCAATGCGGATCAGAGGCTGCGGCCGAACCCGCGCCTCCGGCTGCGCCGCCGCCTCCGGCCGCACCGCCGCCGGTCAAGACCGCGGCCAAGCCTGCCAAAGCGCCTATGCCTGCGCCAGTCGCAACCGGCAACGCAGTATTTCCAAGCGCCGTTTCACCGAAATATTCGAGTGAGTCGGCCGGAAAAGCGCGTATGCACACCTGCCTCGATCAATACCACGCCAACAAGACAAGCGGCACAAATGGCGGCCTGAAGTGGATTGAAAAGGGCGGCGGCTATTACAGCGAATGCAACAAGCACCTTAAGGGTTAAGCGTAGCGCCTCCAATGCCCTCGGCTGCGACGCCGTGAGATTGGACTTCTGCGTCCTTCAAACACGTTAGCCGGGCGCGCCCCGTGGTGCGCTTGGCGAGCCAGGTTGGTTAGCCAGCCGTAGCTCGTGGACGCTAGTCCGCCTTCGCCCTCCGGGCTTCGGCATGGCAGCCTTCACTCGCTTCGCGAGCGAAAGCTGGTGGGCGGTGCAGGGATCGAACCTGCGACCCCTTCCATGTCAAGGAAGTGCTCTCCCGCTGAGCTAACCGCCCATATGACCAGTTGAGCATGATCTATTCGGAAAACCGGGGGCCACTTTTCCGGATCATGCTGCAGCCCGGGATGTAGCGTCGCGCTGCCCGCAGGGTCAAGCGGCCAGCGCGGCTAAAGCTAAAACTTGACGCGATCGGCGCCCTTGAGCCCCAGCGTCGCGCGGGCCTCGGCGGGCGTCGCGATCTCGTAGCCGAGGTCCTCGACGATACGGCGGATTTTCGCCACCTGTTCGGCGTTGCTCTTTGCGAGCTTGCCGGGCCCAATATAGAGCGAATCCTCGAGCCCGACGCGGACGTTGCCGCCCATCATGGCGGCGCTGGTGCAGAAGTTCATCTGGTGACGGCCGCCGGCAAGCACCGACCACAGATATTGATCGCCGAACAAGCGGTCGGCGGTACGCTTCATAAACGCCAGATTGTCGAGATCCGGACCGATGCCGCCGAGAATGCCGAAAATCAGCTGCAGGAAAACCGGCGGCTTGAACAGGCCGCGGTCGATGCAATGGGCGAGATTGTAAAGGTGGCCGGTATCATAGCACTCGTGCTCGAATTTCACGCCATGGCCTTCGCCCAGCGCTTTGTAGATCTTTTCAATGTCACGAAACGTGTTCGGGAAAATGTAGGCGTCGGAGTTGAGGAGATAGCTCTCCTCCCAGTCATACTTCCAGTTCTTGTAGCGTCGCGCCATCGGGTAAAGCGCGAAGTTCATCGATCCCATGTTGAGCGAGCACATCTCGGGCGAGAGTTGCATGGCCGCCGACATGCGCTGCTCGACCGTCATGGTCACGGCGCCGCCGGTGGTGATGTTAACGACGGCATCGGTCGCCTGCTTGATGCGCGGCAGGAACTGCATGAACACGCTCGGGTCCGGCGACGGGCGTCCATCCTTAGGATCGCGGGCATGCAGATGCAGGATAGCGGCACCGGCCTGGGCGGCATCGATCGCCTGGGTAGCGATCTGGTCGGGCGTGATTGGCAGCGCGTCCGACATTGTCGGAGTATGGATCGAGCCGGTAATTGCGCAGCTGATGATGATCTTGTTCGCCATGGTCGCGTTTTTCCCTTGTCCGCTATTGCTTCCGGATCATGACATCCGCGTGCCGTCCGGGGGTATGGTTGAATCCTGCAGGCCGGTACGATTAGTGAGGATCACGCCGCGTTCAAGCGGAAAGATCGTCCAACGCAAGCACCCGGATTAGCCGCAAAAGCACGCACATTGCGACAGGATTTTGCCGCCTCACTGTGGATCATGCGGCCGCCGTATGCTGCGCGTGGCTTGACGGAATTGATGAGAACTTGGACGATTGAGCTTCTGGAGAACGCAAGATGTACGCGAGACACTTGTTGGTTGCGGTCGGGCTCCTGTGGCTTCTCGGCGCCGGCAACGCCGGCAGCATCGAGCTGACCGCCGCGGGACTTTGGCAATCGACCGATCCGGACACCGGTCAGCCAACCGGCTGGTTTCTGTTCCGTGATCACGACGGCGTCTTTGATGGGACGATCGTCAGGATGTACCTAAAGCCCGGCGAACGTCCCGACGTCACCTGCGACAAGTGCAAAGACGATCGCCGCGACAAGCCCTGGATGGGTCTCGACATTGTTCGCGGCATGAAACGGGACGGCATGACCTACAAGGACGGGACCATACTCGATCCGCGCAACGGCAACGTTTACAGTGCGAAGATGACGCTGAAACCGGACGGCCAGACGCTGGTGGTGCGCGGCTATCTCGGCATCTCATTGTTTGGCCAAGATCGGATTTGGACGCGCCTGCCGGAATCCGCCTATAACGAGATCGATCCTCGCTTTAATCCCGCGCTGCCCGCAATTCCCGCGCCCGCGCGCAAATCCCAGACTGGGTCAAAGCTCGACCTGCGGCATTAGATCCAGAGCGGGGTTTTGAAACATATTGCCCGCTTCAACGCCGCCTAATCGGTGACGCCAAGGCTCTTGCGGCGCGCGTGCGCGATCGCCTCCTCGTCGCGCGGCTTGCCCATCAATATCGGCTGGAACAGCGCCGCCGCGGTCATCGTCGTCAACAGCGAGATGGCAAGGAGCTTGCCCATGCTGGACGTTCCAGGATCGGACGAGAAATACAGGCTTCCGAAAGCGGTCGCCGTCGTGCAAGCGCTGAAGCTCACCGCTCTGGTGAGCACCGATTGCAACAATCTGGTCTGCCCCTCGCGCCAGGCCATGATGTAATAAATCTTGAAGGCGACGCCGACGCCGAGCAGCAGCGGCAACGCGATGACGTTGGCGAAGTTGAGTGGCATATCGATCGCCACGCAGATTTCCAGCGTGACGACGCCTGCCACCAGCAACGGAATGAGGGTCAACATCACATCGCCGACGCGCCGCAGCGTGATCCACAACAACACGGCGATCGACAACAGTGCAAACGCGCCCGCCTCGAGGAAGGCGGCGATGATGGTGCGACGGGCCTCGAGAATCGAAATCGGGCCTTCGGTGGCGTTCGGCTCGATTTTTTGCACGTCATGCGCAAACGTCCGTAGCGTCGCATTATCGTTGCCGTTGCCGCTAGGCGTGACCTGAAGGCGAGCGCGGCCATCCGGTGTAACCCATTGGTCGACGAGGTCAGCCGGAAGATTTTCGCGGGTAACCTCTTTCGCCTTGAGAAGGTTGCGCAAATCGTCGAGTGCGGTCTGTAACGGCTGGACAAACGCTGTTTGGGCGCGCTGGCGGGCGCCCTGATCAGCCTTCCCGAGCACCGCAAGCCCCGCGGCCAGGCGCTTTGCCGCATCGGCGCCGAGACCGGGCGCTGCGGCGGCAAGCTTGTTGAGCGCGTCAACCGTCGAATTGACCGCGCTGATGGTTTCCGCGTCGGTCGGTGGCTTGCTCATTTTGGACGGATTGAGCGCAGGATCGAGCGCCTCCGCCGCGGCCTGTATCACTAGCAGCTTTTCCTGTTGCTGGTCCGGAATGAAGGTCGAAAGCGTCGTCACGCGCGCCACTTGCGGGAGCGCTCTGAGCTTGGCCGCCACCTCATCAGCCGCCGTCAGCGATGGCTCCAGCGCTGCGATGTTGTTGGAACCGCCGTTCCCACCCTTCTCAAGCTGAATATAGGTCGCGACCGATTCGACATTGGGGTTGCGCAGATTTATCGGGTTGAAATCGAACCGCAGCCAATAGAGCAGCGGCGAAGCGCCGAGAATGATGAGCACAGTCACGATGAGGATCGGCGTGCGATGACGCTCCAGAAAGTCATCGACCGGTGCGAGGAAGGAATAGCCGAGGGGCTTCGGCTCACTCGGCGGCTTGAATTGGCTCAAGAGCGCCGGCAACAGGGTAATACTGGTGAAAAATGCGATCAGCATGCCAAAGCCGGCGATCAAGCCGAGTTCGGAAAGCCCTCTGTACGCCGTCGGCAGGAACGCCAGAAAGCCCGCCGCCGTGGCGAGCGCCGCAAGCGTCAGCGGTGCGCCGGCACGCCGGCCGGTGTGCAGCAGCGCTTCGTGCAGACCATCGACTTCGTGCCTCTCGGCCCGATAGCGAACGCTGAACTGAAGTCCAAAATCGACGCCAAGGCCGACGAACAGCACGGCAAAATACACCGATATCAGGTTGAGTGTGCCGACCAGCAGCATGCCAAGCGCGGCGGTGACGGAAAGTCCGACCGCGAGGCTAATGAACACGGCGAAAATGATTCGCCACCAGCGTAACGCCATCCACAGAATGAACAGCACCACTGCAATCGTCAGCGTCGCGTTGAGCGCCGCGTTCTCCTTGATCGTCGCGAACTCGTCATCATTCATCGGCACCGGGCCGGTCAAGCGCAACCGTGCCTGATAAGTCGAGTCGAGCTTGAGATCCGCTGCCGCCTTGCGGATCGCATCGCTCGCCTTGAGGCCAGGCTCAAGCTCCGAATAGTCAAGCGCGGCCTGGATTTTCAGAAATCGCAACAGGTCGCTAGCCTTCTGTTCGTGACCTTGCACCAGCACCAGCCAGGAAAAGGTCGCAGGTTTGTCCGCATTCACCTCGTCAACAGTGTTGGCCGCAAGCGTCAGCGGCCATTGCATCTCATCGAGTTTGAGCTTGCCGCTTTGCACGCCAAGAAGCCCGAACTGCAATGTGCGGAGAGCACCACGCAGACTGGGATCAGCCGCCAGCACTTGAATGAGCCGCTGCGCCTGAGTCAGCATCTTGGTCTGCTGCCCGAGCTGCTCGGTCGGCACGAACAGCAGACCGTTCTGGCCAAAGAAAGAACCGCCCTGCGGCTCTTCGATGGAGCGGAAGAGATCCTTCTCTTGTGACAATTGTGCCGCAAGCGCGCCGGTCGCCGCCTGAACAAGCTCGGGCGTCGGCGCGTCAACCACCGCGATGATGGTGTCGAATTGCGGGAAGGCCTTTTCGAAGGCCAGTTCCCGTTGCCGCGAAGGACTATTGCCCGATAGGAGCTGATTGATATCCGTCGTCATCGTAAAATGGGTGGCGGCGTACCAGGTCGACACCACCGCAATGAGAATCGCTGCCGCAACGACCCACCGCGGGTAACGGATGCAAAAGGCAATCGCACGGATGACAAAAGTGGTGATGGTCTTCATGGAATCGGGATGCGAATTGGACGAACCGGGGTTTGAGGCGTCAAAAGATCGGTGAAACGGTGGCACACGCTTTATATCTGCGGACTTATACGACCGGCGCGGCGCGGAAAACGGCACGTCACTGCGGGTTCTCGAATTTCCCCGGCCAGCAGCGGCCCTAGATGCCCCGAAACGGCGCAAAAGTGAAATCATGGATATTTTCCTAGATTCGGCAAATCGGGCGCCGCCATTACCGGCACCGCCCTAGCATGGTCCGGCCGGCCTAGCGCACTGGACAACAAGCATATTTGTGACCAATGGTTGTCGAATAGGGGAACCCTGTGGTGGCTCGGCCGCTTGGCGCCATATACGCCGGGGTTGATGGGATACCAGGATTGATAGGGTACTGGGATTGATAGGGTGCCGGGATTGATAGTCTTGGCATCATGGCCAAATTAGCTGACATGGCGTTGTGGCCAAAGTAGTGGACATGGAGCATGGTGGACGGCCCCACCGTGCCCTTGCGGCGCAAGGCCGCAGTCCGGTATCCGGCCCGAGGGTTATTGAGGTTATTAATGAAGGTAATTCTCGCCCAGCCCCGCGGTTTTTGTGCCGGCGTGGTCCGCGCCATAGAGATCGTCGAGCGCGCTCTGCAGAAATATGGCCCGCCGGTCTATGTGCGCCACGAAATCGTCCACAACAAGCACGTCGTTGAGAGCCTGAAGGCCAAAGGCGCTCATTTTGTGGAGGATCTCTCCGAAGTTCCGCCTCACGCCGTCACCATCTTCAGCGCTCATGGTGTCGCCAAAAGCGTCGAGGAAGAAGCCGCGGCGCGCGAGCTTCCAGTCCTTAACGCGACCTGTCCGCTGGTCACCAAGGTGCACAATCAGGGCAAGCGTTACGTGGCGCAGGGACGCAGGCTTATTCTCATCGGCCACGCCGGCCATCCGGAGGTCGAAGGAACGATGGGGCAAATCTCCGAGCCGGTCACTTTGGTCCAGACCGAGAACGACGTCGCTTCGCTCGATCTGCCGCACGACACCCCAGTAGCCTACGTCACGCAAACCACGCTCAGCGTTGACGATACCCGCGGCATTATCGCGGCGCTCCATCGCCGATTTACCGACATCGTCGGACCGGAGACCCGCGACATCTGTTACGCCACGCAGAATTGACAGACGGCGGTCCGCGAACTCTCGAAGCTCGTGGACGTTATCCTTGTGGTTGGCGCCAAGAACAGTTCCAATTCCAATCGACTGCGTGAAATTGGCCATGAAGTTGGCACGCCCTGTTATCTGATCGCCGATGGCAGTGAGGTCGAGCCGGATTGGTTCAACGGTGCGGAGACTGTCGGCATCACCGCCGGTGCGTCAGCGCCCGAAGTGCTGGTGGAAGATGTCATCGACGCGCTGCGGCGGCTCGGGCCGGTTCAGGTTTCCGAACTTACCGGACGGCAGGAGACCATCGAGTTTCGTTTGCCGCCGGAGCTGACGGATGGCCGCGTGGTGCAGCGGGCGACGGAGAAAGTCTAGTTTTCAACCGGGCGGTTAACCTGCAGGACCGTACTAGCGCAGCATCGAGAAGGAAGCGATTGTGACTGTATCACTGCGACAAAAAGTTGCCGTTGGGGCTTACGTGATGCGGCAGCGCCTCGCCGGCCGCAAACGCTATCCGCTCGTGCTGATGCTGGAGCCGCTGTTTCGTTGCAATCTCGCCTGCTTCGGTTGCGGCAAGATCGATTATCCCGATGCAATCCTGAACAAACGCCTGTCAGTGCAGGAGTGTCTGGATGCGGTCGACGAGTGCGGCGCGCCGATGGTCGCCATTCCCGGCGGCGAGCCACTGATCCACAAGGAGATCGGCGAAATCGTCAAAGGCATCGTGGCGCGCAAGAAGTTCGTCTCGCTGTGCACCAATGCGCTGCTGCTGGAAAAGAAGCTGCATTTGTTCGAACCGTCGCCGTATTTGTTCTTTTCGGTGCATCTCGACGGGCTCAAGCAGCACCACGACAAATCGGTGTGCATGGAAGGCGGCTTCGAGAAGGCCGTCGATGCCATCAAGGCTGCCAAAGCCAAAGGGTTCACCGTCAACGTCAACTGCACGGTTTATGATGGCCATCCGGCCGAAGACATCGCCAAATTTCTTGACCTAACCGAAGAGCTCGGCGTCGGCGTCTCGATTTCGCCCGGCTACGCTTACGAGCGAGCGCCGGACCAAGAGCACTTCCTCAATCGGCGCAAAACCAAGGATCTGTTCCGCAACGTGTTTGCGCTCGGCAAGGGCAAGAAGTGGAACATCACCCATTCCACGATGTTTCTCGACTTCCTCGCCGGCAACCAGGAATTCCACTGCACGCCCTGGGGCATGCCGACGCGCAACATCTTCGGCTGGCAGAAGCCGTGCTATTTGCTCGGCGAAGGTTACGCCAAGACTTTCACCGAGTTGATGGAGACCACCGACTGGGACGCCTACGGCACCGGCCGGTACGAGAAGTGCGCCAACTGCATGGCGCATTGCGGCTACGAAGCGACCGCGACGGAAGCGATCGTGCAGCACCCGTTGCAGGCGCTGGCGCTGTCCGTTCGCGGCGTGAAGACCGAAGGGCCGATGGCGCCGGAAATCGACATGACGAACCAGCGGCCGGCGAAGTACGTCTTCGACGGTCAGGTGCAGCAGACGCTGTCGCAGATGCGCGCCAACGAGGCGCGCGAGAAGGCCGCCAAGGAAGCTGCCAAGGCCGCAGCGAAAACGTCCGCAAGCGCGGCGTAAGCGGCCTCTGCCTACATCCCGTAGGCCACCGCGCGAGTGTTGGTGCGCTTGAGATTGCGGTAGCGCGCCATCGCCCATACGGGGAAGAATTTCGAATAGCCGTGGTAGCGCAGATAGAACACGCGCGGAAAACCCGTCGCGGTATACCGCGGCTCGTTCCAGAAACCGTCCGCGCCTTGAGTGTCGGTCAAATATTTGATGCCGCGGGCCACCGCCGGGTGATCGACCTCGCCTGCCGCCATAAGGCCAAGCACCGCCCAAGCGGTCTGTGACGCCGTCGACGGCGCACGTTCGTAGCCGCGATAGTCGAGCTTATAGCTCGAT
Organism: uncultured Alphaproteobacteria bacterium; assembly: GCA_963755885.1. Taxonomy (GTDB): domain Bacteria; phylum Pseudomonadota; class Alphaproteobacteria; order Rhizobiales; family Xanthobacteraceae; genus BOG-931. The sequence continues at coordinate 326,137 of CAVWLX010000011.1, forward strand.
CCGTCCTCACCCCAGCCACCATCATCGTTCTGGATGGCGGTGAGCCAATCCGCCGCTTTGCGCATTTCCGGTGCGCCACGATCGAGGCCGACGACATTGAGCGCGCACAGCACCGACCAGGTCCCGTAAATGTAATTCATGCCCCAGCGGCCATACCAGCTGCCTTCCGCAAGCTGGGTCTTGCGCAAGTAATCGACGCCGCGTGCCACGGCCGTGCTGCTCTCGATGGTCTCGCCGAATTGCGCCAGCATCGACAGGCAACGCGCAGTCACATCCTCGGTCGGCGGATCGAGCAACGCGCCGTGATCGGCGAACGGAATGTTGTTGAGGTAATGGTACTCGTTGTCAGCATCGAACGCGCCCCAGGCGCCGTTCTCACTCTGCATGCCGACAATCCATTCCCGGGCGGGCGCCAGACTGGCGTCAAAATCCTTCCGGCCCGAAAGTTTCTGCTGGCGATCCATCGCCATGGCGACCACCGCGGTGTCATCAACATCGGGATAATGCGGATTAGCGTATTGGAATGCCCAGCCGCCGGGGCGAAGGTCGCTTCGCCGCGCGATCCAGTCGCCGCGGACATCGAGAACTTGTTTTGGCACGAGCCAATCGAGGCCGCGTTTGACGTCGTCGACCACGCGCTCGCCGCCGACTTCCAAAAGCGCATGACAGACGAGCCCAGTATCCCAGATCGGCGAAACGCAGGGCTGGCAGTAGGCCTCGTCGTCGTGCACGACCAAAAGCTTCTCGACCGATTTGCGCGCAATCGCGCGCAGCGGATGATTTTCCGGATAGCCAAGGACGTCGAACATCATCACGCTGTTCGCCATCGCCGGGAAAATTGCGCCGAGACCGTCCTCGCCGTTTAATCGTTCGCCGACCCAGGCGACAGCGCGATCGATCGCGCGCTGCCGTGTGCGCCTCGGAAAGTACGGGTCGGTCGCGCGCAAAATGTTGTCGACGCCGCGGAAAAACCAGAACCACACAGCTTTCTGTTGCGGCGCCTTAGGCGCCGGCCCGACACTTTCCGGCGGTTCAAGGAAAAGTTCGTCGATGCGCACGCCTTTGGCGTTACGCGCTCGCGGCTTTTTCGTCATCATCACCAGCAAGGGAACGATGACGGTCCGGCTCCAGTAAGAAATCTTGTCGAGATGAAATGGAAACCACCTCGGCAGCAGCATGATCTCGACCGGCATCACCGGGAAGGCGCGCCAGGAAATGAACCCAAACAGCGCCAGCATGATGCGGGTGAAGACGTTGACGCGCTCGGCGCCGCCGCAGGCGCGAACCGCTTCACGCGCGCGCCGCATGTGATCGGCGTCGACGGAATCACCGATCATCTTGAGCGCGAAGTAGGCCTTGACCGTCGCGCTGATGTCGATGTCGGCATCGCGGAACAGCGGCCAGCCGCCATGATCGCCCTGGATGCGGCGCAGATAGACCGCGATCTTGGCTTCGAGCACGGCGTCGACCGGCTCCCCGAGGTAATGACGCAGCAGCACGTATTCGGCGGGGATGGTCGCGTCAGCTCGAGCTTGAACACCCAATGGCCGTCGGGACGCTGCTGCGCTAAAAGCGCTTGCGTCCCCTTCTGGATGTGTTGTTCGAGCGCGTCGTCGAGCGGACGAGCGAGTGTTGTTGGCTTTGTTTGTTCGAGCGAGTCGTTCATGTTGATTTTGCGATGAAATCCGCCGCGCGATTGCCGGATCGGATCGCACCTTCGATGGTAGCGGGGAGGCCGGTATCTGTCCAATCGCCGGCGAGAACCAGATTGCGCCATTGCGTTGCCGCGCCGGGCCGCTCGGCGTCCTCCGTGGGCGTGGCAGCAAACGTCGCGCGGCGTTCGCGCACGATCTGCCAGGGCGGCAACGTAGCCGGCAGTCCGGTCACGCGCGCGACC
>CAVWLX010000012.1:0-161173 GCA_963755885.1 uncultured Alphaproteobacteria bacterium
ATTCGAACTCCTGACCCCTAAGATTCGTAGTCTGGTGCTCTTTCCAGCTGAGGTGCGGGCGCTTTGTGCGTCACGCGATAAAAATCGCCGGCTGCGATAGCGTTTGCGGCGCAGGCCAAGTGCCACCCATCCGGTAACGGCTGCCGTTCGAGGTCGCTTGCCAGTGCGACCCAAGCAGCCTGATCGATCGATGATCTCACATCGTCGCGCCGAAAGATTCCGCCATTAATTTCGGCGACGAGATCGTAGGCAACAAGGCGATGCGTTCGACATTCTCGACCGGCGCGAAGGCGATGAGATCGAGTGAAATAACGGTCGGGATTTCCTCAAGCCCCCCTCAGCCAGCTGATAGCGATCGCGACGTCGGCGAAGACCCCGTATCTCGCGCCGCGCCGGCACCATCGCCACCGGAGCCGCCGAGTTCTACTCTTCGGTCGCCAACACCTTTGCGCCACGACGCAACAGGCCGCGTCGCACCTCTTTTTGCGGGTGTGCAGGGCCAAATCCGCGCCACTAGCTGCGGCCGTCGACTTGTTGCTTAGTCCGCAGAAGGCTCCCGAAGGGGCGGCGCGGCGCGAAATTTTCCCGGTGCGGCTCCGTAACGTCGCCGGAACGTACGATAGAAATGTGTGAGATCGGAAAACCCGGCTTCGTAGGCAGTGTCGGTGACGGTCGCGTGCCGCGCTCGGGGATCGGCGAGCCGCCGCGCTGCCCATGCAAGGCGGCAGTCAATCACATATTTGGTCAGGGTCCGGCCGGGGCCGTGCTGCTCGAACAGCTTATGGACGTAGCGCGGAGAGACGCCGTGGACTGCTGCGATCTGGGCAGCATCGAGCTGCGGATTGCGGAAGTTGCGCTCGATGTGATTGCTCACGAGCTGGAACAGCAGGCCCGAACGCGATTCCAGCGAAGCCTTGGCGGCTGACGATGGCGCGCAGGCGAGGCGCGCCACCTCGACGGTCGAATCAAACAGCGCGGCGGCCGCGTCCGGTGAGAGCTGCACGGACTGCTGTGCGAATAGCCGCACCGCTTCGCGCACGAGCGCTCCGAACGCCGGATGATCGGACACCACGACGGGGCGCGCCGTTCCGGCGTAGCCGAGCCGCTGCCGGAAGGTTTCGCCTCTCGTCAGCAGCGTCGTCACCGCAAAGCGCGGTTCGCGCGCGTGGACCAGCTCGAACGGATCCGCGCCAGAGAACAGGACCACGTCGCCGGCACGGGTTGTCACCTCGGTGCCGTTCTGCGTGACGCTACAGCAGCCTCTCGGGTCATGGAACAGGTAGAACCAGTCGTCCGGGGCGTGTGCGATCTCGCGCGACGTGCGGGCAACGCGGTGCGTGACGGCCTCGACCCGGTTGACGAAGCCGCTGCCGGCCGCGCGCAATTCAACGCGCGCCGAGAATCCGGCCCGCTGGTTGGCCGCGACCCGCGGCACCAGGGGGCTGAACGCCACGCACATCGCGTCGTGGTAGTAGGCAAATGCCTCGCGCTGCTCGACGTCGCGCGTGTCCCATATCCGCGACAAGGCGGATGTCGGCACCTTGTTGCCCGCCTTCGCTGGCGTTGTTTCGTGCGTGCCCAATCGATTGCTGCCCCCGGGGGGATGCGCTCTCGCGGAGCATGTTCCCTGTCGTCCAGAACCGTTCCCGCCTGGCCAAGTCAATCGGCGGCTGTCTCTTCAATCTCGTCAGCAACGTGATCGGCTGTCAAGCACCAACAGAATGTGGATGGAGAGAGCAGATGGTACAGGAGACGCAGGATCGGTTCGTCGACGTGAGTGGCGTGCGGACACGGTACTGGAAGGTGGGCGACAGCGGGTCGGCGGTCGTACTGCTCGCTGGGATTGGCTGCTCGGTCAGCGAATGGCGCACCAACATTGGTGCGCTTTCCCAGTCCCAACGGATCTACGCCCTGGACATGCTGGGTGCCGGCCTGACCGACAAGCCGGACGGGGACCGCTATAGTCTCGCACAGCTTGCGCGCTTCACCCTCGATTTCATGTCGACCCAGGGCGAGGAGCGTGCCTGCCTGATAGGCAATTCGCTCGGCGGCCGGATCGCCCTCGAATGCGCGCGGCTGTCACCGGAACGTGTTCGCGCAATGGTGCTGGTTGCACCCGCCGGCGTTGGCCGCAAGACTCTGATCAACATGCGGCTACCCACGGTGCCAGTGCTCGGCGAACTGATGACGCGGCCGAGCCGTGCTGGCGTGCGGATGCTTTGGTGCTCGGCTTTCAGCGATCCGGCATTTGTCACCGATGAACTGGTGGAGGAGAAGTACGCGCTGGCGAGCTTGCCGGGCGCGCATGCGGCGTTCCTGCGCACCTTACGCGGCTTCGTCGCGCTCGGCGGCTTTCGTCGCGGGCCGCTCAACGAAATTCAGGCGGCGATGTCCGGCATGACCCAGCCGACGCTGGTGGTGTGGGGGCGTGACGACCGGCTGCTGCCGGTCGCGCAGACGCAGATCCTGAAGGCGAAGCTTCCCTCCTGCCGCGTCATGGTGTTCGACAACTGCGGACACCTGCCTCAGATCGAAAAGGCGGACGCCTTCAACAGCAGCGCGCTGGAATTCATGCAGACCGTGCCCTGAAGGTGCCGGATTGTTCATTCCGCGAAGGGGATGGTGAGGCCGTCGACGAGACTGTCTGGAGCCTCCGCGGCGATCAGGCGATTCTTGAAGCTGTGTCGCAAGCCAGTTTCGCCGCTCGGTGTTCTGGCAGCACGAGAGACATCAGCAAATTTATAACGAGTTCGCCGCACAGCCATGCAAATGCCATGCAGACTTTTTCATTGCGCACGGCGGGCTAACCGCTGTCAAAATTCTTTCGGAAAACCTTGAAGATATGGCGCGCCCGGAGAGATTCGAACTCCCGACCCCCAAATTCGTAGTCTGGTGCTCTATCCAGCTGAGCTACGGGCGCGGTGCGCCGCGCGGGAAAATGGCCGCTTGCGGCGGGGGCCATAGCTATCGGCTCCTCAGCCTATTGGCAAGCGCCGGGCAACGGCACAACTTAAGGCAAAGACGCTGTGCTGCCGTGGTATAAAGCGCGGCTTGGAATGGTGAACAAGGCGGAAAAAGGCCGTGTGGCGACCCCCCCAACGAATCCGATACGAAGCCTCGGCCGGACGCATGCCGTCCGCAGCGGAGGCGGCTGCTTCGCGCTTGTTCTCTCCCGTCGAAATCGGCCCGGTGACACTGCCCCAGCGCACCTGGGTTCCCGCCATGGTGCCGTGGCGGGCCACCGAAGAAGGTTACGTCACCGAAGACGTCATCGAGTGGTATGAGCGCTTCGCCCGCGGTATGCCCGGAGCGATCGTTGTCGAGGCGACCGGCATCCGCGATGTGCCGAGCGGACCGCTCCTGCGCATCGGCCACGACCGCTTCCTGCCGGGCTTGCGGCGGCTGGTCGAGACGGTGCGGCGCGCGAGTGGAGGCCGCACGCGACTTCTAATTCAACTGATCGATTTCCTTGCGGTTCGCCGCCGCCCCGAACCGAAGAAATTCTTCGAACGCTTCCTGGAGATCACCGACCGCCACCGCGCTGCGCTTGGCGAGCCGCATCTCTCCGACGCCGAGGTTCGCGCTCGCCTCAGCGCCATGAGCGAAGGGGATCTTGCCCGCGCGCTGACGCTTGGTGAATTGGAAGCGTTGCAATTCGGCTATCGCGAGCGCGTCACCGACATGGATCGTCCGCAGATCAGGAACTTGCCGCAAGTGCTGCCGGGTTTGTTCGCCGACGCGGCCGTTCGCGCGGAGGCGGCCGGGTTCGACGGCGTCGAGCTGCATTACGCCCACGCCTATACAATGTCGTCATTTCTCTCGCGCACCAATACGCGACCGGACGGCTACGGCGGTTCGCTCGAAAATCGCGCCCGTTTGCCGCTTGAAGTTCTGACCGAGATACGCGGCCGGGCAAGCAAAAAACTTGCCGTCGGCCTCCGCTTTCTGGCGGAAGAATGCATTGCAGGCGGCAGTACCGCGGAAGATGCGACCTATTTCGGCGTCGCGTTCGCGCGCGCCGGCGCGCATTTCATCTCGCTGTCGCGCGGTGGCAAGTTTGACGACGCCAAGCAGCCTGGCATCGGGGGCGCAGTCTATCCATACACCGGCCCGAGCGGCTACGAGTGCATGCCGCAATTCATTTCCGACGAACGTGGACCGTTCGGCCGCAACGTTGCAGCCACGGCGGCAGTCCGCAAAGCGGTGCGCGATGCCGGCAGTCCGGTGCCGGTCGTGTGCGCGGGCGGCATCCATAACTTTGAGATGGCGGAAGACTATTTGGCGCGCGGAGTCTGCGACATTGTCGGCGCGGCGCGTCAATCGCTGGCCGATCCGGATTGGTTCCGCAAAGTCCAGCTCGGCTTCGGCAAGGACGTACGCGTGTGCGAATACACCAATTACTGCGAGGGGCTGGACCAGAAGCACAAGCAGGTCACTTGCCAGCTCTGGGACAAGCTTCCCTTAGAGGATGGCGAGCGGCGTGCATCGGACGGCAAGCGCCGCCTCACCGCGCCGGTTTGGCAGCCGCCGGAATAGCACTGACAAGCGAGGTCATTTCTCGGTCAGCTACTAGCTACCAGCCAGCCTCCGCCGCTGCTTCGGGATTGTCCTCGCGCCAGTTGGCGGCAACAAAGCGCCGCCCCGTGACGCCGTCGGATTTGTTGCTTGCCAGATAGAGCAACGGCGGCACCATGATCGCCGGGTCGAGCAATGTTGCGCGCAGGTGATCGGGAAAGCTTGCGGGAATCATGCCCGTTAGTGTCGCGCCGCCGGGCAGCAGCGCGTTGACGGTGACGCCGGTGTCGCCAAGATCCTGCGCCCAGATGATGGTCTCGGATTCCAGCGCCGCCTTCGACGGCCCATAGGGCGAGAAGCCGCGCCGCCGCATCGTCTCGGCGTTCATGGAAACATTGACGATACGACCCCACCCGGCCGCCAGCATCGGCGGCACGGCGGCGCGTGCCATCAGGAAAGGGCCGACAACATTGGTGTCGATTACGAGGCGCCACGTGTCTGGCGCCGCTTCCCAGAAACGCGTGGGCTCGGTCATGAAGTTGTCGTTGACGTACTTCATGCCGCGTCCGGCATTGTTGACCAGAATATCGAGGCGGCCGAAGCGCTCGATCGTGGTGGCCACGACGCGTGCGCAGTCCGCTTCCTTGGTAACGTCGGCAAGGACCGGCACGACGCCGTCCGGCGCGCCGCCCTTGGCCGCCTCGGCAGCAACACGCTCGACTTCGCCGCGCTCACGAGCCGCCGTCGCCACCACGGCGGCGCCGGCGCGGGCCAGCCCCAACGTCATGGCGCGTCCGAGCCCGCGTCCGGCGCCGGTGACGATCGCAACACGCCCGGCAAGGGGCTTCTCTCCGCTCACGACAGTACCTAGGCCGCCAGCAAGCGTTTTACGTCCGGCCAACTTTGCGTGCCGAACGTTTTGAGATCATCAGTAAGATCGGGCGGGCACATATCGAGCAGTGCAGGCCTGAAGCTCGGCCGCGATTTTATCCGCTCGAACCAGTCCGTAAGCCGCGGACGCGTGCCGATCCACATTTCCGACATCCCCAGCATGTCGAGCCGGTTCACATACGGGGTCACGGCGATGTCGGCGAGCGAATAGGTGTCGCCGGCGAGCCAAGGCTGATCCGCCAGCGTGTCTTCGATCTTTTGCAGATAGCTGTCGTACAGGCGGAACGTCCGGTCGATCCGCGGCGCCATCATCCCCTGGCGCACGATTTCCTTCTTGCGCGTGTGCCAGTCCGCAGTCACTGAAATTGGCGGCGTGCTGTCGAGAAACTGGGCGAATTTTTCCGGCGATAAACGCTGGATGATGTGCCGGTGACAGCTCGCGAAGGTAATCTCGCCGCAAGCCGGGTGCAGAAATTCGTCGACTGCCTTGGTCCATAATCGCATCGCGGCGCGATGCTTCGGGTCTGCGGGCTTCAGCGGCGGGTCGGGAAAGCACTCGTCCAGATATTCGCAGATGACGGTCAATTCGATGATGACCTTGCTGTCATGGACCAGCGTCGGGACGACTGCTTTGGCATTGAGTTTCACGTAAGCCGGATCGAACTGATCGCCGCGCAGAATATCGACGTAAACGCCGTCCCACGGCAGCGATTTCTCCGCGAGAACGATGCGCACCTTGGCGGCGCACACCGACGATCCGTGATGGTAGAGGGTAATCATTACTTTCTCCCGATTAACAAACCCGCATGGCAGCAATCGCACCGGCGACTTGCGACGAGCAACGCGGCATCTTAGGGTCCTTGGGTTAGTGTAACAAGAAATGAGAACATTAAGCTGGGAGGTTATCGAATGGACGTGCGGAACAGAGCGGATCAACTGCGTGAAGCGAGCAATCCGCTTTTCAACGACCGCAAGCTGAAACTCGGCACCTTCTGCAGCAATCTTTCTGGCGGCGCCACCATGTCGTCGGTTGACGGCGTGTTACAGGCCCACTGGCCGAGCACCGCGGCGATCTCAATGATGGCGGATGAGATGCAACTCGAAGCCATCGTGCCGGTCGGGCGCTGGAAGGGTTTTGGCGGCAGCACGAATTTCAACGGCGAAGGCTTTGAGTGCTTTACCTGGGCCGCTGCCATGGCAGCGCTGACCAAAAATCCCGCCGTCTTCGCCACCTCGCACGTGCCGACCATGCATCCGGTGATGGCCGCCAAGCAGGCCGGCACCATCGATCACGTTAGCAACGGCCGGTTCGTGCTCAACGTCGTGACCGGCTGGTACCGGCCGGAAATCGAGATGTTCGGCGCGCCGCTGCTCGAGCACGATACCCGCTACGACATGGCGTCAGAATGGATCGAGATCATCAAACGGCTGTGGACCAGCGAGGACGAGTTTGATTTCGAAGGCAAATTCTACAGCGTTAAAGGCGCGATCATGGCGCCGAAGCCGCTGCAAAAGCCGTACCCCGCGATCATGGCCGCCGGCGTTTCGCCCAAGGGCCGGCAGTTCGCCGCGCATCATGCCGACGTCAACTTCGTTAATCTCGAAGCCCACGATCTCGACAGTATGCGCGCCCGTGTCGAAGGGTCGCGCAAGACCGCGTGGGACGAGTGTAAACGCGAAATCCAGGTCTGGACCAATGCCTACATTTTCCAGGGCGATACCGAGGCAGACGCACGCGCGTTCTACAAAGAGTGCGTGTTCGAGAAAGGCGACTGGGTCGGTGTTGAAAACCTCGTCAACACCATGGGCATCAATTCGCAATCGATCCCGGCGCCGATCCTGCAAACCCTGAAGGAACACTTCATCGCCGGCTGGGTCGGCTATCCGCTGATCGGCACCAAAGATCAGGTGGTCGACGGGCTTTCCATTCTGGAACGCGCGGGCTTCGACGGCATCGTGCTCACCTGGCCGCGCTACGTCGAAGACATGAAACGATTTCAGACCGAGACCTTCCCGCTGCTGCAGCAGGCGGGGCTGCGTTGACGCGGAGTGGTTGTCCTCTATAGCTTGCAGCTTCCTACGCGGCGGGTAGCGCGTTCTCTCTGGCAAGCTTGCGCATTGCCTTGAGCGTCGCCGCAACTGCCATCAGGTAGCCCTCTTCCATCTGGCCGGCGAAGTCGCGTTCCGCCGCGCTGCCGGGTTCGAGCCCCTCGACCGCCAGCGCGAAGGTGAACTTGAGCGCCAGGTCGCCGTCGCTGTCCTCAACGATTTCGTTGAGAATGGTGCCGAGGACGCGGCCGGAGGTGCGCTCGAACTTGACCATCCGCTGCGGTTGCAGGGTGACGACCTCGGTGATGGTGTCGCCCTTATCGACGATTTCGCGCACGAACTGTTTGTCGCCCTGCCGCTCGACGATCCGGCAGGCGGTGATCACCGGAACGAACGGCAACGGGTTTTCAGCTTTTAGCACCAGGCCGCGCCAGACCAGGTTTCGCGTCAGCTTCGGTGCGTTCGGATCGGCGTTGACTTTGATGGTTCGGGATGCCTGCACCATGTGATCTTCTTCCTTAGCCTCAGTGGAGCGAAACCGTTCATCGTCGCGTAATCTTAAACGGCTTGAATTCTACCTTTGCTCCCTGGCCGAATAAAGTTCGGTCATAGTGCGGATCGAGGCCGGGAATTCTGTCGCGATCGCCGGCCTCGGCGCGATCGTTGAGCAGGTCGCCGAACAACGTAAAAAGGCCGCCGCCGACCTTGATGCTGTCGATTTTCACAATCGGTCCGCGCTCGCCGGGCGGAGCCCCGATGAAGTCGCGCTCGGCTACGACTTTGCCGTCGACCAGCCACACGACGCGGTCATTCGCGTGGTCATAAGTGATCGCGTAGTGATGCCATTGACCTTGCGATGTCGGCGGGGAAACCGGAAGCAACTCAGTGAAGGCCGGATACGGATTATCCTTGGTCTGGCCGAACGGCAGCCGCTCGTAGAGCGGCACAATGCGGCTGCCGCTGACGAAGAAGTCGAATACCATAAAAGTCTTCAGATCGATGGTGTTGAAGGCGCCGCAGCCGAGACGCACATCGCCGCCGTCGGCGCCAAACGGATTGCGCTCGGTGCCGAAGGTTTCGACCCGCATTTGGGCCTCGACCGTGAGCAGGCCGCGCTCGCCTGGGCTAAACTCCGCAGTCGAATAGATCAGCGCCTTGACGTTGTCGTGTCCGTCGCGCTTCGTCAGCGTGAAGCGGCGCGCCTCGACCGCGAGCGTGCCGGCGCCGCAGGTGACGGCGGCCGCCGGATCCCAAAGATCCGGCGTCGGCAGGTGCCGGTACCACCTGTCGCTTGGCCACGCACCGGCCGCTGCGAAGTCGTCGTAGGTGAATGTTCCCGCGTCGTCTGTTGCGACATTCATCGAGCCCCCCATTAAAATTGCGACCGGCAATCTAGCCAGGATCGGGCGTTGATCAAATCGAGGTGTGATGGATCAGGGACAGAAATAGTCGATGCGAACCGGCTGATCGAATTTGCCGCCGTACACTGCGTGGGTTTCGGCGAACCGGCGACGGACATCCGGCGCCAGGACAGCCTCCTCAGTGTAGCCGTTAAAGCGCATGTTGGCGATCATGGTCCCGGCAAACGCGTCGAAATCGGCATAGCTTCGCTCGTCGGTGTAGCTGGAGATCTGGTCCGCCGCGAAAGAGGGCTCGGCAAACTTGGTGAGCGCCATGGCTGCAGCTCTGCGCACGGCAGTCTCGTCGTGAAATAATTCCATGATGGACTGATGCGGGCCTTGAGCGAGCGGTTCGGCAACGTAGAGCCGGCCCGAAGGCCGCAACACCCGGCGCGCCTCGGCTAGCGCGCCCTTAAGCTTAGGACCGGGCACATGATGCAGCGAGAAGACGAACAGCACGAGATCGGCTGACTGATTGGGCACAGGAAGAGCATCAGCCGCAGCCTTGACGAGGCGATAGCTGCCGGTGCCGTGCGTGGTCCATGCAATTTCGGCTATGAACGGGTCGCAGCCGGTGACCCGCGCGCCTCGATTGGCGAGAGCGCGCTCCAACTGCCCTTCGCCGCAACCCACGTCGATGATGTCGAGGCCATCGACCGGTCCAACCGTTGTCAGCAACGCATCGAGATGCGACTGCGCGCCGAGATCGCGAATGGAAAACTCCGCCATTATTCGTTTGGCTCCTTGAGACATGAGGTCGTGGGTCTGTTCAGGCCTGCGCGCGGGCGCCGCGGCGGGCACTCAATTCCACCGCGCGATCTGGAATAGTCAGTCGCAGAGTGGCGCCGATCGTGCCTTCGACCAGGCGGATGTCGCCACCATGGGCGCGCACCAGCTCGGCGGCAATGGCGAGGCCCAGACCGGTGCCCCCAGTGCGCGTCGAACCCTGGAACGCCTCGAACAGATGGGACTGCGCCTTATTGGAAAAGCCCGGCCCGGTATCGGACACTTCGATCACGACCACGGCGCCCTCGCGCCGGCCGGTAATGCGAATCTGGTCCCGGCCCGGGTCGCGCGCCGCGCGACTCTCCAGTGCCTGCGTGGCGTTGCGGGCGAGATTGAGAAGCACGCGGAAAAGCTGGTCGTAGTCGGCATCGACCACCAGCTCGCGCTCAACCGCGCTGATCCAGCGGATCGGCCCATCGGGACCAAGGCCGAGCGTTTCGTGCACCTCTTCGACTAAGGGCTCGAGCGGGATCGGTTTTCGCTCCGGCGGCGGCTCCTGCAATCGGCCGTAAGACAATGTGGACTGGCAGAAGGCGATGGCGCGCTCAAGCGCACGCATCAGCTTCGGCGCAAAGCGCTGCACGCCCGGATCGGGCAGGCTCGCAAGCCGGTCGGAGATGAGTTGCGCCGAGCCGAGCAAGTTGCGCAAATCGTGGTTGATCTTTGAGACAGCAAGGCCAAGCGCCGCCAGCCGGTTCTTCTGATGCAGCATCGAGACAAGCTCGGTCTGCATGCTGGCGAGTTCGCGTTCGGCAACGCCAATTTCATCGGCGCGTCCCGACGGGGCGATGATGTGCGCGGCATCCTCCGGGTCGGCGCGAAACGCCATCATGTTGGCAGTAATCCGGCGCATCGGGCGCACGAAGGTGTAGTGTAGTGTCAAATAAAGCAGCGCCGCGGTAATGCCCGAGATCAACAACGAGATCAGCAACAGGTTCACGGAATAGCGGAGCAGCGCCTTGCGCAGCGGCGGCTCGTCCATGACGATCTCGATGTAGTCGCCGCCCATCGGGGCGGGGCCGACGACGCGCATCACATTCTGGCGGGTGTCGAACATCAACATGAACGCGTCCGTGATCGAATCGAAAGTCATGAAGTTGCGCATGTCGAAGTCGTGATTGATGGGTGGCGGCATGTCGCCGACGGCAAGCAGCCGGCGCTGCTTGCCCATCTTCATGGCGACTGCGCGGGCGCCGATCGAATCGAGGATTTGTTTGGCCAGTTTATCCGACACCATGCCGTTCGGCGCCGCTTCAAGCACGAGGGCTGCGGTATAGGCGCTGGCCAGGCGGTCTTTCAGCCAATTGACGCGAAAATTGGCGACCGCCGGGACATAAATCAGCACCTCTCCAAGCATCACGAACAAGATCGTGAGGACGAGGAGCTTGCCGGAAAGTCCAAAGCGCGGCGCACGCACTGGCTGCGGCCGCACGGGGGTTTCATCGCTCATCGATGGAGCCTCGCTGCGCTATCCAAGCCTATCTACTGTCCAAGCTATTTCGTAAGACGCAGCCACCGCATGATGCGACGCGTCCGCGGAATCGTCAAACCGTGGATGAAGTAGGTCATGGCGGCGCGTTTTCCCACCTCGGCATAGCTTGGATAGGGAACAACGACGCCGGCCATGGCGCGGATATTGAGCTTTTCGGTGATCGCCAGCGTCCAGGCGGCGATGGCTTCGCCGGCGCCAGGGCCGGCAATCGTCACGCCGAGGATTTCGCCGGCGCGGTCGGTAATGATCTTGATGTGACCTTCGGTCATGCGCTCGGCCTGGGCGCGGTCATTCTCCCGATAAGGCCAGCGCAGCACCCGGATGGCTCCGGAATGCGCGCGCGCCTCCTCCTCAAGAAGACCCACCTGGGCCAACTCCGGATCGGTATAGGTCACCCGCGGAATGATTTCGTGGTTAACGCGTACCGGCACACGGAACAGGGCGTGTCGGATCACCAGGCTGGCGTGGTAATCGGCGACGTGAGTGTATTTGGGGCCCCCGGCGGCGTCGCCCACGGCGTAGACTGATTTGTTGGTGGTGCGCAGCGACTTGTCGAGGACGATGCCGTGGCCGGTCATGCGGATGCCGGCGGCGTCGAGATTGAGATCCTCCACATTTGGCTGACGTCCTGCGGCGACCAAAAGATGCGAACCTTCAATGGTCTCGGCGCCGCCATCTGTTCCGAGTACGACCCGCACCTTCGCCAAAGCGCGGCTGACTTTGGCGATCTGAACGCCGGTACGCAGCTTAATGCCCTCGCGCGCGAGCGCGTCGAGGACGACAGCGGCGCCTTCGGCGTCGTTGCCGTGCAGCGGCGCCGCCGCATCGAGCACTGTGACCTCCGAACCGAGGCGGCGAAAGACCTGAGCCAGTTCTAGTCCGGCGGAGCCGGCGCCAATGACGATGAGATGCCGCGGAATTTCCGCAAGATCGAAAACAGTCTCCTCTGTCAGGTGCGGGGTGTTGAACAGGCCGGGAATCGCCGGGATGATTGGTAAGGAGCCGGTGGCGATCACGAACCTGCGTGCTTTAACCGTAAGATTGCCAACGGCGACGGTGTATCGATCGGTGAAGCGCGCGGTGCCCTCAATGACCTGAACCCCGAGGCCGGTCATGCGCTCGCGCGCCGAATTCGGCGCAAGCGAGCCGACGATATCGCGGACATGCGCATTGACCGCGCCAAAATCGACGGTGACGCGCTGGGTCTTGATGCCGAAGGGCTCTCCGCCTCGGATCGCCCGGATGCGCTCGGTGGCGGCAATCAGCGCCTGCGCCGGTACGCTACCGCGGTTGAGACTCTCGCCGCCCATGCGGCCTTCTTCGATCAGCACCGTCGATACATCGCACGCAGCCGAAGCGGCTGCGACGGCAAGGCCGCCGGGGCCAGCCCCGATCACGCAAATCGCCGGTTTGAGCTCTTTGTTCTCTGGCGTCATCAGCCCGCAGAACTCATTGCAACGCGTGCAAATCTTGGCGGCGAGTGTTCAGGGGCGCACATAGTACGTAGTCGTTTGCTGCGTAAAACTCGGTGCCAATATCTCGGCGCAAAAGTCCGGTTGCGACGCCGAAGCGGCGAAGCCAAACGGCCGAAAACGCCGGTGGGGCAAGGTCTCAGCCGTGTCACACACGTGCTATACCTCCAATGCGCTAAGCAAGCCGCGTAAAAATGCCCGTCGGAGCGTCGCATTGACGGGCGGAAAGGGGTCCCGTATAAGCCGCGCCAATTGCGCGTGCGGCGGAGAGAATCTCGTGAAAAGAACATACCAGCCGAGCAAATTGGTGCGTAAGCGCCGGCACGGCTTTCGCGCGCGCATGGCGACGACTGGCGGCCGCAAGGTCGTCGCGGCACGACGTGCGCATGGGCGCAAGCGGCTCAGTGCGTGATTGGGGATGCCCGTTCCGCCGTCGTCGTTGAACGGCTGAAACGCCGGAGCGATTTTCGGGCTGTAAGTAGTGGGGCGCGGGTTTCCGGCAGGGCCTTCGTGTTGCAGGCGCGCCGCCGAGCTGCGGACGGGACGATTCGCGTTGGTTTCACGGTATCGCGACAGGTAGGTGACGCCGTGGAACGCAACCGGGTGCGCCGTCGCCTTCGCGAAGTTGTCCGATTGTCGGCGGCGGCAGGCGCAGAAGGCCTGTATCCTGGGCTCGATTATGTGCTGATCGGCCGGCGAGCGGCACTCGTCGCCTCTTTCGACGAAATAATGCAGGATTTCAATGCCGCGCTTAGCAGGATTTACCCCCGGGTCAGCGGGGCAACTGGTACCACAAGCTCGGAAGCCCTACATGAAACCGGTTCGCCATCCCGGCCGCCACAACGGCGCCGTAACCGGAAGCTGCCGCCTACTCCGTCTTCAAGGCCGACCGGCTCTTCGCCGCATGAGCGCTGAATGATCGAACATAAGAACACCATCCTCGCCATTGTGCTGTCGCTCATCGTCGTGGTCGGCTGGCAGTATTTCATCGGCTATCCGCAGATGGAGAAGCAACGCCACGACGCGCTGCTCAAGCAACAGGAGCAGGCCCAGGTCCAGCCGGGCGCAGCGAAGCCGGCCAACACGGCGATGCCGGCGCCGCAAGGCGGCGCCCCTGCAATACCCGGCGCGGGCGGAACTTCACCTCAAGGACTAACGAACTCTCGCGAGGCGTTGATCGCGGCCTCGCCGCATGTCGCCATCTCTACGCCGCGGCTTAATGGCAGTATCGATCTTAAGGGTGCGCGCATCGACGATCTTTCACTCGAGCAATACCGGGAGACCATCGATCCCAATTCGCCGCCGATCGTGCTGTTCTCGCCGTCGGGCGCTGCTGAAGCCTACTACGCGGAATTTGGCTGGGTGCCCGCTTCCGGCACCACTGAAAAAATGCCGGGCCCGGATACGCTGTGGACGCAGGAGGGCAGCGGCACGCTCGGTGTCGACCATCCGATCAAGCTCACTTATGACAACGGCACCGGATTGCTGTTCCATCGCACCATCGCGGTCGACGACCATTATCTGTTCACCATCCGGGACGACGTGCAGAACAAGAGCACGGCTGCGGTTACGCTGTTTCCGTATGCGCTCATTTCACGTCATGGCACGCCAAAGACGCTCGGCTACTACATCCTCCATGAAGGCCTGATCGGCGTGATGGGCAGCGACGGCGAGCAGGAAGAGACCTACAAGAAAATCGCCGGCAAGAAGGAAGTGCACTGGGACGTCACCGACGCCTGGCTCGGCTTCACCGACAAATACTGGGCATCGGCGCTGTTGCCCAATACCGACGCTAAAGTGCATGCGCGGTTCTCGGCGAGCGAAGTTGGCGGGCAGCCGACTTACCAGACCGATTATCTGCTCGATCCGATAACAATCGCCCCCGGCACGACCGGCGGCGCCGATGCGCGGCTATTTGCCGGCGCCAAGGAAGTGTCGGTGGTCGGCGTGAATTTCCCGTTGGCCAGCGCCGGCGGCTACAACCAGGCGCTTCACCTCAATCATTTCGACCTGTTGATCGATTGGGGTTGGTTCTACTTCATCACCAAGCCGATGTTTCTCGCCATCGACTTCTTCTCCCATCTGGTCGGCAATTTCGGCATCGCCATCCTGATCGTCACAGTGCTGGTCAAGCTCCTGTTCTTCCCGCTCGCCAACAAATCCTACGCCTCGATGGCGAAGATGAAGGCGGTGCAGCCGGAACTGACCATGATCCGCGAGCGCTACGCTGACGACAAAGTGAAGCAGCAGCAGGCGATGATGGAGTTGTACAAGAAGCAGAAGATCAATCCGGTGGCCGGCTGTCTGCCGATTGCGATCCAGATTCCGGTGTTCTTCTCGCTCTACAAAGTGCTGTTCATTACCATCGAGATGCGGCACGCGCCATTCTACGGCTGGATTCACGACCTTTCGGCGAAGGATCCGACCAACATCTTCACGCTGTTCGGGCTCATTCCTTTCGACCCGACCGTGCTGCCGATGATCGGCAGCTTCGCGCATCTTGGCATTTGGCCGCTGATCATGGGCGTCACCATGTGGGTGCAGATGAAGCTCAATCCGGCGCCGCCGGATCCCACCCAGCAGATGATCTTCAATTACATGCCGATCATCTTCACTTTCATGCTCGGGAGCTTTCCGGTGGGATTGGTGATCTACTGGGCTTGGAACAACACGCTCTCGGTCATGCAGCAAAGCGCCATCATGCACCGGCACGGCGCCAAGATCCAACTCTGGGATAACCTCAAGCGCACCTTCCTGAAGCCGAAGCCCAAGCAACCGGCGGAATAAAGGATCACCGCGCACGCATCGGATATGGACCGAGTTTAAGTGTCCATCCGTGCGCGCCGTGTATGCGTGGCGGAGGCGCCTTAAGTGGCGCAACCCGTCACGACCGACCAACGTGCACTATCGCCTTTCCGAAGTTCTTCCCCTGCAGCATGCCCATGAAGGCGGCCGGAGCGTTTTCCAGGCCTTCCGTGATGTCCTCGCGGTAGCGGATACGGCCGTCGGCGAGCCCGGCCGAGACGGTCTTGAGGAAATCAGCGTAGTGCTCGGCGACGAATTCGGTGTTGATGAAGCCGCGCAACGTGAGGCTCCTCGTGAGCACGGCGCGCATGGTCGCTCGAAGGAGATTGGGTCCGGCAGATGGTCCGGCGCCGCTATACTGTGCGATTAGCCCGCACACCGGCACGCGTGCATAGGTGTTGAGCAAAGGCAACACCGCTTGCCAGACAGCGCCGCCGACGTTCTCGAAATAGACGTCGATGCCCTTGGGACAGGCTGCCGCGAGCTTTTCCGGAAAGTCGGCGGCTTTGTGGTCGATCGCTGCGTCGAAGTGCAATTCCTCGATCAGGTATCGGCACTTCTCTGTGCCGCCGGCAATGCCGACCGCCCGCGCACCGACCATTTTGGCGAGTTGCCCAACCAGCGCGCCAACGGGACCGCTGGCGGCGGCAACAACCACCGTCTCGCCGGCTTTCGGTTTGCCGATGACGTACAAGCCCGAATACGCCGTGAAGCCCGGCATGCCGAGCACGCCCAGGCCGGTGGTGACCGGCGCCTGCTTCGAGTCGAGTTTCCGCACCGCCGGACCGCTCCAGGCCGCATGGGTGCGCCAGCCGGTGTGGGCGAGGACGATATCGCCGGCGGCGTAACCCGGCCGATCTGACGCCATGACTTCGCACACGCTCTCGCCAGTCATCACCTCGCCGACGCCGACGGGCTTGGCGTAGGACTTCGCGTCGTCCATCCGCCCGCGCATATAAGGGTCGAGCGACAGGTAGAGCACGCGCAGCAGCAACCCGCCCGACGGCAAGGCCGGCATGGGCACCGTCTCCAGACGGAAGTTTTCCGCTGTTGGTGGTCCCTTCGGCCGCGACGCCAGCACGATTTGTTTGACTGCAGTTGCGCTCATGGCCCCCTCCCGGTGACGTAACGCGCCACTCTAGCGCAGAGTGCCGGAGAAGAAATGCGTGACGCCGAGATCAAACGCTGAAGACCTGTTAGGCCGCGCGCACACGGGTGAAGAAGGTGGCGACCCTGGTTTCCAGGTCGTTGGCGCGGGCCGATAGCCGTGCCGTCCAAGTGGTGATGTCGCCGACCGCGGCGACGCTGCGGCTGACTGCCTCGTCGACGGAATTGATCTCGACTGATGCACGTGCCGTATGGCCGGCGGCGTTGTGAATGCTTTCAGCGATCCCCCGGGTCGTCATGCTCTGCTGTTGCACCGCCGACGCGATGCTGGTCGACACCGTCGTCAATTTGCCGATGGCGCGGGCGATCGATGAGATTTCCTCGACCGACTGCTTGGTTGATTCCTGGATAGCGGTGACCTGCTGCGAGATGTCGCCGGTCGCGCGAGAAGTCTGATTGGCGAGCGTTTTGACCTCGGCAGCCACCACGGCAAAGCCTTTGCCGGCTTCTCCGGCACGGGCCGCCTCGATGGTCGCATTCAGCGCCAGCAGGTTGGTCTGCGCCGCGATTGCCGAAATCGCGCCGACAACGGAACCGATCCGTTCGGCGGCATCGTTCAGCGATCCGATAACGTGCTGGGTGCGCTGAGTGTCGGCGACGGCAGACTGCGCCATCTCGAGTCCGTTGGTGGCCTGTTGACCGATCTCCTGAATCGATCCGGAAAGCTCCTCTGTTGCGGTTACCGTCGCGTCCATACGTTGCGCGGTCTCGTGGGATGCCGACGAAGCCAAAGCCATGCGGCTGAGTGTTTCATCGGCGACCTGCTTGAGTGTTTCACCGGTCATTGTCAGCGAAGCGGACGCTTCCTTGATTGCCTCGATCACCGCGCCGATAGCGGCGTCGAAATCGGCGATCGCTGCGTCGATTGCGCCCCGTCGTTGCAGCGCCGCCTGTTCGGCGGCTTGCCGGTGCAGCGTCATGGCGTTGGACACGTCGAAGCTGATGACCTGGGCTATGGTCTTGCCGCGTTCGGCCATTCTCGCAGACGCAAAACGGTGCTTGCGCGCCAGAACCTCGATCGACATTTGCACGACGAAACTTCCCGAGGTGCTGCGGATGCGGGCGTCGAGCCCCATCTCCGCTTCCTTCTCGACCGTCTGCCGGCAGGATTCGGCGTAGGTCCGATCGAGCCTTCCGCCTAACAAGGCCTGCAAGTGCGCCACTTCGAGCCGTTTGATCGTCTCTTTATTCCGCGCGACCACTTGGCCGATCGCGGGCAATCCGGTGATCGCCATGATGACTTCGTCGATGGTGCGCTCGAGATGTGGCGCCAAAAGCGGCCAGGTCTCCGCAAGAATGGAGCGTGTCCGCTCGTCGATCCTGTGCATCGCGAGACGTGCTTCGTAGACAGGAATCGGTTCGAGCGGTTCCATGGCGGCAAAATCAGACCGTTGGCCGGAACCTGCATGGTCGCCGACAATGGTTGCTTGAGTGTGAATGGGGGCGGTAGTTCAGCTATCGGCGTTCGTAGACATGATCAGTAGGCGGAGCCGAAGTGCCTTCCGGTGCGCCGAAATGCTGAGAAACGAAAGCGGGAGGCGAAAACCACCCGCTTTGTTGTTTGTAACTTGGACTGCATGGTCCAGTCTGGACCTGATCCTGTGTCAGGGCGTGTTGAGCACCGCGAGTGTTACTCGCGCCAGCCCGCCGTTGGCAGAAAAGCCCAACGCCCGTGCCGCCGCGACAGTCACGTCAATGATACGTCCGCGCTTGAACGGACCGCGATCGTTAATGCGAACAACGACCGAGCGGCCGGTGCCCCGGTTGGTGACCCGCACCATGGTTCCGAATGGCAAGGTGCGATGCGCCGCCGTCAATTCGGAGGACCGCACCCGTTCGCCGGTGGCGGTCCGCCCTCCCCAGTAGATCGAAGCTATTCCACTTTGCGCTGACGCCGCCATCGGCACACCCGAAATCGACACGACAAGCGTTGCGGCTAGCACGAGTTTAGCCAGGCCATGACCTGCCATATCTGTCCTTTTGCTCTGTTGATGGGAACAGTGAGTCGGCTCGCTTGATAGGAGCCGAGCGGTCTGGTGACTGCACAATGTGAGGATATTGCGACGCACAAACGTCTAATTTGCGCGACGGGCCTGAACCTGCTGTCCTCAGTTCACCGATATAATCGTAATAATTCGTGAGGACACGCCGCAATCGCGGCGATTGCCGCCGTGCGCCGTGTTGCGCGCGCCTAACAGCAGTCAGGAACAGCTCAGCGAATCACGCGGCGCTTTTCACTCCGCCGCGACGGAAGTCGGCAGCACGTAGTCCTTAAACTGATCGCGCAATGTGGTCTTCTGAATCTTCCCCGTCGCGGTATGGGGGATGCCGGCAACGAAGACGACATCATCGGGCATCCACCAAGTCGCGATCTTACCTTCAAGGAAGCCGAGTATTTCCTGCTTGGTAGAAGACTGTCCTTCCTTGAGCACGATCACGAGCAGCGGCCGTTCATCCCATTTGGGATGGTGTATGCCGATCACTGCTGCTTCGGCCACTTTGGGGTGGCCGACTGCGAGATTTTCCAGATCGATCGATGAAATCCACTCGCCGCCGGATTTGATTACGTCTTTTGAGCGGTCGGTAATCTGCATGTAGCCGAGCGGATCCATGGTGCCGACGTCGCCAGTGTCAAAGAAGCCAGACTCGTCGAGGATGCTGCCATCTTCCTTGAAGTAGCCCTTGGCGACAGCGAACCCGCGCACCTTGATGCGGCCGAAGGTCTTGCCGTCCCACGGCAACGATCGGTTGGAATCGTCGGTGATCTTCATCTCGACGCCGAACGGCGTGTAGCCCTGCTTCTGCTTGATATCCCAGAGCGCGTCACCCTTCAGATTAGCATATTCCGGTTTCATGGTGCCGACAGTGCCGAGTGGGCTCATCTCGGTCATGCCCCAAGCATGGAAGACCTTCACGTCGTAATTTTCCTCGAAAGCCTTGATCATGGCGCGCGGGCACGCCGAGCCGCCGATGACGACGCGCTCGAGGTACGGAAGTTTGTCGCCGGTCTTTTCCAGTTGTTGCAGCAGCAGCAGCCACACGGTCGGAACCGCACCCGTGCAGGTGACTTTGTAGTCGTTCAACAGCTCATACACCGAAGCGCCGTCAAGCTTGGCTCCCGGCATGACCATTTCCGCGCCCGCCATCGGCGCGGAAAATGCGAGCCCCCAACTGTTGGCGTGAAACATCGGGACGATCGGCATAATGACGTCGCGCGACGAGATACCGATAGCGTCAGGCTGCAACGACAACATCGTGTGCAAGACGTTAGAGCGATGCGAATAGACCACGCTCTTCGGATGACCGGTCGTGCCCGAGGTGTAACACATGCCTGCGGCCGTGTTCTCTTCAAACTCCTTCCAGGCGAAGTCGCCGTCGACTTCGGTGATCCAATCTTCGTAGGCAACCGCGTTGCGCAGCGTCGTTGCTGGCATGTGGGCGCGATCGGTGAAGACGATGTAGCGCTCGATAGTAGGCAGCTTGTCGGCGATTTTTTCCAGAAGCGGCAGGAACGTGAGGTCGGTCATCATCATGCGGTCTTCTGCATGATTGATGATCCATACGATCTGCTCGGGGAACAGCCGCGGATTGATGGTGTGATAGACGGCGCCGATGCCGAGGATGCCATACCAGCTTTCCAGGTGACGCCAGGTGTTCCAGGCAAGTGTCGCCACGCGGTCGCCAAGCTTGATGCCGTCCCGTTCAAGGCGTTGGGCGACTTGCAAGGCGCGGGCGCGGATTTCGGAGTAGGTCGTGCGGTGGATCGGTCCTTCGATCGAGCGTGAGATGACCTGGCGACTGCCGTGATTTAATGCGGCGTGATCGATGATGCGGTGGCACAGGAGCGGCCAATCCTGCATAAGACCGAGCATGATATTCCTCCAGCGCGTGTTGTTCTTGCCCCCGTCGCGCCGCCGCTGACGGCTGCCGACGCTGTGCTAATCTAACCGGATGGCGCGACGATGAAAATGGTGGTTTGTTTCAGAGTAACCGCGCTGCTTCAGGCATTCTTGGACATGATCAGGCTCCGCTCGAGTTCACGCGCGGCGTTAACCCCTAGCGATCACGAATCCATTGAGATTGCCTTTACTGCCAGACGGGCTGCGGCTTGAAGGGCTTTATCCTCCCGGTCATGCTTCTGGGCACGGCCGGGAGTGCTGCGGCGCAATATGCTTTGTCTCCGCTGCCGCGCGTTCCATCCGCCTGCCAAATCGGACTGGCGCACCTCGCGCAGTTCAAACCGCTGCCACCGATTGCCGCCGCCGGGGACTGCGCGGCAGCGGACGTGGTTCTGCTCCAAGGCGTGATTCTGTTCGACAAGACGAGAGTTGCGGTCGTTCCGCCGGCAACGCTGCGCTGCACAATGGCCGATGAGGTTTCACGGTGGGTCCGCGAGGACGTCGCGCTGGCCGCGAAAGTCATTGAGGGCGTGACACTGCGCAGGATCGACAATCTGGATTCGTACGAATGCCGCAGCCGAAATCGTATTCGGGGTGCGCGGCTGAGCCAGCATGGTCGCGCCAATGCTTTCGATGTTAGCGATTTCAGGGTGTCGGACGGAAGAGTGCTCGCCTTGACCGACGTCAAAGTCGCAAAGACTTGGCGGGAGGCTTTGCGGGCGAGCGCCTGCGCGCGCTTTTCGACCGTGCTGGGTCCAGGTTCGGACGGCTACCATGAGGAACATATCCACGTCGATCTCGCCGAGCACCGCAAGGGCTTCAAAATGTGCGAGTGGGACGTGCGCGAGCCAATCGTAGAGGTGAAGGCGGCCGCGCCGCGGTCGGAGCAGCTGGCGGCGCGGATTGAAGACCCGGTCCCGCTCCCGCGTCCTCGTCCGCTGCTGCCCGGAGATAAAGCGACATCGCGGTCCGGCAAAATCGACTCTCAGATCAGATGAGAGAGCGATCGCGTCCTCGTCTGGTCTTGCTCAAGGCCGGTGATTGATCATTTTGACCCGCCACCCGGAGCTGTGTTTGCCTTGATAGTGGTCGAGGCGCGTGAGCGAACAATTGTCGATCATGAACGCGAAGCCGCCGCGCGGCTTAAGCCCCAGCGCGATGGCGATGGCCGCGCGGATCGTTCCTCCGTGCGCAACCGCAACGATGTCGTCGCCGCGATGAGTCTCGGTTGTACGCTCAATGGCGGTGCCGACGCGCGCCAGCAGATCGATAAAACTCTCACCGTTCGGCGCGCGCTCTTCCGCGCTGGCGTACCAGAAAGAGTCCGGCTCCTGCTTGCGGTTCATCAGAAACTCCCGGCGATCGAGTCCTTGCCAATCGCCGAGATGCTGTTCGGCAAGATCTTGGTCCTGCTGAAATTCTGGCGTTGGCTCGAAATTTCCCGCCGCCCAGATCGCTTGTGCGGTCTGATGCGTGCGCGCCAGATGACTGGTGAGCCAGATCGCCTTGCGCGGCAAGAGTGCCGCCAGACCGGAAAAAGCGCGTGCATCGCTGCAATCGCAGGACAAATCCGTCTGGCCGTAGATGCGGCCCTCGTCGGCACGTACTGGTGCATGGCGAATCCACCACCAGCTCGTGCGCACAAAGCCGTCTGCCGCGGCTTTGCCGGCGACGATCTGCTCTAACGTTGCGCCCTCAGACAAACGGCACTCCCTATCCAGTGAGGCGCTTGCTTACGGGTTGCCAATTCGGGGTTCAAGTGCGGCTTTCGTGCGCCGACGGGCTTTGACGGCCCGCTCTAGCCACAATAGACCTGCAAACCACTCTAGTCGCCGCAAAGTGACGTTCAAGAAACCTTCTCAGAGACCTTCCATGCCCCCGCTCAGCAATCTCGCGACCCGCGACGTCGAAACGTTGGTGCATCCCTATGTCAATCTCGCGAGCTTCCGCGAAACCGGGCCGCTTATCATCGAGCGCGGTCAAGGCGTTCATGTCTACGACACCGAGGGCAAGGGTTACATCGAGGGTATGGCGGGGCTTTGGTGCACCGCGCTTGGCTACGGCAACGAGGAATTGGTCGAAGCCGCCGCTTCGCAGATGCGTAAGCTTTCATTCGCGCATCTCTTCACCGGCCGGAGCCACGATCCGGCGATCGAGCTAGCGGAAAAACTCAAAGAGATTGCACCGGTGCCGATCTCGAAAGTGTTTTTCTGCAATTCCGGCTCGGAGGCGAATGACACCCAGGTCAAACTGGTCTGGTATCTGAACAACGCGCGGGGGCTGCCACGGAAAAAGAAGATCATCAGCCGGGTGAAGGCTTATCACGGCGTCACCATCGCGGCCGCCTCGCTCACCGGCCTGGTCGGCAACCATCGCGATTTTGACTTGCCGCTGCCCGGCTTTCTGCACACCGGCTGTCCGCACCATTACCGCTTCGCACAGGTCGGCGAGAGCGAGGAGGAATTTGCCTCGCGGCTTGCTGACGAACTTGATGCTATGATCGTTACGGAAGGACCGGAAACCGTCGCGGCGTTCATCGCCGAGCCGGTGATGGGCGCAGGCGGCGTCATCGTGCCGCCGCGGGGCTATTTCCAGAAGATCAACGCGGTCTGCGCCAAACACGACGTGTTCGTGATCAGCGATGAAGTGATTTGCGGGTTCGGGCGGCTCGGTACCATGTTCGGATGCGAGAAGCTCGGCTTTCGCCCGCAGTCGATCTCGGTCGCGAAAGCACTGTCGTCGGCGTACCTGCCGATCGCCGCGGTGATGATTCCGGAACTGATGTACGAGGCACTGCTAGCCGAAAGCAGAAAGATTGGTGTGTTTGGCCACGGCTTCACCTACGGCGGTCATCCGGTCTCGGCGGCGGTTGCGCTGAAGGCGATCGAAATTTACACGCGCGATCGCATCATCGAGAAGGCCGCCAAACGCGCCCCTTTGTTCCAGGCGCGGCTCATAGCGCTCAATCAGCATCCGCTGGTCGGCGAAGCGCGCGGACTTGGCTTGATCGGCGGCGTGGAGCTTGTCGCCGACAAAGCGAGCAAGCGTTCGTTTGACCCGAAGCACGGCGTCGGCGCTCGCGCGGTGCGTTTTGCCGAAGATGAAGGATTGATCGTCCGTTCCGTCGCCGGCGACATACTGACGCTGTCGCCGCCGCTCATCATCAATGCTGCGCAAATCGAAGAACTGTTTGATCGGCTGACACGCGCGCTCGATAAGGCGCTCGATTGGGTTACGCGCGAAGGGTTCACGCAGGTGTGATGTTTACTGCTTGTTGCGGCGGCGAGCACGAACGCGGAAACCATAACCACAAAAGACAGCGAAATACCGCCGGAACAGCGTGCCGCGTTAGCTTGGGCACGCTAAGACCCGCGTCATGAAGGTAGTGCCACTGGCGAAATTAGAAGAAGGCGCAAAGCCCATCGGTGGCGCCCACGTAACTAGGCGGCGCGTGCTCGCCGGGACGGCTGGGCTGCTCGGCCTCTCCGCAGTTGCGACCAGCGTCTACGCCGCCGGTGTCGAACCGCACGGGCTCGTGGTCACGCACTATAAGCCTCGCCCACCGGCTTGGCCTGCCGGCCGCAAGCTTTCGATCACGGTGATCGCCGATCTCCATGCCGGCGGGCCGGATATGACCCTGCCGCACATTCGACAGATCGTCGAAACCGCCAATGGGCTGAAATCCGATCTTGTCGTGCTGCTCGGCGACTACGCGAACGCTCATCTGCTCGTGGACACGCCGGTCCCGCATTCGGTATGGGCCGCCGAGATGGCGCGGATCCAGGCTCGGCTCGGCACTTGGGCAATCCTCGGTAATCACGATTGGTGGAACGACCTTGCGAATATCCGCCAGGCGCTTGCTGACGTTCGCATTCCCGTGCTGGAAAACTTTGCCGTTATGCTGGGCACGACAGGAGAGCGCTTCTGGCTCGCGGGGCTCGGCGACCAGCTCGCGCATCCGCTCGGACACGGCCGTTTTCGCGGCGTTGACGACTTGCCTGGAACACTGGCCCAGGTTCAAACCAAAGATCCGGTTCTGCTATTGGCGCATGAGCCGGATGTATTCCCACGCGTGCCTGAGCGTGTGGCTCTGACGTTATGTGGCCACACCCACGGCGGACAAATTCGACTGCCGCTGATCTGGCCGGCTTTTGTTCCTTCCAAATACGGCGCGCGCTTCGCCTACGGCCATGTGGTCGAGGAGGATCGCCACCTGATCGTGTCCGGAGGCCTTGGCACCAGCCTCATTCCGGCCCGCCTCGGTGTGCCCCCCGAAATCGTGCATATCCAACTCGGCGTTTGAGACCTCCAAAAACGATAATGCCCGGCACTGGGCCCGGCATTACCAGCCAGAATTCGGAAGACGCGCTCAGTTGCTGCCGGAAGGCGCGAGCGCCAGGCGTGGACTGAACGGCGCGTCGCCTTGGTGCGGGCCAAGAACGATGACCATGTTTCCGACCTTGACGTGATTGTACAAGTCGATGGCATCCTCATTGGTCATGCGAATGCAGCCCGAAGAAACGGCACTGCCGATCAGTTCCGGCTGATTGGTGCCGTGGATGCGGTAGAGCGTGTCCTTGTTCCCCGAGTAGAGATACATGCCGCGCGCGCCCATCGGGTTGTGCGGGCCGCCCGTGACGTAGGACGGCAGCGGGCCTAGTCGTGTCTGTTCGCCGGGGGTGGGAATCCATGGCGGCCATTCTTCCATGCGGCCGACTTTGGCAATGCCGCTCCAGGCCTGCGCTTCTTCACCGACGGCGATGCCGTAGCGGATGGCTTTGCCCTGCGGCAACACATAGTAGAGATACTTGGAGTCGCTATCGATGAGGATCGTGCCGGGAGCTTCTTTCCGGTGATACTCAACGATGCGTCGGTGAAAGGCTTCCGGAACCGCCGCTTGATTGTACGGCAGGTTGGACATCAGGTCCTTGTCTTTTTGCTTCCAGCCAACTTGGCTCGAAGGCTCAAGAGTCCCAGTGTCCGGAATGCAGCCGCCGAGCGCAATGGCGGCAATTACGAATGCAAGCGCACGCATTATCATCAGTTTACCCGCTCTTCCCCCGCCCAGCCTAGAATCTACCCCGTGATCGTCCACATAGACCCCCATAACGAAATCGCCGCAATCATTCCAGCGGTGCGAGCATCTGTTGATCGATGTCAATGTGATGTGTTGCAGGAATGTCGCACTGTTCCGATGCTCACGCGGTGCCCAAGGCAGCTTTAGTAATATGTTTCGTACTCGTTAACCGGGGGTTTACCGGGACTCCTGTCAGCTATGGGGGAGGCTGGATCGGCGGCACACGTCATGCCGGTGGACGAATTGCCGCTCTTTTCTGCCCTAGTCGCCGCTCAGAGCGGCAACATCTCGCGAGAATGGGAACGGGGTTCGACCATGAAAGACGCATCTGCCAATACGGCAAGTCAGCCGGCTAAGTTTTCCGATCAGCCCATCGCGCTTCATCTCTGCTACGGCCAAATCGGCATTTCGGCTGTTGCGGCCGCTGCGCGCTACCAGGGCGGTGCCAAGAATCCGGCTTATGCCCCGGTCGCAACCGGATCGTACGAAGACGAAGCGGTTGGCTAATCTATCGGCATTCAGGCGCGACGGCCTGCGACAGTTGATAAAGGGGGACACGATGTCCCCCTTTTCATTTTTACCCCATGGCGAGCGGGCCGGTGGATACGATAAGGCATAGCCGGCCGAAGTCCTCTCCACATCGGCCGATCCGTGAGCACCGTGGCCGATTTTTCCAGCGTCGAAATTGAAAATGGCCGCCGCCTGTTTGCCGGCGATTGGAGTTTTTTGTCGGCGGCGAGCTCCGTCGACTCGCTGCCGCCGCCAAGCGGCCTCGAAGTCGCGTTCGCCGGGCGGTCAAACGTCGGCAAATCAAGTCTGATCAACGCGATCACCGGCCGCCGCGCGCTGGCGCGAACCTCGAACACGCCCGGCCGCACGCAGGAACTGATCTTTTTCGGCGGAACCCATCGGCTGGTGCTGGTCGATCTGCCGGGCTACGGCTACGCGGCGACGGCCAAGAGCAAGGTCACGGCCTGGACCCGCCTCATTCACGACTACCTCCACGGACGTGCTGCGCTCGGGCGCGTCTATGTGTTGATCGACGCACGTCACGGCTTGAAAAGCGTCGATGAGGCCATTTTCGACGCGCTCGGTGAGGCCGCCGTCAGTTACGAAATCGTGCTGACGAAATGCGACCAAGTGAGCGAGGACGAACTGGAAAAATGCTGCGAGTCGGTGAAAGCGGGTGTGCGAAAGCGGCCGGCAGCATTCCCAGACCTGATCGTCACCTCGGCGCACACGGGCGTCGGCATCCCGCAGCTTCGCGCGGCGATCGCGCGGCTGCTGGCGGAGCGTCGCGGGTAAACGCATTGTCGTTACGCCGTCACGCGGCTACATACACTGCGCCAAATTGCACCCGACGAACGCCGGAAGATTGAGGCAATGAGCCAGAGTGATCCCATCAGCCCGGAGGTGCAGGCCCGCATCCTGTCGGAAGCGCTGCCGTATATGCAGCGCTACGACGAAGAGACCATCGTCATCAAATACGGCGGCCACGCCATGGGCCAGGAAAGCCTGGCGCGAGAATTCGCCCGCGACATCGTGCTGCTGGAGCAAACCGCGATCAATCCGATCGTGGTGCACGGCGGCGGGCCGCAAATCGAAGCCATGCTCAAGCAAGTCGGCGTCCAGTCGCACTATGCGGCAGGGCTGCGCATCACCGACGAGAAGACCCTGGAAATCGTCGAGATGGTGCTGGCCGGCTCGATCAACAAGGAGCTGGTCGGCTATATCAACGCAGCCGGCGGCAAGGCAGTCGGTCTTTGCGGGAAAGACGGCAACATGGTGATCGCGCGCAAGTTGACACGCACGGTGGTTGACCCCGATTCCCATATTGAGAAGATGGTCGATCTCGGCTTCGTCGGCGAACCGGACAAGGTCGACGTCACCGTGCTTAACCAGATACTCGGCCGCGAACTCATTCCGGTATTGGCGCCGGTCGCTGCCGCCGCCAACGGCGGCACCTTCAACGTCAACGCCGATACCTTTGCCGGGGCCATTGCCGGTGCGCTCAAGGCCAAGCGTCTCCTGTTGCTGACCGATGTGCCGGGCGTGCTCGACAAATCAAGGAATCTGATCAAGCAACTTTCCGCCGATGACGCGCGCCGCTTGATTGCCGATGGCACCATATCCGCCGGCATGATTCCCAAAGTCGAGACTTGTATCGATGCGCTGGAGCGTGGCGTCGAAGGTGTCGTCATCCTCGATGGCAAGGTGCCACACGCCGTGCTGCTGGAATTGTTCACCGAGCTCGGCGCTGGCACGCTTATCCATAACTGATGCGTCTTAAGCGTGAAATGACCGGAACCGATTTACCCGCCGTTAACCGCGCACAGCGCAGCCGGACAACGCCACCTTTACCAATGGCCGCGTAACACTGGGGCTTCTCGCACGTTGCGGAGGCGCGTTTGGATTTCTCGCCCGGCATTTCGTATTTTTTTGGCCAGCTGAGCAAAGCGTTCCTGTCGCCCGGTTCGCATATTTCTCTGCTTTCGCTGTTCAGTGCTCTGTGCGTTGCATTCGTTGTCCTTGCCGCACGGCGATACAAAAAGGGCCGGCGCATTCGCCTAAAGCCGCTGCTTCGGGCGCTGTTTCCGAAGCGGATCGTCTTGAGCAAGTCGAGCATGGCGGACGCCGGCTATTTCTATTTCAACGTTTTCGTCTTCGGCATCTTATTCGGCTGGGCTCTGCTGTCCTATAATACGCTGAGCCGTAGCGTCGCGGACCTGCTGACCAACGCGCTCGGCGCCATGCCGCCGGCGCCGTGGCCGGTATTTGTTTCCCGGTCGATTATCACCGTTATGCTGTTTCTGGCCTATGAGCTCGGTTACTGGCTCAACCACTATCTCTCGCACCGCATACCGTTCCTCTGGGAATTCCATAAGGTCCACCACTCGGCGACGGTGCTCACGCCGCTGACGAACTTTCGTGTGCATCCGATCTATATGTGCGTCTTCGTCAACATTCTCGCAGTCTCGATGGGGTTTGCGAATGGCCTGGGAGACTACCTGCTCGGCCAGCCGGCCTCGCAATATGGTCTCTCCGAGACCAACATCATTTTGGTGTTCTTTATCTACTTTTACGTTCACTTGCAGCACTCGGAATTGTGGATTTCGTTCACTGGCTGGCTCGGCCATCTGATGATGAGCCCGGCTCATCATCAGATTCATCACTCGCGAAATCCGGTTCACTTCAATAAGAATCTGGGGAGCTGTCTGGCGCTATGGGACTGGATGTTCGGCACGCTGTACATTCCGGCGGCAGACCGCGAACCGCTCGAGTTCGGAGTTGAGCCGGATCGTGAGCACGCCCACACCATACGAGGCGAGCTGATCGCGCCGTTCGTTCGCGCGACGCTGGTCCTCAAAGAGCGATTTGAGAAACCGGCGGCGCCGGTTGCGCGTCCCGAACCTGAACAGGAACGCGTCTTTATCGAACGCGCCTAGTCTTTTTTCGCGTTATGCGCCAGATCACAATCCAGGTTGCGGCGCAGGCCGCTACCGCGTATTGCGTCAGGCGGAATTCCACACGAGTTGTTCCGCTTGGCCTCCCGTTTTGTTTTTTCGGTGGTGCCCGGGCTCGCCGCCGCGCTCTCGCTCGGCGTTGCCGATGTGCTCGCCAAGATCATCATCGCGTCGCACTGCGACGTGCTCACCATGCTGCTGTTTCGCAGCGTGGTTGGGCTTGCCTTGATGACGGTATGGCTGCGGCTCGGGCCGAAGCCGCCGCCGGTGGACGCGCGCGTCCGCCTGATATCCATCGGCATCGGCGTGTTGTTCTCGGTGCTGATCTTTTGTCTGTTCAAGGCGATTGAAGCGAATGACGTACCGACGGCGGTCCTGACTTATTTCGTTTATCCGTTGCTGACCGGACTGGTCGCTGCGGCAACGGGCCTCGAGCGCTTGCGCTGGCAAGGGGTGCTATGCGCGCTCGCGGCTTTCGTCGGGCTCGCGATCATGATCGGTGCTCACCCGGCAGGTCTCGCGCTTGGCGGCATTGCCTTCGCGATCGGCGCGGCGTGCTGCCGCACCGGGGTGTTGATTTTCACGCGCGCATTCCTTGTCGGCGCTGACGCGCGGCTGACGACGTGGTACTCGGTGATGGCGCAGCTTGTGATATTTGCCGCCGTGTCGCTTCTCACGCGGACTTGGCAGCCGCCGCAAACCGACGGCGGCTGGATCGCGTTGATCGCGCTGAGTGTTGTCACCACGGTCGCCATACTGTTCGTATTCGTGTCGACGATCCGTATCGGGCCGTTCCGTACTGCGCTGCTCACCAATTTCGAGCCGATGATTGCGATGGCGCTGAGCGCGATCGCCCTCGGAGAAGTCATCACGCCGCTGCAGGGGGTCGGGAGCGGAATCATGCTGGCTGCGCTGATCGCCTTTCAGCTATGGAAATGACGAAATCAAATCGCATGGGTGTCATGCGTCCGACTCGCTGGATCATGACTGGGTGCCGCGTGGGGCGGCGCGCGATTGATGCAAATTGTCACGGGCTTTCAGTCACAAACTCGGCCAAGTTGAGGACGATGTTTTGCCATTCCGTAAATCTGTCCGTACTATTGCGGTGAGGAACGGGCTATGCGCGGGTTCCAAAGTTCTTCGTTTGACCCTCAGACGCTGGTGATCCTCGAGGCCGCCTTCGACGAGGCATGGCTGACGCTCAAGGCGGTCGGCAACAGCACGGTACGACCGGACGAACTGGCGCGTTCGCTTTTGCGGGTGGCCATGGAAGGCGAGCGCGATCCGGTGCGGCTGCACGATGGCGCGCTTAAGGGACTGGTGCCGGCGGCGGCGTGGCGCGAAGCGGTCTAAGCCGCGTTAGAGCGTCCTCAGGAATGGGAAATCAACATCGCGAAGCCGGCCAGAGCCGCGGCGGTCAACGTGCCGATAAGCGCCGCCTGCACAAACGGAACCGACCTGCGCAACACCCTTTGCATCATTGCTCCCGGCTGACCGGCTGCTATTACTGATTCGGCGAGCTTGATGGCGTCCTCGCCGGGAAGTGTGGCAACAACGAGTTGCCGGGCATGATCGAGCGTCAGATTGAAGACCGGGCCCGAGCTCAGGTTCGCGGCTTTGGCGCGGTCGAGACTTGGGTGTTCGATCTCGATAACACCCTTTATCCGCACCACATCAATCTCTGGCAGCAGGTCGACGAGCGCATTCGCGACTACATCGCCAACTTTCTGCGCGTCACTCCCGATGAGGCGTTCCGGGTGCAGAAGGATTACTACCGCCGCTATGGCACCAGCATGCGCGGCCTAATGGAGGAGCATGGCCTCAATCCTGACGAGTTTCTGGAAGTCGTGCATCAGATCGATCATTCGCCGCTGACCCCGGACCCCGCGCTCGGCGCTGCCATTGCTCAGCTCCAAGGACGCAAGCTCATTCTCACCAATGGCACGCGGCGGCACGCCGAAGCGGTGATGGCGAGATTGGAAATCGCCGAGCACTTCGACGACGTGTTCGACGTCGCCGCTGCCGCATTCGAGCCGAAGCCGCGGCCATCGGTCTATGATCGCTTCCTTTCCCGGCACAATGTCGATCCGCGGAAGGCGGCAATTTTTGAGGATCTGTCGCGCAATCTCGAAGTGCCGCACGCGCTCGGAATGACCACCGTGCTGGTGGTGCCGAACGGTACCAGCGAAGTCTTTCGCGAGGAGTGGGAGCTTGCCGGGCGCGATGCCCCGCATGTCGATCACGTCACCGACGATCTCACCGGTTTTTTGCGCGGCATCGCTAAGGAGCGAGGTTTGGGTGCCGATCAAAAGTAGCCGGCAAGCTCGCCGATGTGCCAGGTGACTGGAATGAGAACCGCAATGGTGACCGCGGAATTGCGTCGAAACAGCCACCGCGCCTGATTGTCGCCGCGCAATACATTCAAGCCGCCATAAACGATCGCATAGGTCAGAATCCAGAACGCCAGTTTGTACCAGCCAAGCCAATAAAACACGCCGGCCATGACTGCTATTCCCATCGTGATCATTGGAAACCCTCTGGTCGCATCGCTTCCAAGCGAGCTATGCAAGAAAAGTTCCAATTTCAGGGTCCACAGCGACCGCGGTGCTTGACATCGATCAAGCGCACTCCGACAAACCGCCGCAACTGGGGATTTTCTTGATGCCGGCCGCCGAATTCGCCAAGACTCAAAGCCAAACCGGGACAAAATCGTTGGCGGAGGCCATCGAGGACGCGTTTGAGCGGCGCGATGAGTTTGGTCCGGCGACGACCGGCACAGTCCGCGAGGCGGTCGAGGATGCGCTCGACCTTCTCGACCGCGGCGAGGCGCGGGTGGCGGAACGCGCGGCTGACGGCGCTTGGCGGGTCAATCAATGGCTCAAGAAGGCGGTGCTGCTGTCGTTCCGCTTAAACGACATGAGCGTGATCTCAGGCGGCCCCGGCCGTGCGGTGTGGTGGGATAAGGTCCCTTCGAAATTCGACGCCTGGGATGACAAGCGCTTTCGCAGCGCCGGATTTCGCGCGGTGCCCGGCTGCGTCGTGCGGCGTTCCGCTTATATTGCGCCGGGCGTCGTTCTGATGCCGTCTTTCGTCAACCTCGGAGCCTACGTGGATCGCGGCACCATGATCGACACCTGGGCGACGGTCGGATCGTGCGCGCAGATTGGCAAGAACTGTCACATCTCCGGCGGCGCCGGCATCGGTGGCGTGCTTGAGCCGTTGCAGGCGGGGCCGGTGATCGTCGAGGACAATTGCTTCATCGGCGCGCGCTCGGAAATTGCCGAGGGCGTGATCGTGCGCGAAGGCGCGGTGCTGTCGATGGGCGTGTTCATCGGCGCTTCAACCAAGATCGTCGATCGCAGCAGCGGCGAAATCTTTCAGGGCGAGGTGCCGCCTTATGCGGTGGTGGTGCCGGGCAGCCTGCCGGGTGCGCCGCGCGCGGCGGGCGGCGTGACCCCAAACCTCTCGTGTGCCGTCATCGTCAAGCGCGTCGACGAAAAGACGCGGGCCAAGACCAGCATCAACGAATTGCTGCGGGACTGAAAGTTCGCGTCGCGACGATGGATTGGGCTTACCTTCTCAATGGCTTTCACGGCCGCATTGGCCGCCAGACGTTCTGGTTTGCGATGGGCGTGCTCGCGATCGCCGAGATTTTCGGCCATCTCATCGCGGAGGAGATTCAGGGCGATCGGCTAAGCGCCATCGTCGATCTTGCTTTCACCTATCCGGAGTTTGCCGTCGCTATAAAACGGGCGCACGACCGCAACATGCCGATTTGGCTGTTGATCGTTTTCTTCGGCGCGGGCGCCTTGCTTGATCTCTTCACCGTACTTGGCGTTGCCGGCAACGACGAGGCGCCGAGCATGCTGTCGCTGGTCATCGCGGTGCCGTTCACGGTGTTCGGTTTGGCTTTGCTCGTAGAGCTTGGTTTCCGCCGGGGTACGGTCGGCCCGAACCCGAACGGTCCAGATCCGCTCGCCAAGGTTTAAGGCCGATGTCTGCCGATCCCGTCGTCACTGCTGGGGATTGACCCAGGCCCCACGGTGACCGATCTTCCGCCCATGAGCCGCTCAATCACCATCGATGCCCGCTGGGACGCGGAGGCTGACGTTTGGATCGCCACCAGCAAGGATGTGCCGGGTCTTGTGGTTGAGGCCGATACTTGGCCGGTCATGATTGATGAGGTGAAACTCGTTTTGCCGGATCTTCTCGAACTGGCGGGCGAGCAAAACGAGAATCTCTCGCTCACCTTCCGAGCCGAGGAGCATCTCGAAGTCGCCAGTGCGTAGATGGCAGAGTTCTATCGCGATCTCGTACGTGTCCTCGAAGAAAGCGGCTGTTACCTCGTACGCAAAGGCAAAGGCAGCCACGAAATTTGGTACAGCCCTGTGAGCAACCGTAACGTCACTGTTCCGCGCTCGACCAAATCGCGCCACACCGCCAACGAAGTGCTTAAAGAGGCAGGTCTTGCGAAGGCATTCTGATTCATGACTGCCGATCCCGTCGCCATTGCGCGCGATCTCATTCGTTGTCGCTCGATCACGCCGCAAGAGGGCGGGGCGCTGGGTTATTTGCAGGGCGTGTTGGCGTCAGCGGGCTTTGCCGTGCATCACATGACCTTCGCCGCGCCCGGCAGCATTCCTGTCGAAAACCTTTACGCACGCGTCGGCAGTGAAAAACCCAATCTGATGTTCGCCGGGCATACCGATGTCGTGCCGCCGGGTGACGAGGCAAATTGGCATCATCCGCCCTTTGGCGGCGAATTGGCAGACGACAGGATTTACGGCCGCGGCGCTGTCGATATGAAGGGCGGCATCGCCTGCTTCGTTGCGGCAGCGCTGGACTATCTCGCCGTTAACGGCGGCCCGCCGAAGCATGGCTCGATTTCGCTTCTGATCACCGGCGACGAAGAGGGCGTAGCGGTCAACGGCACGATCAAGCTGCTGCAATGGGCGGCGGAACGCGGCGAGACCTTTGACCATTGCATCCTCGGCGAACCGAGCAACGTCGAGACGCTCGGCGATACGATCAAGGCCGGGCGGCGCGGCTCGCTCAGCGGCACGCTCATCGTCACCGGCCGTCAGGGTCACGTCGCTTATCCGCATCGCGCTGACAACCCGATCCGCGGGCTGGTGACGCTCATCGCAGCGCTGCAGGCGCCGCTCGACGACGGCAGCGAGCATTTCGATCCGTCACACTTGGAATTTACGTCGGTCGATGTCGGCAACGAAACCGTCAATCTCATTCCCGGGCAGGCGCGCGCGCGTTTCAACATCCGCTACAACGATTGCCACAGCCCGATGGCGCTCAAGACTCTGATAGAGCGCCGCGCGCAGGACGCCGCCGCCGGCCGCGTCCAATTTGCCTTCGAGTGGCAGCCGTCGAATGCGGAGGTCTTTCTCACCAAGCCCGGACCGTTCACCGATCTCGCTGTCGCCGCCATTGCCGAGGTGACCGGCCGCAGGCCGAAACTCTCGACCTCCGGCGGCACCTCCGACGCGCGCTTCATCAAGGACTATTGCCCGGTGCTCGAATTCGGCCTGGTCGGACAGACCATGCACCAGGTCGACGAATGCGCACCGATCGCCGACCTTCGCGCGCTGACGGCGATCTACCGGCGGATTATCGAGAAGTATTTCGCTACGACCCGTTAGTACTCCACCCGCACCAGATAAAGCCCGTGCGGCGGAGAAACCTGGCCGCAGGCGGTGCGGTCGCGGGCGGCGAGTGCCGCACCGAGATCGTCCGCACTCCACTTGCCCTCGCCGACGTGCACGAGCGAGCCGACCATCGAGCGCACCTGGTGATGTAGGAACGAGCGCGCTGACGCCGTAACTCGCATTTCATCGCCATCGCGGGCGACGTCGAGCTGGTCGAGCGTCTTCACCGGCGATTTGGCCTGACATTCAGTGGCGCGGAAGGTAGTGAAATCGTGCCGGCCAACGAGCTTTTGCGCGGCGGTGTGCATTGCTGCGCCGTCGAGCGGTCGCGGCACCCGCCACGCGCGATTTTGCTCGAGCGCGAGATCGGCGCGGCGATTGATGATGCGGTAGCGATAATGCCGCTTGATCGCCGAAAAACGTGCTTCGAAAGTGTCGGCCGCATTTTCTGCTGCGAGAACCGCGATCGGCTGCGGCCGCAGGTGAAAGTTGATGGCGTCGCGCACGGTGTCGACGTCCCAATCCTTGGCAAGATCGACGTGGGCGACCTGGCCGAGCGCGTGCACACCGGCATCGGTGCGGCCGGCGCCCTGCAGCGAGACGTGCTCGCCGGTAAACGCTGCAATCGCTTCGGTGATCACGCCCTGCACCGAGACGCCGTTGTCCTGCACCTGCCAGCCGACGAACGGGGTGCCGTCATATTCGATGGTGAGCTTGTAGCGAGGCATGGCCGCCCTACGTCGGCAGAAAAACGCGGCGCGTCAAACCAGCACGCATTCGCGCCCGATCGGCATCCCGCGCAAAAAATCAGCGGCCAGCATCGGCTGCCGGCCGGCCCGCTGGAGTTCGATCAGCCGGACCGCGCCTTCGCCGCAGGCAATAGTCAGACGTTCGTCGAGCACATGCCCAGGCTTGCCGTGGCCGCCGGTCCTGGTCGTACGTAACACCTTGACGCGGCCCGCGCCGCCGTTGCCTAAAAACTCAAACCACGCGCCGGGAAACGGCGATAACCCCCGGCAATGATCGTGGACCTGCTGCCATGATTTGGTCCAGTCGATGCGGGTCTCGTTCTTGTCGATCTTGCTGGCATAAGTCACGCCGCCCGCGGATTGCGGCGTCAGCTGCAGGGCGCCCTTTTCCAGCGCGCCGAGCGCACGCAGCATCAAATCGGCGCCAAGCCGCGTCAGCGTGTCGTGCATATCGCCCGCGGTCACGTCCGGACCGATGGGTACGCGCTCCGCCATGGCGACCGGACCGGTGTCGAGGCCTTCTTCCATTTTCATCACCATCACGCCGGTCTCGCGGTCGCCGGCGATGATGGCGCGCTGGATCGGCGCCGCACCGCGCCAGCGCGGCAACAGCGACGCATGCAAGTTGAAACAGCCGAGCCGAAAAGCGTCCAGGATTGGTTTCGGCAGGATCAGTCCGTAGGCCACGACCACGGCCGCATCGGCGTCGTGTGCGCGCATCGTCGCTGCGGCGTCGGTACCCTTCAGAGTTTTCGGCGTTAAAACCGGCAGCCCAAACCGCTCCGCTTCGCGCGCGACCGGGCTCGGCCGCAGTTCCATGCCGCGTCCGGCCGGTTGTGGCGCGCGCGTATAGACCGCCACGATCTCATGTCCGGCACCAACGATTTCCAGAAGTGTGGGCACGGCGAAATCGGGTGTGCCCATGAACACGAGGCGCAGCGGCAACTAGGCCTCCACCTTGGTCTTTTCTGTCTTGCCCGCCGCTTTGGCCGCCTTGGCGAATTTCTTCGTAATGCGATCGCGCTTGAGTTTTGAGATGTGGTCGATGAACAGCACGCCGTTGATGTGATCAATCTCATGCTGAACACAGGTCGCGAACAGTCCTTCCGCCCCAATTTCGTGGGTCTTGCCGTCGAGGTCGAGATACTTGACCTTGATCTCGGTCGGCCGCTCGACCTCTTCGTAGAATTCCGGAATCGAGAGACAGCCCTCCTCGTGGGTCGATTTTTCTTCCGACGCCCAGGTGAGCTCTGGATTGATGAAAACTTGCGGCTTGTGCGCGTCTTCCTTTTTCGACAGGTCCATGACCACGACGCGTTTGGCGACGCCGACCTGGATGGCGGCGAGCCCAATGCCCGGCGCGGCATACATGGTCGCAAACATATCATCGACCAGGGCGCGAATGCCCGCGTCGACGCGCTTCACCGGTTCGGAATGAAGCCGCAGCCGCTTATCGGGGAGCGTTAGGATCTCGCGCACAGTCATGTCACCACGCCTTGGAGGCGATGTAAGCGGTGCATAAAGCGCGGTCAATGTAGGCGATTGTCGTGTTAGCCGACGTGTTTGGGTTGTTGATGTTCGCTTTTCGTTCTAGAAGAGCTATACGCGAAGACAGCCGGGTCCGGGCCCGCGCGAATCGCGTAGAAGCTACCCATGACCGATGCCTCCCAGATTATCGCCGTTGTGGCCGTCATTGTTGCGGTCGCCGCGCTTGCAGCAATGGCCATCGTGCTCTGGCGCTCCCGCAATCCCGCGCCGACCGAGGACGCAGCAATGGCCGAGCTGTCCCGGGCTCAGGCCGACGCTGCCGCACGCCTTGAGGGCGCGATCAGGCTATTGGCCAATGGCCAGTCGCAATTGCAGCGCACCGTCAATGAGCGGCTCGATTCGGTCTCGCATCGCCTCGGCGATTCCCTCGAAAAGACCAAGCAGAGCACTTCCGAGAGCCTGCAAAAGCTCGCTGAACGGCTGGCGGTTATCGATCGTGCGCAGAAAAATATCACCGACCTCGCCACCCAGGTGACGTCGCTGCAGGGGGTGCTGGCCAACAAGCAATCGCGCGGCGCGTTTGGACAGTGGCGGATGGAGACGATCATCCAGGACGGCCTGCCGAAGGGTGCTTACGCATTTCAATACACGCTCGCCAACAAGACCCGTCCCGACTGCTGCATATTCCTGCCTGACAAACGCCCGCTGGTGATCGATGCCAAGTTTCCGCTCGAAGGCATCACCGCCTATCGCGACGCCAAGTCGGACGACGAGCGCAAAGCCGCGGCGCAGCGGCTGCGTGCGGACGTGAGCAAGCATGTCACTGATATCGCCGAGAAATATCTGATCCCGGGCGAGACCCAGGAAATCGCTTTCATGTTCGTGCCCTCCGAGTCGGTCTACGCTGATTTGCACGACGGTTTCGACGATCTGGTACAGAAGGCGTATCGCGCGCGCGTGGTTGTGGTATCGCCGTCGATCCTCATGCTCGCAATCCAGGTGGTGCAGCAGATCCAGAGGGATGCTCGCATGCGTGAAGCAGCCGACCAGATTCGCGACGAGGTCGGGCGTCTGGTGAAGGATGTGAGCCTGCTCGGCGATCGCGTCCGCAAGCTGCAAACCCATTTCAACCAGTCGAACGAAGACATACGGCAGGCCATCATCTCGATCGACAAGATCGAAGCGCATGGCGAGCGCATTCAGCAGGTCGAACTCGGCGCGCAAGCATCGGCCAATTCGAATGTCGTCTCCGCGCCGGTCTTTAAATTAGAGGCGGGCGAGTAACGGCTTCCGGGCCGGTCGCTTTAGACCGCTCTGGAATTGCGGATTGTGATATTGGCGTCCATCAATGACCGACGCCCCGGCCCGCACCTCCATCGTCGACACATTCGCCGTTTATCTGCAGCGGCGGGTGCTGATCGTGATGTTTCTCGGCTTCTCGTCGGGTTTGCCGCTGGCGCTGTCGGGCTCGACGCTGCTGGTCTGGATGCGCGAGGCGGGGGTCGACCTCGGTACCATCGGACTGTTTGCACTCGTCGGCACGCCCTACACCATAAAGTTCCTGTGGGCGCCGCTCATTGACGCGCTCGACGTGCCGCTGTTGTCGCAGCGGTTTGGCCGGCGCCGCGGCTGGCTTCTGCTCTCGCAATTTCTGCTGATCGCGGCGATCGTGCTGCTGGGCGCCTGCGATCCGGCGGTTTCGCCGCTGATTGTTGCGGTTGGCGCGCTGCTGGTTGCTACTGCGTCGGCGACCCAGGACATCGTCGTCGATGCCTTCCGGGTGGAGAGTCTCGATGAGAGCGAGCAGGCGGCCGGCATGGCATCTTACGTTGCCGCCTACCGCATCGGCATGCTCGTCTCGACGGCGGGTGCGCTGTTTTTGGTTAGCGCCTTGCAGGGATTTGGCCTGAGCTACCACGGCGCCTGGACCGCGGGCTATGCTTTGATGGCGGTACTGGTGTTGATCGGCGTCGCGACGACACTCATTGCGACAGAGCCGGAAAAGTCGCAGGCCGCCAACGCCGCATACGCGCGGGAAAACGCGCTGCAACGCGTCGTTGAAGCCGCCGTCGGCGCGTTTTCCGAGTTTTTGACGCGTGACCTGGCTTTCGTCGCGCTCGCTTTCGTCATCCTGTACAAGTTCACCGACGCGTTGTCCGGCGCGATGACCGCGCCGTTCGTGATCGATCTCGGCTTTTCGCGCAACGAATACGCGGCCATCATCAAGGGCGTCGGACTCGCGGCGACGCTGATCGGCGGCTTTGCCGGCGGTTTTTTGGCCCGCGCGTACTCGCTTCCGTTGAGCCTTCTGATTGGCGGTCTCCTGCAAGGGGTCTCCAATCTGACGTTTTCTTGGCAGGCGGTTGTGGGCCACGACATTGCATGGCTCACGGTGGCGATCATCGCCGAGAATTTCACCAGCGCCATCGGCACCGTGGTCTTTGTCGCCTATCTGTCGGCGCTATGCCGCAATCCGCTGCACACGGCGACCCAATACGCGCTCCTTACCGCCCTTGCCGCAGTGGGACGAACCTACCTGTCGTCCGGAGCCGGATTTATTGCCGCGTCGGCCGGCTGGGTTTGGTTCTTTGTTATCTGTGCGTTCGCAGGTCTGCCGGCGCTGATCTTGCTGGCATGGTTGCAGAAGCGCCATCATTTCGACGGCTTGGAGCCGGCGAACAAGAACTAGGCTCCTGAGCCGGTTTTAGGCTGGCTGATTAAATAGATAGACATCTCGGTAATCACCGACCGCCTTGGCGCGAAACAAGCGCGTCGAAAGAACGCGACAGGCAGACGGCACAAAAGGCCCGCAAAAAAGTCCTTTTGTAAGGATCACATCGCTATACTCGGCGTTGTTGCTATCGGCGTCCCTCAAAATCGTTTGTGTCCCCGTCGTGGTATCGGCATGATTCTGGTCAAGATTTTTGCAACTGCGCTGGCGTTGAGCGAGGTGATGACCCAGCCGCAGGCGGTCAAGACCCATTTCGATCGCGTGCAAGATCGAGCCGAGGTGGTGCAGATTTTGCGCAATGGCTGCGGTCATATGCGCAAGGCCTTCGATATTGAATCGATTAACCTGGACGACCTGATTTCGACCGCGCTCGACGATCCGAAGGCGCTCGGCGGTGACATCAAGGCCTTCCACGGCATCAATTTCGCCGACCTGAACACCGCCTATCGGCAATTCTGCAAGAACGAGAGCGTGCCCCAGTCGGTCGTCGATCTGGGCGACGTGATCGATTTCTTCAATGCCGCGGCGGCTGATCTGCCCGACCCGACGCAATTGAAGGGGCGAAAGCTTCCAAGCATGAGCACGGTGCTGGACGGCAAGGGTGGCAATTTTGCTGAGGTGTTCGAGCCCGGCAACCGGCGGATATGGGTGTCGCTCAGTGACGTTCCGGATTTTGTGCAAAAGGCATTCACCGCCGCCGAGGACCGGCGTTTCTACCAGCACCACGGCATCGACGAGCGCGGCATCATCCGCGCCTTCATCGGCAACCTTGCCGATCCAGGGCGCCCGCAAGGCGGCTCTACCATAACCCAGCAGGTCGTGAAGAATCTCCTGGTCGGCGAAGACGTGACTTACGAGCGCAAGATTCGCGAGATGATCGTAGCCTCGTGGCTCGAAAGTACGCTTAGCAAAAACGAGATTCTCGAACTCTACCTCAATACCGTCTATTTCGGCCGCGGCTCCTGGGGCGTAGACATGGCCGCGCGTGGCTATTTCGGTGTAACGGCCAAGAATTTGACGCTTGCCCAAGGCGCAATGTTGGCGGGACTGCTCAAGGGGCCGAGCTATTTCAATCCGGACCGGCATCCCGACCGCGCCAAAGAACGTCTCGGCTATGTGC
This sequence comes from uncultured Alphaproteobacteria bacterium, assembly GCA_963755885.1. GTDB lineage: Bacteria > Pseudomonadota > Alphaproteobacteria > Rhizobiales > Xanthobacteraceae > BOG-931. The sequence goes on from CAVWLX010000012.1 coordinate 40,766, forward strand.
TGGGCCGCATGCAGGAAGATGGCGTGATCAGCGCCGCGCAAAAGGACCAGGCCGCCGCCGATCTGCCCAAGTTCGTCGCCTTCGATCGGCCGCACCGCGATTCAGGCTTCGACTTTGTCGACTACCTCGGGCGCGAGGCAAAGTCGGATGGCGTCGAGAGCCTGACCGCCCAGTCCTACACGGTGCATTCGACGATCAACGCAGCCCTGCAACACGAGACCGAAGCCGCGCTGCAGGAAGGCTTGGCGCTTTACGAAATGGCATCAGGGCGCACGCAGTATCAGGGTCCTGAGGCGAATATCGCAGACGCGGTGCAGAAACTCGGCGGCGCCAAGCAGACCGGCGCGCCAGGGATCAGACCAAGCATCGCGCCGACCGCGATGCCCGCCTGGCAACAGGCGCTCACCGCCGTTCATCTTCCACTCTATGACGTACACTGGCAGGCGGCAGTTATCCTGGACAAAAAGGGCACCATCCATGTCGGCCTTGCCGACGGTCGCGTCGTGCCGTTGGTCAGCCGTGTGAACTGGCGGGTCTTGAATCTTTACGACGTGGTCTATGTGCACGTGCTTGAAGGGAAGGGCAGGGCCGCTTCGGCGCAAGCGCAATTGCGCGTGCGGCCGACCGTTCAAGGCGCAGCGCTGGTGCTGGAAAACAAGACCGGCCGCATTCTCGCGATGGCTGGCGGGTTTTCCTACCCGTTGAGCCAGCTCAATCGCACGGTGCAGACGCAGCGCCAGCCAGGCTCGGCGATCAAGCCACTGACTTATCTAACGGCCCTGCAAAAAGGCCTCCAGCCGAATACGCTGATCCCCGATGATCCGATTACGCTGCCGCCGATCGGCGCTTCTGGCACGCAAGGCGGCATTATTGACCGCGAGTTTAACGGCAGAGTGCGTGAAGAAGATTTCTGGTCGCCGCGTAACGCCGACAACGGCTCGGGTGGTGCCTTGACGCTACGCCGCGGTCTCGAAAACTCGGTCAACATGGTGACCGCACACCTGCTTGACGGCGGCATCGATGCGGACCCTGAGAAAAGTCTCGACGACGTTTGCGCGACCGCGGTCGCGGCAAGGATCTACAACGAATGCGTTCGGTACTATCCGTTCGTGCTCGGCGCACAGCCGGTGCGGATGATTGATCTGGCCGCTTTCTACGCGGCAGTCGCCAATGAGGGCGAGAGGCCGCAGCCTCACAGCATCGACTCGATTGAAGCCGGTGGCCGGACGATTTATCAGTATCCGACCACGCCGGCGCCCTGGATCGGCGCTGCTGACCGGACCTCTTTCTATCAGCTCAAGACGATCTTGCAGGGCGTCGTCGAACGCGGCACTGCGCGGGCGATCAGTTCGTTGTCGCCTTACGTCGCCGGCAAGACCGGGACCACCGAGGATGCGGTCGATGGCTGGTTCATCGGCTTCACCAACGACGTTACCGTGGCGGTTTGGGTCGGCTACGACAACGGCGACGGCAAGCGCCGCTCGCTCGGGGGCAACGCTACCGGCGCGAGGGTGGCACTGCCGATCTTCAGGCCGATCATCGAGGCGATCTGGGCGCAAGGCATTGCCCCGAAGGCGCCGCTCAACGGACCGTCGCGCGAGGCGAAGCTTCATCTCATCGATCTGCCAATCGAGTATGCGAGCGGCGATCGGGTGACCAATGGCCGCGGCTTCATCGAGCACTTCCGCCTCGATGCCACCGGCCGTTTCGAGGAAACGCAATATCAGCTGGTTTCGCGCGAGGACGCCTATGGCTCCGGCGCCGGCTCGGCAAGCGAAGGCTACTGGGCCGCACAGGGTGACGATAGCTTTGTGCCCGGCCGATCCTATTATCCCGCCCAGGGCTGGCAACCGGGACCGGCTCAGCCGCCGGTTCCGCAACCTGTGTTGCCACAGCCGTTGCGCGGGCTGTTTGCGCCCTTGTTCGGTGATTTTTCAGAGACCCCGCCTAATGGCGTTCGCCGCGACCCGGATTATTTCTGGGGCAAGCGGACCAACTGATTTTTTCAGCCGGGTTTAAAGAAAGTTCAAATGCGGATTCCCTGTTTGATCGCGCTATCCGGCTTGATCTTGACAAGTTCATTGCCAGCCGCCGGCGCGCAAGAATTTCGCGTTGAGGATGTGGCGGGCGTCAGTGATTTGGACCTGGCGCAGGTAAAGCCCGGAGCTATTGCGTTCAACGACGATCAAAAAAGTAGTACGGCCGGCGGCGACGCGACTAAACTCATCGGCTTCCAGGAATGGGAGCGCACGCAGCCCGCGCAGAAGAAGTTTCTATCGCCGTTTCCCGGTTATACCGAACCGACGGTGACCAAAGTGGCGAGCGCCGGGGCCACCAGCGCCCCCGTTACCCAGAAGCTGACCATGTACGTCGCGCAGGCGCGCTTTATTCTTGACCGGCCGCCAGGTGCGATTGATCTTGCGCACTATGTGACGCTCGCCTTCCTTGAAAAGATCGATCCGGCAATCAAACACAAGGAGATTGCCGCCGCCGACGTAAATCCGCTCAAGGATCGGCAAGGGACGGGCAACGCCAATCCGGATCGTAAGTGGTGCACCGGCCGGCCGGCACTGGTCTGCATCCAGTCGAGCTACAAGCTCGAAGGCAAGATTCCGATGGGGATACTGCTGGTCAACAAGCTGCGCGACAGCCCCAAGAAACTTTCCGATCACATCGATTTTGAAAGCGAGCTGTCGCAGCCTGCGTCTGCGGACCTCGATCAGGCCGGATTGAAGGATTTGACCGGTCTTGATGCACCGATCGCGGGCGCGCTCGAGCAGAACATTTTCTACGTCAACCAGATCATGAAGTTCGGAAAATTCTTCGCCGTGTTTCAGAATGATCCGGCCGACGCCGGCAAGACCGTTGTCACCGCCTATATGGCGCTGGCGGTCGAGACCAGCGTGCTCGACAAGCAGAAGGAATTCGAGAACGTGCCGGTGCTGCGCAACCTCGTGCCGGCGCAGGTGCTGATGGGACAGTCGTCGTTCAACTCCGGCGATTCAATCAGCGCCGGGTTGCCCAAATATGCCCGCAACGAAATCAGGATGGTTGCCGGGCTGCTGGCGCGAGATAACTAGCCCTGCGAATTAGCTAGGCAGCCGCGCGCGCCTGATCGCCGCGCTCCAGCGACTGCACGACTTCATCGACGGTCTGCACATCGGCGAACTGGCCGTAGAGCCCCGACAGCGAGGCGTTATGTTCCTCGTCGGAACTGGCGGCGAGGCCGTCGGCGACCATGACGGTCTTGAAGTTGAGCATCATCGCATCGCGCGCGGTGCTCTCGCAGCAGATGTGGGTCGCTGTGCCGGTGATCAGGACAGTGTCGACGTTACGGTCGTGCAAAAGCCGCTCGACATCGGATGAGCCCCGGATGAACGCGCTGTAGCGCTTCTTTGTCAGGCACGTATCCTCGGGCCGGATGTCGTTGAGGTGCCAAAATTCGAATCCGTCGTGGCCTTCGTCCATCAATTCATAGCGGCGCCGCATGCGCTCCGGCGTCAGCAGATGGTCGTGGTAGGTCGACCAGCTCTGGCGTGTATCGGTCGTGCCGTTGCGAATCCAGACGACATGGCCGCCGCGCCGACGCAGCTCTGCAGCGAGACGATTAATGTTCGGAACGATCTCGCGCGCCATCGGCGTTTCGGCCTGGTGGCCGGTCTTGACGAAATAGTTCTGCATGTCGATCACAAGGAGCGCGGTGCGGCGCGGATCGATGGCCTCGAAAGGGTGCAATTTGCCGAAGAGACGCTTGCCACGGGCCAAGGCGGTTTCGGTTAGCGCGGTCTTGTGCATTTCGTTCCTGATCCTGGGTTCAAGCAAGCCTAGCGGCGGCTTTCCTTCGCCATATCTTCTCTTACCTTAGCCGCGGTCACGAGCATGGATCAATCGCCCCGAAATTGGGAGTTCTGGATCGACCGCGGCGGCACCTTCACCGACGTGATCGGCCGGCGCCCGGATGGCAAACTGGTCACCCACAAACTCCTTTCGGAAAATCCGGAGGCCTACACGGATGCCGCGGTGGCGGGTATTCGCCGCTTGCTCGGGCTTGAGCCCGGCGAGGCGATCCCGGCATCGCGCGTTGGCGCCGTGAAGATGGGGACGACGGTCGCGACCAATGCGCTGCTTGAACGCAAGGGTGATCGTACGCTCCTTCTCATCACCAAGGGCTTCCGCGACGCGCTGCGTATCGGTTATCAGGCGCGGCCGAAAATCTTCGCGCGCCACATCATCAAGCCGGACATGCTCTACGAGCGGGTCGTCGAAGTGGACGAGCGCGTGCGCGCGGACGGCACCGTCGAGCGCGGTGTGGACCTCGACGCTGTGCGAGCCGAACTTCTCCGCGCGAAGGCGGACCGAATCGGCGCCATCGCTATCGTGCTGATGCACGGCTATAGCTACAGCGCGCATGAACAGCAGGTCGCGGCGCTCGCCCGCGAGCTAGGCTTTCCGCAGGTTTCCGCCAGCCACGAAGTCTCGCCGCTGATCAAGCTCGTCGGGCGCGGCGACACCACCGTGGTCGACAGTTATCTGTCGCCGATCTTGCGCCGCTATGTGGCGCAGGTCGCGGGGGACTTAAATCCCTCCCCCCTTGTGGGGGAGGGTCGGGTGGGGGGTCGGGAGGCTGCGCACAGCGAGAGCCATACGCACACGCGCCAGTCTTCACCTGCGCTCGACCTCACGACCCCCACCCCTGACCCCTCCCCACAAGGGGGAGGGGAGCATGGTCCCCGCCTGATGTTCATGATGTCGTCGGGCGGATTGACTGCGGCGGAATTGTTCCGCGGCAAGGACGCGATTCTGTCCGGCCCGGCCGGTGGCGTCGTCGGCATGGCCGAGACCGGGCGCGAGGCCGGCTTCAAGCAGCTGATCGGCTTCGACATGGGCGGCACCTCGACGGACGTGTCGCACTTTGCCGGCGCGTACGAGCGCACGTTTGAGACGGAAGTCGCCGGCGTGCGCATGCGCGCGCCGATGATGCTCATTCATACGGTGGCCGCCGGCGGCGGCTCGATTCTGCATTTCGACGGCGCACGTTTCCGCGTCGGCCCCGATTCGGCCGGCGCCAATCCCGGCCCGAAATGCTATCGGCGCGGCGGTCCGCTGGCCGTTACCGATGCCAATGTCATGGTCGGCAAGCTCATCCCCGATTTCTTTCCAAAAATTTTCGGGCCGCGGCAAAACCAACCGCTCGACGCCGAGGCGGTGCGCACAGGTTTCGCGGCGTTGGCAAAAGACGTCGGCGACGGTCGCACGGCGGAGCAGGCCGCCGACGGCTTTATCAAGATCGCGGTCGAGAATATGGCCAACGCGATCAAAAAAATCTCGGTGCAGCGCGGCTACGATGTGACCGGCTACGCGCTCAATTGCTTCGGTGGCGCCGGTGGCCAACACGCCTGCCTGGTAGCCGATGCGCTGGGCATGACCACGGTGCTCATCCACCCGTTTTCCTCGCTGCTCTCGGCCTACGGGATGGGGCTCGCCGATATTCGCAGCGTCCGCCAGCACGCGATCGAGGAGCCGTTGCCGGACAATTCATTTGAGCATGAACTCGAAAAGCGTCTCGTTCCCATCGTTGAAGATCTGGCGCGGGAGGCGCGGGATGAATTGTTGCTCCAGGACGTCCCGCGGGATGACATCCGCTTCGCCATCAAAGTGCACGCCCGTTACAGCGGCACTGATACAGCACTGACGTATGACGGTGGATGGAGCGGCTCCGACGCCGACTACGCGGCGCGCGTGAAGCACTTCGAGGAACTGAGCGCCAAATACAAACCGTCCCAGACCTACCAGGATTTTCCGCCCACGCTGCCGCTGCGACTAGACGGGCACATTTTCGGTTACCTCCAGGAAGCCGACAGCATGCAGCTGTGGTTTCACGCCCATCACCGCCAGCGTTTCGGCTTTCGCGATCCCAAGCGGCAGGTGATGCTGGAAGCGATTTCGGTCGAAGCGATCGGCGGCGGCGCGAAATTCACTGAGGCGGCGCACGAGATCACAAACGCCGCTTTGCCGGCGCCCGCCCGGCGGACACGTTTCTTTTCCAGCGGTGCCTGGCATGACGCCGGCGTATTCACGCGCGAACAACTCGCTCCCGGCCACAAGGTCGCCGGTCCCGCGATCATCGTAGAGCCACACCAGACGGTGGTGATCGAACACGGCTGGCAGGCCGAGATCACCGCTAAGGACCATCTGGTGCTGACCCGCGTTGCACCGCGTCCACGCATGCACGCTGTCGGCACCGACGCTGATCCTGTCATGCTCGAGGTGTTCAACAATCTGTTCATGTCGATCGCCGAGCAGATGGGCGTCGCGCTACAGAACACGGCGTCGTCCGTCAACATCAAGGAGCGGCTCGATTTCTCCTGCGCGGTGTTCGATGGCGCCGGCTCGCTCGTCGCCAACGCACCGCACATGCCGGTGCATCTCGGCTCGATGGACCGTGCAGTCGAGACCGTCATCCGCGAAAATGCCGGCGCCATCCGTCCGGGCGACGTCTATGCCATCAACGCGCCGTATAATGGCGGCACGCACCTGCCCGACATCACGGTCTGCACCCCGGTCTTTGCACCCAATTCCACCCCGCAAAAGGCCGGAGAGATTTTGTTCTGGGTGGCTTCGCGCGGCCATCACGCCGATGTCGGCGGCATCGCACCCGGCTCGATGTCGCCCAACGCGACGACGATCGAGCAGGAAGGCGTCTACATCGACAATTTCAAGCTGGTCGAAGGCGGCCTGTTTCGCGAACCGGAAGTCACTGCGCTGCTGACTGGCGCGAAATACCCGGCGCGAAATCCGACCCAGAACATCAACGACCTGAAGGCGCAGGTCGCCGCCAACGAGATGGGGGTGCGGGAGCTGCGCAAGATGGTGCAGCATTTCACTTTGCCGGTGGTCAAGGCCTACATGAATCACGTCCAGGACAATGCCGCCGAAAGCGTGCGCCGCGTCATCGACCGGGTGCATGACAGCGCGTTCTCGGTTGAAATGGATCAAGGCACCGTCATCAAGGTGCGTATCAGCGTCGACAAGGAGCGCCGCGAGGCGACCGTCGATTTCACCGGCACCAGCCCACAGCAGTCCAACAACTTCAATGCGCCGGAGCCGGTGACTCGCGCCGCGGTCCTCTACGTCTTCCGCGTCATGGTCGATGACGACATCCCGATGAATGCCGGCTGCCTGCGCCCGATCCGCATCATCATCCCGAAAAAATCGCTGCTGTCGCCGGAATTTCCAGCCGCGGTGGTCGCCGGCAATGTCGAGACCTCGCAGGAGGTGACCAATTGCCTGTTCGGTGCGCTCGGTGCAATGGCGGCGGCGCAGGGCACCATGAACAATCTCAATTTCGGTAACGCGCGCTACCAGTATTACGAAACCATTTGCTCCGGCTCGCCGGCGGGTCCCGGCTTTCCCGGCACCGACGCCGTGCATACCCACATGACCAACACGCAACTCACCGACCCGGAAATTCTGGAATTCCGCTATCCGGTCCTGCTCGAGGATTTCCACATCCGCAAAGGCTCCGGCGGCCGCGGCCAATGGAACGCCGGCGACGGCGTCATTCGCACCATCCGCTTTCTGGAAAAAATGGAATGCACCATCCTGTCCGGCCACCGCCGCGTGCCGCCCTTCGGGCTCGCCGGCGGCAGCGACGGTCAGGTTGGCGAGAATTCCGTGCGGCGCCGCGATGGCCGCGTCGAGAAACTCGCGGGCTGCGACGCCACGACCATCGACACTGGCGAGGCGATTATCATCCAGACGCCGACCGCAGGTGGCTACGGGAAGCCGTGATGCGGGTCGCTGGGAATCGATGTCAGCCACCGCGGCAACGACAGCCATTGCATGGCTACGGTTGTATGTCGCGGAATGCCGCCGTTCCGAACATCGACGCAAATCTTCGATGCGATGCACGGACTTAACGAGTTGTCCCGCTGCGGGAAATAGCCAAATAGTAAAAGTTTTACTGCGATAAATGACGGTGATAAGTCTCAGCGAGGTTTTCGCATAAGAGGAAGCAGGGTGCGTCAGAACACCCCGAGGTACGGACTGTGCTGAAGGGGCTGCTCATATTCGGGCTGACGCGTCGCCCCCTCGTTCTGCTAGGTCTCCTGGTATTTCTCGGCGCCGGTCTATTCGCATTTTCGAAGCTCAACATCGAGGCTTATCCAAATCCCGCTCCGGTCATTTTGGAGATCACGGCGCAAGCGCCCGGCCTTTCGGCCGAGGAAATGGAGCGCTACTTCACCATACCGATCGAGGTTGGGCTTGCCGCAACGCCCGGCGTCGACGTTATTCGCTCGACGTCGTTCTATGGCCTCTCGTTCGTCCGTGTGACGTTCTACTACGGCGTTGACTACTACTTCGCGCTTACCCAAACCGCGATCAACTTGCAGCAGAACGTCACTCTGCCAAATAACGTGTTGCCAACCATTCAGGCCACCAGCCTGGTCGGCGAAATCTACCGGTATCAGGTGGACGGACCGCCGCACTTCGGTTTGACCAATCTCCGGACGATCCAGGATTGGATTTTGCAGCGACGGCTCCTGACCGTGCCGGGGGTCGTGCAAATCAACACTTGGGGCGGCACGACCAAGGAGTACGACGTCGACGTCGATCTGCATAAGCTCGATGCCTATAACGTCACCTTGCCCCAGATCATCAGCGCATTAGGCAACGCCAACATCAACGTCGGCGGCCGCACGATCAACATGGGCCAGCAGTCCGTGAACATTCGCGGAGTGGGCTTAATGGACAGCGGCGGCGGCGCGGATTTGACGCAGGGCTATAAGGTCGAGGATATCGAGAATGTTCCGCTAAGCCAGACCAATGGCGTGCCGGTGTTGGTCAAGGACGTCGCCAAAGTTTCCGTCGGCTATGCTCCTCGGCTTGGCAAGGCGGGTCGCGATCACCAGGACGACATCGTCGCGGCAATCGTCGTCATGAATCGAACGTTGCACACCAATGACGTGATTACTCGCGTCCGCGCCGAGATTGCGAAGATCAACGCCGATGGAACCCTGCCCCCCGGCGTAAAACTGGTACCTTATTATGATCGCAGCAATCTGGTTGGCGTCACCACCCGGACCGTCCTGCACAACCTTGTCTACGGCTGTGTGCTGATCTTCCTCATCCAATGGATCTTCCTCGGGGATTTGCGCAGTGCGATTATCGTCGGCGCAAACATCCCGTTTGCCTTGTTCTTCAGTATCATCATTCTGGTGCTACGCGGCGAGGATGCGAACCTTTTATCCGTAGGGGCGGTCGACTTCGGCATCATTGTCGATACCGCCGTTATTCTCGTCGAGAATGTCTATAGGAATTTCCAGGCAAGGCCTGAGGCCCGGCAGCAACTGTACCACGATCTTGCCGAACAGCGGTGGGGTGCTGATCCGACGCACACGGGTTCATCGCCAAGTCCAATGTGGACAGACCGGCTGCGGCTCATTCTCATCAGCGCGTTGCAGATCGATCGGGCCGTGCTGTTTTCAACGGCGATCATCGTGGCTGCGTTCATTCCGCTGTTCACCATGCAGGGGGTCGAAGGCCAGATTTTTGCGCCAATGGCGCGGACGTATGCCTACGCTCTGGTGGGAGCATTACTGGCAACATTCACGGTAACACCGTGCCTTACGTCGCTCTTGCTTCCCGAGCATGTCCGGGAGGTCGAAACGATCGTCGTGCGGGGGTTGCGGGTGATCTACACGCCGGTGCTGCGTTGGTCTTTGCGGAACACGGGAATCACGATCGCGATCGGAGTGGCCTTTTTTGCTTTCAGTCTTTTCCTCGGATCGCGACTGGGCAGCGAATTCTTGCCGACACTGGAGGAAGGCAATCTGTGGATACGGGCGACCATGCCGCCAACCATATCGCTCGAAGCCGGCATGCCAGTCGTCAGCAAAATTCGCGAAATTATTTTGCGACATCCCGAGGTCATTACGGTCACTTCTCAACACGGTCGCCCCGACAACGGCAGCGACGCGGCCGGCTTTTTCAATGCGGAATTTTTTGTACCATTGAAGCCGTTTGATGAGTGGCCCCAAGGATATACCAAAGCCAAACTGATCGAGGACCTGCAGGCCGAATTTTCGCGAGAATTCATCGGGATTGACTTCAATTTCTCGCAGTACATTCAGGACAATGTCGAGGAAGGACTCTCCGGCGTTAAGGGCGCCAACTCGGTCAAGATCATCGGCCCCGATCTCGTGACTTTGGAGAAAATCGCACGGCAAATCATGGCCGAAATGGAGAAGGTGCGGGGAGTTACCGATCTCGGCGCGTTTTGGGTGCGTGGACAGCCTAATTTGAATATCAAGATCGATCGTGCGAAGGCGGCGCGTTACGGACTGAGCGCCAACGATATCAATAGCGTTGTTCAAGCGGCGTTGGGTGGAGCGACCGCGACGATGCTGTTAGAGGCTGACCGCCAATTCAGCGTGGTGGTGCGCCTTGCTCCTCAATATCGTAGCAGCATCGACGCGGTGCGCAACATCAAAGTCGCCTATCAAACACCAGTCGGCGTCAATGCCTATATTCCTCTGAGCGAGCTCGCGTCGATTTCACTCGATACCGGTGCTTCCTACATATTTCGCGAACGCAGCCAGCGCTTCCTGCCGATTAAATTCAGTGTGCGGGGCCGCGACCTCTCCAGCGCCGTGACGGAGGCGCAAAAACGCATCGCGCGCAATGTCAAGCTACCGACCGGCTACCGTATCGCTTGGGCTGGCGAGTTTGAGTGGTTACAGCAAGCCAAGGAGAGACTCGCGATCGTCCTGCCGATAACGTTTCTCCTGATCATCGTGCTGCTTTATGGCCTGTTCAATTCTTGGCGCGACAGCATCCTGGCCCTGCTCGGACTTCCATTTGCGGTTTCCGGTGGCCTGGTGGCGCTTTACGTCACCGGATTGGATTTCAGTGTCTCAGCCGCAATTGGATTTATTTCGCTGCTGGGTGTCTCGGTGATGAGCGGCATCCTCATCATCAATGGCTATTATCGCGTGGCGGCGGGCGGAATGGCGCCGGTTGAAGCCATGTTCCATGCCGTCGGGGAGCAAATGCGCCCAATCCTGATGATGACGCTGTCGGCCTGCATCGGCCTGCTCCCAGCTGCGATTTCCTCTGGTATCGGCAGCCAGGTGCAACGGCCGCTGGCCACGGTGATCGTCGGCGGCATGTTGATCGGACCCATTATGTTGCTCGTGGTCGTGCCGGCGTTGCAGATACTCTTCCTGCGCAGGGCGCCTGGTGCCGCGCCTCGACCTCAGCCCGAGCCGGCACAAACAGCCGGATGACGGGGTCGGGGGAGGTGTCTTCCTCAGTTTAATGTGCGTCGAGAGGCGCAGCGGCCGTAACAGGCGGCGGGCGGCGCATGAACCACACCAGCGGAGCAAACGCCAGGAACAGGAGGCCCAGCAGCAGGAATACGTCGGCGAAGGCCATCACGATGCCCTGCTGACGGGTGAACATGAAAAGATATTTGAGCGCCATATTCTGCGCATCAGAGCCCGGGATACGTGCGGCAAAATTGTGCAGGGCCTCAAGCACGGGCTGCCGCGACCAGGTAATGGAATCGTGCAGGCGCGCCAAGTGCAGGTCGATGCGCTTATCGAGGACGGTGTTGAGGCCGGCGAGGCCAACCGCGCCGCCGAGATTGCGCGTCAGGTTGAACAGCCCGGAGCCGTTTTTCAGCATGTTCGGAGACAACGTGCCGAGCGAGATACTGGTGATCGGCACAATCGCAAACATCATGCCGAAGCCGCGCAGCACTTGCGGTACGAACAATTCCCAGAAATCCCAGTTGCTGGTGATGTAGGTCGCCTGCCAGTTGCTGAGCGCGACGATGGCGAAACCCGCCGCCAGCATCAGGCGCGGATCGATCTTGCTCATCAGCCGGCCGACGAGCGGGGCGCAGACGAACATCGTAACGCCGGAGACGAACATGGTCTTGCCGACCAACAGCGCGTTGAAGCCGCGAATCTCGCCGAGAAAAACCGGATACAGATAGGTCAGGCCATAGAGGCCGATGCCGAGCACGAACGAAAACATGCTGCCGAGCGCGAAGTTACGGTCGGCAAATGCGCGCAGATCTACGATCGGCTGCCGCGCCGCGAGCACACGCATAAAAAAGATCACAGCTGAGCTTGCCGACACGACCGCGGCGAGTGCGATCGTGGAATCCTCAAACCAGTCGTAGCGCGGTCCGTCTTCAAGCACATATTCGAGCGCGCCCAGAAACAACGCCATGAAAATGAGCCCGACGTAGTCGAACCGCTCGAACAGCGCCAGGTTCGGCTTGTCGAAGTCGATCAGGGTGACCGCCGCGATGGTCACGATGATCCCGGGCACGATATTGATGAAGAACAGCCAGTGCCACGACAGCGCGTCGGTAAGATACCCGCCGACCGTTGGGCCGATGGTTGGCGCGAGCGTGGCGACGAGCCCGATCAACGGCGTGATCACCGGCTGACGCGAGCGCGGAAAGATCGCATAAGCGGAAGCAAATACTGTCGGCACCATGCCACCGCCGATGAAGCCCTGCAGCGCGCGCCAAACGATCATCTCGCCCATCGACGACGACAGCCCGCACATCAGGCTCGCTATCGTGAAGCCGGCGGCGGCGGTTGCGAACATGATGCGGGTGCCGAGTGCGCGCGACAGAAAGCCGGACAGCGGAATGGCGACCACTTCGGCCATCAGATAGGAGGTTTGCACCCAGGTGATCTCGTCGCTGGAAGCAGCGAGTCCGGCCTGGATTTCGGACAGCGACGCCGACACCACCTGGATGTCGAGGAACGCCATGAACATACCGAAGCACATTGCGAGGAACGCGAGGAGGCGAAGCGGATCGACGCGGTCCGGGTCTGCGGCTGCGAGGCCGGCCGGGAAGGTCGCGGTTGCGGCTTGTGTCATGGCTGAGGCCTGACGGGACTCGGCGCGTTGTCAGCGCGCGGCGTTTCTCGTGGCGGGGCCGTTTCCGGCGATCGTGGTTGCCTTGGTGTTCACGCTGACGACGACCGACATGCCGGGCCGCAGCGATCCCTCGCGGGCGATGTCGGCCGGCACATGAATGCGCACCGGCAGCCGCTGCACAATCTTGGTGAAGTTTCCGGTGGCATTATCCGGCGGCAACAACGAGAACACCGAACCGGACGCCGGCGAGAAGCTCTCGACCGTCCCCTGGATCGTATGTTCGGGGAGCGCGTCGACCGCGATCGAGGCGGTCTGGCCGGGCCGCAAGTGTGCGAGCTGTGTTTCCTTGAAGTTGGCGGTGATATAGACCTCGTCGAGCGGGACGAGGCTCGCCAGCCGCTGGCCGGTCTGCACGTAGTCGCCGGTCTGCATCGCGCGATTACCGATCACGCCATCGAGCGGCGCGCGGATGACGGTGAAGGACAGATCTCGTTCGGCCTTAGCGAGCGCGGTCTTGAGTTCGCTAAGCGTTGAGATTGCTTCCTGCTGTTGTCCCTTCAACACATCCACATTGGCCGCGGCCGCTTCGATTGCCGCTCGGGCGCCGTGCACGGCGGCCACCGCTTGATCGCGGTTGGCTTGTGCCTGCTCCAGGAGTTGTCGGCTCGAAGCGTCGCGCGCCACCAACTGATTCTGCCGGACTAGCTCCAGTTCGGTGCGCGTGGCGGCTGCCTCGGCCGAAACGAGCTGTGTTCTGGTTTGCTCAACGGCCGCCTCTTGCGCCGTAATCTGATGCGCCATCCGCGCGATCGTTGCTTCCTGCGTCGCGACCTTCTCGCGCGCCGAATCGACCGCCAGCCGATAATCGCCGTCATCGATGGTGGCGATCACGTCGCCGGTGTGGACGTAGGTGTTGTCGGTTACCGGAACGCTGGCTAGATAACCGGCCACCTTGGCGGCCAAGGTCGTATTATAGGCTTGCACATAAGCGTCATCGGTCGAAACCATGAACCGGCCGACCGTCACATAACCATAACCGTACCAACCAGCGCCGCCAGCCACGAGAATGGCGACCAAGGCCATGCCGATTCTGCGGCGGCTCGGACGCTTTTTCCGCTCCTCGCCAACCGGCTTTGCCTGGACGTCTGTTGAAACCGGCAATGATGGCGCCGGTCCGCGCGCTTGCGTCGGGTCCGGCGCAACTGGCGCTTCGACGGCCTCGTCGGAGGTTTGGGCTTCCGCGGAGACGACCTGGAGGCGGGAGTGGTTGCTCTCTTGGTTGCGATACATGTCTCGCATTCCTCTAAGGGCTCCGAGAAAAGGCTCGGATGACCGAACGGTTCGGTCATTAATAGGCAAGTATGGGGCAGAAGTCAATATTGACCGAACCGTTCGGTCAATATATATGCGGGCTTGGGATTTGTAATTGGCGAAGGGTTAGCCCTTCAAGAACAGGCAAATACGGGAAAAGGCCTAGAAAGATGAGTGAAACAGGCACATTGGAGCGCGCCGCAGCCGCGCCGGCCGACGACGAGAGCGCCAAGCGGCGGCAGATCGTCGACGGCGCTCGAGCGGTGTTCCTCGCCCAAGGCTTCGACGCCGCCAGCATGAACGACATTGCCCGTGCCGCCGGCGTCTCCAAAGGGACGCTCTATGTGTACTTCAAGAACAAGGAAGAGCTGTTCGAAGCTATCATCGAGCAGGAATGCGAAGCGCAGGCGGAAGGGATTTTCGATCTCGATCCCAACGATAACGACGTCGAAGCGGTGCTGACGCGGCTCGGCGTGGCTTACGTCAAATTCCTCTGCCGGCCGCAAAAAGCTTCGGCGATTCGCATCGTCATTGCCATTGCCGAACGTATGCCGGAGCTGGGCCGTAAGTTCTACGAAAGTGGCCCTGCAAGAGGGATCGCAAAGCTCGCCGCCTATATCGAGGCACAGGTTGAGGCGGGCACCTTGGTGGTGGAGGACTGCGAAATTGCCGCCGCGCAGCTTATGGAAGCGTGCCAGGCGATGATCTTTAAATCGATGGTTTTCAACTTCGCTTCGGCGCCAAGCCCCGAGCTCATCGAGCGGGTGGTGCGGATCGCGATCAAGACGTTCCTTGCGGCTTATCGCGCTCCGGCGAAGATTTAGCTAACGTTTACTCCGAGCGCGGCGGAGCGATTACGGAGTTTTGCGCCGGCCGGCGCGATATCGAATACTTCATCTGCGCCGTGCTGCCTTGCCAGAAGAAGCTGTAGTCGATGTTCAACGTGCCGCCGTCGGATAGTGGCAGTGCGACGCTGCACTCGACCTGATCCTTCCTGCTCGCAATCGTTTTGATCGGCTCGTCGCGAAGCGGTTCGACTTTGAGCTGTTTAAGCACGTCGGCCAGTGTCGACGTGGCGCGCGATGAATCGCAATCCGGCAGCGTCAGGCGCTCGGCGACACCGCGGTAAATCAGCACCCCGGCAAACGCGACCGCGGGAATGCCGATGAGGCGGAACAGCAAACGGTTTGAAGTAGCGGGCGCCGATCGCGACGGGGACCAGCGCGAGACGCGTTTTCCGGTCGGCGGTTTGGGCGAAGGATCATCGTCGGCCATTCGCCCTCGCCCTTACAAAGCTTTGGCGATCTCTTCGGTCATCTTCTTGGCGTCGCCAAGGAGCATCATGGTGTTATCACGATAGAACAGCGGGTTGTCGATACCGGCGTAGCCCGACGCGAGCGAGCGCTTGTTGAACATCACGGTACCCGCCTTCCAAACCTGCAGCACCGGCATGCCATAGATTGGCGACTTCGGATCGTCTTCGGCAGCCGGATTGGTGACGTCGTTGGCGCCGATTACGTAGGCGACGTCGGTCTGGGCAAATTCCGAATTAATGTTCTCGAGCTCAAACACCTCGTCGTAGGGCACGTTGGCTTCAGCGAGCAGCACGTTCATGTGGCCCGGCATCCGGCCGGCTACGGGATGGATAGCGTATTTGACCTCGACGCCGGCGGCTTTGAGCTTGTCGCCCATTTCACGCAGCGCATGCTGCGCCTGCGCCACCGCCATGCCGTAGCCCGGCACGATAATGACCTTAGAGGAATTCTTCAGGAGGTAAGCTGCATCTTCCGCCGACCCGAGCTTGACCGGCCGCTGCTCCGCACCTGCGCTCGGTCCCGCCACCTCGCCGCCAAAGCCGCCGAGGATGACAGAGATGAACGAGCGGTTCATGCCCTTGCACATGATGTAGGACAGGATTGCGCCGGAAGAGCCGACCAGCGCGCCGGTGATGATCAACGCCGAATTTCCGAGCGTGAAGCCAATGCCGGCCGCCGCCCACCCTGAATAGGAATTGAGCATCGAGATCACGACCGGCATGTCAGCACCGCCGATCGGGATGATGATCAGGATGCCGAGCAGGAAAGAGGCTGCGGTAATCAGCCAGAAAGTGAGATGGTGCTGCGTCTGGAAGAACCAGACGATGAGCGCGACGAGTGCCACAGCGAGCGCGATATTGATGGCATGCCGCCCTGGCAGCGTAATCGGCCTGCCGCTCATGCGGCCGGAGAGCTTCAGGAAGGCAATCACCGACCCGGTGAAGGTGATGGCGCCGATCGCTACGCCAAGCGACATTTCGATCAGGCTCTGGCCGTGAATGGCGCCTTCGGCGCCGATGTCGAAGGCCGCTGGCGCATAGAGTGCGCCGG
Source organism: uncultured Alphaproteobacteria bacterium (assembly GCA_963755885.1). Lineage (GTDB taxonomy): Bacteria > Pseudomonadota > Alphaproteobacteria > Rhizobiales > Xanthobacteraceae > BOG-931. The sequence goes on from CAVWLX010000012.1 coordinate 57,349, forward strand.
CGGCGACCAGGACCGCCGCCATACCGACCAGCGAGTGGAAGGCGGCGACGAGTTCCGGCATCGACGTCATCGGCACGCGTCGGGCGATGACTGTGCCGACCGCGCCGCCGATCACCACCGCCAGGATCACGAGCCCCCAGGCGCCAATCCCGGCCGGCGGATGGGCCGCAAGCGTGGTGGCAACCGCGATCAGCATGCCGATCATGCCGAACAGATTGCCGCGGCGACTCGAGTCGGGATGCGAAAGCCCGCGCAGCGCCAGGATGAAAAGGACGCCCGCGACCAGGTAGGCCAGCGCAGCCAGGTTGGCGCTCATGATTATTTCTGTTTCCGTTGAAACATGGCGAGCATGCGCCGCGTCACCAAAAAGCCGCCGAAAATGTTCACGGAGGCGAACGTCAGAGCGACAAAACCGAAGGCGCGCGACCAGATTGGCCCGGCATCATCGGCGACAAGCGAGACGCCGACCGCGAGCAGAGCGCCGACCACGATGACCGAGGAGATCGCATTCGTCACCGACATCAGCGGCGTGTGCAGCGCCGGCGTTACCGACCATACGACGTAATAGCCGACAAAGACCGCGAGCACGAAGATCGAAAGGCGGAACACGAACGGATCGACGATATCGCTCACCGCGTGCATCGCGCCGCCGCTCGCCGCCGAAACAATATCGAGTTGAGCGAGCACCGAGAGAGTCACCATGCCGAGTTTCCTCTTTCGCTACGCCGCAGTGGTCTAAGCAGCAGCATGTCTAAGCAGCAGCATTTCTAAGCAGCAGTCTTGGGTTTGAAGTTCGGATGAACGATGGCGCCGTCGCGGGTGAGCGCCGTCGCCTTGACGATATCGTCGTCCCAATTGACGGCGAGCGCTTTGGTCTTCTTATCGATCAGGACTTCAAGGAACGCATAAAGGTTCTTGGCGTAGAGGCTCGACGCCGTCGCGGCGAGCCGGCCGGGCACGTTGGCGTAGCCGATGATCTTGACGCTGTTGGTCTCGGCGACCGCGTCGGGCTTGACGCCTTCGACGTTGCCGCCGCGTTCGACGGCGAGATCGACAACCACCGAACCGGGCCGCATCGATGCCACCATCTCCTTCGACACGAGCCGCGGCGCCGGCCGGCCGGGAATGAGAGCGGTGGTAATGACAATATCTTGCTTCTTGATGTGGTCGGCGACGAAAGCTGCCTGCTTGGCCTGATACTCCTTCGACATTTCCTTGGCGTAACCACCCGCCGTTTCCGCCGCCTTGAACTCCTCGTCCTCGACCGCAATGAACTTCGCGCCGAGGCTTTCAACCTGCTCCTTGGCCGCTGGCCGCACGTCGGTCGCGGTGACGATGGCGCCGAGGCGGCGCGCGGTCGCGATCGCCTGCAGGCCGGCAACACCGGCGCCCATGATGAAAACTTTGGTTGCCGGCACGGTGCCGGCCGCGGTCATCATCATCGGCAGCGCCCGGCCATATTCGGCGGCGGCATCAATGACGGCGCGGTAGCCGGCGAGGTTGGCCTGGCTTGAGAGCACGTCCATCACCTGTGCGCGGGTGATGCGCGGCAAAAGTTCCATCGCGAAAGCAGTGATTCCGGCGCCGGCCATCGCTTGCAGGGCGTCGTCATGGCCGTAAGGGTCCATGATGGCGATGACCATCGCGCCCTTCTTGAACCGCGGCAGCTCGGAAGCTTGCGGCCGCCGCACCTTCAGCACAATGTCAGCGCCGCTTACGGCGTCCTTGGTCACGGTGGCGCCGGCAGCGGAAAAATCGGCATCGAGGATTCCCGATTTCAGCCCGGCACCCGGTTCGACGGCAACCTCGGCGCCGAGACCGATCATCTTCTTGACCGTTTCGGGCGTTGCCGCGACCCGCGGCTCGTTCGCATCGACCTCGGCAGCAACCGCGATCTTCATGATTCCTCCGACACCCGCCTATGCGTGCGGTCGGTTTTGCGACGACACGTTACCAGCTGCGGGCCAAAGACAATCCGCGTTCGCGGCAAAACAGCCCAAATCAGGCGATGAAAATCGCCATCAGGATCAGAATGACAACAACCGCGGCGAGGGCACCCTTCACCAGCGTAATGAAACCCCGGTACGCCTGTTCGTGGGCAGCATAATCCATGCCCTCTGCAGTCGCGTATTCGACCTCGCCGTGGTCGGCCATCACATTCCTCCAACCTTACCCGGTTGGCCGCGGGCTTAGCGTAATTGCGCGCGCTGGGCAACGGGACACGGCGCAACTTTATGCCAAGGTGCCCGACCCTCAGTCGTGACTGCGTTCCGCGGCGGCGTTCCGGCCCGCGATGAAGCCTTGGCACAGGGCGCGGGGCAGACCGTGCATGCTAAAGCCGCCTGCCGATTCGCCGCCGCAATAAAGGCCCGGTATCACCGCCCCGTCCAAGGCGAGCACCTGACAGCGTGCATTGATACGCAAACCTGCACGCGTGTCATGGATGACGGGCGTCGCCCAGGCCGCGTAGAACGGCGGCTTGGCAATCTTGTAAAGCGGCCTGGGCTTTTCGAAGTCAGTGTCGGCCCCGGAATCGACGAAGCCGTTATAACGCGAAACGGTCTCCGCCAGATTCCGCGACGGCATTGGCACCCGCTGGTGCTTCATTGCGATCTTTGCGGCAAGCTCTTCGAGGCTATTAGCGCTGAAGAAGAAGCCTGCGTCCACGTCGACATGCGGCGGTGTCGGGTTCCATGTCTCGCGCGTGACAGCATCGGCATCAAAGATCGCCCAGATCGGGCCCCCGCCGTTTCTTCCGTCGCCGATGCCACCGAGCGCGGCATTGATGAAATTGCTGGGGTTGTATTTGATGGTCTTGGCATTGTGATAATTGCCAGGCTCATAGGGCTCGAAACTGCCGAAGATATTCGGCGTAAATTGGCGACCGGTCTCGTCGAAGAACCGTTTGCCGAGCATATTGACGAGAATGACGTCCTGCCAATCGGCGACCTTTAGGCCGCTGGCGCGTGCCAGCTTGAAGACCTTGCTGCCTGGCAACCAACGCAGATTGGCGTAGCCGTACTGGCAGCCGATTGAGCCCGGTTTGGTAATTCCGGTTCCGTACTCGCCGGCGAAATTGGCCAATCCCCACAGCGAGGCGCCCACGGCGAGCGCGGCAAGTTCGCCGCTCGCGTCTTGATCGGACCACGGCATGCCGGCCAGACCGCAATATTCTTCCGTGAGACGCGGGTCGAACATGCGGCGGAAATTCACATTCCCGGACGATCCGCCGGTGGCGATGACAACAGCTTTCCGCGCGCGGATATGGCGATCGGTTCCTTCGTGGTCGACCGCAATGCCGGTGACGCGTCCGGAAGCCAGCGCCTCCCGATAGATGGAGGTCATCCGGTGCTGTAGCAGTACGTTCACGCCGGCGTTGCGCGCAGCGGCATAGAGCGGCTGCATCAGCCCGTTGCCGGACGACGTTATAGCCTGGATGCTGGGATCGACCGGCTCGCCGGTCTGTACCAACGGTAAGCCCAAAGCCGCGCAGTGCAAGGTTCGCGGTACCGACATTCCAATCTCATGTCCGCTCAGATTGTCCGGCGCCCGATCGACGATCTTCACGCCGTGCGCGAGCAGGAAATCGAAGGTCGCAACGCTGTTGTCGGCAAAGGCGCGGACGATCTCGCGATCGTTGTAACGGTAAGGCGGAGCGCCGTTGGGCTCGACCACCGACCAGTCGGTCAAATCCCGGAACAACAAATCGGGCGAATCTTCGATGCCGTATTTTTTTTGAAAGCTGTTGCCCCCACCAAGGGGGAGGTTGCCGCCGCTGACGATGGCGTGGCCGCCGATGTGGCTTTGAGCTTCGACCAGAATGACCGATGCGCCGGCTTCGCGGGCGACGATAGCGGCAGGCAGCCCCGTCGCACCCGATCCGATCACCACTATGTCGGCGGCGTCATCCCAGTTGGGAGGCACGTTACATGTCCAGAACGAGACGCTCGCTTTTACAGCCGGCGCAGCAGATCATGACCGTCTCGTTTGACGCCTGCTCTTCCTCGCTGAGCACCGAATCGTGGTGCTCGGGAATGCCGGAGATGACGCGCGTAACGCATTCGCCGCAGATGCCAAGTTCACATGAATAGTCGACGTCGACGCCGGCTTCGTAGAGCACTTCGAGGATCTTCCTACCCTCCGGGATGAAGTATTCCTCACCCGATTTCGCGAGCTCAACCCAGAAGCCACCCAAAGACCCCGCCGAAGCATCGTCCTTGGGTGTGAAATATTCGACGTGCACCTGATTGCGGGGGTGGCTTGCGGCGGCGGCTTCGAACGCCTTCAGCATCGGATTTGGGCCGCAGCAATAAAAGTGCGCGTTGGCCGATCCGGCGCCAATTGCGGCTGCCAGATCGAGAAACTTGCCATCGGCTTCGCTGTCGAAATGCAGGTGCACGCGGTCCGGGCCAAATTTCTCGATCGACGCCAGGAAAGCCATGTCGGCCCGTGACTGGCATGCGTAATAGAGTTTCCACGAGCGGTTCTGCGCCTGGAGTTGCTGAGCCATGCACCAGATCGGCGTAATGCCGATGCCGCCGGCAAACAAGACGACCTCCGGAGCATCCTCGACCAGCGGGAAATTGTTGCGCGGCGCGCTGATCTTCAGGGTGTGTCCGGCAAGCAGATCGTCGAAAATGTAGCGCGACCCGCCGCGGCTTGCTGCGTCAAGTTTGATAGCAACGACGTAGCTCTCGGGATTGTCGGCGGGGTTGAGCAACGAAAACTGACGGATGAGCCCATTGGGCAAATGGATGTCGATATGAGCACCGGGCTTATAGGGCGGCAGCCGCCCGCCGTCCGGTCGCCGGAACGTATAGACATTGGTGTCGCGCGCGACCGGCTCGATGGTGCTGAGTTGCACGTCGATCAAAGTTCCGGCGCGCGCCGTTTCGGGCCCGCTTGTTGGCGCGGCAGAGGGTGCAGTCATCGTGTCCATGAGGTCATAAATAGGCAGGCCGGGCAGTCTTTCGCAACAGCTTCTTTCAGCCGGTGTAACGGTGGATAAGAAGGATTTTTGAAGGGTTTGAGCGCGGGGCGGCTATCCTTGTCCCTGGGCCAGGCGCGGCTCCGCCCGAGCCCTGTCCGCGGCGTAGTCAGAAAATACCCGGCCGATCATCACGACGAGGGGCCCTGTTGATGCTTGAGCGGCCAGAAGCGCCGGCAGCTCGGCAATCGTGCCTCCGATAATGCGCTCGTCATCGCGCGTTGCATGCGCGACCGCTACCGCAGGCGTCGCCGGATCAAGTCCGGCGTTAAGCGCCTTGGCGACAAGGTCAGGCAGCGTCCGCGTCGGCATATAGACGGCCGTCGTCACCGCCGGATCGGCAAGGCTCGCCCAATCGATATCGTCCGGCAACTTGCCGTCGCGGCCGTGGCCCGTGATGTACTGCACACGGCGAGCCTCTGCGCGGCGTGTCAGCGAAACTTTCAGCCGGCTCGCGGCAGCCTGCGCAGCAGTCACGCCCGGTACGACTTCGACGGCTATTCCGGCGCCGCGACACGCGGCAATCTCCTCGTCGGCGCGTCCGAAGATCATCGGGTCGCCGCCTTTCAGCCGCACCACGTGGCGGCCGGCTTTGGCAAGCGACACCATCAGCGCATTGATGTCGTCCTGGCGGCACGATGGCGCGTGCCCAGTTTTGCCCACCAGCATCTTCTTTGCTTCGCGCCGGGCGAAATCGAGAATCTCCCCTGACACCAAACTATCGAACAGAATCACGTCGGCCGATTGCAGTGCGCGCACGGCGCGAAGCGTCAACAGCTCCGGATCGCCTGGACCTGCGCCGACAAGAACCACGGAGCCGGTCTCTGGCGCTGAAGTCGGCCTGAGTAGCGCTTCGAGGTCGGCCTCACCCGGGGCCCGATCGGGTGCGGCAATAGCGCGCTCGGTGAATTTTTCCCAGAACGTCCGCCGGCCGCGGAATGACAGCGCGAGCGCCTGGACGCGCGGTCGCCAATTGTGCGCGGCATCAGCCCAGCGGGTGAATCCTTTCGGGATCAAGGCTTCGATCTTCGAGCGGATCGCTTGACCCAATACCGGCGCAGCCCCGTCGGTCGAAATGCCGATGACAAGCGGCGAGCGATTGACGATCGCGCCGAAAGAAAAATCGCAAAAGGCCGGCCGGTCGATGACGTTGACCGGCACGCCTGCTGCGCGCGCGGCGCCGGCAAACAATGCCGCGCCGCCGTCATCAGCGCATTCGGCGACCGCGAGAGACGTGCCGGCTAAATCGGCCGGTGTCCAAGCGCGCTCGTGAACGATGACCACGCCGACCGGCGGCGCGGCGGCGAGCGCGTCCAAACTCTCTGACCGGATCGGTGAGAAAACATCAACACGGGCGCCGGCCGCCGAAAGAAGCTCGGCTTTCCAGATCGCCGCCTGGCCGCTGCCGACAACGACAACGCGCTTTCCTTCCAGTGCGAAGAACGCCGGGAGCCGCGCCAAGGGCCCAATCCCGGCCGTCCGAATTTCAGTGGGCTTGCGGTTCATACCGGCATCATCCATGTGCGGTGCAGATAGAATTTTCTACCTGAAACGGCAATCGTTGCCATCCATTTTGGGACAAAATAGCATATCAATTGGATTTCTTAGCATATTTGGTCCACTGAGCCACTCAGGACAGTAGCTTTGAGCCCAGGATTGTCGCGCCAATTTTTATTCAATTCGCGTGCCAACGGCTAGACTAGGCCATAACACCTGGACGATCACAGGAGACTTCGGCCGTTAGGCTTGGTGGGCGCCCGACGGATTTCCGGCGGGCGCCCTAAGATTATCAGCCAGCCTATAAGCCGGGTTCTGGATGGCATGCGGACAAGTGATCCGCATACGTGACGGCCATTCCTCTTGGACGCCGGTTGCCCGGCGCCTCCAGCAACCTACCCGGACGGCGGATCCAGACACTGACCTGAATATTGGTTGCGCTTGCGCGCGACCAACGCTCGTGCCGTCCCTATTCGGTCTTGCTCCCGGTGGGGTTTGCCCTGCCGCCGGCGTTGCCGCCGGCGCGGTGCGCTCTTACCGCACCTTTTCACCCTTACCGCGGGATACGCAACGCGCCGCGGCGGTATGTTCTCTGTGGCACTTTCCCTAGGCTCGCGCCCGCCGGACGTTATCCGGCACCGTTTGTCCATGGAGCCCGGACTTTCCTCCCCGGCATCCCCCTCCCTGACCCTCCCCCGCTTGCGGGGGAGGGAAGGGTGGGGGCCGCCGGAGCGGCCGTCCGACCGACTGACATGACAAGGGATGGGAACATTGGTTGCCGCCGTCAAGCGACAAGCCTTTAAGTGCTTAAGCGTTCAGGAGCCTCGCCGCGTGTGAGCGGCGATGCTCCGTCCGCGGGTCTGCTGAGCCAGCAAGTCGCGCAGCGTCCTGAAGGTCGATTGATCGCCGACACCATCGATTCGCTCGGGTCTGAAATGACGCTGGAAGGCGGCGACCACATCGTGGGTGACGGAATCATAGGTCCCGTTCGCGGTGACGCCATAACCGTATTCGCCGAGCGATTCCTGCAACGCGGTGACCCCGTTGCCGCGATCACCGAGTGCGAGCACGCCGTTATCCTCGGTGATCGGAGCCGGCTTGACCCAATGCCCGATCCCGGAATCGTAGAGCGTCCGCCACGGAAACTTCTCGCCGGGATCGCTTTTGCGCGACGGCGCAATATCGGAATGCGCCAGCACGCGCATCGGTGGGATGGTGTTGCGGGTCGAGATGCCCCGGCAAAGCGCGGTAACCGCGGCGATCTGTCGTTTTGGAAAATCGGGATAGCCGTAGTCATGACCGGGATTGACGATCTCAATTCCGATCGAGCAGGAGTTGAGGTCAGTTTCGCCTGACCAAAAGGATTGTCCGGCATGCCAGGCGCGGCGGCTCTCCTGGACCATCTGCACGACGCGTCCATCCTCAAAAACCAGGTAGTGCGCCGAAACTTTGCTCAACGGATCGCACAGGCGGTCGAGTGCAGCTTTGGCGTCCAGCATCCCGGTATAGTGGAGCACGATCATGTCCGGGCTTCGGCCGCCGGCCCGCTCGTCATGATTGGGCGAGGGCCTGACATCGGCAACGACGGAGGAATTGGCCGGGAATAGGCGGTTGAGCATACGCCCGAGTTTAAGCCCGACGTTCACGCTCATAAACACGATTTGTGCGTGTCGGCGATGCCGCGCGGATTTAGGTTAGCGGCAGGCGGCAAACGTCAACCATTCCTTAAGCTTACCTCTCGCTAATCAAAGTCGAACGGAGCGGCCGCGCCGTGCGGCCGGTACGTTGACGCCCATATTATCCCATGGTAGCCCAATTGTTCCCAAATGAGCCTGGGCTTGGATCAAGGCGCGGCAAAGCTGAGGCAGCGGGCTCAACAGGGGATTGCCGACTGCAAAGGCTGCGGCCGTTAGGCCAGCCGCTCGGCGGGGGGCGAAATGGATCGGTTTGTGTCCCACCACGTGCTCCGGCTGGACGCCAAGGGCCGCGTGTCAGTACCGGCTCCATTCCGCGCGGTTTTGGCGCGCGACGGCTTCGATGGTCTCTATTGCTATCCCGCGTTCGACCGGCCGGCGCTCGATGCCGGTGGCAACGCGCTGCTTGCCGAAATCGAGACTCTGATCGCGGGATTTTCGCCGTTCTCGGAACAGCGCGAGCAGTTCTCGCTCGCCCTCTACGGCTCAAGCGAAACCTTGAAGATCGATGGCGAGGGCCGCGTGGTGCTCTCCAATGCTCACAAGAGCTATGCGGGGATCAGCGAGGCAGCCGTGTTTGTTGGTCTCGGCCACAAATTCCGAATTTGGGAGCCGAACCGCTTTCGCGCGGAGCTGACGGAAGCCACCGAGAAGGTTCGCGTGTTCAAGCAGCAATTGGGCGCCGAGACGGCGGGAGCAAAACCGCCGGGAGCACGGGAATGATGGCGAGCAGCGACAGCAACGCTGTCGCTGGCGGACTGGCTCATCACATTCCCGTGCTCGCCCGCCGTGCCGTCGAATGGCTCGGAGTGCGCGAAGGCGGCGTCTACGTCGATGCGACGTTTGGAGCTGGCGGTTACTCCCGCATGATCCTCGCTACCCCGGGCGCGCGGGTGATCGGCATCGATCGCGATCAAATCACCGTTGCAAAAGGCGCGACACTTGTCAGCGCGGCCGATGGGCGGTTGGATTTGATCGAGGATCGCTTTTCCAACCTCGACGCGGTTGTCGAAAGTTGCAACGTCGCCGCGGTCGACGGCGTGGTGTTCGACCTTGGCGTCTCCTCGATGCAACTTGACGAGGCCATCCGAGGCTTTTCGTTCCGGTTCGACGGACCGCTCGACATGCGGATGGGACACACCGGCCCGAACGCAGCCGATGTTGTTGCCCGCGCAAGTGCGCGCGATCTCGCCGCCATCATCGGCACCCTCGGCGAAGAACGTCACGCGCGGGCGATCGCGCGCGCCATCGCCAAGGCACGCGACGCGCAGCCGATTGCCACAACGCTATCCCTCGCAGATGTGGTCGGCCGTGTGGTGCATGCGCGCGAGGGAATGATCCATCCAGCCACCCGCACCTTCCAGGCGCTGCGGATTTTCGTCAACGAAGAGCTTGCCGAACTGGCGCGCGGGCTTATCGCCGCCGAACGCGTCCTCAAGCCCGAAGGGCGTCTCGTCGCGGTCGCTTTCCACTCCCTTGAGGATCGTATCGTCAAAAACTTCCTTGCCGAGCGAAGCCGCGCGCCGGCGTTCTCCCGCCACCGGCCGGAGGTCGCTTCCGCCCCGCCGACCTTTCGCGTGCTGACAAAAAAGCCCGAGACGCCTGACGAAGCCGAGACCGCCGCCAATCCGCGCGCGCGTTCGGCGAAGCTGCGCGCCGCGGAACGGACTGACGCCGCCGCCCGCCTGGCGACTGAGGAAACACTGCTGCCGCGCGTGCCTTCGCTGAGTGATGTCATGCGGGGGCGCGGATGACGCTTCGCATCCTCAATCTCATTGTCATCGGCGCTCTGATACTCGCCGCGGCCTACGTCTATCGGATCAAATTCGATTCCACGGTGCAGGCGGAACGGCTCGCAAAAATTCGCAGCGAGGTGCGGCGCGCGCGGGACGCCATCGCCGATCTGCGCGCCGAGTGGAGCCAGCTCGACAACCCCGCGCGCATCGAACGGCTCGCCAAACACTACTTGCCGCTTAAACAAATCGCGCCGACGCAGTTCGATTCGCTCGACAAACTGCCGGAGCGACCGCCGCAATTCTTCAAGCTCGATAGTACCGATCCGATCGGCGCCGCGATCGAGAAGCTGGAGGAGCCCGATACGACCGGCAGTCTCGGCGCTCCGGCCGGGGCGTCGCCAGACCATTTGAGCCCGGCGGAGGGGTCGTCGCCCGCCGCAAATCCGGATCGATGAAGCGATGACCGCGATCGCGCAAAACGCAGGTCACCGGCCGATAGCGCGCTGGCGCCGCCTTATGCTCTGGCTCCTTTACGACAACAAGATCGATCGGGCCGCGAAAGCGCGGGCGCGCGTGGGATTGGCGATCTTGTTGTTTGCCGCCATCTATTCGATTATTGCGCTGCGGCTGGTGATGTTCGCGGCCGCATCTGACGGCCGCAATCCGCACCGCGTCGCCACCGACGCGATTGCGACTGCGCGACCGGATATTCTCGACCGCAACGGCGAGATCCTGGCGACCGATGTGCGCGTGCCCTCGCTCTACGCCGAGCCGCGCCGTCTGATCGACGTCGACGAGGCGGTGGAGCTCTTGACCGCCGACCTGACCGACCTCGATGCCACCGAACTGCGCGAACGGCTCTCCTCCAAGCGCGGCTTTGTTTGGCTCAAGCGCGACATCACGCCGGAGCAGCAGCGCGAGATCTACCGTCAAGGCCTGCCTGGCATCGGTTTCCTGAACGAGAACAAGCGCACCTACCCGAACGGTCCAGAGGTGTCGCACGTCATTGGCCACGTCAACATCGACAACCAGGGCATCGCCGGGATGGAGAAGTGGCTCGACGGCCACGGGCTCGCGGCGCTGCATATGGCCGGGCTTGCCACCGACCGGCTGCAAAATCCCGTGCAGCTCGCCGTCGATCTTCGCGTCCAGCACGCGTTGCGCGCCGAACTTCTCGCCGCACACATTAAGTTCAAGACGCTGGCCGCCGCCGGCTTGGTTCTTGATGTGCGCACCGGCGAAATCGTCGCCATGGTCTCGGAGCCGGATTACGACCCCAACAATCCGCACGAGGCGCTCGATCCGACCCGCATCAACCGGCTGACTACCGGCGTTTTCGAGATGGGCTCGACCTTTAAGGCCTTCACGATTGCGATGGCGCTCGATTCCGGAAAATTCACGCTCAAATCGTCATTCGACGCACACGGCCCAATGCATGTCGGCAGATTCCAGATACACGACTTCGAGCCTGAGAACCGGATGCTGACAATCCCGGAGATCTTCACTTACTCGTCCAACATCGGTGCGGCTCGTACTGCGCTGGCGATGGGTGTCGATGCGCACAAGGCGTTCCTGAAAAAGATGGGTCAGCTCGATCGGCTACGCACGGAATTGCCGGAGAGCGCCGAGCCGATCGTGCCGCGGCATTGGGGCGAGCTCAACACCATCACCATCGCCTTCGGTCACGGTCTTTCGGTAGCGCCCCTGCAGGCTTTGATGGGAGTGGCCGCGCTGATGAACGGCGGCTTTTTGATCCCGCCGACATTCCTCAAGCGCACCGAAGCGGAAGCGCGCTCACTCGGCAAGCGCGTCGTCAAGCCTGAGACCAGCGAGACGATGCGCTATCTTATGCGCCTCAATGTCGAAAAGGGCACGGCCCGGAAAGCGGAAATCCCCGGTTACTACATCGGCGGTAAGACCGGCACCGCGGACAAGGTCATTAACGGGCGCTATTCAAAAACGAGCGTGCTCACCGATTTCATGGCCGTAATTCCAGCCGACAAGCCGCGTTATCTCCTTCTGATCATGCTCGACGACCCAAAGGCGCTGCCGGAGACCCACGGTTTCAGAACGTCCGGCTGGAACGCGGTTCCGGTCGGGGGTGCCGTAGTCGCCCGCATCGCCCCGCTTCTCGGTATCGAGCCGCGTCTCGATTTGCCGGATGCCGATCATCTGATACTGGCCTCGATGAAGGAAAGCCGGTAAGGCGGGGACCACACGAGCGACCGCCATGAAGCTTCGCGAAGTCCTGCCCGCAGATGCCGAAGTCGCAACACCTGATGCCGACATCGAAGTCGGCGGCGTGTCGGCGGACTCCCGCGCCATCAAGCGCGGCGATGTTTTTGTGGCCATCGAAGGCGGCAAGACCGATGGGCTGAACTTTGTCGCGTCTGCGATCGCCGCCGGTGCCGTCGCCGTCGTGGCGCAGCGGCGTCCGGACACACAATTGCCCACGAATGTAAGTTTCGTACGAGTCGGTAACGCGCGGCGCACACTTGCGCTCATGGCGGTCAAGTTTTTTCCCCGCCAGCCGCCGATTATCGCCGCCGTTACCGGCACCAGCGGCAAAACCTCGGTGGTTGCGTTCACACGTCAGATCTGGACCACGCTGGGACATCGCGCCGCCAGCATCGGCACGATCGGCATCGTTTCGCCACGCGGCGAGACCTATGGCTCGCTGACCACGCCCGACCCGGTGGCGTTGCACCGTTCACTCGACGCGTTGGCGGCCGACGGGGTCACGCACCTCGCCATCGAAGCTTCCTCGCACGGCCTCGACCAGTACCGGCTCGACGGTTTGCGCATCGCGGCCGGGGCTTTCACCAACGTCACGCGCGATCATCTTGACTATCATCCGAGTTTTGCAGCTTACCTTGCCGCCAAGCTGCGGTTGTTTGAGGCGCTGGTGGAATCGGATGGTGCCGCGGTCATCGACGTCGATCATGAACACGCGGAGACCGTTGTCGCGGCGGCCAGCGCCCGCGGTCTTTCAATCATCAGTGTCGGACGCAACGGAACTGGCATCCGTCTCGTTGAATCGATTATTGAAGGGTTCGCACAAACTTTGCAGATCGAACATGGAGGCAAAGCTTATCGCGTGCGTCTGCCGCTGGTCGGTGAATTCCAGGTTGAAAACGCGCTTGTTGCCGCCGGCCTTGCCATCGCAACCGGCAGCGGCGCGGCAGCGGTGTTTCCGGCACTGGAGCGTCTCACCGGCGCCAAGGGCAGGCTTGAACTGGTCGGGGCAAATCGCGGGGCGCCGATCTTTATTGACTACGCGCACAAGCCCGACGCCCTTGCCAAGGCGCTTGAGGCGTTGCGGTCCACCGCAACGGGAAAGCTTGTGGTCGTGTTCGGCGCCGGCGGCGACCGTGACCGCGGCAAGCGGTCGTTGATGGGCGCCGTCGCCGCCGCAAAAGCCGATCGGGTGATCGTGACTGACGATAATCCGCGCAGCGAAAATCCTGCGGCAATCCGTGCGGCGATCATGACGGCGGCCCCGGGCGCAGCCGAGATCGGCGATCGCCGCGAAGCGATCCATTCCGCGATTTCCGCGCTTCGTAGCGGCGACGTGCTGCTGATCGCCGGCAAGGGCCATGAAACCGGCCAAATCATCGGCGACCGGGTCGTGCCGTTCAGCGATCATGAGGCGGTTGCCGCGGCGCTTAAGGAGCTTGCCGCATGAGCGCGTCCGCGCTGTGGACCGTCAACGAAATGGCGGCGGCGATGGGAGCAGAGCCGCGCGGTCCGCTGCCGCCGACCGTCGAGGGCATCTCGATCGACAGCCGCACCATCGGCCGGGGTGAAGCGTTTTTCGCCATTGCCGATCGCCGCGAAGGACACGAATTTGTTGCGTCTGCGCTCGCGGCCCAAGCGGGACTCGCAGTCGTTGCCGCTAATCCGCCCGTAACGCCGCCGCCGGGCGCTCCGCTGCTTGTGGTACCGGACGTGCTCGCCGGGCTGCGTGCCCTCGCCGCGGCGGCGCGCTCGCGCACACAAGCCAAGGTCATCGCCGTGACCGGCTCGGTCGGTAAGACCGGAACCAAAGAGGCGTTGCGCCTCGCACTTTCCAAAGACGGCGAAACGCACGCGTCAATCGCCTCCTACAACAATCATTGGGGCGTGCCGCTGTCGCTCGCCCGCTGTCCGACGAACGCGCATTACGCGGTGCTTGAAATGGGAATGAATCACCCCGGCGAGATCGAGCCGCTGTCGCGGCTCGCGCGCCCGCACATAGCAGTCATCACGACAATCGCCCCGGTGCATCTGGAATTCTTCGGCTCGCTCGCCAAGATCGCGGACGCCAAGGCGGAAATCTTTCTCGGGCTTGAACCGGACGGCGCCGCGGTTCTCAACCGCGACAATTCGCAATTTGCTCATCTGAAACGGCGAGCAAAGGAGGCGGGTGCGCGAATCGTGTCATTTGGCGAGCATGAGAAGGCCGACGCGCGCCTGATCAAATGCGCCCTACGTGAAAATTGCTCGACGGTGCAGGCGGAGATCCTCGGCACTGAGCTCACCTACAAGATCGGCGCACCGGGCCGTCACCTGGTTCTCAATTCGCTTGCCGTCCTGGCGACGGTGGTGGTCGCCGGCGCCGATTTGGCACTGGCGGCGCTGGCGCTCTCCGAATTCAAGCCGGCTTTGGGGCGCGGTGCGCGGATCGAGCTTGAGTTACCCGGTGGTTCGGCGTTTATCATCGACGACAGTTACAACGCCAACCCGGCTTCGGTCGCGGCCGCGCTCGCTTTGCTCGGTCAGACGCCGATCGGGGCGCGCGGACGGCGCGTCGCCGTCCTCGGTGATATGCTCGAACTTGGGCCGCGGGGTCGGGCGTTGCACCGCGGCCTTGCTGCCGACGTTAACACTAATGCGGTCGATCTGGTCTTCTGCTGCGGGCCGCTGATGCGCGCGCTCTGGCAGGCCCTTCCCGCCAGCCGCCGTGGCGGCTATGCAGAGAACTCCGCCGCGCTCGAAGCGCAAGTGCTGGCCGCGATTCGCGCCGGCGACGTCGTCATGATCAAGGGCTCCCTGGGCTCGCGCATGGCGCCGATCGTCAAGGCGCTGCAACGGCTCTCGGTGCGCCAAGAAAGTTCGGGGACAGACGGTCTCGAAACGGCCGCTGCACGAGGTTGATGTCGTAATGCTCTATTGGCTGATCGAACTTTCCGACAAGCTTTCCGTCCTCAACGTGTTTCGCTACATCACGTTCCGGACCGGCGGCGCGGTCATCACCGCGCTGCTGTTCGTGTTTCTGTTCGGCCAGTTCATCATCGATCGTTTGCGGCTGCTGCAGGGAAAAGGCCAGCCGATCCGCGCCGACGGTCCGAAATCGCACCTCATCACCAAGGCCGGCACGCCGACGATGGGTGGCCTGATGATCCTCTCCGGCATGCTGGTCTCGACTTTGTTATGGGCGAATCCTGCCAACCCCTATGTCTGGGTCGTTCTGGGCGTCACACTGGGCTTCGGGATGGTCGGCTTCTACGACGATTATCTGAAAGTCTCGAAGCAGACGCACAACGCGTTTCCTGGCCGCACGCGGGTCGTTATCGAAGCGATCATTGCAGCGGTTGCGTGCGTGGCAATGGTCCAACTGGGGCATTTGCCGTTTTCGACCTCGCTGGTATTTCCGTTTTTCAAGGAACTCGTGCTCAACTTCGGCTGGTTTTACATTCTGTTTGCGACCTTCATCATCGTGGGCGGAGGCAACGCCGTAAATCTGACCGATGGTCTTGATGGCCTCGCCATTGTGCCGGTGATGATCGCGGCGGCGAGTTTCGGTATGATCGCGTATCTCTCCGGCAACGCTGTGTTCGCCGATTACCTGCAAATCCACTATGTGGCCGGAACTGGTGAATTGTCGGTGCTGTGCGGCGCCGTGCTCGGTGCGGGGCTCGGCTTTCTCTGGTTCAACGCACCGCCGGCTTCGATCTTCATGGGCGATACCGGCTCGCTTGCACTTGGCGGAATGATTGGCGCGATTGCGGTCGCCACCAAGCACGAAATCGTGCTCGCAGTGATCGGCGGGTTGTTTGTACTCGAAGCGGTGTCGGTCATCGTGCAGGTTGTGTCGTTCAAGCTGACCGGCAAGCGCGTCTTCAAGATGGCGCCGATCCACCATCATTTCGAGCAGCTTGGCTGGACCGAGCCGCAGATCGTCATTCGTTTCTGGATCGTCTCGGTCGTACTCGCGCTGGCGGGACTGTCGACCCTGAAACTGCGGTAGCTCTGTCGTGATCCCGGTCACGACCTTTGCCGGCGAAAAGGTCGCCGTGTTTGGTCTTGGCGGTTCGGGGCTTGCAAGCGCGAAGGCGCTCATCGCGGGTGGCGCCGATGTCTTGGCCTATGACGACGATGCGCAGAGCGTAGCGACGGCCAAAGCCGCTGGTATTGCGATCGCCGATTTGCACCGCGTCGACTGGTCGAACTTTGCGGCGCTGGTGCTGGCGCCCGGCGTTCCGCTGACGCATCCCGCGCCGCATTGGACGGTTCAGCTGGCACAAAAATCCGGCGTCGAGGTGATCGGCGACATCGAGCTGTTCTGCCGCGAGCGCCGCCGCATCGCGCCTGATGCACCATTCGTCGCCATTACCGGCACCAACGGCAAGTCGACGACGACGGCGCTTGTTGCGCATCTTGCGGCATCGGCCGGCATGGACGCGCAACTCGGCGGCAATATCGGTACCGCGATCCTGTCCCTTGAGCCGCCGGCGGCGGGCCGCGTTCACGTCATCGAGTGTTCATCCTATCAGATCGATCTCGCGCCATCGCTCGATCCTTCGGTCGGCATCCTGATCAACCTCAGCGAAGATCATCTCGATCGTCACGGAACGATGGAACACTACGCGGAGGTGAAAGAACGTCTTGTCCGTGGCGTGCCGAAGCAGGGGACCGCAATCGTTGGCGTCGATGACGAATGGTGCCTGAAAATCGCTGATCGGCTGGAGCGGGCCGGCAAGCCCGTGGTCCGAATTTCCGTGCGGCACGCCCCGGCCAACGGAATCTACGTCGAGCAGCAACGCATCATGCACGCAGCCGATGGCAAGGCTTCCCCAATCGCCGAAATCGGCGGCATCGGCGCGCTGCGCGGGCTGCACAACGCGCAGAATGCCGCATGTGCCGCGGCGGCGGCACTGGCGCTCGGACTTTCGCCGGCAGCGATCCAGACCGGGCTTCGCTCCTTTCCCGGGCTAGCGCACCGCATGGAAGAAGTGGGTCGGCGCGGGGCAGTGCTGTTCGTCAACGATTCCAAGGCGACCAATGCCGATTCGACGGCGCAGGCGCTTGCCTGCTTCGGCGATATTTTCTGGATCGCCGGCGGCAAATCGAAGACCGGCGGTATTGAATCGATGCGGCCGTTCTTTCCGCGGATCCGCAAGGCATACCTGATCGGCGATGCGGCGAATGAGTTCGCGGCTACTCTCGGCGCCGACGTGCCGCACGAGATCGCGGGAACACTCGACAACGCACTCGCCGCCGCGGCGCGCGACGCAGAAAAATCGATGGCGGCGGAACCGGTCGTGCTGCTTTCGCCCGCCTGTGCGTCGTTTGATCAGTACCGTAATTTCGAGATTCGGGGCGACGCGTTCCGGGCGCTGGTGCGCGCGCTGCCAGGGCTGGCATGACAGCCTTTCTTAATCTTCCTTAAACCATCCCGGTGTCACCACTAGGCGGGGATTTCCTTCTGGGACGCCATTTCGGACACGATGGCTTCGCGCGCGCAGCCCACGCTTTTGAGCGAATGGTGGCGGACGATCGACCGGCTGACGCTGGCGGCGCTCGGCGCGCTGATGCTCGGCGGCATCATCCTGTGCCTTGCCGCGAGCCCGCCGGTCGCCGCGCGCATCGGCCTCGATCCGTTCCACTTCGTCAACCGGCAGGTCCTCTTCCTCGTCCCAGCCACCGCCGTTTTGATTGCGACCTCGTTTCTGTCGCCGCGGGAAATCCGCAAGCTTGCGCTCGTCGTCTTCTTCTTCAGCCTCGTCCTCGTTGCCGCCACGCCATATTTCGGCGCCGAGATTAAGGGCGCCCGGCGCTGGCTGGTGATCCTCGGCATGAACATCCAGCCGTCGGAGTTTCTGAAACCCGCCTTCGTGATCTTGATCGCATGGCTGTTCGGTGAATCCGGCAAGCGCCCCGATATGCCGGCCAACACCGCCGCGCTGGTGATGCTCGTCGTCGTGGTCGCGCTGCTGGTGCTGCAGCCGGATTTCGGCCAGACCATGCTCGTCACGCTGGTCTGGGGTGCGCTGTTTTATATGGCAGGTATGCGGTTCATCTGGATGCTCGGGCTTGGCGTTACGGCAACGGCCGGGCTGGTCACGGCGTTCTATACGGTTCCGCACGTGGCCCAGCGCATCAATCGCTTCCTTGATCCGGCTTCCGGCGACACCTTCAACATCGACATCGCAACCGAGTCGTTTGTCCGCGGCGGCTGGTTCGGGCGCGGCCCAGGCGAGGGCACGATCAAACGCATTCTGCCCGAAGGTCACACCGATTTCGTCTTTGCGGTGGCTGCGGAGGAATTCGGAGTCGCGCTCTGCCTCATTCTTGTGGCTTTGTTCGCGTTCATCGTGATCCGGGCGCTGATCAAAGCGATGCGCAACGACGATCCCTTCATTCGCTTCGCTGCCGCCGGGCTTGCGATTCTGTTTGGACTGCAATCGGCTATCAACATGGCGGTCAATCTGCATTTGATGCCGGCCAAGGGAATGACGCTGCCGTTCATCTCCTATGGCGGATCGTCGCTCATCTCGCTCGCCTACGGCATGGGCATGCTGATCGCGCTGACCCGAGAACGGCCGCAAGCGCGGCTTTCCGGCGAGATGGTGTTCGCCGCGAGTCCGGTGTGATGAACGCACTGGGCCGGGCGCCGGTCCTCGTCGCGGCTGGCGGGACGGGCGGCCACTTGTTCCCGGCCGAGGCGCTCGCTGCGGCGCTGATCAAGCGCGGCATCCCGGTGCATCTCGCCACCGACCGGCGCGCGGCTGGTTACGGCGGCGGCACGTTTGCCGATGACGCCGTCCATGTTGTCGCCAGCGCCACGTTGCGCGGACGCAGTCCGCTCGCCTTGGCGCGAACCGGTATCATGCTCGGCGTTGGTGTCGTGCAAAGCTTCGCGCTGATAGGCCGGCTCAAGCCTGCGGCCGTGATCGGCTTCGGCGGCTATCCGACCATTCCGCCGGTACTGGCCGCGGCGTGGCGCGGCGTTCCGACGCTGATCCATGACGCCAACGCCGTCATCGGGCGTGCCAATCGCCTTTTGGCACTGCGCGTTACCGCAATCGCAACCTCGTTCCCGGATCTATTCCGCAACGACGCTACTCTGTCGGTAAAGGTCACGCTCACCGGTAATCCGGTGCGGCCGGCGGTCGTGACAGCGGCGGCGACGCCGTATCCGGCCTCGACCGATCCTCTGCGGCTTCTCATCTTCGGCGGCAGCCAGGGTGCGCGGATCATGGCCGATGTAGTTCCTGCCGCGATCGAACTGCTTGAACCGGAATTGCGTGCGCGGCTCGCCATAGTTCAACAGGCCCGTGCGGAGGATTTGGACCGGGTGCGGGGTGTCTATAGTAAACTGAAAATGGCTTTCGAAGTCGCGCCGTTCTTCTCAGATCTGCCGGCGCGCATCGCGGCGAGCCATCTCGTCATCGCTCGCTCTGGCGCCTCGACCGTCGCCGAGCTTTCGGCCATTGGCCGTCCCGCGATTCTGGTCCCGCTGCCGCATGCGCTCGATCAGGATCAATTCGCCAATGCCGCCGTACTTGAAAAGGCCGGCGGCGCCATACGGCTGGTGCAGGATCACTTCACGCCACGGCGGCTCGCCGACGAGATCGTAACACTAGGGGCGGCGCCGCAGCGTCTCGGCGCCATGGCGGCGGCGGCACGATCTTTGGGCAGGCTCGACGCCGCAGACCGGCTCGCCGAATTGGTTCTGAAAGTGGCGGGAATTGGATCGACCAAGTAGATACCGCAACCTTGCCTTTCTCAGCCCGGGTAAGTTTGCTACCGCATGCCGGTGAAGGAGCCCGCATGAAATTGCCGCGCGATATCAGCCCGATCCATTTCGTCGGCATCGGCGGCATTGGCATGAGCGGCATTGCCGAGGTGATGGTGAACCTCGGTTATACCGTGCAAGGTTCCGACCAGTCTGAAAGCGCCAACGTCAAAAGGTTGTGCGAGAAAGGCGTGCGGATCGCTATCGGGCATGCGGCCGAGAATTTGAACGGCGCCAAAGTCGTGGTCGTTTCCTCGGCGATCAAGCCCGACAACCCTGAACTCGTCGCCGCGCGTGCGCAGCGGCTGCCGGTTGTTCGCCGCGCTGAAATGCTGGCGGAACTGATGCGGCTGAAAAGCTGCGTCGCCATCGCGGGCACTCACGGCAAGACCACGACCACGTCGATGGTGGCGGCACTGTTCGATGCCGGCGGTCTTGATCCGACCGTGATCAACGGCGGCATTATCAACGCCTATGGCACCAACGCGCGGCTGGGCGCTGGCGAATGGATGCTCGTCGAGGCTGACGAATCCGACGGCACGTTTCTCAAGCTTCCTGCCGATATCGCTATTGTCACCAACGTCGATCCCGAGCACCTCGATTACTTCAAGACTTTCGAAGCGGTGCAAGAGGCGTTTCGCGCCTTTGTCGAAAATGTGCCGTTCTATGGCTTTGCGGTGATGTGCACGGACCATCCGGTGGTCCAAAAGCTTGTCGGCCGAATCGAAGATCGCCGCGTCATCACCTATGGCGAAAATCCTCAGGCCGACGTGCGGCTGGTCGATGTCTCGCATGCCGGCGGGACTTCACTGTTCAGCGTTTTGTTCCGCGACCGGACCGGTCACTCGGCCCATGAGATCAAAAACGTCGCGCTACCGATGCCGGGGCGGCACAACGCCCTCAACGCTACGGCCGCGATAGCGGCAGCCCACGAACTCGGCATCGGCGATGATGTGATCAGGGAGGCTCTGGCCAATTTCGGTGGCGTGCGGCGACGTTTCACCCGGACTGGAATGTGGAATGGTGTCACTATCATCGATGATTACGGGCACCATCCCGTCGAGATCGCCGCGGTGCTGAAGGCGGCGCGCGAATCGACCAAAGGGCAGGTGATCGCCGTCGTACAGCCCCATCGCTATACGCGGCTTGCTGATCTGTTCGAGCAGTTCTGCACCTGCTTCAACGATGCCGATGCGGTGATTGTCGCGCATGTTTATCCCGCCGGCGAAGCGCCGATCAAAGGCGCCGACCGTGACGCACTGGTGCAGGGCTTGCGCACTCACGGGCATCGCCGCGTCGTTGCGCTTGACGGCCCGGAGAAGCTCGCGCCGCTCGTTGCCGCAATGGCAAAAGCCGGTGATTTTGTCGTCTGCCTTGGCGCCGGTTCGATTACACAATGGGCTTATGCACTGCCGGGAGAATTGGCGGCTGCAAAAGCATGATCCGGAAAAACGGCAGCGGGGCTTTCCGAACCGATCGCGCTTCCCGAGACCGTCGCGCTATGACCAAAACCTGTTTGGCGGTTCGTCATGTCGCTTTTGAGGATCTCGGTCTACTTGGCCCGCTCGTCGCCGCCCGCGGCTATGGCGTTCGTTATCATGATGCGGGCGTCCAGCCTTTCGATCCGGGAACGCTGCTGGCGCCCGATCTTTTGATCGTGCTTGGCGGCCCGATCGGCGTCTATGAACAAGACAGATATCCGTTCATTGCCGATGAGATCGCGGCGATTGCGGCGCGACTTGCAACAGGCAAGCCGATGCTGGGCATCTGCCTAGGCGCGCAGATGATGGCGGCGGCGCTCGGCGCGCGCGTTGCGCCGGGGCCGGTCAAGGAGATCGGCTGGGCGCCGGTGACGCTGTCCTCCGCTGGCCGGAAATCGGCGCTTGCGCCGCTCGGCGCTACTCCCGTGCTTCATTGGCACGGCGACAACTGCGAATTGCCTGCAGGTTGCACGCAGCTTGCTTCCACGCCGCATTGCCCGGTGCAGGCGTTCGTGCGCACGCCGCAGCAACTCGGCCTGCAATTTCATCTGGAAACGGAGCCGGCACGATTTGAAAGCTGGCTTGTGGGCCATACCGTAGAACTCGCCAAAGCAGGCCTCGATCCACGCGAACTGCGCACGCAGGCGCGGACGATGGGGCCGGTGACGCGCGAACTCGGAAAAAAAGTGCTGGCGGCGTGGCTCGACAAGGCGGTGGAGGCGGCCGCTTGAGCTTTCCCGACATCGTCGCGGATGTGCGGTCGAAAATGCCGGCACTTCGGGGCAGGCTGCTGGCAAACCAGTCGCTTGCCGAACTGACCTGGTTCCGCGTCGGTGGGCCGGCGCAGGTTTTGTTTATGCCGGAGGACGAGAACGATCTTGCCTATCTGTTGTCGCATCTGCCCGCCGAAGTCCCGGTAACCGTCATCGGTCTTGGCTCCAACCTGATCGTGCGCGACGGCGGCGTGCCAGGCGTCGTCATCAGGCTCGGGCGCGGTTTCAACGATATCGCGATCGAGGGGCTCGATCTGCGTGTCGGCGCTGCCGTGCCGGATGTTAAGGTCGCGCGTGCGGCGCAGGAGGCCGGCATCGCTGGCCTATCGTTCCTGCGCGGTATTCCCGGCGGGATCGGCGGTGCGCTGCGCATGAATGGCGGCGCCTATGGCCGTGAGGCGAAGGACGCTCTCATCGAGGCTCGCGCCGTTGATCGCACCGGCCGCTTCCATGTGCTCAGTAATAACAACATGGGTTTTGCCTACCGGCATAGCTGTGCACCAGACGACTACATCTTCACTCAAGCAGTGCTCCGCGGTGAGCGCAGCGATCCGGCTGTCATTGCGGCCGAGATGGAAAAGATCACTGAATCGCGCGAAGCGACACAACCAATCAAGGCCCGCACCGGCGGTTCCACTTTCAAGAATCCAGCCGGAAAAAAGGCATGGGAATTGGTCGACGCTGCCGGCTGCCGCGGCCTGCGGCTCGGCGGCGCACGGGTCTCGGAGATGCACACCAATTTTTTGCTCAATCTCGGCAACGCCACTGCTGCCGACATCGAGACGCTGGGCGAGACCGTGCGCGAGCGCGTGAAAGAAAATTCCGGCATCGAGCTTGAATGGGAGATCAAGCGTATCGGTGTGGCGAAGTAGCATCGCGAGGTGCTATTTTTCATCTATGTCGAAACGCGACCCCATCATCATCATCGTCGGCGGCGGGCTTGGCGGGCTCACGACCGCGCTCGCGTTGGCGTGCCATGGCAGGCCCGCGCGTGTGCTTGAAGGCGGGCCGCAGTTCGGCGCCATCGGCTACGGCATCCAGTTTGGGCCAAATGTCTTTCACGTGTTGGATCGCTTGGGACTGATGGAGCAG
Organism: uncultured Alphaproteobacteria bacterium; assembly: GCA_963755885.1. Classification (GTDB taxonomy): domain Bacteria; phylum Pseudomonadota; class Alphaproteobacteria; order Rhizobiales; family Xanthobacteraceae; genus BOG-931. Next base: position 80,609 of record CAVWLX010000012.1, read on the forward strand.
GTCCTGGCGGTCTCCGATTCACCGCCTGCGCTTTTGATGATGGATGCACTCACCGGCAAGGAGCTGATCCGAGTTCCGACCGGCGCCTCGTTTCGGGCGCGGTTCAAATATCCCTACATCATCGTTCATCGCATCGATCTGCATAACGTCCTGCTCGATGCATGCCGGCACAATGACAACATTGAGCTGGTGCCCGACGCCATGGTGACGAGCTTCGAGGATCGTGGCGACAGTGTCGCCGTGGCCACCGCAGATGGCCGATCGTTCTCTGGGGCCGCCATCGTTGCCGCTGACGGTGTTCGTTCGCTGTTCCGGCAAAAGCTCATCGGTGACGGCGACCCGCGCCCGATCGGTTACGTGGCGCATCGCACCATCGTGCCGATGGCCGAACTCAAAGTCGACGTGCCGCGCGATTGCGTTGCATTGTGGGGCGGACCGGGCCTGCATATCGTGCAATATCCGCTGCGGCACAACACCTTGTTCAATATCGTCGCCGTTTTCCGCACTTCGACCCATGGCGACAAGGGCGATGTCGCATCGTATCGCGCCGAGATCGAGCACACTTACCAAGATATGCACCCTTCGATGCGCGGGCTGCTGGCGATGATGGATCTCGGCCGCCGCTGGCAGGTCGGTGACCGTGCGCCGGTGCGGCATTGGCACAAGGGCCGCATCGTCCTTCTCGGCGACGCTGCGCATCCGCCCCTGCAATCGCTGGCGCAGGGGGCCTGCATGGCGATCGAGGATGGTTTGTGCCTTGGCGAGTTGATCGAGGCGGCGGACGGCGACTTTCCGGCGGCGTTCCAGCGCTTCGAGACGACGCGGCTGCTGCGGACGGCCCGCGTGCAGCTCGAATCCCGATCATTGTGGGATTTCTACCACCTTGATGAAGGCGTCGCCCGGGACGTTCGGAACGCGACGGTAGCCGATTGGGACGAGGCGCATCTGTACGATTGCCTGTCCTGGCTGTACGACGGCGCTCCCGTTCCGGCAGCGGCTGGTCGCTGAGACTCTCGACCTTTCGCCAATTGTCGATTCTATTGCTGTGCCAGCAAATCAGCGATCCGGCTTGAGCGCGCCGAGTAGGATATTTTGGCTCAACGATGGCCAAGCACGTCGCCGTTCTTATGGGAGGCTGGTCGGCCGAGCGCGAAGTTTCTTTGCGCTCGGGCAAAGCATGCGCTGACGCGCTCACGCGCGGAGGCTATCGGGCCACGCCGATCGACGTCGGCCGTGACATTGCGGCGGTGCTCAGCGCGACAAAGCCCGACGCCGCGCTCAACGTCTTGCATGGCCGCCCCGGTGAGGACGGCACGCTGCAAGGCCTGCTGGAAATTCTCGGCATTCCCTACAGCCATTCCGGCGTGCTCGCCTCAGCGGTCGCAATGCACAAGGTTTACGCCAAAGCGCTGTTCCGAGCCGCCGATATTCCCGTCGCGGAGGATCTCGTGGCGTCGCGGTTTGAAGCGGCGCAACGCCACCTCATGCCGCCGCCTTATGTGGTGAAGCCGATCGCGGAAGGCTCCAGCGTCGGGGTTTTCATTGTCACCGAGGCGCATCCGCATCCCCCGCAGGAGCTTTTTCGCGACGACTGGGCGTTCGGCGAAGAAGTTCTGATCGAGCGCTATATCCCGGGCAAGGAACTAACCTGTGCTGTCATCGGTGACCAGGTGCTCGATGTCATCGAGATTGAGCCGGCGACGCGATTCTACGATTACGAGGCCAAATACGCCTCCGGCGGCTCCCGGCACGTCCTGCCGGCACAAATTTTACCAAATGTTTACCAGGAAGTCCGCAGACTCACTTTGGCTGCCCATAGCGCTCTTGGCTGCCGCGGCGTGAGCCGCGCGGATTTTCGCTACGACGATCGGGGGACGGGAAAGCTGGTCTGCCTTGAGATCAATACACAGCCCGGCATGACCGAAACCTCGCTCGTGCCCGAGCTCGCTGCCCATGCGGGCATTACTTTCGATGAGCTGGTGCGATGGATGGTGGAGGACGCCTCGATCAACCGCTGATGCGGTCGGGGCCGAAAACGGCGGAAGGAGCTGGCCCGCTCGTTGACGAGCCGCGTCGTTCGCGCGCCGAAAATCGTCTTTGTACGCGTCGCTTTGTCTGGGCGGCGCCCTATCGCCGAATCATCGGGCACGGATTCATCGGGCGTTTGGGTTTGCGCTTTGTGCGGCTTCCGCTGCCCCCCGGCGTCGGTATCGCAGCATCGATCCTCTTGCTCGCCGGGGCGCTCAGTTACGGCGCCGTTTCCGGCGGTCATGTCGCCGATATTGTCAGTTGGCTGAAGGACGCCCGTGATAGCGCCGCCAATGCTGTCGGATTTCGAATCGATGCAGTTTCGCTGACCGGATCTAAGGAAGTGAGCCGCGAAGAAATCCTCACCACAGCCGGCGTAACCGGCCGCGCGTCACTTCTATTCCTCGATGCCGATACGGCGCGGGCTCGCTTGCTGGCGAATCCCTGGATTGCCGACGCAGCAGTCCTCAAGCTTTATCCCGACCGCCTGCAGATCACCGTCACCGAGCGTCTTGCGTTTGCGCTGTGGCAGAAGGATGGACGCGTCAGTGTCATCGCCGAAGACGGTACCGTCCTTGAGCCGTTTGTTGAGGATCGTTATCGCACCCTGCCGATGGTCGTCGGCCGCGGCGCCGCGCGACAGGCGAAGGGTTTTCTTGCCGTCATCGCCCGCCATCCCGATGTCCAAACACAGTTGCGAGCCTCGATTTTCGTTGCCGAGCGCCGCTGGAATTTGCTGCTCAACAATGGCATCGATGTGCGCCTGCCGGAAGGCGATGTCGAGGCAGCGCTCGATCGTTTGGTGGCGCTCGATCGCGACAAAAAACTGCTGTCGCGCGACATTACTGCAGTTGATCTGCGGCTCCCCGACCGTGTGACCGTGCGATTGTCCGATGCAGCAGCGCAGGCCCGTGAGGACGTCCTAAAAGATAAGAAGAAGAAAAAGGCGGGCGACGCATGAGCGCGCTGCACTATGGGCTAACGCCGAAGATGAAGCCGATCTCGCCACGGCGCAGCGCACTCGTTGCCGCCCTTGACATCGGATCGAGCAAGGTTGCCTGCGTGATTGGCCGGTTGCGGCCACATCCGCCGCAACAAGTCCTGACCCGAAGAAGCCACGCCGTCGAGGTGGTCGGTTTCGGCCACGCCGCTGCACGCGGCACCAAATCCGGCGGCGTCGCTAATCTGGCGCAGGCCGAGGAAGCCATCCGCCAGGCAGTTGATGGCGCTGAGCGTATGGCGTCGGTCGAGATTGAATTGGTGGTGCTCTCGATTTCGGCCGGCCGGCTTGCCAGCGAGTTGTTTGCTGCGGAAGTAGAAATCCCGGGCTCCACCGTTTCCGAGGGCGATATCGCGCGGGTGTTGGCGGCCGGCAATCGGCATTCGATGCGCGATGGCCGTGCGGTCCTGCATTCGCTGCCGATCGGCTATTCGATCAACGGCACCAACGGTATCAGCGATCCACGCGGCATGCTGGGTGAGCGGTTCGGGGTCGACATGCATGTCGCGACGACCGAGACCGCAGCTGCTCGTAATCTGATGCTGGCGGTCGAGCGTTGCCATCTGTCCGTTGAGGCGATGGTCGCAAGTCCGTATGTTGCCGGTCTTTCCGTCCTTGCTGACGACGAAGCCGATCTTGGTGCCGCGGTCGTCGATATGGGCGCCGGCACGACGACGATGGCGGTTTTTCTCGGCGGCCGATTTGTTCACGCCGAAGGCTTCGCGTTGGGCGGCCTGAATGTGACGCTCGATATGGCGCGCGGGCTCAATGCCAGCATCACCGACGCCGAGCGAATAAAGACGTTTTATGGCAGTGTCTTGGCCGGTGGATCGGACGAACGCGACATGATCACGGTGCCGCCGGTCGATGCGGATGATCGCGAACAGGCACAATTCGTTCCGCGATCAACGCTCGTGGAAATCATCAAACCGCGCGTCGAGGAAATTCTGGAGATGGTGCGCGATCGCCTCGCGGCGACTTCATTCGCCGCTGAAGCGCGCGGACGCGTCATTCTCACCGGCGGTGCTAGTCAGATGACCGGATTGTCCGAACTCGCTGCCCGCATTCTCGGCCGGCCGGTGCGCATCGGTCGGCCGCTCGGCATCGCCGGGCTGCCGGATGCCGCGAAGGGCGGGGCTTTCGCCGCGGCGACGGGGCTTCTGGTTTATCCGCAGGCAGCGCATCTCGAATATTTCGAATCGCGCGGCAGCAGCCGGTACCGAATGAATGGCACGGGCGGTTATTTCTCCCGGGTCGGACAATGGCTTCGCGAGAGCTTCTGATGGCCCCCAGACGCGAATCCAGCAAGTTGCGCGTTACATCAACACGGCCGGTGGCGGACTGGTCGGGGCTTGGCGTTGCTGACGCCTGCGCATGAAAGAAGAGGCAACTATGACCATCAATCTGAAAATCCCCGACATCCGTGAGCTCAAGCCGCGCATCACCGTGTTCGGAGTCGGTGGCGCCGGCGGCAATGCCGTCAACAACATGATCAGCGCCGGTCTGCAAGGTGTCGACTTCGTTGTCGCCAATACCGACGCGCAGGCGCTCACCCTGTCGAAAGCTGAGCGCATCATTCAGATGGGCGCGCAGGTGACCGAGGGGCTCGGCGCCGGCTCGCAGCCCGACGTCGGTCGCGCGGCCGCCGAAGAAGTGATGGATGAGATTCGCGATCACCTCTCCGGTGCGCACATGGTGTTCGTCACCGCCGGCATGGGCGGCGGCACCGGCACTGGGGCGGCACCTGTGGTGGCCAAGGTGGCGCAGGAGATGGGCATCCTCACCGTCGGCGTCGTCACCAAGCCGTTTCATTTCGAAGGTCAGCGCCGCATGCGCACGGCCGAAGCCGGCATCACCGAACTTCACAAATGCGTCGACACCCTGCTGATCATTCCCAATCAGAATTTGTTCCGCGTGGCGAATGAGAAGACAACGTTTGCCGATGCGTTCGCCATGGCGGACCAGGTGTTGTATTCCGGCGTCGCCTGCATCACCGACCTGATGGTCAAAGAGGGTCTGATCAATCTCGATTTTGCCGACGTGCGCGCGGTCATGCGCGAAATGGGCAAGGCGATGATGGGCACCGGCGAAGCCGAAGGCGACAAGCGGGCGCTCACTGCAGCGGAAGCGGCGATCTCCAACCCCCTGATCGATGACGCTTCAATGAAGGGAGCAAGGGGTCTTCTCATCTCCATCACCGGCGGCCGCGATCTGACGCTTTATGAGGTCGACGAAGCGGCGACGCGGATTCGCGAGGAAGTCGACCAGGACGCCAACATCATCGTTGGTGCGACCTTCGACGAAGGCCTCGACGGCATCATCCGCGTGTCGGTCGTCGCGACCGGAATCGATCAGGCGCTAACGCAACGGCCGTCCGTGTCGGCAGCCGAGGCGCGGATCGCCGAAGTCGCGCAGCGTTTGCGCGCCGACAACGCGCGGCTGGCAGAACGCACCGAATACGCGGAGCCAAGCCGGTCCGCGGCCGCCGCGCCAGCTTCTCCGCCGCCGCTACCGACCAGCAATTCCATGGAATCGGCTAAAGCGGCGGTCGCCGCGGCCATCCTCCCTCAGGTTACCAGCCAAGAGGTGACCATCCGTCCGCTCGGCCCCAAGCCCTCACTATTTATCGACGCGGCCACGAGCGCACCGGAGCCGGAAGAGCCGGAGGCATTTATCCCGCCAGCGCCAGAACGGGCGCCGCCGCGCGCGATGCGGATGCCGCGGATTGATGAGCTGCCGGTCCCGGCCCAGAATGAGATCCGCGCCCTGCGCGGAGAATTGCCGCCGGAGCAACACCCCGAGAAGCGGCGGATGTCGCTCTTGCAGCGGCTGGCGTCTGTCGGCCTTGGCCGCCACGAGGAGGAGACGCCGCTGCCCCAGGCGGTACGGAGAGCGCCGGGTGCCCCGCAACCGGGCACCGAACGGCTTCCGGGGCGACCGTCGCCACGGCTTGAGTCGCGGCAAGAGCCGGTGTCCGAATACGCCAAGCGGTCGTCGCCTCAGGGTCTGGACCAGCACGGACGACAGGCCCCTGTGCATAACCGGGCCGAAGAGGACCAACTCGACATTCCTGCTTTCCTGCGCCGGCAGGCCAATTGACCGGATGTCCCGTTGTGATCGGGGAGTGACGCGCAAACCGGCACTTCGCCGGCCTCCGCGCTGGTAGCTGTTAGTTAAGTTATTGAATATTATAATCTAATCTTAAGCGTCGGGCCGCTTGCCCGATCCGGTTTGTTGCCGCAGGCGGATCCGTACAAGCGCGCTTCGCCGCCGCCACATGTGGCGGCTTTGGGAACCAAATGGGGCTGGACCAAGGTAACACTCGGTAAGAAACCGTGTCTTGGCCCGCAGCGATGTCGCCGGTATGTTTTTGTTCGGACGAGGGGAACGGTATCGGGGCATGGGTTTGGGGTCGGCGATCTCGCTGAATTTGTTCGCGCTTTGCGAACCCCGCTGTTCTTCGGATTGGCTTGGTCTGGACTACCTACGCGGTCGAGGCCTTAGCTCTGGGACGAGGGCATGACGAGGGGCATGCAATCCGGCAGGCAGACGACGCTGCGCAAGCAGGTGGCCGTTTCCGGGATCGGCATCCATTCCGGTTCACCCGTCACCGTTACACTCCATCCGGCCGAGGCCGACACCGGCGTCGTGTTCTGGCGCACCGGAAACGATGGCCAAAGAGATCGCGAACTTGCCGCCAGCTTCCGTTCGGTGACTGCGACAGAATTTGCCACTGTGCTCGGCGACCGCAACGGTCCGGCCGTATCGACGACCGAGCATGTGCTCGCCGCGATTTACGGTCTTGGTCTCGATAACGTCGTCGTTGAAGTCGACGGCCCCGAAGTACCGATCATGGATGGCAGCGCCGCGCCGTTCGTCGCAGCAATCGATCAGGCGGGTCTCGTGACAATGTCGGAGCCGCGCCGCTGCATCAAGGTGCTCAAGCCGGTCCGGGTCAACGCCGACGGTTGCTATGGCGAATTGCGGCCGCATCCCTATGGGCTGCGGGTCGAAACCGAAATCAAATTCGATCATCCGCTGATCGGACGTCAGACGTTCGCTGTCAACGTTGAGCCGAATGTATTTCGCCGCGAGCTTTCGCGGGCGAGGACCTTCGGCTTTATGCGTGACGTAACGAAACTGTGGAGCGCCGGTTACGCGCTTGGCGCCTCGTTTGAAAATACCGTCGTCATCGCCGAGAACCGTATCCTCAACACCGAGGGCACACGCTTTCCGGACGAATTCGTTCGCCACAAGGCGGTTGACGCCATCGGCGATCTGGCGCTCGCGGGTGCACCATTAATTGCCGCCTATCGGTCGGTGCGCGGCGGCCACAAGCTCAACCATGCCGTCGTCACCGCGCTGATGGCGGATCAAAGCGCATGGACCTATAGCGATCTCGAAGAGCCGGTGCGCCGTGTGCGCGGCCATGCCGATGTCGCGGGTTTGGCGGTGCCGGCTTACGGGCCGGATATTTCCTGATTTAGCCTGCTTGATTTATCTGGCTTTTCAGCCTTAATCCCGGCCGATTGTCTGGCTATCGAAGCTTGCGCCGACAAGCGCTTCACGCGATGCGCTGCAAGCAGCCGGAAACTCGAGTATCGGCAGGGCGGGATTTTCATCAGTTCATGATGCCGCATTCACGAGGATCGCAGCGATCCAATCGCAAACTGCGCGCGGTGGTCGGCGTGGTGGCGCTCGTTCTGTTGGCGGCGCCGAGCATGGGCTGCAGCATGCTCGACATGTTCAAGAAGGAAGAGGACATCGTTCCGGAGGATCCGGCGGACAAGCTTTACAACGAAGGTCTCTTCCTCCTGAACAACAAGGAGCAGTACGAAGACGCGGCGAAGAAATTCGACGAAGTCGATCGCCAGAATCCCTATTCCGATTGGGCGCGCAAGGCGCTGTTGATGTCAGCTTACGCCTATTATCAGGGCGGCAAATATGACGATTGCATCAACGCCGCCAAGCGCTACGTGACGCTGCATCCCGGCAGTTCGGATGCGGCCTATGCGCAGTACCTGATCGGCGCGTCGTATTACGATCAAATACTGGACGTCATGCACGATCAGGCGCGGGCGGACAAAGCCATCACCGCGCTCGAAGAAGTCGTGCGGAAATATCCGGACACCGAATACGCGGTCAACGCGAAGAAGAAGATCAATCTGGCGCGCGACCAGCTCGCCGGCAAAGAGATGGAGATCGGCCGCTTCTATATGAAGCGGCGCGATTTCACCGGCGCGATCAACCGCTTCAAGGTCGTGGTGACGCAATACCAGACCACGCGCGAAGTCGAGGAAGCGCTGGAGCGGCTGACCGAAGCCTACGTGTCGCTCGGCATCATCGATGAGGCGCAGACCGCGGCTGCCCTGCTGGGCCACAATTTCCCGGACAGCCCGTGGTACAAGGATGCTTATAAACTGGTGAAATCCGCCGGCGGCGAACCCGCCGAGAACAAGAATTCCTGGATGAGCCGCGCCCTTCAGGGGCGGCTGGGCTGAGCGCCTGACGAGACGACATACGGCCGGCTGAGGAATCGAGTATCATCTGTTGCCCGCTCTCAGTGATTTGTCGGCTGATGCCATGCTTGCCCGCCTTTCCATTCGCGATATCGTTCTGATCGAGCGTCTCGACATCGATTTCGGTTCGGGCCTCGCCGCGCTGACCGGCGAAACCGGCGCCGGCAAATCGATTCTGCTCGATGCGTTTGCGCTCGCGCTCGGCGCGCGCGGCGATGCGTCTCTGGTGCGCGAGGGCGCCGAGCAGGGGCAGGTGATCGCGACCTTCGAAATCGCCAAAGATCATCCGGCGCGGCGGGTGCTGGCCGAGAATGATCTTGGTACGGAGGATGACGTGATCGTGCGGCGTGTCCAGTTCGCGGACGGCCGCACCCGCGCTTTCGTCAACGATCAGCCGGTCAGCGTGCAGATACTTCGGGCGCTCGGCGTGGCGCTGGTGGAAATCCACGGCCAGCACGACGATCGTGCGTTTGTCGAAGCCTCGACGCACCGCGCCCTCATCGATGCGTTTGGCGGCATCGAGGCCGACGCCTCAGGGGTACGCCGTTTGTGGAACGAACGGCGCGAACGCGAGGCCGCGGTCGCGGCGCATCGCGCCGAAGTCGAGCGCGCCCGCCGCGAAGCGGAATGGCTGCGGCACGCGGTCGACGAACTCGGCAAGCTCGCCCCCGAGGCGGGCGAGGAGACTTCGCTCGCCGACCGGCGCGCCACCATGATGCAGGCGGAAAAAGCCGCCGAGGATTTGCGTGCGACCCAGGAAGCCGTTTCCGGGCCGCAATCGGCGGTGCCGCCGCTCGCGACCGCGATGCGGCGGCTCGAGCGCCGCGCCGCACAGGCGCCGGCTCTGATCGAGCCGGTCGTCAAAGCGATCGACTCGGCGCTCAACGCTTTGGATGAAGCGCACCGGCATCTCGAACATGCGTTGCGGGCGGCGCATTACGATCCACTGGAACTTGAACGCATCGAGGAGCGGCTGTTTGCGCTTCGCGCCGCCGGCCGCAAATACAATGCGCCGGTTGATGAGCTTGCCGCGCTCAAGAGCCGATACGCCGGCGATCTGGCGCTGATCGACGCCGGCGCGGAGCGGCTTGCGGCGCTGGAAGCCGACGCGCAGGCGACGACCGCCCGCTACCGCGAGGCGGCGCAGGTGCTTTCGGCCAACCGGCGCCGTGCCGCGCAAAAGATCGACAAAGCCGTCAACGCCGAGCTCAAGCCGCTCAAGCTCGAGCGCGCGCAATTTTCGACCCAGATCGACTCCGAGGATGAAGGACCGGAGGGGCTGGATCGGATCGAGTTCTGGGTGCGTACCAATCCCGGCACGCGGCCCGGCCCGCTGATGAAGGTCGCCTCCGGCGGCGAATTGGCGCGTTTCCTGCTCGCGCTCAAAGTGGTGCTCGCCGATCGTGGCTCGGCGCCGACTCTTGTGTTTGACGAGATCGATACCGGTGTTGGCGGCGCCACCGCCGACGCGATCGGTGTACGTCTGGCGCGGCTTTCCTCCAGCGTGCAGGTCATCGCCGTGACCCACGCGCCGCAGGTGGCGGCCCGCGCCGATCGGCATTACCTCATCACCAAGGATGCGCTGGCCAAGGGCAAGCGCGTCGCCACCCGCGTCGTCGAGCTTGAAGCCGAACGCCGCCGCGAGGAGATCGCGCGAATGTTGGCTGGCGCCGAGATCACCGCAGAAGCGCGCGCCGCCGCTGAGCGTTTGATCCGGGCGACCGGGTAGCGAAGGTCAAATCCAATAACTTAATTATCCTCACATGCACATTAGCAAGAACGCCGCAGTTAACCGGATCGCAGACGATTGGCTGCTCGCATATCCTAATACTTACAAAGCGAGCTTAACGTCTGCATTATCCGAATTTGATGATCACTCCATAGATGAGATTTATTCGTTTCATGACCGGATAAAGGGATTCGACAAAGCCGAGAAGCGACAAATACTTCTTGAACTGCCCAAGACGTACAGTGCTGAAATCGAGCGGATGCTTGAGGCATATTCCAGCGAAATACAAAAGGCGAATGAGGATTACTATGTCGCGGATGCACCGCATCTGAGTGATGCCCAATACGACGTCCTCACAAAATTGCTCCGTATCACACTGAGGCAAAAAAGGGTGTGGGCGGAGTATTTTAAGAAGATAGAGCAAGTTGGTGCTAAACCGTCAGGGCGATTCAAAAAAGTTCGCCACGCTGTGCCGATGCTCTCGTTGGATAATGCGTTCGCCGACGAAGACGTTGTTGATTTTGTCGGCCGCATCCGCCGGTTTTTGCGGCTTCCGGACGATGAGGAAATTGTTTTTTCTGCCGAGCCGAAAATCGACGGCCTGTCGATGTCGCTCCGCTACGAGAATGGCGAACTGGTAAACGGCGCAACGCGCGGCGACGGCAACGAGGGCGAAGATGTCACCGCCAACGTCAAAACGCTGAAGGACATCCCGCATCGCCTCAAGGGACGAAACGTGCCGGCAGTGACCGAAGTGCGCGGTGAAATCTACATGACCAAGGCTGCGTTTCTCGACCTCAATTGCAAACAGGCCGAGGCCGGCAAGCCGCTTTACGTCAATCCGCGCAACACCGCGGCCGGCTCGTTGCGTCAGCTCGACGCCTCGATCACGGCGTCGCGGCCGCTTGGCTTCTTCGCTTATGCCTGGGGTGAGATGAGCGAGATGCCGGCCGCCTCGCAGTCCGGCATGATCAAGTGGTTTGCATCGTGCGGCTTCAAGACCAATCCGCTGACTAAAATGTGCCGTTCGGTCGAAGCGCTGTTGAAATTTCACCACGAAATCGAGGAGGAGCGCGCATCCCTCGACTACGACATCGACGGCGTCGTCTACAAGGTCGATCGCCTCGACTGGCAGGAGCGGCTCGGCTACGTCTCGCGCAATCCGCGCTGGGCGATTGCGCACAAATTTCCCGCCGAGAAGGCGACGACGGTCGTAAGAGACATCGAGATTCAGGTCGGCCGCACCGGTGCGCTGACACCGGTCGCCAAGCTTGATCCGGTGACGGTCGGCGGCGTTGTGGTGCAGAATGCGACGCTGCACAATGCGGATGAGATATCACGCCTTGATGTGCGCAAAGGCGATACGGTCACTATTCAGCGTGCCGGTGACGTAATTCCGCAGGTCCTTGGCGTCGTGTTGGAAAAGCGCCCACGCGGCGTCGAGGCTTATCAGTTCCCGAAAAAATGCCCGTGCCCGTTGCACACGGACGTCGTGCGCGAGATCATCGCCGGCGGCGAGGAGGGGGTACGCGCACATTGCACCGGAGAATTCGCCTGCCCGTATCAAGCAATGGAGCATCTCAAGCACTTCGTTTCCCGCCGCGCGTTTGATATTGACGGACTGGGCGAGAAGCAGATTGAGTTGTTCTACGAGCAGGGATGGGTGAAGGAGCCGGCCGATATCTTTACGCTCCAGCAGCGCAACAACAAGATTCACCTCGAAGACGTGGAAGGCTTCGGCGAAATCTCGGTGCGCAATCTGTTCGCCGCTATCGCGGCGCGGCGCGAAATTCCGCTGGAGCGCTTCATCTATGCGCTCGGCATCCGTCATGTCGGCGAAACCACAGCGGTCGCGCTCGCCCGCGGCTATGGCAGCTGGGACGCGTTTCATGCGGCCTGCCTCAAGCTCGCGAAGGGCGACGAGGAAACCAAGCTGGAGATGGATGCGCTCGATCAGATCGGCGATACGGTGATCGAGAGTCTCAGCGACTATTTCGGCGAGGCGCACAATCGAAAGCGGGTTGAGCGTCTGGCCGAGCAAGTGCGCATCCGTGACGCCGAAAAGCCGAGCGCCGACTCGGCCGTTGCCGGCAAGACGGTGGTGTTCACTGGCACGTTGGAAAAGATGACCCGCGATGAGGCCAAGGCGTCGGCGGAACGTCTTGGCGCCAAGGTTTCGAGCTCGGTCTCCAAAAACACCGATTACGTCGTTTCTGGACTCAAAGCCGGATCGAAGCTCGCCGATGCAAATAAACTGGGCGTTGCGGTGCTGACCGAGGACGAGTGGCTGAAGCTGATACGCTGATCCTCAAGTGCCCCGCGATCGTTGCGAGAAGCAGGGCGACGAAGCAATCCAGAACTCGCTAAGAGCTGGATTGCTTCACCTTTTCTCGCAAAATGACTGCCCAGTTCCGGCTATATTCGTCCAACCAGCACCAAGACAATAACGATAATCAGAATAAGGCCCAGGCCACCGCCGGGGTAGTAGCCCCAGCCGTTACTGTAAGGCCACGCCGGCAATGCGCCGACCAGCAACAAAATCAGAATAACGATCAGAATAGTCCCGAGCATGACGTTTCCTCGCTCATTCCCAAACCCTGCGGGAAAACGTCGCCAACAAACAAAAGTTCCAGCAAAGGAAACCGTGTTAACTGGTGCGTGCCAGCGGCCCGGTCGCCGCGAGCAACCAGGCGCGCGTCGTCACATCGACCAGCGGGGCAATCGTCTCGTGCACGCGCGCATGATAGCCGTCGATCCATGCGGTTTCGTCGGCGGTCAGTAGTGAAGGCTCGATCAGGCGCTGATCGATCGGCACCAGCGTCAGCGTCTCGAAGGCGTTGAGCGGCTTTTCGGCACCGGGCACGGCGGCCGCCTCCTTTACCAGAATCAAATTCTCGATGCGGATGCCATAGTCGCCGGTCCGGTAATAGCCGGGCTCGTTGGACAGGATCATGCCGCGCTTGAGCACAGCACCGCCGAGCTTGGAGATGCGCGCCGGTCCCTCATGCACCGACAGATAGCTGCCGACACCATGGCCGGTGCCGTGGTCGAAATCGAGACCGGCCTGCCACAGGAACTGTCGCGCGAACGCATCGAGCTGTGCGCCGCTGGTGCCTTCAGGAAAAACCGCACGCGCGATCGCGATGTGTCCTTTGAGCACGAGCGTGAAGTTGCGCCGCATCTCGGCGCTCGGCGAACCCACCGCGATGGTGCGCGTGATGTCGGTCGTGCCGTCCTCGTACTGTCCGCCGGAATCGACGAGAAAAAGTTCATCAGGCGCGATGCGGCGATTGGTTTTGCGCGTGACGCGATAGTGCACGATGGCGCCATTGCCGCCAGCGCCGGCGATGGTCGGAAACGAGACGTCCTTGAGCAGGCCGGTCTCGCGGCGAAAGCTTTCGATCGCTTCGACGGCGTCGATTTCGGTCAGTTCGCCGCGCGGCGCGTTGTGATCGAACCAGGCGAGAAAGCGCGTCACGCCGGCGCCGTCGCGCTGCTGCGCCGCGCGGGCGCCGGCGATCTCGGTCGCGTTCTTGACCGCCTTCATCGGCGCGATGGGGTCGGCGCCGCGCACGATCTCGCCGCCATTGTCGATCACGAGCCGCGCGATCGCTTCTGCGGAGGTGGCGGGATCGAGCTGCAGGCGGCGATGCTCCTTGCCGAGCGCGGCCAGATCGCGTTCGAACGCGGCGTTCGGGCGCACGTCGGCGATCTCTTCCAGATGCGAGCGGATTTCGTTGCCGAGCTTGCGCAAGTCGATGAACAAAGCGGGCCGGCCCTCCTTGGGCACGGTTGCGAAGGCGAGCACGACCGGCGTGTGTGGAATATCACTGCCGCGGATGTTGAACAGCCACGACACCGCGTGCGGGTCCGCGACCAGGAGCGTGTCGGCTGTGGACTTTTGTAGCTCTGCACGCACGCGCTCGAGCTTGGTTTGCGCGTCTTCGCCGGCATAGCGCATGGTGTGCGGCACCACCGCGCCGAGCGGCGGCGGCGGCCGGTCGGTCCAGATGGCGTCGATCGGATTGTCGTCGACCGCAACGAGGCTCGCGCCGGCCGCCGCGCAAGCCTTGCCGAGCCGCTCGGCGCCGTCGACGGTGTGCAGCCACGGCGAATAGCCGAGCTTCATGCCGGCGCCCAGATTGGCTTCGATCCATGCCGGCGGCGGATTGTCGACGAGATGCGCGACCGAAAAAATCGCGCTGTCGACTTCATCGCGGACCTGCACCTGATAACGGCCGTCGACGAACAGCACCGCGCGCTCGGCAAGCACGATGGCGAGGCCGGCGGAGCCGGTGAACCCGGTGAGCCAGGCGAGCCGCTCGGCGCTTGGCGGCACGTATTCGTTCTGAAAGCGATCGGCGCGCGGCACGATGAAGCCGTCGAGGCCGCGATGCGCGAGTTCCGCGCGCAGTGCTTCGACGCGTGGCACGCTCTTGCCGCGGTCGCTGCGATCCTCGAACGATTGGAATTGAGCTTCGAACATGCGCGGCAATCTATGAGGCCCGGACGCGCCCGGCAACGCCGATGCTCTTTCTCGCACGCCGCACGAAGACCAGTGTGGTCCAGCCATTAAGATCGAGCCGCCGTTCGAGCGCGAACGGCCGATAGGCCGCGATCACGGCGTTGGCCTGGGTCGGCACGATGCCGGAGAGCACGATGCGGCCGCCGGAAGAGGTCAGCTGCCGGAGCCGCGCGGCCAGCCGCAACAGCGGCCCGAGCAGGATGTTGGCGAAGACCAGATCGAACGGCGCCTGCCGGCGCAAGCGAGGCGCCGCTACGCCGTCCGCCCTCACGACCTCGACCATCGCGCCAACGCGGTTGAGCCGCACATTCGCGCGCGCGACGTGAACCGCGCTCACGTCGATATCGGTTGCAAGTACGCGTCGGTGGAACGCGCGGGCAGCGGCGATGGCAAGGACGCCGCTGCCGGTACCAAGGTCGAGGATTCGAAGAACACGCTGCCGTTGGTTCAACGCTTTGCAAAGCCGATCAAGCGCCAGGAGACAGCCGCGAGTAGTGCCATGATGACCGGTGCCGAAAGCAAGCGCAGCCTCGATTTCGATGCCGATGCGGTTTGCAGGAATACGGGCGCGATCGTGTGCCCCATGAATGACGAACCGGCCAGCGACTACCGGACCGAGGCCAGCCAGGCTGTTAGTGATCCAATCCTTCACTGCGAGGCGCTCAAAGTGCAGCGCCGCGGCCGCAGCAGATCCGGCTGCTGCGGCAACCAGATCGCGAACGGAATTTTCGTCGAGCGGCGTGCCGACGTGGAATAACACACGCCACGATCCATCACTGTTTTTTTTAAGGTCGACTGCGACGCCCGGGCAATGGCCTTCGTCAACCAGAGCCGCGATTCGGCGCACGAGTTGTTCACCCAACTGTAAACTTGCAACGAGTGTGTGGCGAGGCTTGATCTCCATTGATTAACAAGCGTCCTTGAAAGTTATTCCCGCAGTTCACAAACCGCGAAGGCATTCACCTCGGCTCTATTCACGCGTAATTGTTCGGGCGCCATACAAGGTTTGTCTGTGAGTTATCCACCATGATCCCCTATAGTTCTCCACAACATGCACACAGCGGCCAGGCGGTTGCAGGAGGAAAACAATGATCAAGAACGGCGTACGCACTACTAAATCCGCGGCTTTGGTAGCCGGCTTCGTCGCCAGTTGTGCCGCGCTCCTGATGGCGGCTGGCGCGTCCGCGCAACCGGCGCCGGACTACGCCGCCATCGTTGCCGCGCCGGATCGCAGCGATGCCGATCGGCAAGCCGACCAGCGCCGTCCGCCGCTGCCGTTTCTCGTTTTCGCGGCCGTGCGCCCCGGCATGAAGGTGCTCGATATGGGCGCCGGCGGCGGTTACTCGACCGAGCTGATGGCGCGCACGGTCGCGCCGAACGGTGTCGTCTACGCGCAATATCCTGCCGACGGCAGTGAGCGCGCCAGGACCAACTTCGAAGCGCGCATGAAGAATCCGGCGATGAAAGACGTTGTGCTGCTGTCGCGGCCGTTCGACGATCCAGTTCCGGCCGACCTGCACGATGTCGATCTGATCACGTTCCTGTTCTATTACCACGACACCACCTACATGAACGTCGATCGCGCCGCGATGGACCGCAAGATGTTCGCGGCGCTTAAGCCCGGCGGCTTTCTGGTGATCGCCGATCATCACGCCAAGGACGGCGCCGGCACTTCGGTCGGCAAGACGCTGCATCGCATCGAGGAGAGCGCGTTGCGCAAGGAGATCGAGGCCGCCGGCTTCCGGCTCGTCGCCGAGGGCGACTTCTGGCGCCACCCCGAGGACACCCGCGACTTTGTGTCGTTCAAGCCGGTCATGCCGGTCGACAATTTCGTGCTCAAATTCCAGAAGCCGATGTGACGGCATGTGGATCTTCCCCCACCGCTTGCGGGGGAGAAGCGTGAAGCGCGCCGGTAAAGCAGCGCGAGACGTTCAATATTACCGGTAGTATTGCTGCTGGTAGCCCGGCTGCACGTAATAAAGCTGCCCATCAGAAGACCGCACATAGCCCGGCTGTTGTCCGTAAGCCGGCTGCTGTCCATAGGGCTGCTGTTGTCCGTAAGGCTGTTGTGGCTGCTGCGGTTGTCCAAAAAACCCGGTCCGCTCCTGCGGCGGCGCGGATGCGACCGGCTGCTGCGGTCCGCCGAACAGCTGCAGGCCGAACAACGTCGGCGGCTGCTGTTGTCCGTAGGCCACGGCCTCCTGCTGCCGGTCGGGTGGGGCCGGCTGGCCGTACGGCGGATTGTCGGGCGCGATCTGCACCGGCTGCCCGACGGCGGCCTCCCTGGCCGCTCCACCGCGCCGCGCTATCTCGGCGCCGGTTGGCGTGCGGCCGCTCACCACTACCCTCGTATCCTTCATGCCTTCGGCTTCGACCAGAGAGAACAGCTTGGCGGCGTTCTGCGGCGCCAGCCGCACGCAACCATGCGAAGCCGGGCTGCCGATGTGGCGCGTATCGTTGAAGCCGTGAATGGCGTGGCCGTGCAAATCGAAGAAGATCGTGTGCGGCATCGGCGCGTTGTCCCATTCCTGGGACAGATGATCGGCATCCATGCGATTGGGCCGAAACGTGCCGTTCGGCGTGTCGTAGCCCGGCCTTCCGGTCGAAACCGGCCAGACATAGCGCGGCGCACCGTCGACCGTGACCGTCATGCTCTGGGTATCTTTGTCGATATTGACGATGATCGCGGCGGAAGCGGGAGCGGCAAGCGCGACCGCCAGCGCCGCGGCGGCGACCGAGGTGGAAAGGAACGCACCGGAACGCATTGGAACACCCCATCAGATGACGCTGTCATCGCCCAAACTGTTTAAGCTTTCGGCGGCCGATTGGTTCAAAAGCAACCGTTCAATACCCGGCGGCCGGCAGCACATAACGAATATGTTAACGCGCTGCCCGCAGCGCAATGATGACGCCACGGAAGCGCACCCAGCCGCCCGATCGGAGTCTCGTCACCGGGTGCCCGGCAGATCGATGTTGGAGCGAGCCGCCTTACTTCAGAGCAAACACCCGCGACATGACATCATCGAGTGAGTAGGGGCAGGTTTCGGCAAATGTCGCGTCGCTCAGCCCGGTCTCTTTTGCTGCTTCGATGCGCGCCCGGCGGTAGGCGCGAGCGATGGCTTCGGCGATCCGCGGTTTCAGGCCGGGATTGTCCGACAGCACGTCCGCGATTTCCAAACGCTGCTCCTCGATCGAGAGCAGCCAGCTGCGCGACCGCAACGACGGTTGATGGTCCCATTTCAGCATGTGCGCCATCAGCACGCGCAGCGCGCTGACGAGCTTGTTGAACTGCTCGCGTCCCAATGACTCAATCTCCTCGGCAAGATTGTCGCGGTCGAGCGCATCGAGGCGGCCGTCGCGGAGGTGGCGCGCCTGCTCCATCAGCCAGGAATAGAAGTCATGTTCATAGCCGGCGCGCACCGGCTCGTCGCCGGGCGCCAGATCGGCCACAATGTCCTTGTCGGCCTGGCCGTCCTTGTAGTGTCCGGGCATGCTTTATCTCCACTGCAAACATAGCAGATATGGCGGTGCAAATCCCGGCCAATGTTTCAGTCCCCGCGGAACGGGGAGGGGTCAAAAAAGTAAATTCGTTCCCGCAACGCGATCCGCGCCCGAGCTTTGCCGATGGACCAAGCGCAAGGGTCTGCCTCCCGGCAAGAAAGGGAGGCGGAGCGCCGAAAGGCGCGTCCAACCATCGCCGCATCGCCGCAGATAAGTTTACGCAGTCTGCGCAAACCATCTGCTGATGCGGCAGCGGCTCGTGCGGGAGCCGCTCGCCTTCCGGCGCTCCACTGCGGCGCTTGCCGGAGCGAGCGAACGCTCCAGCTCAGCCCAGGCCGCGCTTCACGCGATCAAGAGGATGCAGGCGTTATCCGCACCGTAGATCGCGCTTAAGCCAAACACCTGGCGCCCCGGTCATAATGCCGGAGGGGGCATAGCAGTTTGTGACGCAAACTGCGTACACTTGTTTGCTTTGCCCGGGCCGCCCGGGAGCGGAGTTACAAGCCCCGCCCGCAGGAACCGCACTCGCCCCATCCAACGGCTGTCACCGGTAGACGTCCCTGAAGTGAGCGAGCTGGGGCGCGGTCATTGTCATCGCGGCGGCAAAGTCAAAGGGTTTCGATTTGTGCCGATGAATCAGGACGTTTCGCGCCATGTGTTTTTGCCGACAGCGCAATCCGCGCGCTTGATTCTTTGGCGCCGTTCCCCGCGTCCGCGAACTTACGCCGTCTGCCCAAACCCCGCGCGCGTGAGCCGCACAATGGCCGCATCGAGCGCCGAGAGAAAACTGGAACGGTCGCGCGGCGAAAATGGCTTCGGGCCGCTGGTGACTTCGCCGGCGCTGCGCAGCGAATCCATCAAATTGCGCGTCGCCAGCGTCATCCCGATCGAGTCCGTGGTGAACGCCCGGCCGTTCGGCCCGATCGCCTCGGCGCCCGCTTTCATGCAGCGGCTGGCAAGCGGCACATCCGCCGTGATGACGATGTCGCCCGCGCCTGCACGCTCCGCGATCCAGTTATCCGCCTCATCCATGCCGCCGCCGACCACGACGCGCTCGATCAGCGGATCGCGCGGCACCGCGATCGGGCTGTTGCTGACGACAAAGACTTTCAGGCCGACGCCCTTGAGCGCATGGCGCTCGGCGACGCGATAGACCTCCTGCTTCACCGGGCAGGCGTCGGCGTCGATGTAGATGGAAATTATTGGCAAAGCCGTGGTTCTCAACGTTCTGTGCCTGTAGCCCGTCATGGCCGGGCTTGTCCCACGGCTGTCCGGTTTAATTTTTGTGGACGTGGTGCATGGCATGGATTCTTCTGTGTTCTGACGTTTTGCCGACGATCAAGACACGAGAAGGAGCCACACCATGCCCCATCACAATACAGTATTCCATGCGGTTCTGAAGCTGGTGCCCTGGCCGGTATTGGATCGGCTTGTGGATGAATTCGGAGCAAACAAGAAGGTGCGCCGGTTGACGACGCAGCATCAGTTTATTGCCTTGCTGTACGCGCAGTTGGCCGGCAGCGAAAGCCTGCGGGCGATCGAGGCTGGCTTTGAGAGCCACGCCAGCAAGCTCTACCACCTTGGCGCTTGCGAAGTGTCGCGCTCGACGCTGTCGGATGCCAATGCGCAGCGGCCGTGCGCGGTGTTTACCGGCCTTTTGGCCGAACTGATGGGCCGCTGTGAGCGCGCGCTTGGCCGCCGGATCGCGGAGGCGGCTTATCTGATCGACGCCACCGGCTTTCGGCTGAGTTCGCTGAGCGCCGATTGGGCGCAGTTCTCGGCCGGGGTGTTTGGGGCCAAGCTGCACCTTGTCTATAATCCTGATACCGGTTGCCCAAGCTTTGCCGAAGTGACACCCGCCAATGTCAACGACATTACAGTCGCCAAGGCGATGCCGATCAAGCCGGGGGCCACTTACGTGTTCGATCTGGGCTATTACGACTATGGCTGGTGGGCCAAACTCGATGCCGCCGGCTGCCGGATCGTGACCCGTTTGAAGGTCAACACCCCACTTGCCGTGGTGGCCGACAATCCTGTGCCAGAGCATTCTCTGGTACTCTCCGACCAGATCGGCCGTCTGCCGGCACGCCAGGCACGGTCGCGCAAGAACCCGTTCCAGGATCCGATCCGCGAACTGCGCGTGCGAACCGAGACCGGCAAAATGCTACGCATCGTGACCAACGATCTCGATGCGCCGGCCGACCAGATCGCCGAACTCTACAAGCGCCGCTGGCAGATCGAACTGTTCTTCCGTTGGGTCAAGCACAGCCTCAAAATTCGGCACTTCTTCGGGACATCGGAGAATGCCGTGCGCATTCAGATCGCCATCGCGCTGATCGCGTTCCTGCTCCTGCGCATGGCCCATGCCCTGCAGAACGCCGTGCAAAGCCTGCTCACCTTCACCAGGCTCGTCGCTACCAATCTGATGCAGCGACGGTCGATCCAGCACCTGCTCGATCCACCGCCGCCGTACTTCACAGATCGGCGCCAGTTGAACCTCCAACTATGCCAAACTTAAACCGGACAGCCGTGGGCTTGTCCCGGCCATCCACGCCTTGCTTTAGTCGGTTCATGAAGGGCGGCTGGCTTTATTTGATGACCAATCGTCGCAACGGCATTCTGTATGTCGGCGTGACGAGCAATTTGCCCAGACGAGTTTTCGAACACCGGGGTTGAAGTTTGTAGGGTGGGCTGAGCGAAGCGAAGCCCACCCGCAACAGTCCCGAAACTCAAAAAGGTGGTCTCGCCGCTACGCGGCTCAGCCCACCCTACGCTTGCTGATAATAATCCGAACCAGCCAAAGTAGTGCCATCTGTGAGCCAGGCATCAATTTAGCCCGTCCTTAGGTCCAGCTACTCCAAGTGGATTGATGGGGAAGCGCCAATGCTTATACGGCGTGTCGCCAGTCTTGTAGTACACGATCAGCTTTTTGAAATTGTTTGCATATCCATAAGCAACAACAAATTCCATAAGGATCGGCTCGGATAAAACCTTCTCGACCCAATATCCAACGTCTTGAATATCGGCGACCAAGAATAGCTTGCGATCGAGCCCGCTCGCTATTAGAGTTTGATTCATTGGGACGGAATCGATTTGGGATTCCCAAATCGAAGCGGGTCTGATTCAAGATGCTGGCTGGAGTGGAGGCCAGCATGGATGGCACGACCCTATTCGCTTGATCTTCGCGAACGCGTTGTTGCGATGGTTTTGGCTGGCGAGAGCTGCCGCAAGGTTGCTGGCACCTACAAGGTGAGCGTGGCGAGCGTGGTGAAGTGGTCGCAACGGTTCCGCGCGACCGGCAGTGCAGCGGCGAGGCGAATGGGCGGCAATCAAGCCCGCTCGCTGGCGGGTGAGCGCGACTGGCTTTTGCAACGCCTTGCCACGGTGCCGGATTTGACCCTGCGGACACTGGTGGTGGAGCTTGGCGAGCGCGGTGTTGTCACGAGTTACGGCTCGGTCTGGCGTATCATCCACGATGCCGGCATCAGCTTCAAAAAAAACTCTGTTCGCCACCGAGCAAGACCGCCCCGACGTCGCACGAAGGCGGCGACGCTGGAAAGCGTATCAAGGCCGGCTTGATCCGGCACGGCTGATCTTCATCGACGAGACCTGGGCCAAGACCAACATGACGCGGCTGTGCGGCTGGGCGCCGCGCGGACACAAGCTCATTGCCAAGGTGCCTCAAGGCCATTGGCGAACGCTGACCTTCCTGGCGGCCTTGCGTCACGACCGGATCGAAGCCCCCTGCGTGATCGATGGGCCGATCAACGGCGAAAGCTTCCTGGCCTATGTCGAACAGATTCTTGTTCCGACCCTCAAAGTCGGCGACATCGTCATCATCGACAATCTTGGCAGCCACAACGGAAAGGCCGTGCGCAGCGCCATTCGCGCCACCGGCGCTCGGCTCTTCTTCCTGCCGCCCTACAGCCCCGATCTCAATCCGATCGAACAGGTCTTCGCCAAGCTCAAGACGCTGCTGCGCAAGGCAGCCGAGCGAACAGTCGAAACCACCTGGAAGCGCATCGGCACGCTGCTCGGCGCCTTCACTCCACAGGAATGCGCAAACTACTTCAGGAATGCAGGATACGCTTCAATATAACTGG
This sequence comes from uncultured Alphaproteobacteria bacterium, assembly GCA_963755885.1. GTDB lineage: Bacteria > Pseudomonadota > Alphaproteobacteria > Rhizobiales > Xanthobacteraceae > BOG-931. The sequence goes on from CAVWLX010000012.1 coordinate 103,014, forward strand.
ATCAGACTCTAGCGACAGCCAAGTTAGAAATGAATCGATGCATGTTCTATAAATTTGAATACGCGGGTCTTCGTCCAATTCATCGATTTTAAGAGAAGGGCTTAAGGCTTTGGCGAAAACATGTCGATCATGCACGATTACCGGCGCGTTGTCTGGAAGATATCCTCGAAGTCGCGCAGGTAGCACCAGCCTTCCGCCATTCCAGTCTAGACACCGACCGGCGAACACAAGTTCTTCGTTCTCGTTAAAATCTTTCATGTAGGTGTTGGCCAATTCGGCGCGCTTCCACGCTACTGCTTTTCGACTATTAAAGATTGCCACTCCGCCACCAATGAGAGCTGCGAAAGCTCCGACGAATGCGATTGAAGTCGCAATCCCGGTTTCGGCTGCCAGCATTTTCCCCTCCCCACGTCCCGCACTACTTTAGCGCGAGCTACGCGGTGGTAAAGAGAGTAATGACCTCCCAGCTAGCAAAACAATTCTACGTCGCGCCATCGCACACGCAACGAGGCAAAGGCGGATGTGTTCGATTACATCTACAATGCTAAACGTCGACACTCGACAATCGGCTACATCGGCCCCATGGAATTCGAGGTGCAGGCAGGATTAGCCTAGGCGGCTGTCAACCGAACCGGGTGTAGGCCATACCTCGATGTTTTCCAGAAGTTTCCTCAATACGATTCATTGGCTTCGGCGACGCATTAAATCGCTATGTTCATTCGACCAACTTTGCACCTTCACCTGAACATCTAACGGCGATGTGGATACGTTAGCTGAATTCAGTGGATACGTTAGCTGAATTCATTGTTCATTGTCTAAATGCTTAGTCCATCCTAATGAGTCGATCGTCCTTCACACCCCCTCAACAGAACTATCCACCGCGCGCTTGGCGCGGTCGAACTGATTTTCGCGTCCCGCGGCCGGATGGCTTTTCGCGATGGGCGGACGTTCATGGAGGCTTCGTCTACAATCACTCCGCTGCCTCGGCCTTCGCGCGTAATGGTATGGCGGCAATGACGGCACCGGCCGCCGCCTCAAGGAATTCGAGATTGCCGCGCAACGCGTCGATCGTGCGCGGTTGCGGAAATTCATTGCCGGTATGGTCCGGCCAATCCTCGGCGGCAAACTCCAGGACGTCGGTGGCCTCCTTCATCGCCTCGTCGATGGTGTCACCCGCGGCGGTCACGCCGGGAACGTCGGGAAACGACACGCCGTAGCAACTGTCCCCCTGCTTGTGGATCAGCGCGATGTAATGGGGCACGGTTCTATTCCTTCTTCCACCCGGCCTGTTTGTAGATGGCGCCGACGGTGCCGATCGGCAAATCCGATTTCGGATGCGGCACAATCACCATCCGGCGTAATTGCCGATGCACAAATTTGTGGTGCGATCCGCGTACCGACACCAGATCGAAACCATCTTGCCGAAGTCGGCGGATGATATCACGACTGTCGCGCAGCATGCGAGACCTCTACGCGATTGCGCCGTTCCGCCAGTCCCTCACACCCGCTCCACAAAACTATCCACCACGCGCTTCTCACCGGCTTTGTCGAAGGCGATGGTGAGTTTGTTGCCGTCGATAGCCGTGACGTTGCCGTTGCCGAATTTCTGGTGAAACACCCGGTCGCCCAGCGTGAAGTCGGAGATGGTGCCGGTCGATTTCGCCACCAGTTCGCCTTCGATGGTGAGCGGCAGGCGGCGGGTGGCGCGGCGCTCGTCGCGGGCGCGCCAGGGGGAAGGGGTGGGGCTGTCGTCGGCTGCAGTTGAACCGGAGCGCCGAGCGCCCTCACCTGCCCCCTCCCTTCCCTCCCCCGCATGCGGGGGAGGGTTAGGGTGGGGGCGACCTCTCCCCGCTGGGGAGAGGTGAGATAAGTCCTCGTCGGCTTCGTAGCGAGTGCCGTCGTCTGAAAATCCGCCGCTGCCTTTCTTGGCCTGCGCGCGCTGCCAGCCGGGCGTGTCGTAGCTGGAGCCGAACGAGGTCGCGGCGTCGAAGCGTGAGGCGCCGTAGCCGCCATAACCGCCGAAGCCGCCTTTGGATTCGGTGACCTCGACGTTGCCTTCCGGCAGCTCGTCCAGAAACCGCGACGGAATGTTGGTCTGCCACAGGCCGTGCATGCGCCGGTTGGTAGCGAAATAGATTTTCGCCCGCTTGCGGGCGCGGGTGATGCCGACGTGGGCCAGCCGGCGCTCCTCTTCGAGCCCGGCGCGGCCCTGGTCGTCGAGCGTGCGCTGGTTCGGGAATACGCCCTCTTCCCAGCCGGGCAGGAACACGGTGTTGAATTCGAGGCCCTTGGCCGAGTGCAGCGTCATGATGTTGACGGCGTCTTCGGCCGCGCCCTTCTCGTTGTCCATGACCAGCGAGATGTGCTCCAGAAAGCCCTGCAGGTTCTCGAACTCGTCCATCGAGCGAACCAGCTCTTTCAGGTTCTCCAGCCGGCCGGCGGCGTCGGCGGAGCGATCCTTCTGCCACATCTCCGTGTAGCCGGACTCGTCGAGCACGATCTCGGCAAGCTGGGTGTGCGGAATGTCGTCGCGCTGCTTGCGCCAGCGATCGAGCGCTTCAAGAAGCCCGCGCAACGAGCCGCGCGGCTTCGGCTTAAGTTCGTCGGTTTCGACGACGGCGCGTGCGGCTTCGGTCATCGGGACGCGGCGCTTGCGGGCGTGATCGTGCAGGAGCTGCACGGTGGCGTCGCCGAGCCCGCGCTTCGGCACATTGACGATGCGCTCGAACGCGAGATCGTCGGCCGGCGAGTTGATGATTTGCAGATAAGCCAGCGCGTCGCGGATTTCGGCGCGCTCGTAGAAACGCGGGCCGCCAATCACCCGATAAGGCAGCCCGAGCGTGACGAAGCGATCCTCGAATTCGCGCATCTGGAACGAGGCGCGCACCAGGATGGCGATCTCGTTGAGGGTGTGGCCCTCACGCTGCAATTGTTCGATCTCCTCGCCGACGGCACGGGCTTCCTCCTCGGAATCCCAGGCGCCGGTCACCGACACCTTTTCGCCCGGCACGTCGTCGGTACGCAGCGTCTTGCCGAGGCGGCCTTCGTTATGCGCGATCAGATGCGACGCGGCGGCGAGGATGTGGCCGGTCGAGCGGTAATTGCGCTCGAGCCGGATCACGGTCGCGCCGGGAAAATCGTGCTCGAAGCGCAGGATGTTGTCGACCTCGGCGCCGCGCCAGCCGTAGATCGACTGGTCGTCATCGCCGACGCAGCAGATGTTTTTTGGTCCGCCATACGAATCACCTCCCCCTAGAGGGGGGAGGTCGGCGCGCGTTAGCGCGCCGGGTGGGGGTGACAGCGGTGCAGCAATCGCGGCTACGTGGTCACCCCACCCCGGTCCGCCTTCGGCGGACCGACCCTCCCCCTCCAGGGGAGGGTGAGCGTTCGCCGGTTGAGTGGCCCGCTGCGCCAACAGCCGCAGCCACAAATACTGCGCGACGTTGGTGTCCTGATATTCGTCGACCAAAATGTAGCGAAAGCGCACCTGGTACTGGCGCAGCACTTCGGCGTGTTGGCGGAACAGCCGGATGTTCTCCAACAGCAGATCGCCGAAGTCGGCGGCGTTGAGGATTTTCAGCCGCTCCTGATAGGCCTTGTAGAGTTTGAGGCCCTTGCCGTTAGCGAAGGCTGAGGCTTCGCCTGGCGGCACCTGCTCAGGCGTCAGGCCGCGGTTCTTCCAGCCGTCGATCATCCCGGCAAGGACGCGCGCCGGCCAGCGCTTTTCGTCGATGTTCTCGGCTTCCAGCAGCTGCTTCATCAGCCGGACCTGATCGTCGACGTCGAGAATGGTGAAATCGGTTTTGAGCCCGACCAGCTCGGCGTGGCGGCGCAGGATTTTCACGCCGATCGAGTGGAAGGTGCCGAGCCACGGCATGCCTTCGACCACGTGGCCGACGATCTGGCCGACGCGGTGCTTCATCTCGCGCGCCGCCTTGTTGGTGAAGGTCACCGCCAGAATCTCGCTCGGCCGGGCGCGCCCGGTGGCGAGGATGTGGGCGATGCGCACCGTCAGCACCCGCGTCTTGCCGGTGCCGGCGCCGGCCAACACCAGCACCGGGCCGTCGAGCGTCTCGACCGCGAGCCGCTGCTCCGCATTGAGCCCGGCGAGATACGCCGCGCCCGATCCGCCGGCGCGTGCACGCGCGGCGATCCCCCCCGGCGTCGGCGCGGGTGGTTCGAGCGGATGGGTCTCTCTCAAGGGGTCAGCCAAGGCGAAGATTTTCCGTGATTCTCACGGGTAGAAGATGGCACTTGCGAGCGGCTTTTGCGAGGCAAGGCGCTCAAAGCGCACACCCGCGTGAGTCACGCTGGCCGCAGGTCCGTCTGTGCGAAGTCGTTGCCTTTGAAGAGCAGCGGCGCGCCTGCTTCTTTTGTCAAAGCATAGACGAAGCAATCGCCGAAATTCAGCCCGGCCTTTGTGCGGCGGCCCTTGCCGAAGCGCTTGAACGCATCGAACGCCAGATAGGCATGCTCCGGAGTGAAGGCGATGACGTCCACGCCCAAGTTGGCAACGAGCCGATGAAAGTCCGCTTCTCCGCCGGGCTTATCGGACGCGCTTTTGCAAACCATGGCTGCTTCCAACCATGTGGCCGCCGAGATTATCCTGCGTTTGTATGAAAACAGGCGTTCGGTCAGGCGAATGCTGTCTGCCTCTGACTTGAAGATCGCAACCAAAACCGAAGCATCGACGACGACAGTATCGAAACTCACTTCGGGAGCCCGTTCGCGTCATACAGGTCGTCATCAGTCAGCATGTTCTTAGACAGCCCTCGCCGGCGCACGCGTTCCTGAATCTTTTGGATTTTGGCCCACACTTTCTCGAACTCGCGCCGCTTCTCCTCTGCAGTACACGCATCGCGCGCTGCGCGCTCCGCCTGCTCCCGTTCAAGCCGTTCGCGCAGGGCTTTGCGGACGGCCTCGGTTTGAGATTCTCCCGTGAGGTCCGCAAGTTCCCGTGCCAGCCGTGTGGCCTCGGCATCCTTTATGTTCAGCTGCGGCGTACCCATGGTAGAAATCCTTCGACCCTTTCTACCACAAAGGATGTTAAAGGCCAAATCTCAAGCTTTCCCCGGCATGGCGATGCGCCGGCCGACGCCCTCGGGCGACGGCAAGTGGGCGTGTGCGGCCTTCATCCGGGCGAGTCGCGCGGTGATGAAATCGGGAAACGGCGCGGTCTTTTTGGCGGTCATGTCGACGTGCAGCGTCATGTTCTCGGAGGTGGCCGACAGCCAGCCCTCCTCGGCGTGATGGAGCTGTTCGAAGTAATGGATGCGCTTTAGGTCGTAATCGAGCAGTTGAAAGGTCACCCGCACCGGGTCGTCGGCACGAAGCTCCCGCAAGTAGCGGATATGCACCTCGGCGGTGAACGTCGAATGCCGCGTCTGCTCCAGATAGGCGAGGCCGACGCCGAGCAGTTCGTAGGCCTCATCGACGCAGCGGTCGAACAAGACGTTGTAATAGGCCATGTTGAGATGGCCGTTGTAGTCGATCCAGCCCGGCTCGACCCGCATCACCGAAGAGACGAAAGGTGCGAAAAAGGCCGGTTCAGGGTCGAGCCGATCGAGCATTCGTTTCTGTTCACTGCCGCGGGTCCGAGAGGCGGCAAATGTGGCGGATTCCGCGGGCGATGCAAGCGGGCTGCGCGCCCCACTTGACCGGTCTTCGCGCCATGGCCAACTTGCCTCTAAAGGAAGCCCGAAAATGGTAATGACCGAGGCGTGGGAAGAACTGAAGCACGACCGCAAGGCGATCGAGCGAGTGATCACGGCGCTCGCCGCATCGTTCGGCAATCGCCTGGTTACCTCGCAGGCGGTTCGCGAGCAGCATGGCAACACGCTGACCTGGATCGGCAACCAGCCGCCGGACGCGGTGGTGTTTCCGCAATCGACCGAAGACGTGCAGCAGATCGTGAGGCTGTGCGCGGCCGAGGGCGTGCCGGTGATCGGCTTCGGCGCCGGCACCTCGCTGGAAGGCCAGGTCAATGCGCCGCAAGGGGGCATCTCGCTCGATTTTCGCGATATGAACCGCGTACTCGCCGTCCACGCCGAGGATCTCGATTGCGTGGTCGAGCCGGGCATCACCCGCAAGCAGCTTAACGAATACCTGCGCGACCAGGGGCTGTTTTTCCCGATCGATCCGGGCGCCGACGCTTCGCTTGGCGGCATGGCCTCGACCCGCGCCTCCGGCACCAATGCCGTGCGCTACGGCACGATGAAGGACAACGTGCTGTCGCTCAAAGTCGTACTCGCCAACGGCGAGGTGATGACGACGGCGACGCGGGCAAAAAAGTCATCGTCGGGCTACGACCTCACCCGCCTGATCGTCGGCGCAGAAGGCACGTTGGGTATCATCACCGAGCTGACGCTGCGGCTCTCCGGCATTCCGGAAACGATCTCAGGCGGCGTTTGCCCGTTTCCTTCGGTCGAGGCCGCCTGCAAGGCGACGATCATGACCATCCAGTCCGGCATTCCGGTGGCGCGGATCGAGCTGTTTGACGCGCTGCAGGTGCACGCCGCCAACCTGTACTCGAAGCTGAATTTGCCGGAGACGCCAATGCTGTTTCTGGAATTTCACGGCACCGAAGCGGGCGTCGCCGAGCAATCGCGGCGCTTTGGCGAAATCGCGCAGGAATTTGGCGGTGGTCCGTTCGACTGGGCGACGCGTGCGGAGGATCGAACGCGGCTGTGGCAGGCGCGCCACGACGCCTATTGGGCGCAGCGCGGCCTGCGTCCCGGCGCCGAGGCGCTCGCGTCCGACGTCTGCGTTCCGATCTCGCGGCTTGCCGAATGCCTGACCGAGACACAGCGGGATATCACCGAGAGCAAATTGCTTGCTCCGATCGTCGGTCACGTCGGCGACGGCAATTTCCACGTCGGGCTGTTGGTGGATCGGAATGACGAGGAGGAGGTCGCGCGCATCGAAGCGTTTCTCGAGCGGCTGGTCGATCGCGCGCTGGCGATGGGTGGAACGTGCACCGGCGAGCACGGCGTCGGTCAAGGCAAAATGAAGTACCTCGCGGCCGAGCACGGAGAACCGGCGCTTGAAGCCATGCGCGCCATCAAGCGCGCGCTCGATCCGCTCGACATCATGAACCCAGGCAAGATCGTTAACATCTGAGCGGCTCGCTCAACACAAACGTCTGACAAATCGACATAGATTCGCCGGCAATCGTGGCTAGGCCACCGGCGAAAGCGTGCATTCCCGCCGGCCATGCTCTAGGCTTGTGCAGGCGCTCGCGGTCCGTAATTCAAGCGATTGGGAAAGTTTGCCGTGCAGACGACGCTGCTCGGATTGGCATTTGTTATCATTCTGGCGCTGGTTTCGGCGCTGGTCGCTCCGCTTGTCGTCGACTGGAGTCATTACCGCTCGGCGTTCGAGCAGGAGGCTACCCGGCTGGTTGGTCTGCCTGTGCGCGTCAATGGTGCCATCGAGGCTCGCATCCTGCCCAGCCCCCGGGTCGAACTGCGTGAGGTCGAAGTCGGCCAAGCCGGCCAGGCCCCGCAAGTTCGGGCCGCTACGGTCGAGCTTGAACTCGGGCTCGGTTCGCTGCTGCGCGGTGAGGTGCGGGTCACCGAGCTGCACCTCGTCGCGCCGCAGATCAATCTCGCGCTCGATCGCTCCGGAGCAGTGGATTGGCCGGCTCTATCGTCGTCATTCCGGCCCGACGCGCTCACCGTATCCAGGCTGAATGTTGAGGATGGCCGCCTCACTCTTTCAGATGCCGGGTCCGGTGCGCGCCTGACGCTGCAGAAGCTTTCATTTGACGGCGACATTCGCTCCTTCACTGGACCGTTTCGCGGCGAAGGCGGCTTCGTCGTTGGTACCGAACTTTATGGCTATCAGATTTCCGGCGGCCGGTTTGAAGACGGCGGTCTTAAACTCAAGCTTGCGCTCGAGCCGTCCAATCATCCACTGACGGCCGAGATCGAAGGCACACTCGGCTTCGATCGCAGCCTCCCGCAATTCGAAGGCACGTTGGCGCTGGCGCGGCCCGTCGGCGTGACGCTGGCGCGCGGCGAGCGGGTGATGAGCGACCCATGGCAGCTCACTGGAAAGCTTCGCGCAACGGCGGCGTCGGCTTTGCTGCAAGACCTCGCTTTGCAGTACGGCCCGGAAGAGCGGGCGGTCAATTTCAGCGGTAAGGCGGAGCTGACGTTCGGCGATCATCCGCACCTCGACGGCGACATCTCGGCCCGGCAGGTCGACATTGATCGCGCGCTTGCCGACCCCGACGTGACGCACCGGCCGCCGCTGCTCATGATCAAGAGCTTCTTCGAAACGTTCGTGGCAATGGTCAAGCCCCCTCTGCCGGGCACAGTTGGTGTCGCTTTCGATGCGGTGACGGTCGGCGGCACCACGCTCCAGTCGCTGCACGGTAGCGTTCGCTTCGACGGCAAGAGTTGGGTCCTTAGGGATTTTGCCTTCCGTGCGCCGGGCTTCACCGAGGTCAATCTGAGCGGTCAGCTCGACAACGGACCCCACGGCCTTGCATTCAGCGGGCCCGCGAAACTTGAATCTGCCGATCTGAAAATGCTCATGGCATGGCTCGAGGGCCGCACCGAGCCGCTGCCCGGTCCCAGCAAGACCTTAAGTGCCCGCGGTGCGATCACGATTGCGAGCGATCGCTTCATGCTGGAAGGGCTGACGGCCGCACTTGATCAGGAAGGCGTGCAGGGCCGGCTGGCCTACACCTGGGCGACTGCCAACCGGCCGGCGGCCATCGATGGTGAACTCCACTCCGCGACGCTCAACGTCGATGCGTTGACCGCCTTCATGAAGGCGGCGCTGTCGGACAACGCCCTTGAGCTACCGCGGCAGGTCGCTCTCGTCCTCGATGTCGGCAAGGCGACATTCGCCGGAGTCGACGCGCGAATGATCAATGCCAAGGTCAAGTTCGATGCGGGGATAGTGCATATCGACCGGCTTACGATCGGCGATCTGGGCGGCGCCGCGCTTGATATCAGCGGACGTATCGACGAATTGTCGTCGCAGCCGCGCGGGCGCATCACGCTTGACCTTGATGCCAGGACGCTTGCCGGTCTGACCGATATCGTCGGCCGGTTGGCGCCGCAGATCGCTGACGCGTTCCGACCGTTCAACGATCGTCTGGCGCCGGCAAAGGTGCATGCGGTCCTGACGGTTGATCGCGCCGGCAGCGGCAGTTCGGCCGCCAAACTCGAACTCGGCGGCGGTCTGGGGGCGACGCGTCTCACACTTAACGGCGATGCAACGGGCGACCCCGCGCATTTGGGTGCGGCCGTTGTGCGCGTCACCGGCCGGCTTGATGCCGATGACGGCAGCGCGTTGGTACAGCTATTCAATCTCGACCGCGTTCTTGCCGTCGATCAACTGCCTGGCCAATTGACGCTTTCAGCCAGCGGACCGCTCGACGGAGCAGTCCGCGTCAACGGGCTTGCCGCTGCCGGCGGGTTTTCTGCAGCCGTCGATGGCGCTCTGCATTTGAGTGCGGAACAGCCCCTGACGGGGAGCTTGCAAATAAAAGCCACGGCCTCTGACCTTCGTCCGCTGCATCGTGCGATGACCGGACAGCCAGGTACGGCCACGGCGACTGCGGCAAGCGCCATCGTCGGCTTCGCGGGTGCGGACGTGTCACTTACCGATCTCAGCGTGGGTTCCGGCAAATCGTCAGTGCGCGGCCGGCTTGATCTTAAATTGATGAGGCCATTTGCCATCAGTGGCGACATCGTAGCAGATGACGTGGACGTGGCGGCTGCCTCGGCGATGCTGTTCGGGCTGCCGAGCGTCGCTCCCGGTTCCAGCACGGTCTGGTCGCACGAACCGATGGGTGCGGGCGCGTTTGGCGTGGCGAATGGGGCCGTCAGCTTTAAGCTTGGCCGTGCGACATTGATGCCGGCCTGGGTGGTGCGCGATCTCAAGGGCGTCGTCCGCCTCCAGCCGGCGCAGATCGCGTTGAGCGACCTCGAAGGCAAGTTCGCCGGTGGACGCCTTACCGGCGACATCGCGGTCAGCCACGATGCCGGGGACTTTGCACTCAGGGGGCACATCGAACTCGCCGGCGCGAAGGCAGCGAAGGTTTTGAGTTCCGGCAAGAGCGCAGTCGACGGCCTCATCACGATGAAGCTGCAAGCCGAAGGCCTGGGAGCGACTCCCGACGCGCTTATCGGCTCACTCCATGGCGGCGGCGCGATGTCGCTGAACGATGGAAGCTTTGCCGGGATCGACCCGGTGGCGTTCAATGCTGCGATCCGTGCGGCCGGCCAGGGCAACACGATTGAGTTATCGAATATCCACGCCGCCGTGAGCGCCGCCATGGACAATGGTCGGCTTGCGGTGCCGCAGGCGAAGGCGGATCTCACGATCGCCGCCGGGCAAGCTCATCTTGCCAATACGACCGTGAATGCTCAGGACGGTTCGAAGCTTTCGCTTGATGGCATTCTCGATCTCAACGGTTTGGCGATTGATTCGCACCTGACGTTGTCAGGACAGCCGGCTGCGAATGCCTTGATTTCAGCCCGGCCGGAATTCGCCATAAATATAAAAGGTCCGTTGGCGGCGCCGGAGAGAAAGCTGGACGTCTCGGCCCTTGTAGCGTGGCTAGCACTTCGCGCTGCCGAGCTACAAACCCGACGCCTTGAGCTGATCGAGGCCAACCGGCGCAATGAGGTTTTGGGTGCGGTGTTCCGTCCGCTATCGCCGGCGATCCGCTTCGTACCGATGGGCACGGCGCTGGAGACAATGGACCACGTCGACGCTCTCGCGGGAACGACACTGGGGTCGCGTGCCTTCGAGCGGTTGCGGCGGGACGGCTCTGGCGCCGTGCCGCCGATCCCGTCTGGCGGTAGCGCTGCTACTGCCCCATCTGCCGCCATCACGACGCCACGGCCGGCGGCAGAGAACACGACAGCGACTACGGGCACAATTCAACCCGATCGCAGACGCGCCAAGGCCCAACCGCCCGCGGTTCACTCGCCGCTCGATCTGTTATTCGGCTCCCAGAACTGACATCATTCGGGGCGCCAACATGATGTCACCGGCCGGCGGGCGCGTCGTTTCGCCGTCGTTGTTCATTCGGCACTGGTAGTGATCGAGAACGAACAGCCGAATGGCCGACGACAGGTTGCCGTGCTGACGCTCGGCATCGATGGAACCGACGAGGTCCGACAAGGTGATGCGCCGGGTTATGGCGATTTCCTTTAGTGCGCTCCAGAACGCGTCCTCAAGGCTGACGCTAGTCTTGTGACCCGCGATAACGATAGAGCGCTTGACGACTGGCGATTTCATTGCCTGTCTCCCGTTTTGATGCGGTGTTGTTCAAGATGATTAAGGGCTTTGTCGCTGCGGGATCGCTCTAGCGCGCGCTCGGCCTTTGATTGTCCGTGCTCGAGTCGATTGGAGGCCGCCGTTTGCTCAGCCTGGCGCCGTTTAGCTCGCTTTCTCGCGGCGCGAAGATTGACGAGGTCACCCATCTGCACTCACCCTTCGTCCCTCCAGCCCTTCTGGTCTGGTGGAACTGACATCGACAATGACGTGGATTGCGCCAGCCAACAGTGACGGCAGTCACAGGTTTTACGATCTTGCGATTATGGGAGTAGCCGCCGCACTAACCGCAAACCCAAGCTTTTGGCCGTTTTCGCACCGGGTCAGCAACGGGAACGCCGCGCCATCGTTAACGATCAGCGATCCGGTCTGGTCATCCGTTCCGGCCGCACCAGCCGATCGAACTCTTCGCCCGAGACGTAGCCGAGCTTGATCGCTTCCTCCCGAAGCGTGGTGCCATGGGCGAGCGCGGCTTTGGCGATCTGCGCCGCCTTGTCATAGCCGATGCGGGGCGCAAGCGCGGTGACGAGCATGAGCGAGCGCTCCATTAACTCATGAATGCGCGGCTCGTTGGCGCGGATGCCGGCGACGCAGTGGTCGGTGAATGAGGTCGCCGCGTCGCCGAGGAGCCGGATCGATTGCAGCATGGCGTCGGCGATGACCGGCTTATAGACGTTGAGTTCGAAATGACCCTGGCTGGCCGCCACAGCGATCGTGGTCTCGTTGCCGAACACGCGGCAGCAGACCATGGTCAGCGCTTCAACTTGGGTCGGATTGACCTTGCCGGGCATGATCGACGATCCCGGCTCGTTCTCCGGCAGGATCAATTCGCCGAAGCCCGACCGCGGCCCAGAGCCCAGCAGGCGAATGTCGTTGGCGATCTTGAATAGATCGGTGGCGAGCGCGTTGAGCGCGCCATGAGCGAAGACAAGCGCACCGTGCGAAGCCAAGGCCTCGAATTTATTGGGGGCCGTAACGAAGGGTAGACCGGTGTCGTCCGCGACCCTTTTGGCGAACAGCTTGGCGAATTGACGCTTGGCATTTAGCCCGGTCCCGACGGCGGTGCCGCCCTGCGCCAAAGGATAAAGTTCCTTCAGCCCGACACGGATGCGCGAAATACCGGATTTGACCTGCGCCGCGTAGCCGGAAAATTCCTGCCCGAGCGTAAGCGGGGTCGCATCTTGCATATGGGTGCGGCCGATCTTGACGATCGGCGCAAACGCTTTGGTCTTGGCGTCGAGCGCCGCTTGCAAATGCTTCAGCGCCGGAATGAGCCGCTCGGCAATTTCACGCGCGGCCGCGATGTGCATTGCGGTCGGGAAGCTGTCGTTGGACGATTGGCTCATGTTGACGTGATCGTTGGGATGGATCGGCGATTTCGCTCCGAGCTTGCCGCCAAGCCGCTCGTTGGCGCGATTGGCGATCACCTCGTTCACGTTCATGTTTGACTGAGTGCCGGATCCGGTCTGCCACACGACCAAGGGAAATTGATCGTCGAGCTTGCCGTCGATGATTTCCTCCGCGGCCTCGACGATCGCCTTGGCGCGCCGCGTGTCAAGCGATCCGAGCTCGCGATTGGTTTCCGCCGCCGCGCGCTTGACGATCGCGAGCGCCGTGATGAGGGGGCGCGGGATGCGCTCTTCGCCGATCCGGAAATTGTTGCGGGAGCGCTCGGTCTGCGCGCCCCAGTAGCGATCAGCCGGGACTTCAATGGGTCCGAAGCTGTCGGTTTCGGTACGGGTTTTCATCGAAATATGTCGTCGTCACGAGGTGGCCGCCAAGCGGTCCTCGACGGCCGCACGGCTACTTCTTCCTGAACCGGTCGAGCCGCACGACTTCGCCGCCGGCGCCGCTGTCGGGTGCCGGCGCCGTCGTTGCCGCAGGAGCCGGAGTGGCCAAGCTTTCCGGCTTTGCCATCACCGGGCCGGCGGCATTTTCCGTCGCCTTCACGCTGGTATCGCCTTCCGCCGAGGCCTCGATGATCTCGAACTGAAACCCGAATTGCACGGCCGGATCGAAAAAGGCCGTTATTGCATCGAACGGGACGCCGACACGTTCGGGAATGCCGCCGAACGACAAGCCGGCCTCGAAGCCCTGCTCGGTCACGATCAGATCCCAGAATTGATGCTGCAGGACGACCGTCATCTCTTCCGGATACCGGCTGCGCATGCGCTCCGAAAGCTTCACGCCTGGCGCCGTGGTGTTGAAGGTGATTTTGAAATGATGCTCGCCCGGCAACCCTTTTTTCGCCGCATCCGCCAACACCGTGCGCACGACGCCGCGCAAGGCCGCTTGCGCGAGGATGTCGTAGCGAATGTGATCGGTGGCCATGTCAGGAATCAGGGCTCAAGTATCAGTAATCAGATAGGCGTTGGAATCATATTGGTCCAGACCGAGTCCGTCTCCGCCTTCTGATTCCCGATCCCTGATACCTGGAAAGTGGAGGCTTCTGTTGCCAGGTGCCTCCGAACCCCGCCTAACGGAGCTTAACCCGCCAGGGCTTTAAGTCGGTCTTTCGGGCCGCTTACGCGGCCAGAGCAACCGGAGCATAGTTGTCGTTTGCAACTATGAATTGGCCCGATAACGGCGGAACCATGCCGAGCAAAAGAACGCCCTTTACGCCCTCGTCGATCCTATTTCGACCCCGTAGGCAGGAATCGGTGATCAGTAATCGGTAATCAGAAGCGCTCTCTGATTACTGTCGTCTGATTACCGACTCCTGGATCTGGTGGAGTCGCCGGGTACCGCCCCCGGGTCCGAAAGGTTTATTACGACGGCCATTTATCGCCATAGCCGGCTTGCGCCGGCAGCAGGAATATAGCGCAAAAAATTGACGAAAAAAGAGGGTCAGGGCGAATAACGAATTGCGCCTGGTGGCGGCGATTTACCGGTCCATTATCCGCCAACCCTATTCGCCATTCGCTTTTCCCTATTGCAAGCTCAGCGCCACGAAACGCGTTTCGCCGTCTCCGTTGGAGACGAGCAGCACCGCTACTTTCTTGCCTCGGGCTTTGAGAGCGTCAAGCCGGGTCTGCAGATCGCTCGGATTGCCGACCGCCTCGTACTGCACTTCGACGATAACGTCGCCGGGCGAAAGCCGCTTGTCGGTCGCGGACGACGCCACGCTCGGGTCGACGGCGGTGACGAGCACGCCCTTGACGTTGTCTCTTACCTTGAATTTCTTGCGAAGGTCATCCGAGAGACTGGAAAGCTCGAGCCCCAGTGTCCTCTGCACGACGGACTTCTGTTCTGGCGCGGCGTTCTTCTTGGCATCCGCCGCCGCCAGCTTTTCGCCGTCTTCGAGCCGGCCGATCTTGATCGTGTGGGTTTCTTCCTTGCCCTTGCGAATGATGACGACCTCGACTTCCTTGCCAACCGGCGTATCGGCAACGATGCGCGGCAGATCGTGCATCTCTTTGATGTCGCGGCCATCGAATTTGACGACGACGTCGCCTGGCTCGAGGCCGCCGGGCTTCGCCGGTCCACGGTCGTCGATGCCGGCAATCAGGGCGCCGTGCGGCGGCTTGATCGAGAGGCTCTCGGCGATGTCGTCGGTGACCTGCTGGATGCGCACACCGAGCCAGCCGCGCCGGGTCTCGCCGAATTGGCGGAGCTGATTGATCACGGCGACGGCAGAGTTCGACGGCACCGCAAAGCCGATGCCGATCGAACCGCCGGACGGCGAGATAATCGCCGTGTTGACGCCGACCACATCGCCGTTGAGGTTGAACAGCGGGCCGCCGGAATTGCCGCGATTGATCGCGGCATCGGTCTGGATGTAGTTGTCGTACGGGCCCGAATTGATGTCGCGGTGGCGCGCCGAAACAATGCCGGCGGTCACCGTGCCGCCGAGGCTGAACGGATTACCGATTGCGATCACCCATTCGCCGAGCCGCAGCTTGTCGCTGTCGCCGAAGTTCACCGCCTTGAGCGGCTTGTCGGGATGAATGCGAAGAACCGCGAGGTCGCTCTTGGCATCCTTGCCGATGAGTTCGGCGGGAAGCTTGGTGCCGTCGTTGAGGATGACGTTGATCTCGTCGGCGTCGGCGATGACGTGGTTGTTGGTCACGACGACGCCGGACGTATCGATGATAAAGCCTGAGCCAAGCGAATTGATCCGCCGCGGCGTGCGATCCGCATCGCCTTGTCCGCCCTGGCCACGCCGGTTTTTGAAGAATTCCTCGAAGAACTCCTCCATCGGCGAGCCCGGCGGCAGATCGGGCATGTTGCCAAGTTTCGCATCCACCCGTTGCGACGTCGAGATGTTGACCACCGCATCGATCACCTGTTCGGCGACGTCGGCGATGTTCTCCGGTCCCCGCGCCGCGGCGGTCCAGGCCGGCAGGACGATGATCGCCGCGGAAACAGTGGCGATGGCCGCGCCGTGGCGCACGAGCCGGGAGAAGTGACAAAGCATGGTCGTTGCTGCTCCTGAGGATAAGTGGTGGAAAGGTGGCCCCGTCTTGCCTGAGACGCAAGGCCGCAACCAAGCCAAATCACCTGCTATTACGAACTTGATTTGGGCGGAAAAGCGACTCTGTGGCCGGTTAGTGGCGCACCAGCCAGACGATAGCCACACCGATCAAAGCCGAAACCAGCCCGGCAATTCTCAAACGGCTATCCGGCGTTTCGAGCGCGGCCGTCATGGCGCGTTTGGTACCGAGCGGGAACGCGGCAAGGAGAATTCCTTCGATCGCCAAGACGAGGCCGAGCGCGGCGAGAAAGTCGGTCATGAACGCGAGGGCCGATGCGCTGTGACGTCGTAGGAATCGTGACGGAAGCTCTATTTCGGGTTTGCCGGTTTGGGTGACGCAGTCGCCGCCGGATTAGGTGGCGTCACCGCTTGCACCTGACCAGAAGGATTAGAGAAGAAGCGGAAAAAGTCCGTATCCGGCTTCAATACCAGCCGCGTATCGCCGTGCTGCATGCTCCTTTCGTAAGCTTGCATGGAGCGATAGAAGGCGAAGAAGTCGGGATCGCGGTTGTAAGCGTCAGCAAAGATGCGATTTCTTTCGCTGTCACCTTGGCCGCGGACTTGCTCGGCGTGCGACGTGGCGTCTGCCAACAAAACTGTCACGTCGCGGTCGGCTTTGGCGCGAATTTCCTGGCTCTTCTGGCTGCCTTGGGCGCGGAATTCGGCGGCCTCCCGCTGCCGCTCGGTCTGCATGCGCTGGTAAACCGCCTGGCTGTTCTGCTCCGGCAAATCCGCGCGCCGGATGCGCACGTCGACGACCTCGATGCCGAACTGCTGCGCCTCATGGCCGAGTTGGCTTCGCACCTGCGACATGAGTTGCTCGCGCATATTGCGCACCACGTCCACGAGGGTGGCGCCGCCGAGCACGCTCCGCAGCGCCGAGTTAAGCAGGATCGCGAGCTGCGAATTGGCGCCGTTCTCGCCGACCGTCTGATAGAACTTCAGCGGGTCGGTGATGCGATAGCGCGCGAAGGCGTCGACGACGAGCCGTTTCTGATCGGAGGCGATCACCTCCTGCGCCGGTGATTCGAGGTCGAGAATGCGTTTGTCGATGTAGATGACGCTGTCGATGAACGGCACCTTCACATTGAGACCCGGCGCGGTGATGACGCGGACCGGTTGTCCAAGTCGCACCACCAGCGCTTGCTTGGTCTGGTTGACGGTGAAGAATGTGCTGTAGCCGACTATGACGGCGATCAGTAGCAAAATGGCGAAGGCGCCGCCGGCGAGGCCAAGTCTCATTGGCTGCCTCCTGACGATGCGCCGCTGGTCGACGAGGTGCCCGGCGACGCCGAACGCGGTCGCGGCAGCTCGGTCAGCGGCAAATAGGGAACTACGCCCGGACCGGCCTGCGGTCCGGTATCGATGATCGTCTTATCGCTGCCGCCAAGAACGCGCTCCATGGTCTCAAGATACATGCGCTCACGGGTCACATCGGGCGCTTTCTTGTACTGTTCGTAGATCTGCACGAAACGCGAGGTCTCGCCCTTGGCTTGGGCGACGGTCTGCTCGCGATAGGCTTCAGCGTCCTGGGTGATCTTGGCGGCACGCCCGCGCGCCTCAGGCACCACCCTGTTGGCGTAGGTCTGCGCTTCGTTCTGCGCGCGCTCGAGATCCGAGCGGGCCGCCTGCACGTCGCGGAAGGCGTCGATGACCTGCGTGGGTGGATCGACCTTCTGCAGCTGTACCTGCTGCACCTGTATGCCGGCACCGTACTTGTCGAGGGTCTTCTGCATCAGCTCCTGCACCGCCGTCTCGATGTTCTGGCGGGCGCCGGTGAGGATCGGCTGGAGGGTCCCATGCCCAATGACCTCGCGCATCGCGGCTTCGGCTACCGCTTTCACCGTTCCTTCGGGATTCTGGATGTTGAACAGATAGTCGCCGACACTGGTCGGCTTGATTTTCCACAGCACCGAGAAATCGACGTCAACGATGTTCTCGTCGCCGGTGAGCATCAGGCTTTCCTCCGGCACCTCGCGTACCGATGTGCCGCGGCGCATGTCTTCTACCGGGCGCATGCCGATGTCGATCTTGTTGATGCGCAGCGCCGGCGGCGTCAGCACGGTCTCGATCGGATAGGGCAGGTGATAGTTCAGTCCCGGCTGCACCTCGCGGGTGAATTTGCCGAAGCGGAGCACCACGCCAAGTTCGTCCGGCTCGACGCGGAAGAAGCCGGAAAAGCCCCAGAGCACCACGGCAACGAGCGCGATCAGAGCGATGCCGCGGCCGCCGAGATTGCCGGGCAGGAAGCCGCGCAGCCGGTCCTGGCTGCGGCGCAAAAACTCCTCGAGGTCAGGCGGTCGCGAACCGCCTCCCGGTTGTTGCGGCCCCGATCCCCAGGGTCCCCGGGGCCCCGATCCCCAGGGGCCACCGGATTGGTTGTTCCACGGCATCAAATGTCTCCTGAAACGCCGGGTGGACCAGCCGGCTTGGTAGCCGGGGATATAGGGGAGTGCGCAGCCCCTTGCAACGCGCAGCTGGCCGCGCTTGCTGGCTCAAACAGCGTCAGTTTGTCCGTTCGTAGCTGACGAAAGCGAACGCCGCCTCGTCCTCGGCTTGCGGTTCGTGCTCCTCGCGGGAGGTTTCGCGCCAAATTTTAGGATCGATTGCCGGAAAAAGCGCATCGCCCTTGACGCGCTTGTGCACGCAGGTGATCGCCAGATGCGTCGCTTGGGGCATAACCTGCGCATAGATTTCGGCGCCTCCGGCGATTGCGATCGAATCTGCGGAGCGCCGCAGCGCATCGCCGCGCGCAGTCATGAAGGCATCGCCGAGGCTCGGCACAACCAAAATACCGGGTGCGGCGAACGTGAGATCGCGGCTGACAACAATGGTGGTGCGGCCGGCAAGCGGCTTGCCGATCGACAGATAGGTCTTGCGCCCCATGAAGACCGGCTTGCCCATGGTGAGCGAGCGAAAATGCTGCATATCGGACTTGAGCCGCCACGGCAGCGTGTTGCCGCGACCGATTACGCCGTTTTCGGAAACGGCGGCGACGAGGACGATGTTCATTCTACACCGCCACGGCGGCTTTGATGTGCGGGTGTGGTTCGTAGCCTTCGAGCGCAAAATCCTCGTAGCGGAATGCGAACAAATCCTTCACCGCCGGATTGAGCCGCAGCGTCGGCAGCGGTCGCGGGCTGCGCGTCAATTGCTGCCGCGCCTGCTGCATGTGGTTGAGATAAAGGTGGGTGTCGCCAAAGCTGTGGATGAATTCGCCTGGCTTGAGCCTCGTCACCTGTGCGACCATCAAAGTCAGCAACGCGTAGGAAGCGATGTTGAACGGCACGCCGAGGAAGACGTCGGCCGAGCGCTGGTAAAGCTGGCACGACAGCGCGCCGTCTGCGACGTTGAACTGGAAAAGGCAGTGGCACGGCGACAGCGCCATCAGATCGTTTTCACCCGGGTTCCACGCGGTGACGATGAGCCGGCGCGAGGCGGGATTACGGCCGATTTCGGCGAGAATATTTGCGATCTGGTCGATGTGGCCGCCGTCGGGCGTCGGCCACGAGCGCCATTGACGCCCGTAAACTGGACCGAGATCGCCGTCGGCGTTGGCCCATTCGTCCCAGATGGTGACGCCGTGCTCGTCGAGATATTTGACGTTGGTGTCGCCGCGCAGGAACCAGAGCAGCTCGTAGATGATGGATTTGACGTGAAGCTTCTTGGTGGTGACCAACGGAAACCCATGCGCCAAATTAAAGCGCATCTGATGACCGAAGATCGACACCGTACCGACGCCGGTCCGGTCGCGCTTTTCCACGCCCTCCGCGAGCACCCGTTCCATCAGATCGAGATATTGCCGCATCGGCTCTTCAGCTTCGCGACTTTCGGATTGAGTCGCCTTACAAGCTTAACGCCAAATGAGGAGCGCGCGAAGCGCACGCAAGATCGCGGTGGATAGCGCTTCCACCAGATCGGTTCCGGCGTGTTCAGTCGTTTTTCGACAATGGCGTTGCGGCCAGGGAGCCTAAGCATCCGTGATCTATATGCGCGAAACAAATTCGGCTTAACTTGATCTTATTTGGCAGTGATGCGGGAGACCTGTTCGCCCGCGTCACTCCAACAACGCTTCGATGAATGCCACCGCCCGCTCATAAATTCCCGGCGCCTCGTTTTCGCGCGGGCCGCCGATGGCGAGCTTGAGTTCGTTGTCACGGTTCGCCTGGTCAAGTCTTGCCTGTTGGACGCGGAGCCAAAGCGTAGCGGGCTTGAGAACGTCCGCCTGCTGCAAGTTCACCGTTATGAGCGGCTTGCGATAGCGATGCGCGAGGTGGCTGGCAAGCGTCGTACCGGCCGATATCTCCAGTCCGGCAGCGTCGACGATGATCATGCACGCGCCGGCGTCGCGTACGTTCCATTCCGTCCTCTGAGCTGGATCGGCAAGGGGAGTCTCTTTGAGATCCGGGTATTTGGCCAGCAAGCCGGGCGGCTGCGGAAAATCTTCGGCCCAGCCGCCTCGCGGGCACCAGCCGCCGTAAGCGATCCCGCACGCAATCGCCACATCGAGCACGGCACGGTCAACACCGCTTTGTCCGCCGGAAAGGAGCCTCATGGGAGTCGGCTAGCCACCGTTGTAACGAGGCTCATTTGCGCCGTCGGTGCAGCTTCACGGAACTGTGGCCTTTCCTTACCGATTTGTAATTCGGCGGGGAAAGAATCCGGGAGTAGTTTAACTGCATTGTTCGGGTACACCGTCGCCCCCGTGCCCGGTCAATCAACCCCAGGATCGTGATACACGTCCTGGGGTTGTTCGTTTTCCCGGTAGCGGTCAACTTGTTCCCCCTTATCGTTGGGACGCTTTTGCAAGCGGCCCCGTCGGGGGCTAAGGCAGCTACCCGCGTGGGGACTGTTCGACGAATTCCTCGCGCCGATAGCCCTGCGCATAGAGGAGAGCGGTCAGGTCACCATAATCGATACAGGCGGTTGGCACAGCCTCGCGGATGGCGGGCTTGCCGTGAAAGGCGACGCCGAGGCCGGCCGCCTTCACCATCGGGATGTCGTTGGCGCCATCGCCGACCGCGAGCGTTTCCGCGTGGCCAAGATGCAAACGCTCGCGCAGCGCGACCAGCGTATCGAACTTGGCCTCGCGGCCGACGATCGGTTCCGCCACTTGGCCGGTCAGTTTCCCGGTCGCGTCGGTCAGGAGCGTGTTGGCGCTCTGTTCGTCAAAGCCGATCGCGGCAGCAATGCTTGTCGTAAAGGCCGTGAAGCCTCCGGACACCACGCAGGTGTACGCGCCGTTGGCGCGCATTGTGGCGACCAGCGTCGGGCCGCCGGGCATGAGTTTGATGCGCTCGGCGATCACTTCGTCGATCACCGTGGCCGGCAGGCCCTTTAGCAAGGCAACGCGCTCGCGCAACGCCGGTTCAAAGGCGATTTCGCCGCGCATCGCGCGTTCGGTAATGGCCGCGACGCGGGTCTTGAAGCCCGCATAGTCGGCCAGCTCGTCGATGCATTCCTGGGCGATCATCGTTGAATCCATATCGGCGACCATAAGCTTCTTGCGGCGGCCGTCATGCGGTTGGATCACGACGTCGACCGGCTCGCCGGCAATGATGTCGCGGATGTCGGTGGCGAGTTCGGCCAGCAGATTGTCTTTGTAAGCGGCGGCGGCCTCGGCATCGTCGTCGTCGATCAAAAACGCCACGTCGACCGCGACCCCCGGCGCAAGCCAATCGACCGGGCGACCGTGTGGCAGATAACGGGCGACTTTTTGAGCCAACGCGGCGTCTACCACGGGTCGGTCCGGATGCGAGATCAATGTCGCCACATAAAACATGCAGTGTTCCGGACCGGCCATTCAGGATTTCAATTCGCGCAAATCCGCATTACGTCAACCCCGTGAACAAAGCTCACATAATCCTCATCGCCGGACCGACGGCGAGCGGTAAATCCGCGCTGGCGTTGACGCTCGCCGAGAAGTTCGGCGGTACGATTGTCAATGCCGATTCGATGCAGGTCTACCGCGATCTGCGCGTCATCACCGCTCGCCCAAGTCCGGAGGAGGAAAAGCGCGCGCCACACGTACTCTATGGCCACATCGATGCGGCGGAGAATTTCTCAGTCGGTCATTGGTGCGTTGAGGCAGCTGCGGCGCTGGCGGCGGCAAAAGGCGAGGGCCGCACCGCGATCGTCGTCGGCGGCACCGGTCTTTATTTCAATGTGCTGACCCGCGGGCTTGCCGCCGTGCCGCCGATCCCGGCGGACATTCGCGCGACGGTGAGGGCGCGGCTCAAGAGCGAGGGTGTCATAGCGTTACATGCGGAGCTTGCTCAGCGCGACCCGGCGATGGCTGCGCGGCTGATGCCGGGCGACCGATCCCGCATCACCCGCGCACTGGAGGTGATGCTGGCAACCGGACGTTCACTGCTCGCTTGGCACGAAGACGGCATGCCGGCGAGTCTCGAGGCGTCGCGCGCGGCGAAGATTTTTCTGATGCCCGACCGCGACGAACTGTTCCGTCGTATCGATGCGCGCTTTGAGACGATGGTCACCGCCGGTGCCATCGAGGAGGTGCGGGCGCTTGCGGCGCGAAACCTCGATCCCGATTTGCCGGCGATGAAGGCGCACGGCGTGCCCTGGCTGATCCACCATCTGAAAGGTGAACTGACGCTGGCGGAAGCAATCGAAGGCAGTCAGCGCGACACCCGCCAATACACCAAACGGCAAGCGACCTGGTTCCGCAATCAACTGCCGCGCTTTACGTGGGTCGAGCCGGAAAAAGCGCTCGATGCTATCGAGGCACAGTTACTGACGCTGTCGACATGAGACTTGCATCGAGACGGCGTGCGGCTATTCGAGGGCCGGCGCCGCGCACGGTGTCGATCAAGCTCAGGGAATTGTTTGGTTGGCAATTGCCGCGCCAGGCGACGTGACCGTCCGGCCGTACCAGCACCAAAGCACATTCATAGAGCGCCGCCGCCTCGCGATGTTCGATGTGCTGAACATTTAGCGGCACGCCGCGGCTGACGGCGGCACGTTCGATGCCGTCGGTTGGCAGATCGGAAAATTTCAGCAGGACGAAGCCGTCGCCGAACAGATCGAGGATCGACTGTGACGGTGCAAGCCACACATGCGGCGCTCGCGCACCCGGGAACGCGGTGGGCTCATAGCCGATGGTGTCGTCCATGGGCGCCGGTATGCCGTCCGGCACGATGACCGGCGACGGATGATAGATGTAACCGAGATGCACGCCCGTCGGATGCCAACTCTTCTCGTTTTCTTCGACCAGAGCTTTGCCGATGGCATGCCGTGCCTCATCGCCTTCCGCCGTCGGCGAATAGATTTCAGCGCGTTGCGCGGCGCTGATGAGACGCCGGTAGTTCTGCAGTGAAACCGCTGCTGCCCGCGCCGAGGCCGGGCGGCGTTCAAAATCGTAGCTGTCGAGCAGCGTTTCGCCGCCCCATCCATCGAGGACGGCGGCAAGCTTCCAGCCGAGATCGAAGGCGTCCTGAATGCCGGTGTTCATGCCGAGCCCGCCGTTCGGCGGATGGGCGTGCGCTGAGTCGCCGGCGAGAAAGACCCGGCCATCCATGAAGCGGTCGGCCACGGTGCTCTTTCGCGTCCAAATGTCCTTGTGCTCGATTGTGTAGGCGATGTCGCAGCCGAGGCAGCGCCGCATCAGCGCGTCAATGTCGGCTTTGTGCAATCGATCTTCGTTTAGATCGACAAGCTGAAGGCGCCAGAGGTCTTTTCCGTCTACGATCGAGAGCATCGACCAGGTGCCCTCGGGACCGACGAAGACGTAGCGGAACGCTTTGCCCTTGTCGTGTTGGGCGTCGAGGTTGGGCATGCGCAGATAGACCGTCATCGCCCAATCAATCAGCGGCTCGCCGCGCATTTCTATGCCAAGCAATTCGCGCACTGTGCTGGTAATGCCGTCGCAGCCGACGAGATATTTTGCCCGCACGGATTCGGCGTGGCCGCTCTCCTCGTCCCTCAACGTCGCCGTGACACCCGAACGGTCCTGCACGAAGTCCTCGAGCTTGACGCGGTGCCGCAGCGTCACGTGCGGAAACGACCGCGCGTGCTCCTGAAGGATCGGATCGAACCAGGTCTGCGGGCACGGCATTCCGCGCTCCGGGCTGACCGGGATATTGGATTGCGCGGCAAGCGACGGGGTTCGCACGCGGCCGATCTCATAGCCTTGCAAATCGGTCACGAACACGCTGTCGAGCGGCCGGTCCGACGGAAAACCCCAGTTGCGGACCTTTTCAACAATCCCAAGCTGGCGGCAGAACTCCATGGTCCGCACGCTGACTTCCAGCATCTTGGGTGGTTGCAGTTTGTTCTCGCGCCTGTCGATCAGCAAAGTCTCGACGCCGCGCCGCCCCAAATCGGCTGCGAGCGCGAGCCCGATCGGACCGCCGCCGACGATCAGCACCGGTATCTCGGACGACTGCTTGGTCATGGGCGTTTAACTCGTCGCGTAAAGCTCTCGCAGAAGCCGATAATTCGCTTACCGCTGAACTTGTCAAACTGCCGGCTAAACTAGCCATTTACGAATTTGCAGTAGGCAAAAGCTTGACCGGCGCGGTTGCAACGCTTATAAAGAACAATAATTCAGAGGGCACAGCTCGTGCGGAACTCCGTGTTGAAATCGATCGTACTGGTAGGAAGGCGCACCGCCGTGGGTAGATGATCTACCCACGATACGCGGCGGTGCGCAAAACAAGGGCCCTCTGAGGCCCTTTTTTATTTGCTGAATCCCCTCCTTGCCTCCCCCGCAAGCGGGGAGCGATCCGAGGGGGACGGTTGGGAGCGAATGGAGCAAGCCATGACGGAAATGACCGGCGCGGAAATGGTGATCGCGGCGTTAGCCGATCAGGGCGTGGAACACATTTTCGGCTATCCGGGCGGTGCGGTACTGCCGATTTACGACGCGCTGTTCCAGCAAAATAAGGTGAACCACATCCTGGTGCGGCACGAGCAGGGCGCCGTGCACGCCGCCGAGGGCTACGCGCGCTCAACCGGCAAGGTCGGCACCGTTCTCGTCACCTCCGGGCCCGGCGCAACAAACGCGGTCACCGGCCTCACCGACGCGCTGTGCGACTCCATTCCGCTTGTTGTCATCACCGGGCAGGTTCCAACCCATCTGATCGGCAATGACGCCTTCCAGGAATGCGACACCGTCGGCATCACCCGGCCGTGCACCAAATACAACTATCTGGTCAAAACCATCGAGGACCTTCCGCGCGCGCTCCACGAGGCGTTTCACATCGCGGCGAGCGGGCGGCCGGGGCCGGTCGTGGTGGACATCCCCAAGGACATCCAGTTCGCCAAGGGCACGTACTCCAGGCCGAAGGAATTCCAGCACCGCGGTTATCGGCCCAAGGTCAAAGGCGATCTCGACAAGATCAAACAAGCCATCGACATGATGGCGGCCGCCAAGCGCCCGCTGTTCTACACCGGCGGCGGCGTGGTCAATTCCGGTCCGGCCGCAAGCCAGCTGCTGCGCGAGCTCACCAAGCTCACCGGTTTTCCCGTCACCTCGACGTTGATGGGTCTCGGCGCCTTTCCGGCCGCCGATAAGCAATGGCTCGGCATGCTCGGCATGCACGGCACCTGGGAAGCCAATTGGGCGATGCACGATTGCGACCTGATGATTGCCGTCGGCTCGCGCTTCGACGACCGCATCACCGGGCGGTTGGACGCTTTCTCACCCGGCTCAAAGAAAATCCACATCGATATCGACCTCTCCTCGATCAACAAAAACGTCAAGGCCGACCTCGGCATCGTCGGCGATTGCGCGCATGTGCTCGAGGACATGGTGCGGTTGTGGCGTGCCAGCGCCGTCGTTCCCGACAAGAAGGCGCTGCAGGCCTGGTGGGAGCAGATCGGAAAATGGCGCACGAAGAATTCGCTCGCCTACCGCAACTCCAACGAAATCATCAAGCCGCAATACGCGATTGAACGCCTCTACGCGCAGACTAAGGACCGCGACGTCTACATCACCACCGAAGTCGGCCAGCATCAGATGTGGGCGGCGCAGTTCTACGGATTCCAGGAGCCGAACCGCTGGATGACTTCAGGCGGGCTTGGCACCATGGGTTACGGCCTGCCGGCCGCGGTCGGCGTGCAGGTCGCGCACCCGAACTCGCTCGTCGTCGACATCGCCGGCGAAGCCTCGGTGCTGATGACCATGCAGGAAATGTCGACGGCGGTTCAATACGACTTGCCGATCAAGATTTTCATCCTCAACAACAAGTATATGGGCATGGTGCGGCAGTGGCAGGAATTGCTGCACGGCGGGCGCTACTCGCATTCCTACACCGAAGCGCTGCCGGATTTCGTCAAGCTTGCCGAGGCCTATCATGCCCACGGCATCCGCTGCGAGCATCCGGGCGAACTCGACGAGAAGATCCGCGAAATGCTTGAGGTGAAAAAGCCGGTGCTGTTCGATTGCGTGGTTGATCCGACGGAAAACTGCTTCCCGATGATTCCATCGGGCCGCGCCCACAATGAGATGCTGCTCGGCGACGCGGCGACGCGGATCGAGGACGCCATCACCGAGCAAGGCAAGGTGATGGTGTGATGCTTCGTCATTGCGAGCGAAAGCGAAGCAATCCAGTGCGGCCGCGAGGCCTGGATTGCTTGGTCGCGGAGCTTGTCATCGGGCCGGCCACTTCGGGCCGGACCCGTTGGCTCCTCGCAATGACGGCTGTGCACTCTCGTCTGCAAGGAGAATTATTCCCGTGAATACTACCGCCGCGACGACGCATTATCCCTCAGCTCCCATAACTCAAGGCGTTGAGAGCCGCACTTTATGCGTACTCGTCGACAATGAGCCTGGCGTGTTGGCGCGCGTGATCGGCCTGTTCGCCGGTCGCGGCTACAACATCGATTCGCTGACGGTTTCGGAAACCGAGCACGAGAAGCACCTGTCGCGCATCACCGTGGTCACCCGCGGCACGCCGATGGTGATCGAACAGATCAAAAATCAGCTTGACCGCCTCGTGCCGGTGCACCGCGTCATCGATCTGACCAGCAGTGGTCCGTCGCTGCAGCGCGAGTTGGCGATGGTCAAAGTGCGCGGCAAGGGCGAACAGCGCATGGAGGCGTTGCGGCTCGCGGACGCTTTCCGCGCCCGCGTTATCGATGCGACCAACGAGAGCTTCGTGTTCGAAATCACCGGTGCCAGCGACAAAATCGAGAGCTTCGTCAACCTGATGCTGCCACTCGGCCTGGTCGAAGTTTCACGCACCGGCGTCGTTGCCATCGGCCGCGGGCCGGAGGTGATGTAAGCGTGCAAGCATTGACACCTGTACGGTCAGACCGTACATCTGGCCATGCGGATCGTCAGTTTCCGTCACAAAGGATTGGAGCGGTTTTGGCGAGATGACGACCGGCGTGGATTGCCGCCGCGATACGTCGAAAAGATTCGTGCGATGCTGACGGCAATTGCCGAAGCTGAAAACCTCGGCGAAATCGGGAAGTACGCGGGATGGCGCTTGCGTCCGCTGACGGGTGACCGCCGGAGTACCTGGAGCATGGTCGTCACCCGCAACTACCGACTGACGTTCCGTGTTGCGGACCGGGGCGTGCTGGAGATCAATCTGGAAGACTATCACGGAAGGTGATTACTCATGCCAATGAAACAGCCGTCGCACGCTGGCGACCTCATCTATTGGGGAATACTGGAGCCACTTGGCCTCAGCATCACCAAAGCCGCCGAAGTTCTTGGCGTGCGCCGGGCAACGCTGTCGGCTGTAGTGAACGGCAAGGCTGCACTATCCCCCGAACTCGCACTCAGAATCGAAAAGGCGTTCGGCCCTGAGGTCGACCATTTGCTACGGATTCAGGCGGCCTACGACGCGGCGCAAATCCGCAAACGCGCCAAGACGATCAAAGTAAAACGCTACGTCGCCAAAGCAGCGTAAGGAATAACCGCACTGCAAGGAAGCAATCCAGAACTCGCCGGTGAGGCTGGATTGCTTCGCGGAGCTTGTCATCGGGCCGGCCACTTCGAGCCGGACCCGTGGGCTCGCAATGACACGGTAGTTACGCGACTGAGCGCGCTGGCTCCGCGCTCAATCGCCCGACCAGGAAGGCTAACTGATCGAGGTGGCCTTGCAGGAATTTCCGCGTGCTCTCGTCGCCGATATTGCCGTGGGCGTCGATCAGGTCAGGCTTGAACGTGACGTAGGCTTCGCCGCCTTGGAGGATCGTACCCAAGCTGACCATCACCGAGCGCAGATGCTGTTGGGCAATGGCGCTGCCGATCGCGCCCGGCGACGTGCCGGTGATGAAGGTAGGCTTGCCGGCCCATGAGTTCTTGCCCCAGGGGCGCGCACCCCAATCGACGGCGTTTTTCAGTACCGCGGGAATAGACCGATCGTGTTCGGGCGTGACAATCAGGACGCCGTCTGCGCGGGCCAGTTCGTCCTTGAAGCGCACAACTTCGGCAGGCAGGTTATTTTCATTGTCCTGATTGTACATCGGCAGGTCGTCGATGCGGACGATCCTGGCGTCGAACTTGTCGGCGCCGAGCTTGACCATCGCCTGGGCGAGCTTGCGGTTGATCGATTCGCGGCGGTTGCTGCCGACGATGACGGCAAGAAGTGGCTTTGCCATTGGCGGTTCCTCTGGTTAAAATTGATAACTCACACTAAATAAGTGCCTATGACGAAAACGCGCAAGAAGGCACATCGATGAAACCAAGCGACATCCATTTGCCCGGGGATTGCCGGGCGGTCAGCGACGTGCTCGCCCGCGTCGGCGACAAGTGGTCGGTACTGGTCGTTTCGCGGCTGGGTCAGGGACCGATGCGCTTTAACGAGCTGCGGCGATCTATCGGCGGCATTTCGCAGCGGATGCTGACGCTGACGTTGCGCGGCCTCGAACGCGACGGCCTGCTGACACGAACGGCGTTTCCGACCATTCCGCCGCGGGTGGATTACGCGTTAACTCCGCTCGGCCGCGATTTGCTCAATCCGGTCTCGGCGCTTGGGGCCTGGGCGATCCGCAACCAGCCGAAAATCGCCCGCGCCCGCGAGCAATTCGACGGGATTTGCGAGGCGAGTGGAAAGCCGCCGATACGCCGCCGCGGAGCGCGGACCGGGCTTGTCCAAACCGCTCCCAGAAACTAGAAGCAGCAACTGCAAACAAAGGCCAAAGGCTGGCCTCCGGGTAGGGGTGAGACATCATGCGTGTTTATTACGACCGCGACGCCGATTTGAATTTGATCAAGGGCAAGAAGGTCGCCGTCATCGGCTATGGCAGCCAGGGCCATGCCCATGCGCTTAATCTCCGCGATTCCGGCGTCAAGAACGTCGCGGTAGCTTTGCGCAAGGGTTCGCAGGGCGTCAAAAAGGCAGAGGGCGAAAAGCTCAAGGTCATGGAAGTGGCCGAAGCCGCAAAATGGGCCGACGTGATGATGATGCTGACGCCCGACGAATTGCAGGCCGACATCTACAACAACCACCTCCACGCCAATATGAAAGACGGCGCGGCGCTGATGTTCGCGCACGGGCTCAACATTCATTTCAATCTGATTGAGCCACGCGCCGATCTCGATGTAATGATGATCGCGCCGAAAGGCCCCGGCCACACTGTTCGCTCCGAGTATCAGCGCGGCGCCGGCGTGCCGTGCCTGCTCGCGATCCACAAGGATGCGTCCGGCAACGCCCACGATCTCGGCCTCTCTTACGGCGCGGCAATCGGCGGCGGTCGCGCCGGCATCATCGAGACAAGCTTCCGCGAAGAATGCGAAACCGACTTGTTCGGCGAACAGTCCGTGCTGTGCGGCGGCCTGGTCGAGCTGATGAAGGCCGGTTACGAGACCCTTGTCGAAGCCGGCTACGCGCCAGAGATGGCCTACTTCGAGTGCGTACACGAAGTGAAGCTGATCGTCGACCTCATCTACGAGGGCGGCATCGCCACCATGAATTATTCGGTCTCCAATACAGCGGAATACGGTGAGTACGTGTCCGGCCCGCGCGTCGTCGACGCCGAGACCCGTGCCGAGATGAAACGGATTCTCTCCGACATCCAGACCGGCAAGTTCGTCAGAGACTGGATGCTGGAAAACAAGGTCAACCAAACCTCATTCAAAGCGATGCGTGCCGCATCCGCCGCCCATCCCATCGAGCAAGTGGGCGCCAAGCTGCGGGCGATGATGCCGTGGATTAAGGATCGGGCCCTGGTGGACCGGTCGCGGAACTAGGCCGGCTGTCTGAGGGTTGATCGCCGTCGTGGGCTGACTTGATCTCCCAGCGGCGGCGGCTAACACTACGCGTACGGGTGGTGTTGAATAAAAGGGGCCCCTCTTGCTTGGGAAACAACATCTGTTCGCGGCGGCCGCAATTGCGTCGATGACGCTCGCAGGCACGGCAGCTCACGCGGCCGACGTGTTCACGCTGACCTCGACCACGTTTCAGGACGGCAAAATTATGCCGAAGAAGGTCGCCAACAACCGCGCCGGAAGTCCGAACTGCGTCGGCGAAAACGTGTCGCCGCAGTTCTCGTGGACCAATGTGCCGGCTGGTACCAAGAGCTTCGTCCTCCTGATGTCCGATCCTGAAGGCCGCGCTCCATCCGGCGCGAGCCACTGGGTGGCGTATGGGATACCCGCCTCCGTTACTGGCTTCGCCGAGGGCGAAGCCAGCAAGGCATCGGATAAATATGTCGGCGGCAAGAGTACGATGGGCGTCGGCTATTATTCGGGACCTTGCACGCCTCCAAACGTGACGCCGCATCACTACACATTTATTCTCATCGCCTCAGATTTCGAGCCGACAGAACTGCCTCCGGGTTTGACGCGGGATGAGGTGATCGCAAAATTCGGGCCGGCGCCGGCGCCGGCGCATGTGAAAGGCGTAACCGGCATGGTCGGATTGTTCGTGAATCCGTGGCACGAGTGAGCGCGGCATCCGCAACAGCGTATTGCACCGGGCCACGCCAGAGCATGCCACCAGGCGCTGATGCCCTCTGAAAGGGCGAACATTGAAATTGCCGAAATCGATCGCGTGGAAATCGCGGTCGAGCCGTGGTCGTGGGAGTTTGCGCTGACGCGACGTGAAGAGATCGATCGGAACTTTGCCCGCCGTCAGAGCGAGGGTTCTGCGATCTGGAACGGCCGAGTGCTTCTGCTTCGCCGCTATTCGGTTCGCAATGGCGTACTGCAAGGTGCCTGCTTCGAGACCGACTATGCCAGTTTTCTGGCCTGGCGAGATTGGGGTTTTCCTGACCCCGGCGTCTTTAACGTGTTCGGCTCCGCTGCCCTGCAAGCCGCCGACGGCGCCTTCCTGCTCGGTGAAATGGGCCCGTCGACCGCGAGCCCCGGCTCGGTCTATTTCCCCTGCGGCACGCCGGATCCCGATGACATCAGTGCCGAAGGCACCCTTGACCTCGCCGGCAGCGTCGGCCGCGAGCTTCTCGAGGAGACCGGCCTCGAGATCGCAGCACTCGAAGTCCGGCCAGGCTGGACCATGGTGCATGACCGCGGCTATCTAAACCTGATGAAGCTAGTCACGACACGGCAGAATGCAGAAGAGTTTCGCGCCCAAATCATGCACAATCTCGCAACGCAGGCGCGGCCGGAATTCTGCGACATCCACATCGTCCGCGGACGCGCGGATCTCGACGACCGTATGCCGCGATTTCTGGTTGCCTATTTGGAGGAAACCTGGCGGCGATGAACACGACTTAAGTGTGTGCGAAGCAAAGATGAAGCTTGCCAAAATCCTGAAACATTGTCGGGTCGACAAACCGGGCCGGTTCCGGCTGGCCGATTGCGATCCCGCCGAAACTTTCGGGCTTGCGATCGACAAGGACGACGTCAAGGCGATGCTCGCCGACGGCATTGCCCGGCTCGCGGATTTGCAGCAGCGGCTTTACGCGCAGGATCGCTGGGCGGTCCTGGTCGTGCTGCAAGGCATGGACGCGGCCGGCAAGGACAGCGTCATCAAACACGTGATGTCTGGCGTCAATCCGCAGGGATGCGAGGTGCACGGGTTCAAGGCGCCAAGTGAGGAGGAGTTGCACCACGACTTCTTCTGGCGCACATCCTCACGCCTGCCGGGGCGCGGCCGTATCGGTATTTTCAATCGTTCCTATTATGAAGAAGTTCTCGTCGTGCGGGTGCATCCGAACCTGTTGGCGCATGAGCGGCTGCCGTTGCCGCTGGCCGGCAAAGGCGTCTGGAAGCAGCGCTTTGAGGAAATTTGTTCGTACGAGGAATACCTCGTGCGTAACGGGACTATGGTGCTCAAATTCCATCTGCGCATTTCCAAAGAGGAGCAGCGCAAGCGTTTCCTGGCGCGACTCGATGAGCCCGGCAAGCGCTGGAAATTCTCCACCGCCGATATTGCCGAACGACAACGGTGGGACGACTACATGGAAGCTTTTGAGGATATGATCCGCTCGACTTCCACATCGCATGCGCCCTGGTACGTCGTTCCCGCCGACCATAAGCGGGTCGCCTGGCTGGTGGTTTCCGCCGTGATCATCGAGGCCTTGGAAGCTCTCAAAGTCGATTTTCCCAGAGTTCAAGGCCGGGCGCTTGAGCACCTGAAGAACGTAGAGCGCGCGCTGAAGGCGGAAAAATCCGGTTGAAACAATAAACGGCGGAATAAGAGAATAAACTGCCCCGCCAGGTCAGACGGAAGCTCGGCTAAACATTCGATTGTCGTCCGCCGGCCTCGACATTTATTTGCGCTTTGAGATGGCGCATCTTTTACGCCATTGCGAAGATTGCATTTGAGGGTTGTCAGGGCGTGGCTTCACACCTGGTGCCTTGCGGCTTACACTTGTTTCACACAGGGAAGATGGGCTGGCAGGCGTGAATACCTTTGTGAAAAACGCCGCGACACTTGGTGTTTTGGTGGCGCTTATGGGCCTTGCGTGTCACGCGCGCGCCGCGCCATCTGATTTCGATGGCGTATGGATTCCCGATGTCAAAGATCAGCACCGTCAGGAAACCGCAAACGTCCCGCCCTGGAAACCCGATATCCTGCCGCAGGTTCAGCGTCTGATTGCGGAAGAAAAAGCCGGTAGGCCTTTCCTCGTGCTGAGCCATTGCCTGCCGCACGGCATGCCGAGCTGGATGCTGATTACGCACAATGCATTCGAGTGGCTAACCACGCCCGGCCGCATCACCATGCTCGGTGAGGTCGACGGCAACCGCATGCGGCGAATCCACGTGGACGGCCGGGCGCATCCCGACGACGCCGATCTGACGCTGCACGGCCACTCGACCGGACATTGGGATGGCGACACCCTGGTCATCGACACCACCGCCATCGCGCCCCAAGCTTATATCACCACCAGCGAGGCGGTCGGCATTCCCAACGATGGCGACATGCATATCGTCGAACGACTTTATCTGGCGAAGCCGAATATCCTTCACGACGATCTGGAAATCACGGCGCCGAAGGTCTTGACCGCGACCTGGAAAACTACCCGCATTTTTCGCCGCTACCCCGAGCGTCACTACGAGATCACCGAGGGTGAATGCGAGCAGGAAGACCTCGTTCCCGGCAAGGATCAGTACGGCAACGACATATTCGTTTCCCAGCCCCAAAACCCGGACGGGTCCGTCCGCGCAGTGAAATAAGGACAAAGCGGTGGTGCTAAAGAAAATTCTCCTGGCGGCAGGCGTGTTGGCGAGCCTGAGCGGCGCGACGCTCGCGCACCATTCGGGCGCGGCCTACGACACCGAGCATCCGCAAACGCTCGAAGGCACCGTCAAGACGGTCAACTGGACCAACCCGCACATTACTTTCGTGATCGAAGCCGACGCCAAGGACGGCAAGCCGGCGCAGACCTGGGTGTTCGAAGTTTCAAGTCCCGGTGTGCTAACCCGCTCAGGCTGGACCAAGCGCTCGCTGCAGCCTGGCGATCACGCAGTTTTTCATTACGCGCCGCTGCGCGCCGGCGGTCCGGGAGGTTTTCTGATGAAGGTGAATATGCCGGACGGCAAGGAACTGAGCTTCAGTCTCACCCCCGCCGATCAGTAACGTCATGACCGGAGCCATCGTCGGCGACTTTGCCAAGTGGCTCGCGGCGACTGCATTGAGCCACGCAATCCAGACGGCCGGCTGGGTCATTCCAACGCTGCAAACGATTCATATTCTCGGCATCGCCGTGCTGTTTTTTTCCGCGGTCATCGTCGACCTTCGCCTGTGGCGCGTGCTGCAACGCGACGTCCCGCTAAAGGACGTCGCGCAGCGCTTCCTGCCGGTGATCTGGCCGGTGTTGCTGATCCTTCTGGTCACCGGAAGCCTGCTCATCATTGGTGAGCCACGGCGCTCGCTGCTCAACACCACCTTCTATTTGAAGATGACGCTGCTCGCGCTTGCCATTGTGCTCACCGTCATCCTGCAGTGGTCCTTGGCGGCGGCCCCGGAATTCTGGGAGAAAAACCGCGGCCGGCTGATTGGGGCGCGCTTCGTGGCGACCCTTTCCATCGTGGTTTGGTGCGGCATCATCTTTGCCGGCCGCTGGATCGCCTACACCCAGGTCGGATAATGCTGTACCTCAAGCAAGTCATCGGCTTTTTCGAAGACAGCAGCCTCGCCGACGCCATTCGCGAAAACGATGTGCTGTTTCCCCTGATCGAGTCGGTGCATGTGCTGACGATTTGCCTGGTCGTCGGCTCTATCATGGCCGTCGATCTCAGGCTCCTCGGGGTTGCCTCGGTGAAACGTCCAGTCAGCGCCGTTACGCGCGGAATTCTGCCGCTGACCTGGGGTGCTTTCGTCCTGGCGGTCGCATCCGGTTTCCTGATGTTCATGTCCAACGCGACCAAATATCTCGGTAACGGTTTTTTCATCGCCAAGCTTTGTCTGATCGCTGCCGCGGGCGTCAACATGCTGGTCTTTCATCTCATCAGCGCAAGGCATCAGTCGCGATGGGACAATCAGGCACGGCTGCCGGTCACGGCACGCCTGGCAGGCGGTCTATCGATGCTGCTTTGGATCGCGGTGGTCGCGTGCGGCCGCTGGATCGGCTTTACCATGGAAGCCGGCTGAGATGATTGCCCGCTCCCTTGCAGTCGTCTTTGCTGCGGCGATCATTGTCGGCGCGACGGCGCGG
The DNA here is from genome assembly GCA_963755885.1 of uncultured Alphaproteobacteria bacterium. Lineage (GTDB taxonomy): Bacteria > Pseudomonadota > Alphaproteobacteria > Rhizobiales > Xanthobacteraceae > BOG-931. The sequence goes on from CAVWLX010000012.1 coordinate 137,827, forward strand.
GCATCGATGGGCGAAGACGCCAGTCGCTCGCCGCCGTTCCAGCCTTATGTCGACATGAAAACTTTCATGGAGCATGTGCTTACGCCAGCGGCAAACATCGTCTGGAGCGTCAATGGTCTCGTGATCGACGAAAAAGGTGAGCACGATCTTTCCCCCAAATCCGACGCAGACTGGGAGCGGATCTTGAGCGGCGCCGCAACGCTCGCCGAAGCCACCAACGCCCTGATGATCCCGCAACGGGCGCGAGATCCGGAATGGGGCGTCTACGCAAAAAACCTGGCCGAAGCCGCCAATAGGGCTTATCTGGCCGCCGAAGCTCACGACCTGAAAACGATCTCCGAGGTCAGCGATCGGCTGGACGGAATTTGCGCCGCCTGTCACCGCCACTACGGCCTTGAATAGATCGTCGCGGCCCTTTCGTTACTCCGCGGCCTCCGCCGTGACGTTCGGCGGAAATTCGGTCGTGGTGCCGGCCTCGTTGTCGACGATCATCAGCAAATCGAAATAGCTGATCACGGGCGTTGAGCCGGTTCGCTTTTCGATGTTGGCGCGCCACTCGGCATTGTGGCCGCGTTGCGCGGCTTCTTTCGACGGCCAGATATAGAACGCGCCGCCGGCGCCATTTTCGCCGGCAATGTAGTGCTTGCGGACGAGCTCCTGGTTGGCGCGCCATTTGACGGCGGTTGGGCGCGCGTCTTCCAGAATCTGCTCGCGGGTCCAGCCTGCCGGATATTTGAATTGAACGTATTCGACGATCATAGGTCAGCCTCCCTGTCGCTTCTTTACTGTACCGCAACGCCCCCTACCTATCTATGCAGCAAGGGCCTTGCATTGCCGCCGATCTATCCGTTACAAGTCCGCGTCTTCAAGGATTAATGCGGTCTTTACCGTTCTCCGCGACCTTGAAGCCCGAAGGAAGCGCATGTCGATTCGCAACGATTTGAAAGCGAACGAGCGGGGAGCCGCCAAGGCTCGTCCCGGCGCTGCCCTTTTTCTCGACGGGCTGCTGCTCCTTATCGCCCCCTGAGGGCCGGCTGGGCGTTTTGCGCCTGGGCACTCAGGGGTCGGCAAGAAAGCAATCAGCCCCACGAGCGCCCAAAGCCTAGAGAGCACCGGGCGCAGACGAGAAGGACTTAAAGCCATGACCACTCCAGCCCAGTCCGAGAAGGACCGCGTCGTTATCTTCGACACCACCTTGCGCGATGGCGAACAATGCCCCGGCGCGACCATGACGCACGAGGAAAAACTCGAAGTCGCGGCGCTGCTCGACGAAATGGGCGTCGATATCATCGAGGCCGGCTTTCCGATCGCCTCGGATGGTGACTTCGCCGCGGTCCACGAGATCGCCAAGCGCACCAAGAACGCCGTCGTCTGCGGACTCGCCCGCGCCGCTTTCAAGGACATCGACGTGCTGCGCCGAGGCGATCAAGCCTGCCGAGCGCCGGCGCATTCACACGTTTCTCTCCACCTCGCCGGTGCACATGAAATACAAGCTCCAGAAGGAGCCGCACGAAGTCTACGAGATGGTGATCGCGCAGGTGACGCGCGCGCGCGGCTACACCGATGATGTCGAGTGGTCGAGCGAGGACGGCACCCGCACCGAGCACGACTTTCTCTGCCGCTGCGTCGAGGCTGCGATCAAGGCCGGCGCTACCACGATCAACATTCCCGACACCGTCGGCTATTCGGTGCCGGAGGAATATTTCGCGCTCTTCAAGATGGTGCGCGAGCGGGTGCCGAACTCGGATCAGGCGCGATTTTCGGTGCACTGCCACGACGATCTCGGCATGGCGGTGGCGAATTCGCTCGCCGGCGTGCGGGCCGGCGCGCGGCAGATCGAGTGCACCATCAACGGCATCGGCGAACGCGCCGGCAATGCCTCGCTGGAAGAAGTCGTGATGGCGATGCGGGTGCGTAACGACGTGATGCCGTTCTGGACCGGCGTCAACGCCAAAATGTTGACGCGGGCGTCCAAGCTCGTCGCGGCGGTCACCTCGTTCCCGGTGCAATACAACAAGGCGATCGTCGGGCGGAATGCGTTCGCGCACGAGAGCGGCATTCACCAGGACGGCATGCTCAAGCACACGCAGACCTACGAGATCATGGTCCCTGAGGATGTCGGCGTGAAACAAACCTCGCTGGTCATGGGCAAGCATTCCGGGCGGCATGCGTTCGGGCACAAGCTCGAGGAATTGGGTTATCACCTCGGCAACAATCAGCTCGAAGAGGCGTTCGTCCGCTTCAAGGCGCTCGCCGACCGCAAGAAGCACGTCTACGACGAAGACATCGAGGCGTTGGTCGACGAAGAGATTGCGACCGCTCAGGACCGCATCAAGTTGGTCTCACTCTCTGTGATCGCGGGCACCCGCGGGCCGCAGCGCGCCACCATGAAACTCGACATCGACGGCAAATCGCTGATTGAGGAGTGCGAAGGCAACGGACCGGTCGACGCCGTGTTCAACTGCGTCAAGGCGATGGTGCCGCACGAGGCGGTGCTCGAGCTTTATCAGGTGCACGCCGTGACCGAGGGTACCGATGCGCAAGCGGAAGTGTCGGTCCGCTTATCGGAAAACGGCCGCGCGGTGACCGCGAAGGGCGCCGATCCCGATACGCTCGTTGCCTCGGCCAAGGCCTATCTCGCCGCGCTCAACAAGCTTGTGGCCCGGCGTCTGCGCGGTACATCAGAGGCCCTCGCCCTCGGCGAGCGCCGCCTTCACTCTACGGATGTGGGGTGAGGAAGCTCCTCACTGTCACACGGACCGTCTAGTGTCTCCCGCAGACGCGAAATTCGCGAAGCCGCGCCTGCGGCTTGCCGCCGACATCGGCGGCACGTTCACTGACGTTGCCGCGTTCGATGAGGCGAGCAATCGCTTGCTGCTGGGCAAGAGCCTGTCCACGCCGCAAGCCATGGTCGAGGGCATCGAGGCGAGCGTAGCCAAGGCCGGCACGCATTTTTCTGAAGCCGGTCTTTTCCTGCACGGCTCTACGGTTGCCATCAACACCATGCTGGAGCGCACCGGCGCCAAGACGGCGCTGGTGACGACGCGCGGGTTCCGCGACGTCTACGAAATCGGCCGCGATCAACCGGCCCGACTGCCTACAATCTGTTCTTCCAGAAACATGCCCCCCTCGTGCCGCGGCGCCACTGTTACGAAGTCACCGAGCGGATGTTTGCCGACGGACGCGTGCGTACAGCCGCTCGATGAAGCCGAACTGCTGCGCGCTCGCGGACGTTCTGGAGCAGGAACGGATCGAGGCAGTGGCGATGCTGTTTCTGCATTGCTACCGCAACCCGGCGCACGAGCTGCGCGCCAAGGGATTGTTGCAGCAGCGGTTGCCGCATGTGTTCATCTCCGCGTCGCATGAACTGTCGCAGGAATATCGCGAGTTCGAACGCTGCTCGACCGTGGTGGCCAATGCTTTCATCGGTCCGCGCGTGCGGCGCTATCTTGGCGAGATCGGCGAACGCATCGAGCGTGAAGGTTTTCACGGCACTTTTCTGGTCGTGCAGTCGACCGGCGGTTTGTTCGAGCTGGACAAGGCGCAGAGCGAATGTATCCGCATCCTGGAATCGGGGCCGGCCTCTGGCGTCATCGGCACGCAGGCGCTTTGCCACGCGCTCGGCCATGGACAATGCGATCGCCTTCGACATGGGCGGCACCACCGCCAAAGCGGGCGTCATTCTCAACGGTCGCGCCCTGACAACGGGGCATGCGCTGATCGGCGGCTATGATCGCGCATTGCCGATTCAGGTGCCGACGATCGACATTTTCGAAGTCGGCACCGGCGGCGGATCGATTGCCCGTGTCGAGCACGGCGGCGCGCTGCACGTGGGACCGCGGAGCGCCGGCGCCGAACCCGGTCCCGCCTGTTACGGCCGCGGCGGCACGGAGCCGACCGATCACCGACGCCAATCTGCTGCTCGGCCGGCTGGGCGCCGACCGCTTCCTTGGCGGCGAGATGAAGCTCGATCTCGCGGCCGCCGAGCGCGCGCATGCGGCAGCGGGTCGCCGAGCCGCTCGGGCTGAGCGTGACCGACGCGGCCAACGGCATCTTGCGCATCGCCGCTACCAAGATGTCCTATGCGGTCAAAGGCGTGACCACGGAGCGCGGGCTCGACGCCGGCAGCTTTCGCCCTGGTCGCCTATGGCGGCGCGGGTCCGCTGCATGCCACCGCGGTTGCGCGTGAAATCGGCATTCGCAAGGTCATCATCCCGCGGGCGCCCGGGCCATTTTTCCGCTTTCGGCATGCTGTTCGCCGACCTGCGCTACGATTACGTCCGCACCTGGTTCACCTCGGCTCGATGAGCTCGATTTCGACGGCATTCGAAGACGGTCTATCGCGAGCTTGAGCAGACAAGGCCGCGCAAGCCATCGCGAATTCGGCAGTCGATGCCGCGTGAGGTCGTGGTACATGCGAGCGCTCGACATGCGTTACGTCGGACAAGAACACTCCGTCACGGTCGACATTCCGCACGAATACTTCGCCAAGCGCGACCGCACGGCGATCAAGGCGCTATTCGATGCGGTGCATGCGCAACGCTACGGCACCTCGGCGCCGGCAGAGCCGGCCGAAATTGTGAGCCTGCGCACCACTGTGACCGGTGAACGTCGAGAAGCCCAGTCTTGAAGCGATCGCTGGCGGCAGCGACGTGCCGCCGGAAGCCGCGCAGACCGGAAGCCGCAAGGCCTATTTCGCCGCGCGCGGGCGGCTTCGTCGACACGCCGACTATTCGCGCGGTCGGCGTTGCTCGCCGGCAACCGCATCGACGGGCCCGCGCTCATCGAGGAACACGCATCGACGACCGTCGTCGCTGCCCGGCGACAGCGTCGAGGTCGACGCCGTCGGAAACCTCGTCATTGCCGTTTCCGGGTAGCACGCCAATGAGCAGACCGCAAGACCGCGCCAGATCCCGTTCTCGTCGAAATCGTCCGTAACGGCGTGATGGCGGTGACCGAGGAGATGAAGACCAACCTGATGCGCACCGCCTACAACATGATCATCTATGAGGCGCTCGACTTCACCGTCGGCATGTTCACCAAGAACGGCGAGACGGTGTCGATCGGTCTCGGCCTGCCGATGTTCATCCGCGGCATGTCGGAGACCGTGAAGGCCAAGATTCGACATTTCGGCGCCGGAGGGCTTCGCGCCCGGCGATATCTTGCTGACCAACGACGCCTACATCACCGGCAGCCATCTCAATCACCTGACGTTCACGCTGCCGATTTTCCACGAGGGCAAGCTGGTCGGCGTTTTCCTGCTGCATGGCGCATTGGCCCGATGTCGGCGGCACGCTCGGCGGCGTAACGACCGACATCTTTTCCGAAGGGCTGCAGATCCCGATCGTGAAATACGCGCGCGCCGGCGTGGTCAATCAGGAGATCCACGAAATCATCCGCATGAACGTGCGGCTGCCGGAGCGGGCGATGGGCGATCTGCGCGCGCAGATCACCGCGATCAAGACCGGCGAGCGGCGCTTCCTCGAATTGCTCGACCGCTACGGCCAGAGGCGCTGTGCTTGATTGCATCGGCGTACTGATGGATCAGGCGGAAGCCGCGGCGCGCGAGCGCACGCGCGCGATTCCCGATGGCGTCTATGAGGCCGAGTCGTTCATGGACGACGACGCCGTCGATGATCGGCAAGCGCGTCCCGATCCGGGTCAAGGTGATCGTGTCGGGCGACGAGATGACGGTCGACCTCACCGAGGTCGCCAAGCAGGTGCGCGGCTTTTACAATTCAGGTCCGACCACCGGGATCGCCTGCGCGCAGGTGGCCTTCAAATGCGTGACGTCGCCGACCGATTATCCGGTCAATGACGGCTCGTTCCGCAATCTGAAGGTCGATCTTGCCGACCGGCAGCATCGTGAGCGCGGTGCGGCCGGCCCCGATGCGCTGGTGGATGACGTTTCCGATGACGGTGGTCGACACCATCTTCAAGGCGCTGGCCAAGGCTATTCCCGATCAGGTCATCGCCGGTCATCACGCCGATCTTTGCGTAGCGCTGCTCGACGGCTTCTACGCCGACAGCAAGCAGCTTTTCATCACCAGTTTCGGTCCGCTGGGCGGCGGCTGGGGCGCCAAGCGCAGCGAAGACGGCGTATCGGCAACCGTCTGCATCAATGACGGCGACACGCATAACAGCCCGAACGAACAGCTTGAGGCCAAATTTCCGTTGCTGGTCGAGCGCCATGCGCTCATTCCGGATTCTGGCGGTCCCGGCCTTCACCGCGGCGGCTCGGGGATCGAGTGCGTCGTGCAGGCGCTGACCGAATTCAACGTCAACACCAGCATCGAACGCGCGGTCTGTCTGCCGTGGGGCCTCGACGGCGGACTTGAGGGCACCGGCAATGAAATGCTGATGCGCCGTGACGGCGTTGTGCAAGACGATGTGCCGAATGCGAAGGTTTTCCGCGCCAAGGTCGGGGCGGGCGACGCGTTCATTTTGCGCTCGGGCGGCGGCGGCGGCTTTGGTTCGCCGCTTGAGCGTCCGCCAGAAAGCGTGCAGCGGGATGTCAGGCAGGGTTATGTGTCGCTGAAGGCTGCGCGCGATTATTACGGCGTGGTTCTCGATCCACAGACGCTTGCAATCGACGTGGCGGCGACCGCGCGACTGCGCCGCGAATTGCCGACGTCCACCGCCGCCGCATCGCTGAGCAAAACCAGCCGCCGCGAAAGATTGCGCGCAGTGAACTCGACGAATTGCCGCCCGGCCATCTGGCGATCCGATGTCTGCTGCCGTCCTGTTGCGGCCGCTGGCACGCGCCGCGGTCGTTCGAGGCAGTGGAGGTGCTATAGGCGCGAAGGCGAGCAGGGGCCCGAATGGTTGCGATCGAAAAATGTCCCTCTGCCGCCGTGCCGTCGGCGGAGGAAATCGCCGCCCGCATCGACCGGCTGCCGGTATCGCGATGGCACGTCAAAACGCGCATCATCATTGGCGTCGCGACCTTCTTTGATGCATTCGATGCGCTGGCGATCGCTTCGGTTCTGCCGGTGCTCGTTCCGATGTGGAAACTGACGCCGCCGCAGATCGGCTTGCTGATTTCCGCGGGCTTTCTCGGCCAGTTGCTCGGCGCGGTGTTCTTCGGCTGGATTGCCGAGCGGTATGGCCGCATGACCGGAATGGTCTGGTCGATCTTGATCTTCGCAATCATGAGCCTGGTTTGCGCGGTCGCCTGGAGCTACCATTCCCTTCTTATCTTCCGGCTGATCCAGGGCTTCGGCCTTGGCGGTGAGGTACCGATCGCAGCCATCTACATCAGTGAATTGGCAAAACCCAGCGTGCGTGGGCGATTTGTCATGTTGTACGAATTGATTTTCCCGGTCGGCATCGTCGCTGCGAGCGTGGCCGGTGTCTGGGTCGTCCCGCATTTGGGCTGGCAATTCATGTTCGTCATCGGCGCCGTGCCGGCCGTCCTGGTGTTGTTTCTTCGCCGCGCGCTACCGGAATCGCCCCGTTGGCTCGCCGGCCGTGGCCGGCTCGAAGCCGCTGAAGCGGCCTATCGGCCGTATCGAGCGGGAAACTCAGAAGGCCATGGGCGGTAAAGCGCTTCCACCGGTGCAACCCGGCCGGAAACTCGAGAGCAGACGCGCGTCGCTGGCCGATCTATTCGGATCGTTGTATTTGCGCCGGACGCTGGTGGTCTGGGTGATCTGGTTTGCGTCCTACCTGGTGAACTATGGCCTTTCGATCTGGATGCCGACCGTCTATCGCACCGTCTTCAAGCTTCCTTTGGGCGTCTCGCTTCAATACGGGATGATCACCACGGCATTTGGCCTTGTTGGTGCCGCCATTGCGGCGTTCCTGATCGACAGTATCGGTCGAAAGCCTCTGTTCGCGGTTTCGTTTGTTGGTAGCGCGGCAGCGCTTTTGGTCCTTGCGATGATCGCGCATCCGACCGCACAGCAAGTTTTGATCTACATCACCATTGCCTATTTCTTCGTCAGCGCGATCAACCTGGGCGTCTATCTTTACACGCCTGAACTTTATCCGACTCGCGTTCGCGCGCTCGGCGTTGGGACAGCGACCGCGTGGCTTCGGCTGGCCTCGATGATCGGTCCGACCGCCGTCGGATATATGATCGCATCCGGCCTCCAGTCGGTGTTCATATCTTTCGGGTTAGTGTCCTGTGTAGCCGCGCTGGTCACTGCGTTGTTTGCGATCGAAACGAAACAACAGGTACTCGAGGAAGTGTCGCCCTGAACAAATCAGGCCTTGGCGTGCAGACTCCAATTCGCCGACGGATCACTGTCGCGCCAGCGGGCAGCCGCCTTGTTCCAGCGAGCGGAAAGCGGTTGCGCCGGGGATGGCGCCGAGCGCGCAGGCTAGGCGCTCGCTCAGCTCGACACAAGGCGTGCCGTTGTTAGCCGCGAGCGGCGTTGCGCCAACGATCACGGCGCGAAGGGACGAAGCCTCGTCATTCCACCTTGCCGACGGTAAGGCTGCGCTCTGCCAGCATATGGTCCTGATACCAAATCTGCTCGCTCCATACGCCGGGCACGATTTCCCACGCTTTATCGAAGCCATAGCCGAGCAGACAAAGCGCGCCGATTCTCATATTCGGAAACGCAATCTTTGCTGCATACATGGTCGTGCCGGTGTTCGGGTTGTGAATTCCCTGCGGGGGAAAATCACCGTAAGATACAGCGTCACGCTGTCGTCGTGCGGTACACCGTCGAGCCGAAAATTCAATGCCGAATTGCGCTCCGGGCTTGCCCAGCATAACGCTGGCAAATTCTCATATCGGCCAACTGCACGCACATAATTTCCATTTTATTGTTTGACCAGCGCTTTCAGTGGCCGGGGCGTGCATTGATGAATTTTTGCGCTTCACCGGCGTTTTGGCAAAGACAGCCCCCCGACAGCCCCGCTCGTTGCGGATTGGCAGGCGGAATTTTGGTTCGTTTTGCCAAATCGTTCGTACGGAAACGGCGATCGGAGCATCTTTGCAGCCTTCCGCGGTAGGCCGTTGAAAAACAAAAAGAAAATGACCTTCGTTTCGCAAAATCTACAACTTTAACGGGCATTCAATAAGGGCTCACTCGGAAAGCGGCCCTCAATTGTGGCGCTCATTGGAGTTCCTCCTGGCGACCATTAGTCTTGGTTTAGCGTCCGCTCGCTCGGTGCTGGTTGGGACAAGCATTTGCTTCATGGCCTTTATTTGGATTAAAAATTTGGTCGCTCGGATAATTGCGGCGTCGAGGCGCTCATCCAGCGCTATTTGCTGTTCAAAAAGATCCGCCGACAACACGTAGGATTTGAGTTGCAGGCTTTTTTTCCAAAGTTTCGCCGCTTCCTCGTAGCCGTCTGGCGGTTCAGGGGCCTCAACCGTTTTGGGCGGCGCCAGTACTGAAAAGATTTCGATTATGACAGCCTTCGCCCATTCTTCGTCGGATGCGAAATTAGAACGCGGAAATTTTTCTCTCAAATGATTGATTTTATCAGGGCGAAGAAGGCGGCTTCCCCACTCCTCGAACGCCGTCCCTGGTTGGATCGACATTACATCGGCAAAGATGTGCAGGCCCAGGTACTCATCAAAGGAGGGATGACTAATATCACGCAAATTTTGAAGCATTCGAACCTCGAGGAAGTTCTGTTCTCGACGCTTTCGCCACATGGCTTTTGCAATGGTGAAGACAGCGTCTTCCTCGGTTGCCCCACTGGGCATCCATTCGTCGATCAAGGCCGAATGCAATTCGTCAAATTCTTGTTGATCTTCCCCTTCTATGATCGTATCGCGAGCGAAGACCCCGTGCTTTTGCGCGTTGGGCCGTTTCGATTTTTGCTTACGCACGACTGCACCTCCTGAGTTTCGTTTTGCACCTATACTTTTCCGACGAGAACGCAGTGGCGTATGGAAGCGAATTTGTCGGACCATATTTGCTACGTCGGTTGCGCGCTTAGCAAACGGCTGGCGAAGACGCCGCATCTGTTCACAGGATGCAGGCCGTTCCCCCAGCTATCGGGAAGCTGCGTCACGTCGACTATGGGCCGCAAAACGAACGGCAAAGCCACTGTCCACCATGGGGATCGACAACTCGGCCACCCAGGAGGAGAAAATTGTCGCCGGAGACTTGGGGGCGAAGACTTAGCCCCGCCGCCTGACACCCTCATAAGCGGGTCAGTCAGGCCTTGTGATCGTAAACGCTTCAAATGCGTCAATGGTCACAAGCACGTCCAATAAATAATCATAGAGATGAATGACGAAATGTCAATTCCGAATTCCTTCTTCCGGTTTCAGCAAGACACCGAATTACTTCGATGTGAAATCGATATGCCGCAACCGGGCGACGCGCGCCCTTCTTGAAAAAGCCGGCAAAAGTCCGCTCCGAATGGCTCCCTTCGCAATAGGGGCCGTGCATCAGCAGCAGTCCGAGAGAAGCCTCATCGTGCGAGGCTCCAAGAGTTGTTGGCGGGTGCCGACTTCGAATTGGTCACTGGCCCGTTATATTTATTGAGGACGTTAGATCGATCACCGTCGTTGCGGTCGGCAACCGCACGGAGATTTACGATTGAAAATGCAAGCGCAATAAATGTCCGATTTGGAATGACCAAAAAAAGTCGGGGTCGCGATGCTTCCTCGCGAAGCACTTGCAGCCAAGGCACAAGACGCCGACGAAGATGTTGGCACTGCACGTCTAACCGAGGCCGAAGCGGAAGCAAGAGTGATTGCCGAACCTATGTCGGCTGGACAGCCGCAGCCGGGCTTTGATTTCCGATTTGCGGGCCGTTGGTCGGCGAAGGCGGAATACCTCTACGTCGATCTTGGCGAATTCGATTGCGACGCCGGGTGCGGCGCGTCGCACACTGTTGCGGCTGCAAATGTTGCTGTTTCAAATGTTGCGGCTTCGCAACACTCCGCTGCCGGTCTCTTCGATGAACTCGACGCCGGGGCCCCACTTACGCGTCCGCCCGTCGCGCAGGACGCGACTTTCGCCAATCCGGCAGAGCAAGCTTAGCCGCGCTGCGCTTTTTTCCACGATCGTGCACTCTGGCGTGGTGCGGACGGCGCCGCCGCGCGGCGAGGAAGCCTATCCACTCGATCGCCAACTTCCTCGCGCGCCAAGCGCAGCTCATAAAGCTTTTGCAAATTGAGCCAAAATTCCGCGCTGCTGCCGAACCAGTGGCCGAGACGCAGCGCGGTGTCCGCCGTGATAGCCCGCTGACCGTTGATAATGGCAGTCACGCGATTGACGGGCACGTCGATCTGTCGCGCCAACTCGGCGGCGGAAATGCCGAGTTCCTTCAGCTCTTCGGCGAGGTGTGCGCCGGGATGAATAGGGGCGCGGGCCATGATGCCTCCCAGTGATAATCAACAAACTCGAGCTCGATGCTACGCGTATTCAGAGCGCCATCAGCGTCAACCTGGGCACCGCACCTATCGTTTCTGTTGCTTCTTTCCTAGGCGCACAACTGGGCCGCCGCCGTTCTCGTCGATGAATTTAGACGCAGAACCAGGTCAATAGCAACAGCGATAACGAAAACTAGCGGACGCTACTTTCGCTTTATTTTGCGAGGCCTTGAAATTTTGGCACGCCGCGATTTCGCAGCGTCCATAGGTTTGGGCACCATGCCGGGCTGTGCAGTGGGACCGCCGAGGCGGACGCCGGGATGATCACCGTTGGTGAACTCGACCCCCGCCGCGCCAAATGCTCTCCGGTCTTTGACCGTTTATTTGTCGTTGGACTTTTTTCTCTTGCCTTCGACCGCTAGCGCAAACTCGATCAGGCGGCGAATTGCTTCCGAGCGTGAGGGCCGGTCAAATTGGCGTTTTGCCCAAGCTTCTATGCTGGACCTAAGCGCCGCCGGAAGTCGTATCGCCAGCACGGGGTCGCGACCGGTAGCCGGTCGACCTGGCCTTTTCGGTATTACCTTTTCGGTTGACTGCTTTGCCATAATTGTGGTAATACCAAAACATCTAGCGAGCCGATGGGAGCTGGTACCTCCCACCGGCCCTAACCTAAGCTACGGAGGTAACCAATGGCCCAGGCTGAGTATGTGAATAACGCAATTCGCGTTCCGATCACAGGTGCGGGCGCGGGACTGCCCACAAGCCCCATCAAAGCGGCGCACGCCGAATCCGTCGCGGTCCTGACAAGGAGTGCCCGGCGCCACATCGCCTGTAGTGCCGACCCCATTAAGCTTAAGGCTAGTGCTGTTCAGTTGAACAGGGCGCTTAGCATAGTGTCGGTCGACGGGGCTGCGACGCTTGAGTGTGCCTCCCGAGACCTCCTCGGTGGCCTTCATCTTAGCCATATCGGCGGGCTCCTTTGCGATCTTTCATCCGAAATGGGCGATATTGCCCAGCGGCCCCCCGGGCGTGTGGCGCGGAGGGTCCAATGACTTTGAGCCTCAAACCTCGCGATCGCAGTTACTTCATCGGCGGCTCCGATGCTCGGATCATCATGGGCGACGACGAAGCCGCCCTGATCCGGCTGTGGAAGGAAAAGCGCGGCGAGATCGAAGCCGGAGGACTTATCCGGCAATCTGATTGTGCAACTGGGCCTAGCCACTGAGAAGCTGAATCGGCGCTGGTATCAGGCCAATACGGGGCGGGTCGTCACCGATGTCCAAATGTGGCGCCGGCACCCAACCCTGCCTTGGATGGCGGCAACGTTGGACGGGAGGGTCGAAGGCGGCGATGTGTTCGAATCCAAATTCATGCTGCCCTGGCAATTCTCGGAGGAGGCTGCCGCAGTGAAGCACGCCGCGCAACTGCAACACAACATGTGGGTCGTGGCAGCCAGAGGGGCGATACTTTCGGTGATCAGCGGCGGCGGCCGATGGGTGGAAATCAAAACCCATGCCGATCCGCTTTACCAACATCTCATCGTCACCGCCGAGCGCAAATTCTGGCGCTGCGTTGAGACCGGTGAGCCTCCCGTTCTGTTCGGTGCCGAGCCACCAAAGCCGCGCATCGAGGCAGTGCGCATTGTCGACATGACCTCATCGAACGCATGGGCGGAATTGGCCGCGATCTTCTCGCGAACCCGGGTCGGCCCATCTCGAACACGAGCAGGCGAGGGGAGAACTCAAGCGCTTGGTGCCCGATGACGCGCAGCAGGCGATCGGCCATGGCGTCCGAGCCAAGCGCTCGAAATCGGGTGCCATCAGTTTCGACCTCGTCAGCGCGGATGACGACCATGCAGCGGTGCAGTAGTTCGATCGGCACTTTGGCGGCCGCGCTTGCCAAAGCACAGGGCGAACTCGTCAATCCGGAGAAGTCGCTGGTCGCAACCATCCGAGCGGATGGACGAGGTGGGGGCGAGCGGACCTTTCGCTATGCGCCGCTATCGAGTGGGCTCGACATCGTGCGCAAAATCCTCGGCCAGCACGAGATTGCGACGGTGCAAACCACCTCGATCGATCCGGCGGCCGGCATCATCAATCTCACCACGGTACTGGCGCACGCATCGGGAGAATGGATTGCCTCGGATTGGCCGGTTTGCGCCATCAGCGATACCGCGACCCCGCACCGTATGGGAGCGGCGCTGACCTATGCCCGGCGTTATGCTCTCTTTACTCTCGTTGGGATTGCCGGCGAGGACGACCTCGATGCGCCCGACCTCGTGACGCCCACGAATCCGACATCGCAACCTGAGAAGCCGCAGCCGAGCGGAAAGGGTCAACTCAACGGCAGTCAACCAAGACCCGCTCAACGACCAACGGTTCACCGCAACGCGAGAACGCAGTCGCAGATCTCTAAGCCGATCCTGGAAGCCGAACCATCGGCGGGGTTGCGTGATCGCCTTATTGCCGAAATCACTGGCCTTGGCTCAAGCGATGACGCCGCAATGTGGGCGCACCGTTGCCTCGGTGAAAAGAACAGGCTGACAGCAGCCGATGCCAGGAAAGTCGAGGAAGCCTTCCAAGCGAGAGTGGCAATCTTCGCAGGCCGTGACGCGGACGCCGAGCCATCAGCGCTGGCGAACTCTAAGCAGCCGGAGGCAATGGCTGCTCCTTATTCACAGGCGATCCGTACACCGGCGGCAAGCCAGGGCAGTCGACAAGAGCGCGCTGGCGCTGCCGGCGCCGCGCCGGATTCGTGACCGCGATCACGTCAGATTTGTCGCGCAAAATCCCTGTCTAATTTGCGGCCGACAACCTGCCGACGCCCACCACCTCCGATTTGCGCAAAGCCGCGCACTTGGACGCAAGGTCAGCGATGAGTTCACCGTCCCTTTATGTCGGGGTCATCATCGCGAGGTCCACCGCTATGGCAACGAAGCCGCATGGTGGGCAAAAGTCGAAGTGGATCCAATCGCCTCGGCTCGCGCACTTTGGCTGAAGACACATCCCTTGCTGGAGGCTTCGGAGAAAACGGGCAACAAAAGTTCGATAGTATCCGACGAAATCCACAACGACGGAAATGCGGCGCTCAGTTGAGCTTTCTTAGCTTGCTTCTTGTTCGACCTTTGGTTTTGGATGAGTCGATCGAAAATGAGGCGCTGATATACATAATGTCGGTTGTTCAATTCAGCCCCCGACAAAGCGTCTCATACTGCTCGTAGCTGTGCGCTATTGCTCATTGAAGTGCATTGCCAAAAAATCCAAAAGTGCACCCCGATCCTATGGTCGTACACCGCCGCTATTGGCAAGCACGGTGAATTGCCGTACATGGATTTGAGGGAATTGATCATGCGGTCAGCGCGAAAGAAGCCGGCATTGCTGACCCGGGAATACAAATCGCAACGGCTCGAATTGCGCCTATCGCCGTCAGCGAAGAAGGTGATCCAGCAGGCCATGTCGGTCACCGGTCTTGCCGCCGGTGATCTTGCCTATGAGGGTGCGCGTCGGCTTCTCGACGAGCATCAACGCATGGTTCTGTCTGGGGAGGATCGCGACGTCTTCCTGGCGGCCATCAGCCGAAGTCCTGATCCATCCTCGCGTCTGGTCAAGGCATTGAAGCGTCATCGCCGTCTCTTCGGCTGATCGTGCATGATCAACGCGATCGAACGCTCGGCAAGCATGACCGCGCGGCGTTCTCGTGTGGTGTGGTCGCGCTCGACAGTTGGTTCCACCTTCGTGATGGGCAGGACGAGAAGCGCAATGTGGCCCGTGTTTTTGTCGCCGTGGACGATCAACGCAGGGTCGTTGGATTCTACAGCTTGAGTTCCTTCACGCTCGCCATCGCCGATCTGCCGCCAGAACATGCAAAACGCCTGCCTCGCTACGACGCGATCCCGGCTGCTCTGATCGGGCGGCTCGCGCGTGATGAGAAAGTTCACGGTGAAGGTGTCGGAGATCTTCTGTTGGCTGACGCGGTTCGTAGGATCACTGGGGCCGCCCGTTCGCTCGCCGTTTTCGCCATCGTGGTCGAAGCGACGGATGAAAGGGCGGCTGCTTTCTACCGCAACTTCGGATTCGCGCCGTTTCCGAACCGCTCGCTCAGACTGTTCATGCCTGCGGCTGAAGCGGCGGAAGCTGTTTCTCGCGCGATATCGCGGTAGCCGCAATAGCAAGCCTTTCCAAACGGCGCGACCACGCCGGTGATAGCGCCCGCCTGACCATCAATGCCGCCGGACCGGGCTTGGCCAGCGGCACCTCGACGAACGCCGGCAGGCACCGCCTACGAGTATTTGCCGCCCGTCGCGCAGGACGTGACTTTCGCCAATCCGGCGGAGCAAGCTTAGCCGCGCTGCGCTTTTTTCCACAATCGTGCACTTTGGCGTGGTGCGGACGGCGCCGCCGCGCGGCGAGGAAGCCTATCCACTCGATCGCCAACTTCCTCGCGCGCCAAGCGCAGCTCATAAAGCTTTTGCAAATTGAGCCAAAATTCCGCGCTGCTGCCGAACCAGTGGCCGAGACGTAGCGCGGTGTCCGCCGTGATCGCCCGCTGACCGTTGATGATGGTAGTCACGCGATTGACCGGCACGTCGATCTGTCGGGCCAGCTCGGCGGCAGAAAAGCCGAGTTCCTTCAGTTCTTCGCCGAGGTGCGCGCCAGGATGAATAGGGGTGCGGGCCATGATGCCTCCTAGTGATAATCAACAATCTCGACATTGGTCGGGCCGGGTGAGCGATCGGGCCATTCAAAGCAAATCCGCCATTGGTCAGTGATGCGGATACTGTATTGCCCTTGCCGGTTGCCCTTTAGGGCTTCCAACCGATTGCCGGACATGGCAGCGAGGTCTCTCAACCCCGTTGCCGCATCCAGCCGGTCGAGCCGCGTTTCAGCCTGTCGTGCGAAACCAGAAAATTCCTTGACGTGCTCGCCGTTGGCAAACTGTTCGGTTCTCTTGTTCCGGTAGCTTACAATCATACGACAGAAATTTTAGCTTTAATTACGCCTTACGTCAAGCGTAACAGATGAACCAATGGTCCGCGACGCTCCAACCAGCGCGGTCCTTCGGTAGATGGATCATCGCGGGGCGGATTATCGTCGGGTATCTTCAGGTCACCCCGTAAGACTTCCGATCTAATCATTGCCCCGGCGTATTCGGAGCGCCATCCCGGGCAACCTCGACACACACCAATCGTTTCTGTTGCTTCTTTCGTGGGCGGACGCCTGGGCGGCCGCCCGCAGGTTGAGAAGTCTTCGACTAGATGCGATGGACAAGTTCCGAATACACATCCAGCTGCGGATCTGCCGTGTAGAGAATTGCTGGTTCCATGATCGCTTGAGCGACTAGCAGTCGATCAAACGGATCGCGGTGATGAGCAGGCAGGACGGCAACGTGGGCCGCGGCTGCCGATTGGACTGGCAGTTCGTCGAAGCCGCTTTCGATCGCAGCTGCCAGGATCTCGTCTGGAGTAATGGTGAAGTCGAGTCGCTTGAGCGCCCATTTAATAGCGATCTCCCAAATGCTTGCCGCACTGAACATGACATCATTGCTGGGATCCTCGATCGCCGATTGCGCCTTTTTGCCCAGACGTTCGGGTGAACTCAAGGCCCACAGCAGAACATGCGTATCGAGCAAAAGACGCATTTATCCGCGTTCAAAGGTATCGAGGACTTCAGATGGCAAGGGCGCGTCGAAGTCGTCCGGTACGTTTAGACGCCCGGCCAACAAGCCCAAGCGGCGTTTGTTGCGGCGTGCCGCGCTGAGTGGACCTAATTTGGCGATTGGTTTGCCGGCTTTGGCGATGACAATCTCGTCCCCCGAAGCCGCTTGTTCAACAAGGCGCGATAAGTGGGTTTTTGCAGTGTGGATATTGACGGTGGTCATAGTCAGGCTCTCCAGACTAGACTAAACTTAGTCCATAGACCATTAAGAATCAAGGCTAACTGCCCCTGACGGGGCGCGGTTGAGAATTCGGAAGCATTCGCAGCCCCGGCAAAATGGTCCCGGCATGCTGCATCGTCCACGACCCAATCTCGAAACTGCGACACCGCCCGCGGATACTTTGCCATCGCCGAGCCACAAAACGTGCGCTTGTATAGCCCTATTGTGCATTTTCAATCGTTCGCCTGCGACGTACAGGCAGACGCTGGCGCAGTTTCTTACGGAACGGTGATGGTGCGTCCAGTGATTTTGACGCGCTGGTCGGCTCGGCGCCGATCGGCTCAGGGGGCTTTCGGAGTCGGATACCGACGCCGCCGCCGTTTTCCGGCAGAAAGATGATCCCGGCGGCGGCTAGTGTGTCGTAAACGGCTTCGATGTTGGCACCGCGCGCGACCGGGAAGCCTTCATCCTGCTCCATGCGTTTGATGGTGGATTCGGCCACGCCCGCCTTGTCGGCCAATTCCTTGGCGGACCACCGGAGATATCCCCGAGCCATTCTCAACTGAGCGTGCTTACCGCGTTATCGTTCTATTTGAGTGCGGTTTTCGAAGATACCGCGGCAAATGTCCCCGGCGGGCTCGACCTGCGCCGCGGCCTCCTCCGGACGCCGGCGCTGTACCTTATCGTTTCTTCTCGGTCGCTTTGGCGGCTTTGCCGCGGGTACTCACGGCGGCGATCGGCTTTGGTGTTTGCGCGCGTTGGAATGGTCATGATGAGGCGGACGCCAGGGTGATCACCGTTGGTGAACAGTGCGCGGTCGTTTGCCCGCTGCTGCCTTTGTGTGCGACTCGGGTCGTTCTGCCGGGTTCACCCAGGGTGATCGATCAGATCATGACCACGCCGCAAGACTGCGAAGCCCGCCATTGGGGCTCGCGCCGCGGCCGCCGCTGGCAAATAGCCACGATCTTTCTGCCATGCGCCTGATTTCCGGAGACATCGGTATCATCTCTGGCTGCCGGCGCGCCTGGAACTCGACCGTTTCCGCCTAACGCCCCTCAGGCAATCGCCGGAGCCTGATTCCGAGAGCTTGGCGCTTTCCGCATCCAAGTGTCCGGCGTCAGCGCCTGTGAGACAGATTTAACGGCTTGAGTAACGGAGGATTTCTGGCTCATCGTAACCATCAAGGAGTGGAGATGAGACAGAAATCCGTGCACCCTGAATCGCCGTCTGAGCGGATCGTGAAGAACATCCGCCGGGCAACTCGCAAGCGTCATTCGTCCGAAGAGAAGATCCGGATAGTTCTGGACGGTCTGCGCGGCGAGGTCAGCATTGCCGAGCTGTGCCGCCGTGAAGGCATTGCCGAGAGCCTTTATTACGCCTGGTCCAAGGAGTTCCTGGAGGCCGGCAAGCGCCGTCTGGCGGGCGACACGGCACGTGCAGCGACCAATGGCGAGGTCAAGGACCTTCGGCATGAGGCGTAAGAACTCAAGGCGGTCGTGGCTGAGCAGGCGCTCGAATTGCGTCTGCTTAAAAAAAGCATGATCGCGGATGGGGGAGACGAGGAATGAGATACCCCGCTTCTGAGAAACTTGAGATCATCCGCCTGGTCGAGCAATCCCACCTGCCAGTGCGCCGAACGCTGGATAAGCTGGGGATCCAGCCTGCAAGGTTCTACCGCTGGTACGATCGACTGCAGACTGGCGGTCCCGAGGCGCTAGAAGACAAGGCACCAAGGCCGAAGCACGTCTGGAACCGCATCCCTGACGCAATACGTGAGCGGATCGTTCAACTGGCCCTGGACGAGCCCGAGCTATCACCACGGGAACTGGCCACGCGCTTCACCGATACGGCCAACTATTTTGTGTCGGAGGCTTCGGTCTACCGGCTGCTCAAGGCGCATGATCTGATTACCAGCCCGGCCTACATCGTCATGAAGGCAGCCGATGAGTTCAAGGACAAGACGACGGCGCCAAACCAGCTCTGGCAGACCGACTTCACCTATCTCAAGGTGACCGGCTGGGGCTGGTTCTATCTCAGTACGGCGCTGGATGACTTCTCGCGCTACATCATCGCATGGAAGCTGTGCACGACGATGAAGGCGCAGGACGTGACCGACACGCTGGATCTTGCTCTCGCGGCCTCAGGCTGTGACCAGGTACGGATCGTCCATAAGCCGCGCCTGCTCAGCGATAATGGTTCCAGCTACGTCTCGGCTGAGCTGGCAGATTGGTTGACTGCACAGAACATGGGACACGTTCGCGGCGCGCCCTACCATCCGCAGACACAGGGCAAGATCGAACGCTGGCATCAAACGCTCAAGAACCGCATCCTCCTGGAAAACTACTACCTGCCGGGTGATCTTGAGGCCAGCATTGGCCGGTTCGTCGATCACTACAACCATCGGCGCTATCATGAGAGCTTGAGCAATCTAACCCCGGCCGACGTGTACTTCGGGCGAGGTCAAACAATCCTGCTGGAAAGAGAAAGGATCAAACGCAACACAATCCAAAAACGACGCTTGCAGCACCAAAAGAAAGCCGCTTAAACTAAAACCAGATGAGCCGGTCACTCCCGTAAATCAAACCGCCATCTGTCTCAAATTGTCTGACGACGGACAGTCGCGACGTCGAGGAGTACATTTGTGTCGACGAGCGTCATCCAGCGGGGTCACGGGTCAGCGCCATGATCTCGTCTGTGGTGAGGCCGCTTGTGGCCGTGCCTCGCATCCGCTCGAAACGGCTCGGCTTGATCGCGCGCTTTCCAACTCGGCGCAAAAAGGCGCGACCATCTTCCGCCAGCTCGAAATCAACCTTGCTGCCGGGATTGATCCCAAGGCGATCGCGGACTTGCTTAGGGATCGTCACTTGCCCTTTGCGCGTAACCGTTACAGTCATTTCCACACCTCAGTAATACCACCAGAACATCCGGTATTACTAGCACGGACCGGGTCGCTTTGCCAGTGCGCCGGCTTGATTTGTGGCTCGTCGCAGCAATCACGTTGTTGTTGCCGCTGCGAAAATCCACATGGCGTGTCGGAAAAATTGTTAGAAAGGAGCTTGGCGCCAACCGCGATCTTTGATGCCTCACAGGACCTACTTTAGCCCGCTCTCGCGCTTTCCTTTGTCTGCACGGTTGTCGTTCGGACGAGGTTTGCGTTTCGGATCGGCACGCATTTGATCCTCCGATGCGCCACGAAAAACCCGGGTCTGGCGATACTTCTTGTTTTTGGCGGCAGAGAGCGGCAGCACGCTGGAGCCCTTTTTCCTTTGCTGTTCTTAGTCCCCTGGGTCCGGCTCCGAATTAGAAGTGTTCGTGCAATTGCGATGAGCGACGGTTGCTCGCTCAATGAGCCTTTGCCACTCTTGAGCCATTTCGGCGAAAAGCGCTTTTTGCTTTAAGTCTGAAGCTTCACATGCCTCTTCGAGGCATCGCGTTGCGATGCGCTGGTAAGATTTCGAGGCGGGCATGCGATCCCCCGATTTACCGAAATCGACGGATGGTAACACAACGGGCCGGCCGCGGGCGACTGCCGAGTTCTTTCAGTAGGTCTCACTTCCAGGAATGTAACGTACACCTCTTACGGTCGTCCATCGAGAGCGGCGGCTGCGGGCGCTGCGCGGACCTGGACCGATGTCTTCGCGGCCGCCGGAAGAGAAGCCGGCAAAGAGAGCTGCCCCACGCCCAGACCAGAGGAGCGCGTTGCGCGGCCGCGCAACGTGTCCGTTGTTGGTTGAGAATTTAAACCTGACTACGGTGCCGCTACGCGGGCGTCGCCGCCAGTTCCTGCGCCAATGCGTCGAGTTGCGGCGCAAGAGCGTCTCTCCAGTGCGGAGTCGTAATCCCAAAAATATTATGCAAGCGGGCAAGATCAAGCCGCGAGTTATGTGGACGGGTCGCGCGGGTGGGATAGTCGGCGCTGGTGATCGGCAGAACATGTTCGACCGCAAGCACGACGTTTCGCTCTTTGAGCCCTTCGACAATCGCCGATGCAAAGCCATGCCAGCTGGTCTCGCCCGACGCCACGAGATTGACGAGCCCGTTGGTTTCGCCGCAGCGCGAACGGAATTGATCGAGCCCCCCGGACAGCATTTTAATCACGCCGTCCGAGATGACGGCGGCCGATGTCGGCGCGCCGATCTGATCGGCAACGATGCGCAGTTCCTTGCGTTCCCGCGCCAAGCGAGTGATCGCTCGCAAAAAGTTCGCGCCGCGAGCCGCGTAGACCCACGACGTCCGGATGACAAGAGAAATGCCGCCTGCGGCGCGAACGGCATTCTCGCCGGCAAGCTTGCTGCTGCCGTAGACCGACAGCGGCTGAACTTCGTCATCCTCGCGCCAAGCCCGCTCCCCGGCGCCGTTGAACACATAGTCGGTCGAAAAATGAATCAGCGGCACGCCACGAAGTGCAGCCCACCGCGCGATGACCCCCGGGCCCTCTGCGTTCACGCGCCGTGCAAGCTCCGGTTCATCCTCAGCCTTATCAACGGCAGTGTAGGCGGCCGGATTGATGATGAGGTCCGGAGAGGCTTGGTCCAATATCCTCGAAATCTCAACCGGTTGCGTGAGGTCGAACTCGGTTTCGTTGGGCGCTATGACCTGCCCGAAACCCTGCAGCCGGGGAAGCAGTGCTCCGCCGACCTGACCGCTCGTGCCGGTGAGAAGAATTCGCATGGAGTTTGACTAAAAGGCTGGAGACAAGCCAAAACTACCGTCGCAGCGAAAGCCGCAACAGAAAAGAGGCTAGGACTGCCGCCGCCCCACCGCTGGCACGAATTTGCTACTCGTTTGCTAATGAGGCTGAGAAAACTTGCGTGCGCTGCACCTTTTCCGCGATCGGGCATTTTGGCGTGGTGTAAACGCCGGCGACGCGAAGGAAATCACGATCCATGGGTTCGATTGTATAAGCTCAGAAGTGCAGCGGTGGCGCCTTAGGAACCAAACAGTCTTGTCTACCGTTGTCTGACAGCCGCGGGCCGCGCGGTCTTCACCAACCGGAAGACACCGATGTCGTTAACGAGAGAGCCATCCCTGGAAGAGTTGCGCGAACAGTCCGAACAAAGTCGGGAAGCGCTCGCCACGACGGTTGACGAATTGCGCGAGAGGGTTAGCGACACCGCTGCCGAACTCAAAACTCTGGTGTCTTCCGCTCATATCAAACACGAATTTAAAGATTACGTGCGGGGGGCGCGGGAATCCTTCATCAACTCCGTGCAGCGCAAGGCCGAGGAGAATCCGTTGCAACTGGCCGCTGTTGGCGCTGCGATCGCCTACCCCGCGTGGGGGCTCCTGCGTGCGATCCCAAAGCCTTTGCTGTTGATTGGAGCCGGGCTATTTCTAACGAGCAAGAAAGGCCAGCAGTCCGCGCAAGAAATCAAAGCAAAAATCGACGACGTCGTCCAACAGGGGGCGGAGCGAGTTGCCGATACGGCCGCCAGCATTCAGTCGGACCTTCAGGACCGGATAGACGGCGCCCGCTATGGAGTTGAGGAAATCCGAGAGACGGTTTCATCAGCTGCAGGGAACGTCGCGGAAAAGGCGCGAGCTAAATTAAACGACACGACCGATGCTGTGAAGAATGCAGCCAGCGGCGTGACATCGATGGTAGGCGGCGCCACGGCGGCTAGTGATGCCGGAAGCATTATGGAGGATGCGGCCACAACGGCAAAGAGTTCCGGCGACGCGATTATCAGGTTCGTCAACGATAACGCCCTGTTGGTTGCGGGAATCGGTGCGGCGGTTGGCGCGTTTATCGCCGCGTCCATTCCGGCATCCGAGGCTGAAAACCGGCTCTTCGGCGCAGGCAGCGACAAATTGAAGAGAAGGCTGCGGAAGTCGCCGCCCAGGGAATTGAAAAGGCGGGTGAGATAGCGGCAGACGCAGCCGGTGTTGCCGCAGCTGCTGCCGCCCGCGAAGGCCTTGACGCCGCCGGCGTTCGTCAAGCGTTGAACAGCGTTGCAGATAGTGTCCGTGCCGTAGCCGACCGCGGGTCAATACGGCTCTCGGATCGACGCCCCGCCGAACTCCGAATCCATTATCGAAAGGACTTCATCATGAGCGACACTTACGCGGCAGGTCCCGAATTGGCTGCACAGGCTAAGGACGTCGTCCGCGATGTCAAGGCCAAGGCAGCCGAGCTGACCGACGGCGTCACCCGCACAGCCAAGGAGAATGCATCCCAACTTG